>NZ_JBVIJX010000018.1:0-236782 GCF_055581185.1 Streptomyces sp. NPDC031474
GAACGGGACTATCCAGGACGGCTCCGACGCCGTGATCACACCAGCCACAGCAAGATCATCTCATCTGTGACCGGCAGTTACGGGACAACCCTTAGTTGGCATCAGCGCAGGTCACGAAGATTCCCTGGTGCCAACTACCAATCCTGGTCACACGTCGTGTGACCACATACGGTAGTTGTCATATACAGAGGGTGGTTGACGCCGGCTGGAGAGGCACTGAGCGGCGGTGGTCGGCTGCCAGAGGCGGGGGCTGACCAGCGGCAGCCCGCGGGCTCAGCGACCTGCCTCCGATCCTGCCGTGGTGAGGCGAGCGCCGCCGAGGATGACCTCACTGCGTATACGCGGTGGCCGCCAGTGGGGAGTCGAAGTGGCCACGGTGGGGAGCTGAAGTGGCCGCGAGCGGGGAGAACCAACTGGCCGCTGACGCACATCTTCTGTGTCGGATCGGCACTGCCGCGCGGGGTGACAGACGCTTGGTCGTCACCCTGATGATCGGGGGTATCGTCGAACCCGTCTCCCCGGGCCGCACCACTTCGCGATGCACTGGCCGGGTGTTGGGCCGCACGGGGTCGGCGTTTCGGTGTCCTTGTGGGGTTGCGCCTCAACAGCCAGGCAGGGCTCGGCATCCATGCTGACGGGGCAGAGGTAGGCCTGTCGGCGGTCGGCCAGGAACGGGCTTCGGGGATTGGGGTTCAGTCGTAGACGGCCACCCTGGGCTCGACCGTGCCCTTGGCCTGTGGGGTGACGACGGTGAGGCGGTAGATCTCGATCAGGGTCTGGCCCGGGTGCAGGGTGCGTCGGGCGGTCGAGAGGTCGGTGAACAGGGTGCCGGTCTGGGTGCCAACCTGGACGGCTTCCCAGCCGCCGTCCGTCTTGCGACGCTCCAGAGTGATGTCCGACGGGGACAGGAACGGGCCGGCGTCCGGCGAGACCACCAGGAGCTGGGGGGCTACCGTCCGGTCCGTCGCCGCGATGTTGCGGAAGGTGACCCTGAATCTCCGCTGCCCGCTGTCGGCCGGGAGGGGGCTCGTGGGCAGGTCGACAAAGTCGGTGGGCGGGACGGGCTCCTGCACCTGCACCTGCGTCTGCGAAGAGCCGGACGCCGCCCCCGCCGGGGCCAGGCCGGAGATCCCTACGAAGAGGGTCACGGAAGCGACCTTGCGACATGTGTTCTTCGACGGCACGATCGTTGATCCTTCGGGTTCGCTGGGGTAATGCCGCGCAGCCCAGGAGTCGACGGGTGGTCGGCGGATCGGCCGAACAGCCCGACCTTTTTGCACCCCTTTGCGGAGGCGTGCGGGCTCCTGCTGGGCAACAGAGTCGCCGCGGGGGCCGATGCGACGCCATCGGTGGTTTTACGGATCGGCTTACGGATCCCGGCCACCTGCGGGTCATCCGGGCCACCAGCGGCAGGCCGCGGCCGCCCTCGTCGTAGGTGTGGGCCCGGCGCAGGTGGGGGGCGGTGATCCTGGCGTCGGAGACCTCGCAGATGAGGTGGCGGTCGTGAATCATCCGTAGCTTGATGGGCGGGGCCGCGTGACGGGTGGCGTTGTGACCAGTTCGCTGACCACGACTTCGGTGACGAACGATGCCTCTGTCAGGGCGCAGGCAGCGAGCTGGGCGGCGACGAGCCGGCGGGCCTGGGCCGCGTTTGCCGGATCGGCGGGCAGGTCCCAGGCGGCGACGTGCCGGGCGTCGAGCGCGTGGGTGCGGGCGATGAGCAGGGCGATGTCGTCAGCACGGTCCTCTGGCGACAACGGGTGGGGACCGGGGGTGTCAGCGCCCGGCTGAGGCGCCGGGCCACCGGGGGGGGGGATCCGTATGGGGTCCGTAAGACCACCGATGGCGCCGCGGGGACCCCTGTGGCGACTGTGTTGCCCAGCAAGAGCCCGCATGAATGCCTGAGCTGGGCGTACTACAGCCATGAGGTGGCCGCCTTGGACCCGAGGAAGAATCCGCACCGCCGCGGCCGCGTGTCAACGTCAGCCCCATCTGAAGCGACCGCCCCTCAGCCCCGGGGCCCTGAGGTCACCGTCCGAGCCACGCTCACCGGCATCAGGGTTCCCATGGCGTCGGCCGCGCCTGGACCGGTCGGCGGCAGACACGCCCCGCACACGCCCGGGTGCGCCCACCCAGCGATCCGGCCCGGTCTTCCCCCTCACGAGGCGTCGATGCCATCCGATCGAGCCAACGCTGTCCGATCGCCCGACCAGTCCGACCAGTCATCTGTATCGCGCTTCAGGAGGCACACCATGAGCGTCGCGAGCCTCACCGCACCGCTGACGAGGAGGGCGCTGTGACACCGTCGCGGATCGTGGTCACGGGGCTGGGGGCGGTGACGCCCCTCGGCGGCGACATGTCCTCCACCTGGGACGCCCTGATGGGCGGCGAGTCAGGGATCACCAAGCTCGATACGCCGTGGGCACCGCAGGCCGCTGTCGGGATCGCCGGAGTGGTCCAGCATGATGTCGAGGCGGCCATCGGCCGGGTTGACGCGCGCAGGCTCGACCGTTCCCAGCAACTGGCGGTGCTGGCCGCGCGCGAGGCGTGGGCGGATGCCGGGCTCGGCGTCGGCGGTGTGGATCCCGAGCGGGTCGCGGTCGCGGTCGGCTCCGGCTTCGGCGGCGCCCAGACCCTTGTGGACCAGCATGACGTGCAGGCACACAAGGGGGCGAGCAGGGTGTCTCCCTACACCGTGCCGCGGATGATGCCCAACGGGGCGGCCGCCGCGGTCAGCCTCGACCTGCGGGCGCGGGCCGGGGCACACGCCCCGACCAGTGCCTGTGCCTCGGGAGCCGAGGCACTGTGGCTGGCCGCACTGTTGCTCCAGACCCGCCGGGCCGACGTCGTCATCGCCGGTGGGACCGACGCCTGCATCGCGCCTGTCAGCATCGCCGGCTTCGCCCGCATCGGCGCCCTGGCCCAAAGTGAGGTCCCCGAAGAGGCATGCCGCCCCTTCGACCGGCACCGCAACGGGTTCGTGATGGGCGAAGGGGCCGCCGTGCTGGTCCTGGAGCGCGAGGAGGACGCCCTGGCCCGCCGGGCCCACCGCTACGCCGTGCTGGCCGGGACCGCGGTCACCTCGGACGCCCATCACATCACCACCCCCGCACGGGAGGGGCAGGTGCGCGCGGTGCACCAGGTACTCGCCGACGCCCAACTCACCCCATCCGACATCGCACACGTCAACGCGCATGCCACCGGCACCGCGGTCGGCGATGCCGTCGAGGCCGGAGTGCTGGCCGAGGTGCTGCCGCACCGGCCGAGCGTCACCGCGACGAAAGCCTCCACCGGACATCTGCTGGGCGCGTCAGGCGCGCTCGAGGCCGCGTTCTCCGTTCTGACGCTGACGACCGGCACTGTCCCGGCCATCCGCAACTTCACCGAGCCCGGCGACGGCATCGACCTCGATCTCGTCCACGGCCGGCCGCGGAAGCAGCAGCCGGACGCGGTGCTCTCGACGAGTTTCGGCTTCGGCGGCCACAACGCGCTGGTCGTGCTGACCCGTCCCTGACCCCGCCCCGCTGTCCGCGCTTCCATCCCTGAGGAGTTGTCCCGTGAATCCGGATGCCGCCCGAGAGGTCGAGCCCGTAGGCGCCGATGAGGGCATCGCTTTCATGGACAGGCCGTGGAAGCCGCACCAGTCGTCCGTCAGTACCGAGATGCGCGCCGCACTCCGCATGGTGCCTGCCGTCGAGGACAGCCTGCCCGCCCACCGCTCCGGCGTCGATGCCCACGTCGGGCAGGACGGCCCCGGGGGCGAGTGGGAGAGCCGGTGGATCGCGCGGGATGACCGGGACCACTCCAGTCTGTGGTCGATCTCGTGTGCGACCCGCTCCGTGAGTGCGGCCGGATCCCCGGCCGCCATCCAACCCCAGGAAAGGACCGTGGTGGTGGACACCGTCACGACAGCGGCGCGTGCCGCCGGGCCTCAGGACGGCCCGACCGACAGCCCGTCATCCACCGCATGCGAGGTGCACGGCGCGCAGGACGGCGGCCCGTGGATCTACCTGACGTTCGACGACGGCCCCAATCTGTTCTGCACGCCGCAGATTCTCGATGTGCTGGCCGAGTACCGCGCGGTCGCCACCTTCTGCGTCATCGGAGAGTACGCGGCCGAGCATCCGGAGTTGATCCGCAGGATCGTGGCGGAAGGCCACGGTCTGGCCAGCCACACCATGACACACAGGGATCTGTCCCACTGCGCCCCCGAGGAGATCCGGCGGGAGATATCGAGGGCGAGCGATGTCATCACCGCGATCTCCCCGCAGACGCCACTGCGTCATCTGCGAGCGCCGTACGGGGTCTGGACCGGCGAGGCCAACGCCGAGGCCGCAGCACTCGGACTGGCGCCCCTCGACTGGACGGTGGACCCGCGCGACTGGTCGCGCCCTGGAGTGGACGCCATCGTCGAGACGGTTCTGACCCACATCCGGCCGGACGGAGTCGTCCTCCTGCATGACGGGTGCCCGCCGGACGAACTGCCGAGAGGTGACCGCACCCGGCTGCGGGAGCAGACGGTCGTGGCGCTCCGCCGCCTGATCCCGGCGCTGCGCGACCGCGGATTCGTCTTCGGGACGCTTCCGCTGCCGTCCGTTCAGCCGGCAGCCGACCTGTCCGCCGACATGCTCGGCGTGGGGTGACTGCGACAGTGAACAGCATCCTCTCCGACATCGTTTTGACCGTTTCCGTCTCTTATGTCCTCCTCGCGGTCGGCTATCAGGCCGTGCAGGCGTGCTATGCCTGGCGCGCCGATCACCACAGTCCCGCCTACGTGGATCCCATGGGCGCGCTGCCCAGCGTGGACGTGATCATCCCCTGTTACAACGAGGATCCGCTGCTGCTGGCGCAGTGCCTGGGCTCGGTGCTGGCGCAGGACTACGAAGGGCAGCTGCGGGTCTACCTTGTCGACGACGGCTCGAGTAACCGCTCCTCTCTGGAGCCTGTGTACGCCGCTTATGCCGACGACCCGCGGTTCACGTTTCTGCCGCTTCCGCACAACGTGGGCAAACGCAAGGCACAGGTCGAGGCGATCCGCCGGTCAGGCGGTGAGCTGGTGCTCAACGTCGACTCGGACACCACGATCGAACCCGGTGTGGTCCGAAAGCTGGCGGCGAAGATGGCCGATCCGGCCGTCGGCGGAGCCATGGGCCGGATGGTGGCCGGCAACCGGCACGCCACCTGGCTGACCCGGCTCGTCGACATGGAGTACTGGATGGCCTGCAACGGCGAACGGGCGGCCCAGGCCGAGTTCGGCGCCGTCATGTGCTGTTGCGGGCCGTGCGCGGTCTATCGGCGCTCGATTCTCCTGAGGGTGCTCGACCAGTACGAGACCCAGTACTTCCGGGGGCGGCCGAGTGACTTCGGTGAGGACCGCCATCTGACGGTCCTCATGCTCAAGGAGGGCATGCGCACGGAGTACGTGCCCGACGCGAGGGCGGCGACTCTGGTGCCCGAGCGTCTTCGGCCCTACGCGCGTCAGCAACTCCGTTGGGCGCGCAGCACCTTCCGCGACACGGCGCTGGTCATGCGCCTGCTGCCGCGTCTCGGCCGCTATCTGGTGCTGGACGCGGCCGCACAGAACCTCGCACCGCTGCTGCTCGCCCTGACCGTGCTGACCGGATGCGCGCAGATCGCCACGGGGACGGTTCCATGGGCACCGATACTCGCGGTCACCGCGGCGAGCGCGAGCCAATGCGCGTTCGCGCTCTGGACCAGCCGCGAGGCGAGGTTCTTCGGCATGGCGCTCCACACCGCCCTCAACATCTTTCTGCTGCTCCCGCTCAAGGTCTATGCACTGTGCACCCTGAGCGACTCCAGTTGGGGCTCACGCAACCTTCCGACCGCCGCTCCCGGCGGGCGCGGCGACGACCTGCCGGGCAACCCGCCACCGGCGCGGGCGGTCACCGATGCGCTTTCCGGAGTGCACTCCGGCATCCCACGTCAGGCAACCGAGCGGCCCGGTCGCGAAGCGAGCAAGGAGGGCGAGCCAGGATGGACAGTGGGATCCGCATGGAGGAGCTGACCAAGAGCTACGGCTCGGTCCGCGCCCTGGACGGTGTGAACCTGCGTGTGCCGGCCGGGACCGTGCTGGGACTGCTGGGCCCGAACGGGGCCGGCAAGACCACTGCCGTCAAGATCCTGACCACGTTGGTGAAGCCCGACGACGGCATAGCTTGGGTGGGGGGATTCGATGTCGCACGTGAGCCCTGGCAGGTGCGTCGCCGCATCGGCGTCTCCGGCCAGGAAGCGGCGGTGGATCCCCTGCTGACCGGCACGCAGAACCTCGAGTGGTTCGGCCGGACGAGCCGTCTGAGCCGGCGGCAGGCGCGTGGCCGGGCCCAGCAACTCCTGGAGATCTTCGATCTGACGGAGGTTGCCGGGCGACCAGCCCGGACCTACTCGGGCGGGACCAGACGCCGGCTCGACCTCGCCGTCAGTCTGGTCAGCAGGCCCGAGATCCTCTTCCTGGACGAACCCACGACCGGACTCGATCCGCGCAGCCGTACCGCCACCTGGGACATCGTGAAGGAACTGGTCGACGGGGGGACGACCCTGCTGCTCACCACCCAGTACCTGGAGGAAGCGGACCGGCTGGCCGACCGCGTGGCCGTGGTCGACCGGGGCCGCCTCGTCGCCGAGGGCACCGTGGAGGAGCTCAAGAGCCGAACCAGCGACGACCGCATCGAGATCGTCCCGAGCAGCCCTGAACTGGTGACTGAGGCCACGGCCATTCTCTCCCGCTATTCAACGTCCATCCCTGTCGTCGTGTGGTCGCAACGACGGATATGGGCCATGGCGCCACATGAACGGGGCCTGCTCACTCGCCTCATGCGCGACATGGACGCCGCCCAGATCGAACTGGAGGACATCGAGCTGCGCCGGCCGACCCTGGACGATGTCTTCCTCCAACTCACGGGCCGTCCGGCCGAGGACCCGCGGCATGGAGAGGGCGCGGTTCGGTGACTCAGTACCCGCTCACCGAGAACCCCATGGAAACGCCGAGCGGCGGTCGGGACGTCACAGCCCGTCACGAACGAGTCCTACCCGTCATGCCGAGCCGAGATGGGAAACACCCGAAAGCCCCATCGGTCGAATTCCTCTTCGACGTACACATGCTGACCATGCGCCTGCTGATGCGCATGCGCCGTCAGACGGACCAGCTCGTCTACGGCGTCGTCCAACCAGCCGTCTTCACCCTCATGCTGACCTACGTCCTGGGCAACGCGGTCAAGCTTCCCCCCGGTACCCGTTACGCCGACTACGCCATCTCCGGCCTGCTGGCCCAGACGGTCGTGACCACCGCCATTGTCACCGCCACCGCGGTCGCGTACGAACTGTCGGAAAAGATGATCGACCGGCTCCGTACGCTCCCGGTGTCCCGGCTGAGCATCCTGGCGAGTTGCACCAATGCCAGTCTGGTGAGGTCGTCCATCACGGTGGTCGTCACGGCGGCCTGCGGCTTCGCCGCGGGCTGGCGGACGCACAGCGGGGCAGGCGGCCTGCTCGCCGCCTTTCTCGTGCTGCTGTCGTTCGGGCTGGCGATGAGCTGGCTCGGAGCCCTGATCGGTGTGTCGGTCAGCGGCCCTCAAGCCGCCGCGGGTGCGGGAACGGTCTGGCTCCTTCCGATCATGTATGTGTCGAACGCGCTCGTCCCCGTGCGCAGCATGCCGGGCTGGCTGCAACCGGCCGCCGAATGGAACCCCATGTCCGCCGTCACCACTGCCAGCCGTCAACTGTTCGGCAATCCCGCGGTGCCCGGCACCGAGGACATCTGGCCTACCGAGCATCCCGTCATGATGTCGCTCGTCTGGTCGCTGGTGATCATCTTGGTCACCGCCCCTGTGGCCGTCAAGAAATTCCTGCGCCATACCAGCCCATGACACCGCATCTGCGACGGGACACCCCCATGCCGGCTCAGGCGCTGAAGCAACGAGCGGAGAACGAATCATGAAGTCACACATTCAGTGGCAGACGTACTGGGAGCATGAGCTCAAGCCGAGTGACCACGCAGAACTCGCCGAGTTCTTCCGAACCCTTTACGGAGAGGCCAATGCGTGGGCCTTCGAGGGTAACCGCAGCTTCGCTCTGGGCGGAGCGAGACCCGAGTTGAGAGTCATCGGGTACGACGACAAAGGGGTGGCGGCGCACACCGGCGTACTGCGCCGTTTCCTCAGAATAGGAACGGTGGACCAACTCGTCGCCGACTGCGGCTTGCTCGGGGTGCGGCCGGATCTGCAGCGATCGAGAGTCAGTTATGATTTGTTGGTCGCGGTTCGCTCGGCGGTGACGGAGCTCAAGGTTCCGTTCGCGTTCGGAGCCATGCGAGAGCAGTTGCGTAAATTGGTTCTGAGGTCCAACGCGACCATCCTGCCTGACGTCCAGGTACGATCCACCAGCCAGTGGGACCCTGCCGAGATGGTGATCGAGGACCATTTCCTCTACATCGATCCCATCACGCAGCCTGTGGAAGAATGGCCGCCCGGGGAAATCATCGACCGTAACGGTCCTCCCCTCTGACGTGCCTTCGGCTGAGGTCCCCTCCCCGAAGTTCGAAGTTTCCGGGCGAGGCTGGTGGCAACTCACAGTCGATACTCCTGGGAAAACGAGATCGTCACTCGTTCGCTAGTGATCGCCTATTTCGGTTTCCGGTCAGGCTCCGATATCAAGACGTCCTAGATTTTCCGGAAGTTGTCCGGGGAACTGAGAGAGCGATGAACTGTAGTGCGAAATTCTCCGGCTGTCAGGAACGGCACGGAGCGCTCACTCTGGCGCAGGCCCAAGTCCTGCTCTGCACGGCTGAGGAAGAGCCCGCCGAGGTCAACCTGCACGCCGTGTCGAAGCTGCTGCCCGCGCTGAACGTCGAGAGGATCACGGTGATGCTCGGTGCGCTGCTGGAGCGTCATGAGTCACTGCGCACTGTCTACTCCGCTGCGCCGGAGCCTTACCAGAAGATCTGCGGCGCCGGGGAGGTGCCGGTGACGGTTCATGCCGCCGAGGGCGATCCGGCGACCTTCGCCCATGCGTTGGGCGCGCGGCTACGTGCTGTGCCGTTCGATCCAGCGGTCGACTGGCCGCTGCGGGTGGCCGTGGTCACCGCCGACGGGGCGCCCGCCTATCTCGTCCTTGCCGTTTGTCACGTGGCTCTCGACGCCGCCGCGCTGGCCCTGCTGCTGCGCGAATGGCTGACTTTGCAGGCCGGGCAGGAACTGCCCGAAGCGGCCGAGGTCCGTCCAGTCGACCTCGCGGTCATCGAGGCCTCACCTGAAGGACGCCGCCGCTCCGCTGACTCACTGCGCTACTGGGAGAGTCAACTGCGCAGCACTCCGCAGGCGATGCTGACCCTGCCTGCCGCACCGTCGTCCGCCGCCGCGCCGTCCGTACCGACCTCGATACGCCGACTGCGGATACGGTCGCACAGCGCGGCCGAAGCTCTTGGTGTACTTGCTGAGCGCACCCGCACCAGTCGGTCCAGGATCGTGCTCACGGCACTGTGTGCTCTCACCGCCCACCTCGCGGGGCAGCGCAGGGCAGTGGCCGTGACGATCTCCGGGAACCGTCGCCTGCCCGGACTCACAGACTACGTGGGCACTGTGGCCCAGGACGCTTTGCTGTCCGTGGACACCAGCGAGACCACCTTTGACGGGCTTGTGCACCGTGTGCGGAAAAGCGCCGAACTCGCCTATGTGAACAGTTGGTTTGACGCGACCGAGCTGCGGAAGACGATATGGCGGGTAGCTTGTGAACGCGGTACGAGTTTCGCGCGCGACTGCGTCTTCAATGACATCAGCTCGCTGGGGCTGGACGATTGGAAGCGGGCCGGCCAAGAAGACCCGCGCGATCCGGCGCAGGAGATCCAACTGGACTGGCTGCCCGCCGAGCCCTTTGCCCGAGGGCTGGAACTCTGGGCGTTTCGCCTGAAGGGGGAACTCGACCTCACCCTGTCGGCAGATCCGTCTCAGCTCCGGGCCGAGGATGCGGAGCTGTTCGGCAGGGGAATCGCCGCACTGCTGATCGAGGCAGCGCGGCGGGATCTCCCTCTGGACGAGATCCCGGCCGTCACCGGGCTCACAGCCGTGGTCCGAGGCCCGCGATGGCTGATGTCCGACGGATGCTGGATCAACCTGGATGACATGCATGAGCTGGTCGCGGCAGCGTTGGCCTCACTGGCGGAACCGAGCCGGCCGGCCTTCCAGGTGATCCCCGAGCCCGACGACCGGTTGGAACACCGCCTCGTGTGCTACCTGACCGGCGTGAGCCCTGCGTGGTCGACAACCCAACTGGCACGGCTCCACACCGCCTGCGTGAGTGGTCTGCACGGTCGCCGCTCTGCGATGGCGCCGCACCGCTATGTGGTGTGCGACGGTGCACCGGCCGACGCTGCCGCATGGCGCGAACTGCCGGTACTGCTCGACACCACCGGACGCAGGCCATGACCGCACTCTCGATCAACCGTGACCCGCTCGCCGTAGTCGAGCGGGGCGAATAAGCCCCCGTCGTGCCATGCCGCGGAGTAGGCAGGCGTACGCGGTGCCGGGACGAGGAGGGCGCGCAGGATCTCCTGGGCGATGCACGCGGTCAGCAGGATCTGCCCGGTCTTCCCCCGTCGTGCCGGTCGGTGTCAGGCACACGACCGCATCTCAGTATTGGAGCGTTTATGAGCAGTGGCCGTTCTCTCGGGGCGCACGCCGTCGTTGTTGCGCGGCACCCCGTCGACACAGGTTGGTCGGTATGGCCTCCCGCACGGTAGAGACGCCCGCGACAGGTGCACAGGGCGCCGTGATCAATGTGGCCGTACACGCCGGCGACCCGGTCAGCGGCGAGGGCGCGGTCGCCTGCCTGCGCTCCACTTCCCAGATCACGCTGCTCCCGCCCGACCGGCGATCCGAGGCCGATGTGCTGCTGGTCACGGTCCACGAGACCACGGAGGAGGTTGTCCGCTGGATGGAACGCGCTGCCAACGAGTCGACCAATCCGGAGATGCGCATCGTGCTCCTCGCCGAGACCATCAGCGAGCATCACCTGATGCGTGCGGTCACCAGCGGGCTGGTGAGCTTCCTGCCGCGCGAGGAGGCCGATCGGGGCCGCGTGGTGAAGATCATCCGGGCGAGCACCCGAGAGCGCGCGGTCGTCCCCGAGCAGATGGTCGGGTGGCTGCTCCAACAGGTCAGGACGATCCAGCGCACCGTTCTGGTGCCCCACGGCCTGACAGCCGGCGGTCTGCAGGAGAGGGAGGTCGAAGTGCTCAGGCTGCTCGCCGACGGCCTGGACACCGTGGAGATCGCACAGCAGCTGAACTACTCGGAGCGGACCATCAAGAACATCGTCAGTGGCATGTTGACACGGCTGAATCTGCGCAACCGCCCCCACGCGGTCGCCTACGCGATGCGGTGCGGGGCGCTGTGAACACTCCGGAGCGCGCTCAGGTCAGGTCGACGGGAGGACGGCGATGACGAACACAGTGCCGGTCAAGCGAGGTTCCCGCGTGTCCGCTCCCGAGATGCCCGAGGGCGAGATCGAGCTGGCCGAGCCGCCGGTGCTCGGCGAGCCGGCGGGCGTCGAATTCGGGTCCGCGCTCGCCTTCCTCCCGATGGGCCTGGGCTCGGCGGCCATGGCAGTGGGGGTCTCGCTGGGCAACGGCTCGCCCACCACCTACATGATGTCCGGGATGATGGGCGTCTCCATGATCGCGATGAGCCTGACCCAGCTCGGGCAGTCGGGCAAGGAACGCAAACGCCGGATGCGGGCCGAGCGCCGCGACTACTTGCGCTACCTCGCGCAGCTGCGCAAGCAGGCCCGAGAGGCGGCGGCCGAACAGCGGGCCGCCGTCTCCTGGGACCATCCTGAACCCGAGGATTTGTGGTCTCTGGCGATGGGCCCCCGGCTGTGGGAGCGCCGCGCCAGCCACGACGACTTCGCCCGGATCCGCGTCGGGCTCGGCCCACGGAGGGCCGCGCTGCGCTTCCTCCCCCCGGAGACCAAGCCGGTCGAGGACCTCGAACCCCTCTCGGCGATCTCACTGCGCAGGTTCATCAAGGCCCACCAGACGGTCGAGGGCATGGCCGTCCCGGTGTCGCTGCGCAGTTTCAGCAGCGTCGAGTTCGCCGGGGACGGCCCTGTCGCCTACGGCATGGCCCGGGCGATGCTCTGCCAGCTGGCCGTCTTCCACTCACCGGACGAACTGCGGATCGCCGTGCTCACCGACGAGCGGGGCCGGGCGGACTGGGACTGGGTGAAATGGCTGCCGCACAATGCCCATCCGGGCGAGCACGACGCGGCCGGTGCACTGCGGCTCGTCGCCGAAGACCACGACGACCTGATGGAACTCCTGGGCCAGGACGTCAGTGACCGCCCCGATCACGACAAGTCCGAGGCGCCCAGCACGTCCGAGCCGTTCGTCGTGATCCTCGCCGCCGGTCCACACATCCCGCCCAGCTCCCGGCTGCTCGGCGCCGGGCTGCGCAACGTCGTCCTGTTCGACCTGACCGGCGCCATGACCGGCGGTCCGAAGGTGCTGCGCCTGACCACCGGGCAGGGCGAGGTGACCTTCGTGTCCGGCGACTCCACGGCATCCGCCCGGGTCGACGGGCTGAGTCCGGCCGCGGCCGAGAGTCTGGCCCGGTATCTTGCGCCGAAGCGCACCAGCGGGATCGTGGACCTGGTCGACGAACCCTTCGAGAACGACTTCGACCTGACCGCCCTGCTCGGCATCCGTGATCCGCGGGCGTTCGACGTGGCCTCGCAGTGGCGGCCGCGCAACCCGCAGCACGCCCGCCTGCGGGTGCCCATCGGGGTGACCGAGGACGGCGAGGTCGTCGAGCTGGACTTCAAGGAGTCCGCCCAGAGCGGCATGGGACCGCACGGCCTGCTGATCGGCGCCACGGGGTCCGGCAAGAGCGAACTCCTGCGCACCCTGGTCGTCGGCCTCTGCGCGACCCACTCCTCCGAGATCCTCAACCTGGTCCTGGTCGACTTCAAGGGCGGCGCCACCTTCCTCAACATGGAGAAGCTGCCGCACACCTCCGCGGTGATCACCAACCTGGCCGACGAGTTGCCGCTGGTCGACCGCATGCGCGACTCGCTCCAGGGAGAGGTGATCCGTCGTCAGGAACTGCTCCGGGACGCCGGCTACGCCTCCCTCTTCGAGTACGAGAAGGCCAGGCTGGGCGGCGCCCGGCTCGCCCCGATGCCCTCGTTGCTTCTCATCGTCGACGAGTTCTCCGAGCTGCTCTCCAGCAAGCCGGAGTTCATCGAGCTGTTCGTGATGATCGGACGCGTCGGACGAAGCCTCGGCGTGCATCTGCTGCTCGCCTCCCAGCGCCTTGACGAAGGCAGTATTCACAAGGTTGCCGGCCACCTCTCCTATCGGGTGGCCCTGCGCACCTTCTCCTCCATGGAGTCGCGCAGCGTGATCGGCGTCACGGGAGCCTACGAGCTGCCCTCGGCGCCGGGGCACGGCTACCTGAAGATCGACACCACCAACCTGGTCCGGTTCAAGGCCGCGTACGTCTCCGGGCCGTGTTCGCAGCCGCAGTCCCGCGCCTCGGCGGGCGACGGCCCGATCGGACCGGCCGCCGAGATCGTCCCCTTCGGTCTGGAGCAGCGGCCGCCGCTTCCGGCCGCCCCCAACGCAGCCGACCCGGCCACCGCACGGGAGCCGGACGAGCCGTCACGCGACGAGGAGCAGTCCGAGAACTCCGCAAGTCTGCTCGACGTGCTGATCGACCGGCTCACCGACGCCGGCCCGCCCGCCCGCCAGGTGTGGCTGCCACCGCTGGACGAGTCGCCGAGCCTGGACCAGCTGCTGCCGGGCATCGTCCCCGACCCCGTGCGCGGGATGAGCGTGGGTGACTACCCGGCGCTCGGCGCTCTGAAAGTACCGCTCGGCGTGGTGGACCGGCCCTACGAGCAGCTGCGAGAACTGCTGGTCGCCGACCTCTCCGGCGCCGACGGGCATGTCGGCGTCGCGGGAGCGCCGCAGACCGGCAAGTCCACCCTGCTGCGCAGCCTGATCCTCTCGCTCGCCCTGACGCACACCCCGGAGGAGGTGCAGTTCTACTGCCTGGACTTCGGCGGCGGCGGCATCGTCTCCGTCGCCGGCCTGCCGCACGTCGGTTCGGTGGCCACCCGCCTCGAGCGCGATCGGGTGCTGCGCACCGTGGAGGAGATGACGCAGGTGCTGGAAATGCGGGAGGAACGTTTCACCAGCATGGGCCTGGAGTCGATGGCCGCCTACCGCGCGCTGCGCAGGAGCGGTCAGCTCGACGACCCGTACGGCGACGTCTTCTTCGTGGTGGACGGGTGGGCCACGCTCCGGCAGGACTTCGAGGAACTGGAGGACCGCGTCGCCGACCTGGCCGCCCGCGGCCTCTCCTTCGGCGTGCATGTGGTGGCCTCGGCGGTCCGCTGGTCGGAGATCCGCCCCAAACAGCGCGACCTGATGGGCACCAAGCTCGAACTGCGGCTCGGGGACAGCATGGAGTCGGAAGTCGGAACCCGTCAGGCCGCCGGAGTGCCCTCGCGCCCCGGGCGTGGTCTCACCAGCTCAAGCCACCACTTCCTGTCCGCGCTGCCACGGCTCGACGGCTCCACTGACATCGAGGACCTGACCAGCGCGACCAAGGCCGCGGCAGCGGAGATCGAGACGTTCTGGCCCGGCCGGTCGGCACCGGGAGTCAGGCTGCTGCCCAGCAGCCTGACGATGGACCAGCTGCCGCCGCCGGAGGGCGACATGCGTGCCTGCCTGGGCTGGGACGAGAAGCGCCTGCAGCCCGTCTGGCACGACTTCGGGAAGGTGCCGCACCTGATGGCCTTCGGCGACGACGCCACCGGGAAGACCAACGCGCTCCGCCTGATCGCCAAGGCGATAACCGCCCGCTACACGCCCGACGAGGCGCGCATCCTGCTCGCCGACCCCGGTCGGCAGCTCCTCCGGGACGTCCCGGAGGAGTACCGCGTCGGCTACGCCGTGGGCACCGAGGCCCTGGCGGAACTGGCGACCAGCGCCGCGACGTCGGTGAGCGGCCGGGTGCCCGGCCCCGAAATCGCCCCCGAGCGGCTGCCGCAGCGCGACTGGTGGCAGGGACCGCGGCTGTTCATGCTCATCGACGACTACGACCTGTTCGCCTCCGGCAGCGCCATGGACAACCCCATGTCGTCCATGGTGCCGCTGCTGTCCCAGGCGGCCAACATCGGACTGCACATCGTGGTCGCGCGGAGCACCTCGGGAGCCATGCGCGCAATGATGGACCCGCTGCTGCGCCGGATGTGGGAACTGGGAAGCCCGGCGCTGCTGTTCTCCTATCCCAAGGAGGAGGGCAAGTTCATCGGCGAGGCGAAGCCTCGCACGCTGCCCGCGGGACGTGCACAGTTCGTCACCCGGCGCGGTGTCGGGCTGCTCCAGACCGGACTGGCGGATTCGCCATGACCAGGTCCACCGCCGGGCGCCGTGGACCTTGCGCCCGACGCCCGCGCACCGCATCGCCCTTACGCACCATACGGCGTTCACCTCGCCTGTCGTCTCGCCTCTGCCCGTTTTCCCCGTCCGCGCACCGCAGGAGAACCATGAGCACCGCCGCGTCGTCCCCATCCCGCACCAGGCATGGGGGGAGCGCCGACGTCTGCCGGTTGACCGTCAGCGCGGCCAAGGGCCGCATCGACCTCGCGGTGCCCGCGACAACCGTCATGGCCACACTGCTGCCCGTCGTGCTGACGCCTGCCGTCGCCGAGGACGAACTCGGCAACAGGTGGGCGCTTCAGCGGCTCGGCGAGGCTCCACTGGACCTGGACGGCACCCCGGAGACCCTCGGCCTGCGGGACGGTGACGTCCTGTATCTGCGGCAGAAGGACGACCTCCTGTCGGAGTTGCAGTTCGACGACGCAGCCGACGCCGTGGCCACCTCGATCAACGCCCAACGCGACCGCTGGCGACCGGAACTGACCCGGTGGCTCTGCCTCCTGCTCGCCTGCCTGGCGCTGGCCTCCCTCGTCGCCCTGGTCGTCGCCACCCGCCCCGACCCGCTGACCGCGCTCGCCTGCGGCGTGATCGCACTGGGCATGGCCGTCGGCTGCGGTGTGGTCACCAAGACACCAGGAGACCGAGCCGTGGGGACCATCACCGGACTGGGCGCGTGCCTGTTCGCCGCGCTGGCCGGACTGTCCGCGGCGGCCGGCCCTGCCGGACTGCTCGTGCCCGGCCGACTGGACGGGCTGCTCACCGCAGCGTTCACCGGGGTGGCGGCCGCCGCGGTCCTGGCCACCGGCAGGGTGCCGGTCGCGGTGTTCGGCACCCTGCTCATGCTGACGGGCACGGTGGAGTTCGGGTCGTTCCTGTCGATCGTCATCGGATGGGACGCCACACGGATCGCCGCGGTGCTCGCGGCGGCCATGTTCGCCGTGTCCCCGCTGCTTCCTCGCGTGGCGCTGTTCGCGGCAAGGCTGCGCGTCGTGGAACTCCCGCACAATGCGGAGGAACTCCAGCAGGGCATCGACCCGCTGCCGGAATCGCTGGTCACCCGCCGGGTCGCGGCGGCGGACGGCTACCTCAGCGTCTTCTTCCTCTCCGCCGCCGCGGTCTGCACGGTGGCCTTCGCGTGCCTGGTGCGAGTTCCCCACTGGTGGGGGTGGGTCTTCACCGCGGTGTTCAGCGTGGCGGTGCTGCTGCGCAGCCGCGGGGTGGGCAACATGTGGCAGCGCATGGCACTGGTGGTGGCCGGCGGGCTCGGACTGATCCTGGTCCTGTTGCATCTGGCGCTCGACGCGACCCCGGCGGCCCGAGCCGCCGCCATGCTTGGGCTGTCCGCTGCTGTCGCCCTGCTGCTGACGGGTGCCTGGCGGCTGCCGGGAGCCCGGCTGCGTCCCATATGGGGACGCCTCGGCGAGATCCTCGAGGCTGTCACGGCGCTCGCCCTGATCCCGCTGCTGCTGCAGGTCCTGAACGCGTACGCGTACGTCCGCTCGCTGGCCGGCTGAGGGGCCGGCAGATGCAGAATCGACGCGATCACGTCCAGGCCCACCGGTTCTCCGTCGGCCGGCTCGTGTCGGCCCTGCTGGCCGGCGATCCGGGCCCTGTCGAGGCTCCGATGCGACGGGGGAACCTCGGCATGCAGTTCGGCGCCCTGGTCGCGGTCCTGCTCGCCGCGGGCTTCGCGGTCTACGGCCTGATCAGCCCCGGACCGAGCACGGCCTGGCGCGATCCGGGCTCGATCATCGTGGAGAAGGAGACCGGCAACCGGTACGTCTACCGCGACCGGCAGCTGTACCCCATGGCCAATTACGCCTCCGCGCTACTGGTCGTCGGGGCACGCGCCAAGGCCGTCTCGGTTTCCCGTGACTCCCTGGCGGACGTCCGGCGCGGCCCGCAGCTCGGCATCCTGGGCGCACCCGACGACGTGCCTCTCGCCGCCGACCTGCTCTCCGGAGACAGCTCGGTGTGCCTGCCGCCGGGCAGTACGGGGACGCTGGTGGACCTCGCCCCGGCCGGCCGTGCCACCCCGGTCCCGCGCAACCGGCGGGTCCTGCTCTCCGGGCCGGATCGCACCACGTACATCCTGTGGGGCGGCCGGGCGTTCAAGGTGCGGTCCCACTCCGAACTGGTCGCCCTCGGCCTGGTGGCCCGCAAGACCGTCCCGGTGTCCTCTGCATGGCTTGCCCAGGTGCCGTCCGGCGGGACGCTGGCTGCCCCGCACATCCCGGGAGCGGGATCCGCGGGCCCCCCGGTGGCAGGTGGCCCCGCGAAGGTGGGGCAGCTGTTCGAGACGACTGCCGCCGGCGCGCAGGAACTGTACGTGCTGCGGTCCGAAGGCCTCGTCCCGGTCAACCGCACCGGATTCGCCCTGCTCGGCGCCGTACCCGGCGCCACTGCCCCGAAGCACGTGAGCCCGGCCGACATCGCGGCCCAGGTCGAGTCGGACCGCTCCCTGCTGACCGCCGTGCCGGACCTGCTCACGGGGTCCCCCTTCGAACCCGGCGACACGGCGCTGTGTGTGCTGCAGAAGGCCGGAAGTTCCGAGGGTGGCTCGGTCGTGACCGAGCCCATCGGTGCCGGTCCGCGGCCCTCCGGTCTGTTCGTGCCACCGACCAAGGGTCTGCTCGTCAAGGCGCGGTCCGCGCAGCAGCCCGCCACACCACGGCTCTACCTGATCACCGACAGCGGCACGAAATACCCGCTGGCCGACTCGGACGCCGTCGCGGCGCTCGGATACGGCGGGGCCCCGGTGCGCACGCTGCCCCGGCAGCTGCTGGATCTGGCACCCACCGGTCCGACGCTCGGCACCACCGCCGCCAAGACCGCCGTCACCGCACGCGCCGGCCAGGGGGGCGGGACGTGAGGCACACCGAGCGCGGTCCGCGCAGTCCAAGCCGTGCGGGACTGCAGTGCCAGAGTGTCGGCGGCGCGCTGCTGGTCCACCGTGAGGGACGGAGCGACCCGCGGGTGCGCGCTTTCGCCGACGGACTGGCCCACGACCCCGAGCACACTCTCGTGGTCGTCGACCTCCCTCAGAATCCGCCGGCCGAGGACTGGGAGTCGGTGGCCAGGCTGCTCAAGCGCCGAGGACGGTCCTTCCGGGTGATCACCGGCCGGCCCAGCCGCGAGAGCGCCATGACGGTCGGCCGGCTCCTGGCCGACCGGCTCGACCGTACCGTGCTCACCCCCGACGGCTGGGTGCTTCCCGCTCCCGGGGGTGGGCTGTTCGTCCCGGAGGAATCCGGCTCCGGCTGGCTGAGCTTCCACCCGCGCCGCTCCTCCGCCTGGACGCGTCTCGCCCCGCACAGGCCCATCCCGCAGGTGTCGCGCCGCTTTCCGGTGCCGGACTGGGACCACGCCGTGCCGAGGGCCTCCTTCGCGACGAGTGCCGGCGCAACGGCCGAACCCGTTCCCGCCGGCGTCTGGATCTTCCGGTCGGACACGTCCGAGAACGAACGGGAAGCTCACCGCGGGCGGCTGGCGGCCTTCGTCCTCTGCCAGTCCGACCGGCTCACCGTGGCACTGGGTTGCCCCGGCGGCCAGGAACTGTCGTTGACGGACATCGAACGGTTCTGGGGACTCGTGGCGCCGGAGGCCCGGCCACTGGTGCGCTTCTCACCGTACGGGCCGGTGGGGGCGCCGGAAAGCAGCGCGTTCGGGCAGACGCTGGCCGACCGGCTTGGCGAGGAGATCACCGTGTACGCCGGACTGCCGACGGTTGGTGAGCCCGGCGAGGACGGTCCGCTGGTGCGCGCACTGGGCGAGGACGGCACACCCGGCCCGCCCGCCTTCGTGCGCGAGCTGGTCTACCGCCCCGCGCGCGCCGCCGGCTCCACCGCGCCCGCACCCGTACTGCGCGGCCGTCGTCCGCCGATGGAGGGCTTGCCGGAGGTTGCCACGGGAGTGCACCAGTACACGCACGACGCCGTGCTGGAGGTGACCCAGAGCGGACTGTGGATCCGGCCCCCCGAGGCTCCGGCCGACGCACGGGCCGTGCACCGTGTTCCGGCCGACCCGGGCGCGATGGTGATCCACTTCGACGCGCGCACGTCGGCGTCCGCGCAGCGGATGCGGTCGCTGGCCGAAGAAGTGCGCCAGAAGCTCGATCCGATGCTCGCCGAAGGGTGCAGGGTGCTGCCCGCCCCGAAGCACGCCGCCGGGAAGAACTCCGGCACGGCTTCCTCCCCGGCGAGGAGGGAGGGGGCGGCCGGGTCCGCAGCCGGGGCGCCAAAGCCCGCGCCGGAGCACACGAGGGGGCCTGCGGTGCAGAAGCCCGGGCCTGCCACCGGAGCACCGGAGTCGGCACCGGGTGCTGTTCACGGACTCGCAGGTGGTCGGCCTGGGGGGACGGCATCCGGTGGGGCGGAATCCGGTATGCCGGGAGCCGGGGCCGGGATGTCCGGGTCGGCGCCCGGTGCTCCTGGTGCCCCTGGCGTCGTAGGGGAGATGTACGGGTCTGCGGGCGGGGTGACCCGAGCGGAAGGCGGCATGCCGGATCCCGTACCGGGATGCGGCATGCCGGATCCCGTACCGGGACCCGTAACCGGCGAGTCCCGGTCGGCGGGCTCGGTGCCGGAGCCCGCGGTGGGCCGGCCCGGATCCGCCGCTGAGTCGTCGGCCCCCGCGTCGGGGCCTGTCGAGGCCCAGCCCGGGTCCGCGCCTGCCGGGTCCGAACCTGCGCCCGCCGGTCCGGCCGCCCCCGGCACGCCGCAGGGGCAGTCGTCCCCACTCGTGCCCATGCGTCCGCGATCCCTTCGGCTGGAGTCGGCCCCGCCGCCGGGGGCCGAGGCCGCCGCCCCGGCCGAAGCCTCCGCCGCAGGCCACGACCCGGTGGAACCGGAGCCGGTCGCGGAGCCGGCCCCGCCGCGGCGGACTCCGCAACCGGCGCCCCCGTCGGCGAATGCCCCCACGCCGGCCCCCGCCCGAGCCCCCGCAAGGACGCCTGCTTCTCCTGGACTTCCCGCGCAACCGGCGGTACGCGTGCAACGCGTACCGAAGCCAGAAGCGTGCGCCGCACCCCCGGCGCGCGGCCTCGAACAGGAGCGCACCTGGTTGCGACGGACGCTGAAGGAGCAGTACGACTCCGCCGCGAACCACGTGGCGCGGGTTCTGTCCGAGTCCCCGGGGCTGCGGGGCGGTTCTCGGCAGTCGGCCGATGACGTGGTCACCGACCTGGTCGCGGTCCGGTTGTATCTGTCCGGAGGAACCGACCGGATCGACAGCGCCGTGCGGAGCGCGGCCGTCGGCCCCCATGTGCCGCTGGCCCGCTGTGTGGCGTCGGGGCTGCGCCGGTTGCCCTCGTATCGCGGTGCCACGGTGTTGCGCACCACGCTGAGCGAGGCGGAGTGGCAGTGGTACGGCAAGCGCCGACTCGTCACCGAGTGGGCGTTCTGCTCCGCACTGACCACCGCGCATCCGGACATGGCCGGCGACGTCGACGTGCTCATCTGGTCGATGACCGCGCGCCGCACCGCCCTGCTGGACACGACTGTCCCCGACAGGGTGCTCTACCTGCCCGGCACCAGTTTCAAGGTCCTCGGGGTGCGCGAGGAGGAACGGCGCGTGCTGTTGCTCCGGGAGCTCACGGGCCCGGAGATCGGGACGGACGGAAGCGTCGACATCCGGCGCCTCCCGCTGGACGACCTCGCGATGGCCGGACTGGAACAGGCCGGCACGGAGTGGCGGGCCGCCAAGCCTGCCGCCCGTCTACCGGTGACAGCCCTCAGCACCCTGGGCAATCCACCGGGCTTGATCACGACTGGCCGCAGCACCCGCACCGCACCACACAGAAAGGGAACGACGCCATGACGAGGCAGGTCCTGCTGGTCGCCCGGGAGCGTCCCGGCGCCTACCGGTCCATAGGCGAGGCTCTGCGCGCCGCGTCCGACGGCGCGGTGATCACCGTGACCGGGGGGACGTACGAGGAAGCACTGGTCATCACCCGCATGGTGACCATCACCGCCGCGAGCGGCGCCGGAGACGTGCTCCTCCGCGTGGACTCGGGCAGCGCCGTCGTCATCGACGCCGAGGCGGTGCAGCTGTCCGGTCTGACGATCTCGGGCGGGGACGACGACACGGCCGCCGTGGAGATCCGCCGCGGCGAGGCCGCCCTCGACACCTGCCGGATCAGCGGTGCGGGATGGACGGCGATCCTGGCCTGGCATGAGGGAACGCTGGTGGCACGGGACTGCCGGATCGAAGGAGCGAAGGGCGCCGGCATCGTGGTGACCTCGACCGGTGGCAACACGGTCGAGAAGACAGTCGTGAAGGAGACCGACTCGTCCGCGATCGTGGTCGCCGAGGGAGGGCGGCTGGCGATCCGGGAGAGCGTCATCGACCAGGCCGGGGGCAACGGCATCTGCGTCAACGGCCGCGGCCGCGCGCGGATCGAGGACACGGCGATCACCGGGAGCGGCAAGCCGGCGTTGGTCGTCGAGCAGCACGGCGCGGCGGCCGTGTCGGGCCTCATCGTGACCGACAGCGCGAGCGTGGACGCGTATCTCACCAGCAAGGGCGGGATCACCCTCACCGGCTGCCGGTTCTCCGGTGCCGGAGCGGAGTCGGTGCACATTGGCGGCGGTTCCGGCCCGCTGCTCAAGGACTGCGGCATCTCAGCCCCGGGCGGAACCGCGGTCCGCGTCACCGGGAAGTCGCGGCCGAGTCTGGAGAACTGCGAGATCACGCAGGCCTCGGTGGGCGTCTTCGTGGACGGCGGCAGCACGGCCGGCCTCACACGACTGACCGTACGCGAGGCGGCCCAGGCGGCCGTCGTCGTCACGGAGGGCGCCACCGCAGTGGCGGAGCAGCTGACCGTGGCCGAGGGCGCCGGTACCGGGCTGCGGGTGGCGGGCGCCGCGAAGGTCGTCCTGCGGGAGTGCGAGATCGCCACCGACCGGGCGAACGCGGTGGAGCTGGCCGAGAAGGCCACCGGTACTTTCCATGGGCTGCTCCTGCGCACCTCGGGCGGCTCCGGGCTCTCCCTGGCCGACGGATCCCGAGCGGAGGTGGTGTCCGCCCGGCTCCAGGGGTGTGAGGTCCTCGTCGGGAGGGACGCGGCGCTCACCCTGAGGGACAGCGAACTCAGCGGCTCCGGGGCCGACGCGATCCGGGTGACCGGCGGCGGATCGGTCACGGCCACCGGCTGCCGGATCCACAGTGCCCGCGGACACGGCGTCAACATCCAGGCGAACGCGCGGGCCGAGGTCAACAACTGCGTGATCTTCGACAACGCCGGGGACGGAGTACGCGCCAACACGGAGGAGCCCGTACTCCTCCGCGACTGCGAAGTGCGGGACAACGGCGGCCTGCAGGTGCACCAGCTCCGGGACAACCCGCAGTTCACGGCCGGCAACCTGACCGGCGGCGAGCGGCAGGACACGTCCGGGCGTCCCGCGTCGAAGCGTGAGCAACGGGCGAAGGGCGGCGCCGAGCAGTCCGACGCGCCGGAGGCCACGCAGCACACCGGCACCGGGCCACTCGCCGAACTCGACGCGCTCGTCGGGCTGGAGAGCGTCAAGCACGAGGTCACCAGCCTCATCAACCTCAACAAGATGACCCAGCGCCGCCAGGAGATGGGACTGCCCATGCCTCCGATGAGCCGGCACCTGGTGTTCGCCGGCCCTCCGGGCACCGGCAAGACCACCGTGGCCCGGCTCTACGGCGCGGTCCTCGCCGAACTGGGCATCCTCAGCAAGGGCCACATCGTGGAGGTCGCGCGCGCGGACCTCGTCGCGCAGTACATCGGCGCCACGGCGATCAAGACGACGGAGGTCGTCACCAAGGCGATCGGTGGGGTGCTCTTCGTCGACGAGGCCTACACCCTGACCAGCCAGTCCAAGGGAAGCGGCCCTGACTTCGGGCAGGAGGCCGTCGAGACCCTCATGAAGCTCATGGAGGACCACCGCGACGAGATCGTGGTCATCGTGGCGGGCTACTCCGAGCAGATGGACCAGTTCCTGTCCTCCAACCCCGGTATGGCGTCACGCTTCTCCCGTACCGTCGAGTTCCCCAACTACTCGGTGGACGAGCTGGTGACGATAGTCCGGGGCCTGTGCGGCAAGCACTACTACGAACTCAACGATTCCGCGCTGGAGGCCCTCACCGCCTACTTCGAGCAGATCCCCAAGGGGCCGACGTTCGGCAACGGCCGGGTGGCCCGCCAGCTGTTCGAGTCGATGATCAACCGTCAGGCGTCCCGGTTGGCCGCTCACCCGCCCGGCGCGGACTCGGAGTTCACGCGGCTGACGGGCGACGACGTGGAGAAGCCGTCGGGGGCACAGCCCGCCACGCCCGGCCCCGGGGGCAGCCGTCAACCGGAGGCGCGCAGCAGTCGGCGCATCGCGAACATGGTGGGGCTGGAGGCGGTCCGCACCTCGCTGCTCGAATGCCTCGCCGGACTCGCGGAGTTGCGCCGGCAGGGCCAACCGGCCGCCGGGCTGATGAACCTGGTGTTCGCGGGCAGGCAGGGCAGCGGCCGGAGCGCCGTGGCTGGGCTGTACGCGCGGTGCCTCGCCGAGCACGGGCTCTTGGAGTCCGGCGCGGTCCACCGGCAGGTTCTGTCCGCGTTCCCGGCGCGCTGGCGGGAGCAGGCTGAGACGTTCGCGGCCGCTCTCTTCGACGAGGCCGCGGGCGGGCTGCTGTTGCTCGAACTGGACGAGGCGTTCCAGGGCCGCCCGGAGTCCGAGCGCGGGGCCGTGATGAGCGCCCTGCGTACCGCCGTCGAGGCCGGCGGGGAGCTGGCGCTGGTGCTCTGCGGCGACGAGCCGCACCTGGCGGAGGCCCTGAACGCGCCCCCGGGCACCGAACTGGCCGCCTGTTTCGCCGAGTACCTGCCGTTCGCCGACTACTCCGGCACCGAGTTGGCCGAGCTCGCGCTGCGTTATCTGACGGCGCGTGGATTCACCGTCGACGACCATGTTCGCGACTCGCTCTCCGAGCACTTCACCGACTTCCCGCCCCCGGAGGGCGCATACGGTGCGCACCGGTTCGCCGAACGTCTGGCTGCGGCCGACTCCCCGGCGATCCGGCCCGCCGTCCGCTCCAACGCCGCGGGCCCCGACTCGGACAGCGCGGGCCGGACTCCGCCGGAAGAGGACAGCCCGGCCCTCGCGGCGGCGGGCGCGGGGGCCTGACGGGGTCGTCGGGGCAACGATCACTGGTGGACGGGGCAAGGCAAGGCGAATTCGGTTCCCTTCGCCCCGCGCGTCCGAGAAGGTAATAGCAGAAGGTTCCACAAGGAACCGAGAGAAAATAAAAGGAGGGCTCGATGGCGGGGAATATGACGCAGGTCGACCTTGCGGGACTTCAGAAGGCCGTCAATGTCTTCTCGGAAGGCGTCGCCAACTTCGACGGCCAGTACAAGGCGATGAACACAACAGTCGCCGGCGTCACGAGCGTGTGGACCGGGCAGGCGTACCAGGCGTTCGACCGGGCGATGCAGAACTGGCTCGCCGACTTCTTCAAGGTCGTCAATGTTCTCAACGGCATGGAGAACGCCCTGTCGCAGAACACCAGCGTGCTGTCGCAGACGAACGAAGAGACCATCCAGAAGGCTCAGCAGGCCGCTGCCAACATCACCCCCCCGAGACTGCCCGGTTTCTAAGCGGCAGTCGGCATTTCACAGATAGGAGAAGAACATGGCGGATTACAGTCTCCAGTTTGACGGCCTGGAGGAAACGGTTACGCAGATGAACAAGATCGCGGGTGAGATCTCCAACTTTCTGACAGAGCTGCAGACCGGCACGATGCAGGCCATCATGGAATGGGAGAGCGGCGCGCGCGATCTGTTCGACGCCTCGCGCACCGAGTGGGCTCGGGCCGCCACCGACATGACGACCCAGGCCCAGAACGCGCAGATCGCGCTGAGTGCGATCATCGGGCACTACTCCGATGGCGAGCGGGCGGGCGCCACCATCTGGAATCGCTGATGCCGGGCGCGTACATGCCGCCTGTCCACAGGAAGGCGCCGCCGAAGCACGACCCCCCCAAGCACTACGACCCGACGACCTTTCATCCGCCGCACACCAAGTCGGGACCGCAGAAGCACGATGCCGTGCCGCCGCCGGTTCCTGCCGGCTCGGCCAAGGGGCGGACGACGTCGGTCTCCACGCCGTCCATGGAGCTCTTCGCCGACAACATGGACAGACTCGCGGAGCCGGTGAAGCAGGCGTACGAGAAGCTCCTGCGACTTCAAAGGGTCAATCCAGGAGCCTTCTACGACGCCTACTCACTCCGGCAGGTCACCTCAGGCGCCAATGGTGATTCGGGGCTTCAGAAAACGTACCTGAAGATTCTCCACGATCTGGGTCAGGGGCTGTCGGACATCAGCTCCGGTATGCGCCAGCTCAGTGGGAAGTACACGACCGTCGAAGACGAGTCCACGATGACGGCCGAGGATCTGAACAACGCGATGCAGAACGCACAGAGCGATTTCAGCAAACTCGGCACTGGCGGATGACGACAAGCTGGACAGCTGCCCGCGGCGGCGTCAGGTTTCTTCAGACCTGACGTCGTCACAGGCGTTTGTCCCAGACAGGCACGAACGAGAGCGCGGACGTCATGGGAAAGCACCACGACAAGGACTACAACACCGGCAACACGACGCAGGAGTCGAACACTTCCGGGATCTTCGGCAACAACTCCGTCATGGGGTCGCCGAACGACTACGACACCTGGGACTGGAAGCAGATCATGGCGGTCATCGTCGGTGGTTCCAACATGGCGTCCCAGGACGAGGTGGACCGGGCGAACACCGTGGCCGACCCGCAGAGTCTCTACGAGGCCGGTGACACGTTCCAGTTCGTGCATGACGTTCTGCAGATGGTCTCGACGAACCTGGTCGCTCAGGCCAACGCCTTGGCCGGCACCAAGGACTCGCCGTGGCACGGCGCTGCGGCGGATGCCTTCATGACCATGATGCAGACCTTCTCCAAGCAGGTGGCCTCCGGCACCGACGCGCTGGCCGGGGGGAACATGGGCTCCTCGGTCGCGCAGACCCTCGTGGACGCCGGGAACGATCTGGCGGTGGCCAAGGCGAACATCCAGACCATCAACCACTGGTATGCGCAGCAGGCGCTGAACATCGGCATCAAGCCGATGAAGAACGGGCTCATTCCGGTCAGCCAGAGCCCGGAGATCGTCAAGATGATGACGGACGACATGCGCACGGTGTTGCACTCGCTGGCCGGCCAGTACTCCGTCGAGACGCGCACCCTCAACCAGGTCTCCCCGTCGCACATCACGCCCCCGCTCAGCAGTGCACGCCCCATCGACCAGCTGAAACTTCCGGATCTCACTGATAAGAGCCCCAAAACGCCCGAGGTGCCGACTGGTCTCGCATCGACGGGCAAGGGGCAGACGTTCACGTCACCGATCGTGCCGAACCCACTGCTGCCGACGCCGCCGACCGATCGTCGGGTGACGACTCCCTCGGTGCTGTCGCCTCTGACGCCGTCTGTCACCCCCGCGCCGGTGCTGTCGCCTCTGACGCCGTCTGTCACCCCCGCGCCGGTGCTGTCGCCTCTGACGCCGTCTGTCACCCCCGCGCCGGTGTCGCTGCCGACGTCGCGGAGTATGCCCGTGAACGTGCCGGTGACGAGGCCCTCGCCGGGGATCGTGCCGGACACCTCGCCGGTGCCGTCTCCTCCGTTTTCCCAGACACCGGTGAATCCGCAGGCGTCGACTCCTCCACGGTTGACCCTTCGGAGCAACTCGCCGGCGGACTCGACGAAGTTGACCACGGCGCCGGTGAACTCGCCACTGTCGCCACCCACGCCGCCGTCCCCCAAGAACGTGGACCCCGCGATGCACGCGGCCCTCAATCCGGGTTCCGGTCCCCACACGACGTTGCCGACTGCGACCGGCACACAGACCCCGAACAGAACGCTGTCGCCGTCCGGCACCTCTCCCTCGCCGATGCCGTCGAGCGCGCTGAACAACGGCAAGGAGGGGAGCGTTCCGTCCAACACACGGGTCAATCCCGCGCCCCTCGCGTCCATGCCTACTCCTGGCGGCAGCCCGTCGGGGACGGCCGACCCGGTCACTCCCGTCCTTCCGTTGCCGGCCAATCCGACGAACCAGCGCAAGAACGCCGCAGGCGGGGGCACATCACCCACCCTCAAATCTCCATCACCGGTGCCATCGGGTCTGTTGAGCAACGGCAAGAGCGGGGGCACGCTGCCCGACACGAAAGGCATTGACCTGCACGGCGTGACCGTGTCGGCCCGCAAGGGCAGCGTTGGGATCAAGCCCGTGTCGCTTACGTCGCAACCGCCCACGAGTAGTAGGGAGGCCGCGCTGTCTGACGGCCCGCTGGCGACTGGGGGAGCGCCGACCGGGTCGGTGCCGACTCGCCCGGTGTCGGCTGCGCCGTCGAGCCTGTCGGGCCAGGGCGGTGTGGGGAGGGCGCCGTCATCGGGTAACGCTGCTGGTGGTTCGGGGATGCCGTTCATGCCGATGGGGCCGGGTGCTGGGGGTGCGTCGAGGGAGGAGCAGCGTTCGGATGCGTCGGGGCTGGTGGGGCGTCATGCGCAGCCGTGGTCGGGTGATGGTGTTGTGGCGCCGGTTGAGGGGGTGTCGGCCGGGGCTGGCACGGTGGCGGGTGGGCCTGGGTTGGTGGTGCCTGATGTGGGTGTCGGCTCGGTGCAGGGTGTGGCAGTTGATGGGTTGGTGAGGTCGGTGCCGGGCGGTTCTCCGGTGAACCGTTTGGTGCCGGATGGTTCTGTCCCGGATGGGTCGGTGGGGCGTGGGCCTGTGCCGAGTGGGTCTGTGCCGCATGGTTCTGTCTCGCGTATGCCGTCTGCTCTGGTGGGTCTTGGTGGCGGTGGTGCGGGGGTGGCGGGTTCTGGTGTCGGCGATCGTGGTGTGTCTTTGGGGGAGGCTGGTTCTTCGCCGTCTGTTCCGCAACGTGCTGGTGCTGGTGCTGGTGCTGGTGCTGGTGCTGGTGGTGGTTCGGGGATGCCGTTCATGCCGATGGGGCCGGGTGCTGGGGGTGCGTCGAGGGAGGAGCAGCGTTCGGATGCGTCGGGGCTGGTGGGGCGTCATGCGCAGCCGTGGTCGGGTGATGGTGTTGTGGCGCCGGTTGAGGGGGTGTCGGCCGGGGCTGGCACGGTGGCGGGTGGGCCTGGGTTGGTGGCGGGTGGGCCTGGGTTGGTGGTGCCTGATGTGGGTGTCGGCTCGGTGCGGGGTGCGGCAGTTGATGGGTTGGTGAGGTCGGTGCCGGGCGGTTCTCCGGTGAACGGTTTGGTGCCGGATGGTTCTGTGCCGCAAGGTTTGGTGCCGGATGGTTCTGTCCCGGATGGGTCGGTGGGGCGTGGGCCTGTGCCGAGTGGGTCTGTGCCGCAGGGTTCTGTGCCGGATGGGTCTGTGCCGGATGGTTCTGTCTCGCGTTTGCCGTCTGCTCTGGTGGGTCTTGGTGGCGGTGGTGCGGGGGTGGCGGGTTCTGGTGTCGGCGGTCGTGGTGTGTCTTTGGGGGAGGCTGGTTCTTCGCCGTCTGTTCCGCAACGTGCTGGTGCTGGTGCTGGTGCTGGTGGTGGTTCGGGGATGCCGTTCATGCCGATGGGGCCGGGTGCTGGGGGTGCGTCGAGGGAGGAGCAGCGTTCGGATGCGTCGGGGCTGGTGGGGCGTCATGCGCAGCCCTGGTCGGGTGCGCATGTCGATGTGCCCGGGGCCGGCGAGGGCGCCCCGGCCGGAGGAACGGCCGTGGGTGGTCCCGGCCTCCTGCACGTGGGCGACGGTGCGCCGGTGCCGTCACACCCCGGCGCCGGCGATGTGACGCCTCCGGGCATGACGGGTGTCAACCTCCCCGAGCGGCTGGAGACGACCAGGGAGCACGGCCAGGACGCGGGACACGTTCTCACTTCGATGCCTCTTCCCTTCACACTCCCGGGGACGGGCCACCCGGCGTCGCCGTCGGTGGCGTCGACGCTGCCGACGGCGACCCGGGCAAGTGGCGCGGGCGAGGGGGTGACGCCGGTACGTCCGGATGCGCTGCCGATGGGGGCGCGGATGGGTGTCGGCGGGGTGTCGGCGCCCGGTGAGGGCGAGACGATCGCCGGCGCGGCGCAGGGTGCCGCAAAGGCCGGTCTCGGCGAGACCGCAGCGGCCGAGGGCGTGGCCGCGCGGGAGGGCACGATGATGCCGCCACCGTACGGGATGCCCGGCGGCGCCCCCAGGAGCGGCGAGGAGCGTTCAGACGCTTCGGGTTTGCTGTTGGCGACGGAGAAGGGCTGGTCCGATCCCGAGACCGGGAACGCACCGAGTGAGGCGCACGGTACCCCGGCAGGCGGGGCTTCTCTCCTCGGCATGGACTCGGCGGCGCTGGACGGGTCTGCCGAGGACCGGGTCGCGGTGGTCGCCGGTGCGGCGGAATCCGAGAACATCAGCGCCTGGGGAGCCTCCGACCCCCGGCTGCTGTGGGCAATCGGCGGGCGCCGAACCGAGAACGAGGAGGAGGAAGATCTCCGGCCCGAGTACGTCCTCAGTGACGACGACGGGTGGAGCGATGAAGACGCCGCGGTGTCCGGGGCCGGAATCGGTGGGGAGGACGAGCGCCCGGAGGCGGAGAGCGCGGTGACCGCGGCGGAGGAACCCGGCTGGAGCGACGAGGACGGCGCGGCCCTCGCCGCCGGGCTCGGCTTCCCGCGATCCCCCGCTCCTGGGAACGCTTGCGCCGAACCTGTCGTAGGACCGGGACTGCCCACCTGGCGGCCAGACCGTTCACAGTCTGCCGCCGAGGAGTCACCGATTCCGGCCCTCGGGTACACACGGATGCTGCTCAGCACTGCGGACGAGACCGATGAGGACGAGGAGTGGAACGAGGAGGCCGAGGGCTCGGAGGACGGCGGTGACGAGGGGAAGAGCAGCCGTGGCATCGCCGACCTGTTGAGGCAGGGTGCCGGTTCCTGGGGTGCTGTGCCCGACGGGGCCGATGCGCCCGGCTGACCGTCCGTCGCCGTGACCGTGCGTCGTGGCGGACCGGTATCGCCCGCCTCCTCGTCTGCATCTGGTCGTTGGGGCAGAGGTCGGTGTCCGTCGGGTCATCGATCGCCCCCATCGGTTCGTGCAGGCCCGAATGACAGGTTTCCTGTCTTGGAAAGCTCGCCCTCCTGAGAGGGGACGTTTCACCGTAGTCGAGAGGAGCAACGTGTCGAGCAGTCCGTACGACCAGCACATAGAAGAGCTGCTGGGCTCGTATCGCAGGGAGCGCTCAGAGGTCGGCGAGTTGCAGCGCAGGATGCGTGAGGTCAAGGCGAGCGCGACGGCTCCCCGGCAGGCTCTCAAGGTCACCGTGAACTCGCAGGGCGAGGTGGCCGAGATTGAGTTCCCGACCGGCGCGTACAAGCGCATGGCTCCCGTGGAGCTCTCCCAGATGCTCGTCACGACCATCCAGAAGGCCCGGACGAGTGCCATGGCCGCAGTGGCCGAGGTGCTGTCCGGTCACCTTCCCTCGGGCATGTCCGCCGCCGATCTGCTGCGGGGCAAGGCCGATCTCGGCGGACTTCTGCCCGAGACGCCGCCCATGGCGGGCGCGGTCGAGGAGTACATCGCCAACGGCCGTCCCGGCCGAGGCGCCGGCGGTCCACGGATTGCACGGCCTCCGGTCGCCTGAGAAACCCCGCAACCCCGAGCTCTCCTGAGCTGACATGAGAAGGAGGTCGCAGTGTCTTCCAGCTACTTCGCGGCGGACCCCGACAGCCTGGCGAAGACCGCACCCTATGTGCGGGCGTACTCCGACCTGATGAGGCAGGTCGTCACCCGGCTGGAGTCGCGCCTCGCCGAGCTCGGCGACTGCTGGGGCGACGACTCGATGGGAAAGGCCTTCGAGGAGCAGTACCGCACCCCCCGAGACCAGATGATCAGCGGGCTTCACGGGATCGCCGACGTACTGGACAGCACGGCTGACGGGCTGGAAACCATGGCGAAGGGATTCCAGCAGACCGAGGACCAGAACACGGCGACCGCCCGCAGCGTCGAGCGTGGCATCGACGAGCACCGCTCGGGTTCTCTCACGGACCCGACGACGTCGGGTCGTTCGCACGGCGACGCCCGCCCGCGCGCCTGACGAGTGATCTCCGGTGGAAAGGCCCTGTAAGTCATGAGCATCAACATTCCACCGGAATTCCAGCCCATCGCCAAGATCACCGTCGGGCAGGAGTTTCCGACGGGGGACGAGGACAAGCTCGCCGAACTGGGTGCGGTGTGGAACGCGACGGCCCAGGAGATCAACCAGCTCCTCGGTGAGCTCAATCCGGCGACCGCCGCGACGTTCGAGAGTCTGGCCGGCGCGCCGGCGGAGCAGTTCGGGCAGTTCGTCTACCAGCTGAGTTCGACCCTGCCCGTGATGGTGACGTCGGCCGCCCAGCTCGGTCAGATGGCGGAAGAGATCGCGCTCGAGATCGAGTACGCGAAGTACATGATCATCCTGCAGCTGGCGTGGATGGCTGCGGAAATCGCCTACCTGACGGCCACGTTGTTCGGTTCGGCGGCGATTCCCGCCGTGATAGCGGCGGGCCGGTTCGCGATCCAGACGGTCCTGCGGGAGCTGTTCATCGGGGTCGTCACGTCGATCGTGATGCAGGTCGGCATGGATGTCGCCGTACAGCTCATCCAGTTCCTGAAGGGCGACCGCACACACTGGGATCTGAACGCCACCATCAGTGCGTTCGAGATGTCCGCGCTCGGCGGGGGTGTGAGCAGCGGGCTGGGGCAGCTCATGCGCCACCTGGGTCCGGCGTTCTCCAAGACCTTCCTCGGCAATGTGACACACGGCAGTCTGACCGGTCTGGGCACGACCGAGCTGAGCAACCTCGTGTTCGGCACCGACCAGGATCTCTTGCTGGGCACCGGCTCCGGAGGGTTGAGCGGAGTTCTCAACCATGGCCACACCCTGCGCGACGGGCGGCCCTCGGAGCACATCGAGGTGCCCGAGGTCGACAAGCCGTTCACACCGGACATGTTGCAGCACGTGCTGTCGGGGACAGGGGGGCCGGGCACGCCCGAGCACCCGGGGCAGGCGCCGCAGGACCATCTGGGGCAGGTACCCGAGGAGCACTCGGCCGGCCGGCGTCCGGAGGAGGAACACCTCGACCTGCCGGACGCTCCGAAGCCGTTCGACGCGTCCGAGTTGCCCGACCCGTCGCCCAGCTCGCTGGTCACGGACCTTCCTCCAGCTCCGAGCGGGGCGCCGCCTCTGCTGCGGCAGCAGGTCCAACGCCGTGTGAACGAGCTGACCAAGATCGCGCAGTCGGCTGGGCTGCCCGACAGCCAGTGGCGACAGCACGTCGACTCGGTTCACGAGGCGTCCCGCGCAGGCGATTGGGGCGAGGCGGCCCGGCGCCTCCACGACATGCGAACGACGGTCGAGCACCAGATCCTCGACCAACGGCTGACGGATTTCCGTACCCATGTGGAGAGCGGATTCTCCCGGCTGCGCGACCTGGGCGTGAACCAGGACGCCTGGCGTTCCCAGGTGGACGCCGTGGAGCAGGCGCAGCGGACCGGAAACCCCGTCCTGCTGGACAGCCGACTGAAGGAGTACACCGACTTCGTTGAACGTCACCTTCCGGTGGAGGCGGTCACCAGGAACGGCTCGCCTACCTTCGACCCGGCCGTGGAGCAGCTGCGCCGAGAATTGACAGCGGTCAGCGACTCGACCGTGCGTGAGGCGCTGCAGAGTGACCTGGAGTGGCACCAGCAGGTCAGGCAGCGCCTGGACCAGCTGGCCCAGTCCGATCCCGAGTCCGACATCATGCGACGCCGGACGATCGCGCAGGAGGAGTCGGCGCAGTCGCCCCAGGAGGCCTCTCAGGCCCGTCAGACGTTCGAGGAGTTCCAGGAACAGCGAGAACTGCGGCGGCAGCTCGACGACGTACGCGAGGGCACAGCCCGGACCGAGCTGGAGCGACGGCTGGACGCGCTGCGCGAACGGGCGCTGCCGGACGACCGCGGGCAGGAGCTACTGCAGAGGGTGCTGGACGCGAGCACGCCGGAGCAGCACGAGCAGGCGCTACGTGACCTGGGCGCGCACAACCAACTGACGCCCCAGGAGCGGCAGCTGGCCACCCTGCGAGAGGGATTGCCGCCCACCGACGACGCACAGCGTCAGCAACTCGTGCAGCAGGTGGAGAACGCTCGGACCCCGGAGGAGGCGAGCGAGGCGCTGCAACGCCTGAAGGAGTACACGGACCGTCAGATACAGGCGCAGCAGCAGGCGTTCACCGAGCGGCTGCACAGCCAGGAGGACTCCCGGGCGCAGGCGGCGAGCGAGGATCTGCTGCTGCGGCTCGACGGCCTGAACGGCGGGACGCCGCAGGATCCGCGCGCAGCGGAGCTGCGGCAGCAGCTCGACGACGCGGCGAGCCCGGGGGAGCGGGACCGCGTCATCCACGAGCTGGGGGTGCACCAGCAGAGCGTCCTCCAGCGGCGGGTCGATGACGCGACGACACCGCAGGAGCGCAGGCAGGCGCTTGACGAGCAGGCCAGGTTCAACAACTGGACACCGGTGGAACGGCGGCTGGCCGAGCTGCGCACGATCCTGCACCCGGGCGGCGCACCGGAGGCGGACGCCCACCGGGTGGATCTGGTGCGGCAGGTGGAGAACGCCCGGACGCCCGATGAGGCCCGCCGGGTCCAGCTCGAGCTCAAGCGGCACACCGACCGCCAGATCGAGCAGCAGACGCGGCAGCTGGAGGAACGGCTGCGTCAGCAGGACGGCGGCAGTGCCGTTGCGGCTCACGCGGACCTCATGCGGCGGTTCGAGGAGCTGCGCGGCAACGGGGCGTATCAGGATCCGCGCGAGGTCGAGCTGATGCGGCGGATGGAGGAGGCCGGCAGCCCGCAGGCGGCAGGGACCGCGGAACAGCAGCTCAGGGACCACATCGCCGACCGGGAGCAGCAGCGCCGGGGCGCCGAGCAGCAGCGGTTGTCGCAGGTCCGTGCCCACGAGCAGGACGTCACCCAGCTGCGCGACCGGCTCACCCAGCAGCGCCGGACCGGTGCGCCGGAGGAGGTCGTACAGCAGACCCGACGGCAACTGGATCAGGCGCAGCAACACCTGACGACGGCGCGGACCCACGACGAGAACACCGCGGCCCTGCGCCGCGAACTCCAGCAGGAGATCGAACGGCCGGCGCCGGGCCCGGACCGGCCCGGATCCGGCACCGGCCGTCACGGCGGCACTGGGTCGGGGGGTACGGGCTCCGAGAGCAGGCTGGACCGACTGGTCCAGGAAGGCGTCTCCCGGCGGGACGAGCAGGAACTCGCGCGGAGGCAGGAGGAAGAGCAGGTTCTGCGCCGGGAGCCCGACGAGCGTGTTTCGTTCACTCTGGACGAGCTCGATGGACTGCCCAGCGCTCCCACCGCCGGGCCCGAGGTCGGGCCGAGTGCCTCCTCTGATTGGGTGGGCCGTCCGCTGCGGGAGGAAGAGCAGGTTCTGCGTCAGGAGCCCGAAGAGCGTGTTTCGTTCACTCTGGACGAGCTCGATGGACTGCCCAGCGCTCCCACCGCCGGGCCCGAGGTCGGGCCGAATGCCCCCACCCATGGGCTGGGCGGTTCCACTGAGGTGCCCCCCGTCAAGGCGGATTTCCCGCGCGCCCACACCGTCGAGCCGGACGGCCTGCCCAGTCGGCCGACCACCCGGCCGCAGCCGTCGACCGACGGCCGGCCCGATCCGCGGCTGGACGTGCCGGGCGGCGGCAGCAGGCCCGATGCCACGGTCCCGCCCGAGCCGCGCGTGCCGCTGCCCGACGAGGCAGTCGACCGGATCGCCTCCGAGATCGAGGGCACGCCCAGCGCACCGGTGAGCCCCTTGGTCCGTCCGGGCGACGCGCCGGCCGGCCAGAGGAACACCGAGCCGTCCCCGCAGGCGCGGCTCCAGCGTGTCGAGGCGTCCACGTCCCGGCCCGGGTCCGACGTCACACAGGCACAGCGATCCCGTCCGGCACCCGACACGGAGTTGCCGTCGGTGCCGACTGCCGGTCCGCGCGTCGACCGGGCCACCCTGCCCTCGCGCGCCCCCGACGTCGCGGACCTCGAGCGGACGCTCGTGGAGCTCGACCACCAGGAGGCAGCCTCGAAGCCCGCCCACGACTTCTCGGCGACCCAGCCCGAGCACCCGACCACGCCGACACAGCCGGTCACCGTGGCGGAGCAGCGTGAGGGGCACACCAGCGGTCCGGACGGCGATGTCGACACGGCTGTGGCCCGGTTCCGGGACGAGGGCCCTGGCGGCGGCGCCGACCACGAGAACACCTCGGGCAGCACACCGGACGAAGGGCAGAACGCCCCCCACCCGGCCTTCGAAGACACGACGCCCGACACCGCGGCCACAGCCGCCGAAACCGCACGACCGGCGGTCCCCTCCACCCCGGACGAGACCCGGTCCCCGCACCGCCCTCCCGAGCAGCAGACCGCGCTCCATGACGGGCAGCGCCCCGTACCCGCCCCGCACCCGGTACCGCAGCCGGTCTCCGGGATCGCCGACCGGCCCCGGACGGAACTGGACGGCCCCTCCTCACAACAGGGCGACCGGAGCTCCACCACCGGAGCGCAAGAGTCCGCGTCGACGCACGAGAAGGTCCGCGACATCGCGCCCGACGCATCACTGCGCCGGTTCGCGGAGCAGCAGTTCGGCAAACTGGACGAGCCGGTGGCGCGCCGACTCTGGACGGAGGCCTCGCGCGTCACCGCCCAGCACAACCCCTTCCCGCCGGTCCTCGGCCGCCCCGGGGAGGGCATGCGGCAGCGTGATCCGCAGCAGTTCTGGTCCACCATGAGCGTGGCACAGACCCTCCACGAGAACGCGGGCGCCCCGGACCGGATCGCACGGGCCGTCGAGGTCGCCGAGGCCCTGGCGGCGAAGCGCGGCGTCGGTGCGGTGCGGGAGAGCCTGCAGGGTGGTGCCACCGCACCCCCGATCGTGGACCTGACCCCCGCGGCCGGCCCGCCCCGGCTAAAGGAGGCCGAGACGCCCTCCGGACAGCGGGCCGACGTCCGCGAGGCTCTGTCTTCCGGGGAGGGTTCGCCTTCGACGTCCGACGCCAGGACATCACCGGGGCGGCCCCTGCGGGGCGTCTTGGCGTTGTCGGAGCACGGGGCGCGGATCACGCGGGTGCCGGGCGACGCGGCCTCCGCGACCCCGGACCGGCTGGAGCTCGTCGACCGTGACGGTCTTCCGCTGCCCGACCGCTCTGTGCGGGCAGGCACTGACGCGACCTTCGTCGTGACCGGCGCCGGGCAGGAACTGCATTTCGCGGCGGACGGCGGTTTCACGCACCGGGACGTGCCGATACCGGGCACCGGCCACATCGCGCGGTTCGACACCCCGTCCGGTGTCGACACCGCACCGCGGCTGATCGACAGGAACGGTTCTCCGGTGCAGGGAGCGGACATCCGGCGCACCGGTGACGGAGGTACGGCGGTGACCGTCCGGGTGCCGGGGGCGGAGGAGACGCGGCTGCGCTGGTACTTCGACGTGGACGGAGCCTTGCGCGGCCAGTCGCTGATCGTGCCGGACCGGCTCGCGGCGGCCGTCGACCGCACCCTGGACCTCACGGCCCTGCGTCCCGCGAGCGTCGTCTGGCGTGATTCCTACGAACCGCTGTGGCGGTACGACCTGAGGCCGCCGAAGGTCGTCTTCAAGGAGGGCTTCGCGCCCAGAGGCATCGCGGACGGCGACCTGGTGCGATACGTCGTCGCGTGGAGCCCTTCGATGTTCGTCAGCACGTCGAAGGACGACCACTACGCACACCGCGCGAAGTTCAGGTACGAGATCCACGCTCCGGGTGGTATCGACGTCAACGAGACGCTGAAGGACCACCGGTTCGATGAGCTGGAGTCCGACGAGTCCGGTCACGAGCCGGACGTCTCGACGACCGGGAACCCGCACACCGATGAACACGAGATCGCCTTCCCCGGTGGTGTCCGCCCGCAGTTCATCAAGCGGGTCCAGTACATAAAGGACGCGCAGCACGAGCACATCAGAGGGAAGTGGATCTCCAACCGCGGTTTCGACCCGGCCTCCGTCAACACCGAGGTGAACAGGCCCGTGACCGCCCAGGAGGTCGAGCGGATCTTGGAGCGGGCACAGGCCGCCGAGACACCGGTGTCGGGGCCCGTGGAGGTACCTGAGGAACTGCGGGGCTTCGCAGAGCAGCTGGCGCGGATGACGATCCGGAAGTCCCACTCCCTCTGGGACGACGCCGTCTTCGTCACCCGCGCCCACAACCCGTTCGACGTGGTGGTCGACGAACACCTGAGTCGCTGGGCCGGGAACCGCCTGATCAGTCCGACGCTGTTCAAGCGCGATCCCGAGCAGTACTGGCACACCATGCGAGTGGCGCAGGAGATCCACCAACACGGCGGTCCCGGCCAGGGGACATACGAGGGCATGAAGCTGGCCGAGCGGCTGGCCAGGGGCCGGCGTGAGGGCCTTACGGTCAGGAGTCTCCTGGGTACAGGGGGTACAGGGGGCCAACGGCCCTCGCAGGCGCCGGCCGGGGCAGCGGCCGAACGGGACGGCGTGGGTGGCCCGCCGCGGGAACTGGTGCTTCCGGCGTCGGATCCGGTGCGGCCCGAGCAGTGGCGGCACCGCCGGGCCGACGCGGTCGGCAGCGAGCTGCGGACCGAGCGCTTCGATCCCGAACGGGGCCGGCCTGCCGGCGACGGCACACTGCCCGGGAGCAGCACCCTCATCCGCACGTGGGTACGCCGGATCCAGGCCGAGGACGGCCGCTGGGTGCGTAACCTGAGCCTGCATCTGCCGGTGCGGTTCGGCGACGGCTTCCCTCCGGACCGGCTCGCGGAGTTCGAGTCACGCTGGCGGCAGGCGCTGGACGGCCACTTCAACACCGGCCTGCGGCTTCCCCGCTCCGGCGACCAGCTCCACATCGATCTCCATCTCAGCCACGTCCCGGACCACCCCGAGGCGATCGAGCTCAGCATGTCGCCCGAGCCCGGCCGTTCCGACCAGCTGCACTTCCGCATGCACAGCGAGGACCCCGAGCTCGCCCCCGCGGGGCCGGCAGGGACACGGCAGCTCAACGACCTGCTGGGCCTGCACGAGTTCGGCCACTTCACCGGTCTGCCGGACACTTATCACGCGGTCGAGTCGGTCTTCCGCGACACCACCACGAAGTCCGACAGCGCCGGGATCATGGCCGATGTCGTCCAGGCGCCCGCCCCGGGCGTTCCGGAGAAGTACCTGGCCGCCATCGAGAACGCCGTGGACTCCGGCCCGGTCGTCCGCGACCACCCGCTGACGGACCTGGCCCCAGCCGACACCCGGGCGGAGTCCTCGTCGACCAGGGCCAGGGAAAAGACCAGGAGCGCCCGCCGGACCCCCGTGGATCCCGCGGAACGCCGGCGGTTCGGGCAGTTCCGCGACCAACTGAAGAACATGGTGATCAGGCCCCACCCCGATCCCGAGCTGCTGCGGCAAAGCATCGGCACGTTCCTGGACGGTGTCGCCGGACAGCACCGGGCGGCCTGGATCCGCGAGACGAGGCAGCTGATCGACAATCTGCCGGAGACGCAGTACGCCGACGAGCCGGTCAACGCCGCACACCGCGCTCTGAACACCTTCGACACCGATCGACCCGCCATGGCCATCCCCGGCGCGGACTACCTGAGCGCGAGCCGTGTCACGGCCACCAGGGGAGCGGGATTCATCCACCGCGACATCCCCGAGGCCGTCGTCATCGACGGCGAACCGTATGTGCCCGTGTACTCGGCCGTGTTCGGCGACGCACTGGAGGCCGGCGACCCACCGCGGTTCAAGGACGTCGGTCAGGAGGAAGACGGCCTCGTGCAGATCCACACCGGGGCCGACGACCACACCGAGAAGGTCTTCTGGGTCAGCTTCGGACAGCCCCTGCGCCAGATCAAGTGGATCGACAAGTACCAGGCCGACGGCGCTGCGGAGCCGATGATCCGGTCCTTTCTCGTGCCGCTGCGCACCGCCAACGAGATCTCGCGCGGCGCCGTCACCGAGGAACAGGCCGGGCCCTCCGAGTACGCGCCCGGCGAGGTCCCGGACGACCTCAACGTCGACAAGCCGTACGCGTCCAACCAGTTCGGCATCAGAAATCCACGCTCTCTGGAACTGCTCCGACAGACGGCGCTGCCCCGTTCGCTGCGCACCTACACGGACGGAGAGACACAGGACCGTCCCCCTGCCTGGGGCGATGTCCGGCCCACCAGCGAACTCCGCGTCAAGCTCGGTGTCCCGAACAAGGGCATGCCCGGGTATCCCGTTTTCACCGAAGGCACCGGCTTCGTCACTCCCGTCAGATACGAGGGCATGGCGAGGACTCTCCGGGAAATCGTCGCGGCCCAATACGACAACCCCAGGCTGCGCGACCCCGGGGACAAGTACCTGTCGAAGAAGCAGGTGGAGGCCTACTTCGACCAGCACGCCCCCGAGCACCTCAAGAACGGCATCGACGACCGGGCCGGTAAGCGGTCGGCCATCGACGTGTTCGTGCGCGACCATGTGAGTCCCTGGGCCACGCAGGCGCGCATCATGCAGTCGCTGTACGACGAATACCAGGGGTTCGTCAACAGCGACCCGTCTCCCAGGCCGGTGGATTACCGCCTCACCGAGGCGCAGCCCACTCTGCGGGGGCAGCGCAGGACCGCGGACCGGCAACTGGGCCGGATCCACCGTGAGCACATGCAGGAGCGGTTCGCTGTCCGCTCCGGTTTCGTCGGCCTCGGAGAGCACCTCATCCCCGCGGTGCAAGGGGCGTCACCCGTGGTCCGACGATCGCTGGGCCAACTGCTCAACAGGCGTGCGGAGATACTCAACGACTACCAGTTCAAGATCGGCAGCAGCACCGCCCTCCCGGACAGGAGCGACGAATACCGCGGCTTCGCCGCCGACATGCACGTCCGGATCACTGAGGCACTGGGTGCAGGGCAGCCGAGTCCGGAGGTGTCGCGGGTCCTCGACATGCTCGACCGGATCCGGTCGGTCGGGCGGGAGGACGCGCCCGGCCACACCGCACTCGCCGATCCCGCACCGCGCGCCCTCGATCCGGTCTCCAACCGCTCGGACCTGGCAGAACGCTCCGTCGCGTCCGCACCGGCCGCGCAGAGCTCCCGGTCCCGGACCGCCGAGACCGACGCACGTCAAGCAGCAGCGGCCGGGGCGCCACTCGGCGCGCAGACCACCGCTCCCGACCGCGCCGTCGCAGCCGGGCCGGCACCGGTGACCGGTCTCGGCGTACCGCCGGAGCCGGTCCCCGAGCGCCCGGACCTGGTGCCGCCGGAGACCGGCCATGCCCTTCGGATCGGCACCGAGACGGGACAGCCGCTGTCCGTGGTGTACGACGAGAACGAAGCGGGCACCGAGGGCCGTGTCACGCAGGTACCCGCCGAGGTGTCGCGGGGCAGCGATGCGCGCACCTCGGAGGAGCACCAGTTCGAGCGCGCGGCACGGCAGGCGCGGTCCGCCGAGCCGGTCACCCGGCACCTTCTCTTCGACCGGGCTTCGGACGAGCTCTCCGCGGACGCCCTGCGGGCCATCGACGCACTCGCCGCGAGCACGGCCCAGACGGGTGTCGTGGCCTTCGAGCGGGGACGGCCGCTGCCCGTCGTGTCGATCAACGGTCACGGCAACGGCACCTTGCTCGGACGGCCCCACTACGGCCGGGCCGTCCGACGGGGCCAGGAGCGCGCGGAGGCGGTGTCCCAGGCGTTCACCGAAAGCCTGCGCAGGCACCTGGCGGCGGCAGGAGCACCCTCCGAGCTGCATGCCTCCGACTTCCCGGTCGTCGTCATCTCCCGCGGCCGCGAGTATCCGCCCGGCACGAGCGTCGCCGACGGCCCGGCCGCCCGGCGCCGCGCGGTCATCACGATCAGCAACCCGACGCCGACGCTGGCAGACCTCTTCGCGAGTTCGCCCCAGCGGGCGGCGGGACACCCGGCCGGGGAGGCGACGGTTGCGCAGGACACGCGTGGGCCGGAGGAGTTGCCGGCCGCCGACGGACTCGAGGCGGCCGTCGACGGCCGCACCGTCAGCGATGCCGGGACACACGAAGCGGACGTCCTCACCGATGACCCGTCCGGCGTTCGCCACCACGTCCCGCAGGCCCGCCCTGACGAGGTCGTGGCGGAGTCCTCGGGGACGGCGCGCGAGGCGGTGGCCCCGACGGCCGCCCTGGACGGCTCGTCCTCGCAGGGAGTCGCGCAGGCGCCGGCGGAGGGATCTGCCGACGGCCAGGAGCAGCCGTTCAGGGCAGGCACACAGGCCGGTGCGCACACTCCGGCCGGCCTTGCCGCCGAGCAGCCCGATGCGCACGGGCTCGACGAGGACGGGGAGACCCCGGACCTGGCGCATGTCGAGCAACTGATCGTGGACTCCAGGGCGCAGTCGGCCGCGACCGGTGTGCCGTCGGATGACTACGCCAGGGCGGTCGAGCAGCGGAACGCCGCCTACGACAAGCTGCTCCAGGACGCGGCCGGTGGGACGCGGAAGTGGCTCGACGCCTCCGAGCCGTCGCAGGGGGCACAGGTGGACGGCTTCACCCTCACCTCGTCGGAGGACGGTGGCATCGCCGCGGTGCATGACGCGACCGGCCTGCGCACCACCTTCAACCTGGTCGACGGCAGGCTCGAATGGGCGTCGCGCGAGTACCGGTTGGCGGACGCGCCGCCGGAGACGGCGACCCTGAAGGTCGTCGTCCACCGGGAGGTGGAGGAGGACGGGGAGGAGTCGCCGTGGTCCGACTTGGCGGGTGAGCCTGGAGAAGGGGCGAACGCGCGGTTCTACGCCCGGTCCCCGGATGAGCTGAGCGGGCACCCGAGGGAATGGCTCGAGATCGTCGACGACGTGCACGGTCACAGCTACACGGTCGACAGAACCGCGGTCGTGATGGAGCGTCAGGTCCGGATGCGGGGTGGTCCGGGACGCCTACTGTACGACGTGACCCGTCCGGGCGAGGCCCCCAAGGTGCTGGATGCGGGCCGTATGCCGTCGCAGGACTGGAGCGCGAGTGCGCTGGACGGCGGCCGGGTGGAGCTGGTGCGTCTCGGCGCACCGGCCGGCTCGCTCGAGCACCTGGAAGTCGACGGTGTCACCGGCGAGCTGCTGAAGGAGACCGTCGCGATCCGTGACAGGCGAGGGGAGACCACCGGCTTCTGGGAGATCGATCACCAGCGCTCCTCGGCGGTGCGCCTGGACGAGACGGGGCGCCCCGTCGCCGAGGACGGTTCCTCGAACGCTTCGGTGGTCACCGATGAGGATGGCGCCCTCGATCTGCTGGGTGGGCTCCACTCCACACGTCTTTTCCAACGCCCATCGCTGGGAGACATCGCGGCCGAGCGCACGCTGCTGCCGGTCGGGACCGGATCGTTCGGCTTCCACATCGCGTTGCCGGGCGGCGACCGATCGGTGCGGATCGACGCGCCCCTGGGGGCGCCGGAGGCGCTGCGCCTCGTCGACCAGCGCAGCGGCGAGCGGATCGACGTACCGGCGGAGTTCTCGCGCGCGCTCGCCCTGACCGTCGAAGTCGCGGTGCCCGAGGCGAGGAACGGCGCGAAGGCGCTGTACACCTTCGACCTGGACGGCCAGCCGCGCATCGAGAAACTGCCGCTGCTGGGTGGTGGGGACGCGGCGGAGCTCGGTGATCTGCGGCTCGTCGTACGGCACGTCTCAGGAGCGACGAATCTCCAACTGGACGGCCCCGAAGCCGCGCTGGAGCGGTTCGGCATCGGTCCCGCGCCCGAGGACGTGGCACCCGACCTGGGCGTCGAGTTCACCGTCACTGACTCCCGAACGGGCGTGCGGTACCACTACGGCCGGGGTGCCCGGTTGGTGGTTCACGACGTGCCGCTGCGTCTCGCGGCGGCGGGCGAGCCCGCACTGGTCGCGCGGGAACCGCTGTTCCTGCGGCGCGGTGAGAACCGGGAGCCGCAACTTGTGGGAACCCAGGTGATGTCGGACGAAAGCCCGGACCTGCGGACGAAGGTCCTGGACGACGGCCGGATCGCGGTGAGCCGCACGGATGCGGCGGGGCGGGAGGAGGGCCGTCTCCTGGTCGACACCGCAATCCAGCGGGTGCTGGAAGAGACCGTCGCCGTGCCGCGCGAGCGTGCCCGGCTCCTCGGCTACCACCAGTGGAAGCTCGACTTCCAGTCCGGAACGGCTGTTCGGCAGGGCGAGGACGGCATGCCTGTGGATGGTCAGCTCGACCACGGACTGATCGAGGTCGCCGACGACGGCGGGCTGCGGGTACTCCGACCCGGCGAGGACGGCCAGGGACCGCGGGTCCTGTTCGAGCGGTCCGGCACGAGAAACGGCAGCGTCGCCTGGCTGCATCCCGAGTACACCGGCACACACGCCCCCGAGGCGGCGGCCGCGCACGCCCCCGCGAGCCGAGAGGACCTGGAGCGGCTGGCCTACCAGCGGGAAGCCGACCGCTTCGAGCGCAGGCTCGGTGCCTACCTGGTGCAGCATCCCAGGGTGCAGGACGAGATCGCCAAGTTCGCCCGCGTCGCCTGGGAGCGGATTCCCCGCGGGGAACGGGTCGCGTTCGGCTCCGACAAGCCGTCACTCGTGGGCGGCGTCGGTGAGCGTTACAGCGACCTGCAGGCCGTGGCGTACGACGGCAACATCCGCGAGCAGGCCGCGTTGCTCAGGCGTGCCCTGCAGAGCCTCCTCTTCCAGGACCATCTGGGCGAGGTGGCCCACCTGGGCGCCGACATCGACCTGGACCAGCTTCCGGCGGAGCTGGACTTCAAGCGGCGATGGCAGCATCAGGGCCCCGTCGTTCCGGAGCCCCGCCGTGTCACCTACCCGGACATCATTGCGCTGAGTGAGCGGGAACGGGCCTTCACGGACGACGGGCGCCGGTGGACAGGCGGTGAGGAGGAGTACGGCACGGCCTTCCTACCGACCGGTGAGGACGGGCATCGGACACCGTTCGACGCGAAGGCCTTCGAGCGGAGCCCGCACGTGACGGCCCAGGACGCGGGCGGACTCGTCATGGGCGGAGCCTCCCGCACCATCTGGCTCCTGCTGCGGTACGCCGAGGCGGCCAACCGTGCCTGGAGCGCGGGCCTGGACCTGCAGTACGTCCGGCTCGGGCTGGCGGGCACCATGCTCCAGGCCGGTGCCCACACGCTGCATGAAATCTTGCAGGGCTCCGACGTGCTGTCCCGTGACAAGGTGTACCGCGCGCTGGGCGAGGACCTGGGCTTCGCGTACACCCACGACAACTGGGAGCGTTATCGGCACCTGGCCCCGCTGACCGAGCAGGAGCTGCGCGACCACGTCACGCCGGAGGGCCTCTTCCCCGACGAGTTGGTGCGCGGCCCGGGGGTCGCGGCCTACGACCCGGTGGACGACGCGCGCCATGCCCTGGCCGACCATCTGGGCGGGCGGCGGCGAAGCCGCGCGAACCCGGACCTCACGATCACCGCGGCGGACGGCGGCCATGAGGTCGTCCACCGGCTCACGGGCCAGGTCACCCGGTTCCGGGGCGAGCGGCACGAGGTCGTGTACCACGAGGCCGTTCCGGGCTTCGGGCCCCCTGAACTGCGCAGGCTCAAGGTGGCCGTCGATCACCTCCGGCAGGAGGACGGCAGGATCGCCCCGCGATTCCGACTCCGCGGCGACCAGGCTGCGATGGAGCGGTTCGAGATCCGTGAGGCCCCGCGTGGCCTGCGGGAGGGCCGGCAGGCGGCGTTCAGCGTCCTGGATCTGGAAACGGGCAGCGGCCGCCGGCTGCATTACCTCGCCGACGGCAGGGCGATCGCCAAGGATCAGCCGCTCGCGGACGGGTCCGGGTATCTGCGGTTCGACATGCTCCGGCCGGGCGGCCTGCCGGAACTGCTGGACCCGGCGGGCAGGCCCTCGTCGCTGTACCGGGTGGAGAGCCTGGGCGGCGAGCGAGTGGCCCTGCTGCCCACGCGTCCCGACGCCGCGCCGCCGGAGCGGACCGTGGTCGACGCCGAGACCGGGCACCTCCTGGAGGAGATCGTCGCCGCGCCGGACAGTGACGCCGAGATCCCCGGCACGCACTGGAAACTCGACTACCGGGCCGGTATCGCCCTCCGTGTCGGCGACGACGGCAGGACGGTCGTCTTCCTCGGCGGCCGGTTCGACCACGCCTTGCTGGAGACCACGGACGACGGCGGCGTGCGGGTCGTACTCCCGGAGCAGGACGGCGTGTCGCCCAGCACACTCTTCGAGCGGCCCGGCACGCGGCAGCCCGGGTACGGCGCGCCTGACAACGCGATGGCCACTCCGGCGGACCACCAGGAGGTGGCGGCGCCGCAGACGAACGCTTCGCAGCCGACCCCGCCCGAGCAGGAGTTGTCGCAGGCCGATCAGGAGGAGGACCCGGACGTCGCCGCCGTCTTCCGGGCGTTCCGCGATCGGATGGGGCTCGAACCGACGCCGGAGGCGATCGAGGAACCGAACCTCGACGAACAGCCCGTCGCCGAGGAGATCTCGCACGACGACGATGAGGACCCCGACGTCGCCGCCGCGCTGCGGGCGTTCCAGGTGCGTGCGCAGCCCGCGCCTCCTCCCGAGGAGAACACAGCGCCGGAGCAGGACGGGCAGCTGTCCGCGGCCGGGCCGGACGGCGCGGCAAGGCCGCTCACGCAGGTCCTGACCAGCGAGGACCCGGAGTTCACGCAGGTGGCGGCCGCTCTCGAGAATGACCGCGCCGGATTCCTCGACCGTCTCAGGGAACATCCTGTGACGCCTGGGACGGGGCGGCGGGAGGAACCGCGACCGGCCGAGTTCGCCCCCGCGAGCGGGGCCGACATGGAGCGGCTCGCCTACCAGCACGCGGCCCAGCGCTTCGAGCACAGGCTCGGGGCCTACCTGGTGCAGCACCCCGAGGCGCGGCGGCAGGTTGCCACTCTCGCCCGCATCGCCTGGGAGAAGGCGAACCCCGATCAGCGCCACAAGTTCGGTGTCGACGCGGAGCAGGGGTACGTGGTCGGAGGCGTTGGCCGGGATCTCCAGGCCCTGGAAGAGGTCGCGTACCGCGGCAACATCCGCGAGCAGATGGTCCTGCTGTACATAGGCATGAAGGCCGACGTGATGGCGGGGCTGGACGGTTGGGTCGAGCCCACGGCGAAGCAGTTGGGCGAGAGGAGGGAGTTGTGGCAGGAGGCGTATCCGGAGGTGCCCGAGCCGCGCCACGTCGATTACCCGAAAGTTGTCCCGCTCAGCGACAGGGAGCGCTCATGGACAGAGGACGGTGAGGCGTGGCTCGGCGGTGAGCAGCTTCACGCCGCCCGGCACCTGCCGATCGACGAGCAGGGCCGGCCGACCCCTTACGACGAGAAGACTTTCCTCTCTGGCCCGCACGCGACGGGGCAGCAGAGCGGCGGACTGATCATGTCCGGCGTCTCCGGCTCCACCTGGTCGCTGCTGGACCTGGCCGCACGCGCCAACATCGCCTGGGATGCCGGGCTCGACCTGAACTGGTTCCGTCTCGCCGTCGCCGGCAATATGCTGGCGGCCGGCCACCACACGCTGCACGAGGTGCTGCAGGCGGCCGAGCGTTGGGCCGGTACGGCTGAGCATCTTCGCAACGGCTCGGAGCTGGCCTTCGAGTACCACGACGACTGGGAACGCTACCGTCACCTGGCTCCGCTGACCGAGCGGGAGTTGCGCGACCACGTCGCGGACGACGGCCTCTTCCCGGACGAACTGGTGCGGGGCCCGGGCGTGGCGGCCTACGACCCGCTGGACGACGCGCGACGGGCGCTCGTCGCGCACGTGGGTGAGCGGACCGGCCGGCGGTTGTCGCGAGCGGCGAGGCAGCGTCAGGCGCAGGAGGCGCTCGAAACAGCGCAGGACTTCACCATCACGCCGACGGTGGACGGCCATGCGGTCGGCCACCGGCTCACCGGCCTGGTCACCCGGTTCCGCGGACCGGCCCACGAGGTCGCCTACCACGAGGCGATGCCAGGCTTCGGGCCTGCGGAACTGCGCAGGCTGAAGGTCGCTGTTCACCACGAACGGCACGGCGACGGGCAGATCATCAGGAGGTTCGAACTGCTCGGCGACCCCTTGTCGGCCGAGAGGTTCACCATCCAGGAGGCGCCGGACGATCTCCGGGTCGGCCGCATGGCCGAGTTCAGCGTCCAGGAGAACGACCGCGCCCGCCGGCTGCACTACTACGCCGACGGCCGACCGGTCGCCATGGACCAGCCACTGGCCGAGGGCCTCGGTCTTCTGCGCGTGGACCTGTTCCGTCCGGGCGGGCGGCCACAACTGCTCGGCATGGACGGCGAGCCGTCCCGGCTGCCGCTGCGCGCCGAGCCGCTCGGCGGCGACGCTGTGGCCCTGGTGCCCACCACGCTCCCCACCGAGTCGGCGGAGCGGATCGTGGTCGACTCCAGGACGGGCGACGTACTGGAGGAGACCTTCGCCGTCCGAACCGACGACGGGACACCGAACGGTGAGTATTGGCGCTACGACCGCACCAATGGCAACGTGGCGCGGATCGACAGCACCGGGGACGAGATCACCCGCCTGGAGTGGGAAGCGGAGCAGTCGCCGCGAGGTGTTGTGGGGCGGGGGGTGCGGGTGGTGGAGGAGGCGTTGCATGGTGTTCGGGGGCTTGCGGGTCATCGGCTGCGGCGGACCGACACGGTGGCGACGGAGGTTTTGCCGGCTTCGTCGCGGCTGGAGTTGGTGGATGGCGTGGGTGAGGTGGTGGTGGACCGTGTGGTGCTGCCGCGTGAGGGGGGTGGGTTCGTTGTGCGGGGAGTCGGGGGTGATCTTCACCTGGATTCCGGTGGTCGGTTCGAGTACCGGGAGCTGGAGTTGCCGGGTGTCGAGCATGTGGTGCGGTTGCGGGAGGCGGCGGGTATCGGGGGTCCGCTGGAGGTGGTGGACCGTGAGGGTGTTCCTGTCGAGGGTGGGCGGCTGGCGCGGTTCCCGGACGGTCTGAGGGTGACCGTTCCGTTGGCGGGCCGGTTCGAGGGTGCCGTGGCGGAGTGGGGTTTCGACAGCCGGGGTGTGCTGGTCCGTCAGGTGCTGCCGCAGGTCGGTCAGTCGTCCGGTGGCGCGGTGCCGGGCCGTGGGAAGGCGCCGATGCACCCGACCGACGCACCCCCGTCCGAAGACGGCCCGCTGAGGGAGGACCGCCGGGTGGACGCCGCCGGCGGCCGGCAGTTCGGGGAGACCAGCGCGGCTCCGGGCGACAGCGGGGATGACGATGAGCACTCCGGGCAGGACGAGGCGTCCGGGCACGGTGAGCAGGACCAGACGGATCTCCTGGACGATAACCCCTCGGAGACGTCCCGGGTGGTGGAGGGCGCGCGCCACCAGGGGCGGTCGCACTCGGTCGACGTCCAACTGCTGGACGGACGGGGCGTCCCTGTCACCGACCGTGAGGTGGAGCCGCGGCCGAACGGCGGCGGGTTCCTTATCACCGACCGGGTTACGGGCCGGCAAGTGCGGGTTGATGCCCGCGGTAGTCGTGTGACCACTCTCCAGGACCTGCTGGAGGTGCGGAACGACTCGAACGCTTCCCCGGACGTGCGCGGTGCTGACCAGAGCACGCGGCGCGGCGTCCGTCAGGAGGCCGTCGACGGGGCCGGACACCGGGAGAATGCGTCGGGGCGGGGTGAGGGGACGCCTCGGAGCGGGGAGTCCGAAGAGGACTTCGGCGAGGTCGTGCTGCCCGAGCCGCAGCAACCGGACAGCATGGGTTCGCCGATCGAGGAGCCGGAGCCGTACGCGCAGCCCGAACGCTCGTCCGGGGATGCGTGGGGGTCGCGGTCGCTGTGGCAGCCGAGACCGAGGGGGGTCGCCGAGGGCCTGCCCGCAGAGGTCACCCTGTGGCCGCTGCTCGCTCCGGAGATCTCCCCCCGGGAACTGGCCGGCGTGCCGACGCACCCGGCAGTCGTTTCGGAGAACCCTTCCGGCTGGAGGCTGGAGCCGCGGGCGACACTGACGGATCTGCGAACCGAGGCGCAGCAGCATCTCTGGATGGAAGCGCGGCGGGCGCTGGAGGCGGCCGGGCCGGTCGAGGACCCGGCGGGCCGTACCGTGGACGGGTTCCTGGTGCATCCCGAACGGCCGGGCGGTCGCGCGGTGGTGCACCGGGCGACCGGGCTGCGGACGGTGTTCGGGGGCGCGGGGGAAGTGGTCTCGCACGAGGTCTTCCTGCACGAGGCGCCACCGGAGCTGCGGGGGCTGAAGATCCACGTCACCCATGACTCCCAGGGGGAGTTCACAGCCTTCCGCGCGGCGGGGGACGAGGAGACGGGGCATCTTGCCGTCCATTCGGTGGTGTTGGAGCCGGGGGCGAGCGCCGATCCCCGTCGTGCGTTCGTCATCCGGGACACGCGCACTGGCAAGGAGTTCGTCGTCGGTGACGAAGGCACGCTGACCGAAACCGTACGGTCGCAGGCCTTCGCCCTTCCGCAGGAGATCCGGGTGTCCCTGGACTCGGCAGGTTTTCCCGGAGTCGAGATCATGGCCGTGACCCAGCGGGGCGAGGTGCAGCAGGTGAAGCTGTACGACGCCGCGACGTCCGAAGCGGTGACGCACCTGGAGCCGACCCCGCGGCCTGGCGGTGGCGTCACCATCACCGATCAGGCGGGGGACGTGCGCTGGCACCTCCACGCAGCCTTCAACGTGGAGGCCACGGACGTCCGGCTGCCTGGAACAGGCTGGTTCCTGCGCTACGAGGAGGACGGCGGGACTCTTCCCCGGGTGGTGCGCGGAGACGGGGAGGAGATCGGTCCCGGTTCGGTGGCCGTCGAGTCGCTGCGCGACAGCTCCGGCGTCCTGACCGGGCACCTGGTGCGCGTGAGAGAGACCGCCCGGTCGGGACAGGGCGTACCGGCCGAGTGGCGGTTCGGCGCCACCGGCACGCTGCGCGAGGCGGTGCTGCCGCTCCGCGGCGTCACGTACCGGATGCAGATCCAGGTGCGGAGCCGGTCCCTGCGGTCGATCGGTCACGCGTGGGTCGCCCTGTACAAGTCGGGGGCGCGAAGCGAGCAGTGGAAGGCGTACTCCTTCGGGGCTGTGGAGAACCCGTTGGCCAACGGCGGCCTGATGAACATGGTGAAGGCGCCCTTCAAGACGGTGGCCGGAGGGATCGGCACCACCCAGTACGGGCCGGAGAAGGCGACCAGTAAGTTCACCGTCGACCTCACCGCGGAACAGCTCAACAGCGCGAATGCCTACATCGCCGCGCACCGGGAGCACCCCTACAACGTGGTCACGTTCAACTGCGCCACCTTCGCGCGCGGTGTCTACCGGGCCGCCGTAGGGCACCGGGCTCCGGGGCCCGGCCTTCCCGTACTCGAGAATCCGCTCCTGCTGCAGGTTGCGATCAGGAGACTCAACGAACGTGCCGGTCAACCACCGACGGGTGAGGAGATCCACGCGACGGAGATCTGGAGCAGCGACGACGAGGCCGACACGGCCACGGACGTGTACGCGAGCGGTGACAGCACCGGGCATCTGCCGCACGGTCTGGGAGTGAGGATCGGCATCGACCCCGGCGCCGGTTCCGCACCGCCTACCCGGACCGTACAACTGGAGGGCCCCGAGGAACTGGTCGGACAGTTCCGGATCGACGAGCTCACCGGCGAGGCGGCGCACGGCCTGCTGGCCGGCTTCCTCCTCACCCACCTTCCGACCGGGAAGAAGTGGGAAGCCGACGCCGACGCGTACGTCAGCCGCCCGGCCCGGCCCGGCACGGTCGGCGAAGCGCCCGGCGACGACACCACCCGGGCCGTGCTGCCGGGCGTGCCAGAGGGGCACGAGGACGGCTCTCTGGACGTGGAAGCCACCGCGCGACGTGTGGTCGGGCGGGGCGTGCGGGTGGTGGAGGAGTCGTTGCACGGGGTTCCGCGGCTCGCCGGTCACCGGTTGCGGCGGACCGACACCGCGGCGACGGAGGCCTCCCCGGCGTCTTCGCGGGTGGAGCTGGTGGACGCCGCGGGTGAGGCGCCGGCCGCAGCCGAAGCCCCGGACGAACAGCACACCGGACAGGGGATTTCCGGCCGTGCCACACACGAGCCGCCGCAGGAACCGGCGCACGCGGAGTTCCCGCAGCCGGCATCCGCACCCGCGCAATCCGCCTCCGCCGAAGCCGACCAGCAGACGCTGAGAACGCTGTTCGCCGAGGCCGACCTGGAGGATGTGCTCGGCCGTGGCCACCACCCGCTCGACCCCGTCGACTTGGTACGGCGGGCGCGGGCTGACCGGCCCAAGGTGACGGGTGGGATCGACGGTTTCGACCTGCGCACCGCGATCGTCCGGATGATCGGGCCGGCCGCCGCCCACCGCGGTGCGTACGGCCTGATCGAGAACGCCTTCTCGGACGAGCGGCTCAGGGAGAACTTCCACCGCACCCTGGACGGCGGGTACAGCGTCGACCTCAGCGCCCGTGCGAACGGAGGGCGGCAGGTGGTGGTGGAGGCCGTGGGCCTCGGCACGCCGCACGGGGTGACGTCGGGCGCCGACGACTTCGAGTTCAACCGGACCCACACGGTGGAGGACCGCGGTGCGTCGGTCAAGCGCCAGCCACCGGCCCTCGAACCGTGGGGGGCCCGCATACCCATACCGTTTCTGCAGATCGCCGGGCAGATCGCCGGCCTGGTCAACGCCCGGAACACGAACCTGGCCGCGAAGACCGAACGCGGGGCCAGGACGGAGGTCACGGAGACCGGAGTTCCGGTCACGCGGGCCGGGCATACGGTGACATACCGGGTCACGGTGCGAAAGCCCGGCCGCTGGCCCTGGAGCAGGGCCAGGGCACAGGAGGACATCGTCCATGTACCGGTGACGCTCGCCTGGCCCTCGCCCGCGCGGAGCACCCGTGACACCGTCGCGCAGCGCGACGACGCGCAGGGCGCCGGGCAATGGCGTACCGAGGAGATGCTGCACGCCGAGTTCACCGGCGTCGGCTCCGGCGTCCTGCAAGCTGTCGAAGGTGTGCTGGGCAGCGAGTTCCAGGTGAACGACCCTGTGGCGCGGGAACTGCGCAGCTGGCTGGACCGGCTTCCCGGGCACGCGCCGGAGCTGTTCGGCGGTCAGGTGCTCCGCAGATCCTTCCCGTTCAAGGGCCGGTGGGGAAGGACCCAGGTCGCCGTGGCCATCGCCGAGAACGTCGTCGTACGGGATCTTCCCAACGCGGAAGGCACTGCCACCCGTACCCACGCGATCAGCGAGGAGCACATCTCGGGGCAGGGCGTGACCAGGCGCTGGGGTGGCGGCCTCACGCTGGGCGTGGGCAACACCACGGACACGATGGGCGTTCTCGGCCCCGTCGTCGAAGGCTACGGACTGACCGAGAACGTCACCGAGATCTCCGACAAGCGTGAGCACTCCGAAGCCCGGACGTACAAGGGAACGATCCGCAAGCACCGTGCCGAGTTCACGGTCGCCGTCCGGGTGGGAGGCCCGGACGGGGTGGCGAAGCGGGTGGACGGGGGTATGGCGACGCTGTGGACGCGGGAGCGCGACACGGCGGCGTCGGCGGACGGCACGCGGAGTGTGGTGTCCACCGACGCCACGACCGAAACGGACGCCACCACCGAAACGGACGCCGTCATCGAGACCGAGGGGACCCGCACGCCGCAGCCTTCCGTCCACGAGCCGGCCGGGGTGAGCCGGTTCACCGTGCCGGACCGGCTGGACGCCGCGTACCGGCTCCCGGACGAGACGGTGGAGGAGATCGTCGGCCGGGTCCTGCACCGTCTCGACGCGGAAGAGCTGTTGGACGCCGCTCAGCTGCCTGACGAGGCTGCACGATTCCGCGTCTTCCTCAAGGAGCGTGCGCGGGAACTGACGAACGGTGGGGACGGTGTGCGGTTCCCGCTCAGCGCGTGGCGCCGCGGCGCGCCGGACGTGTTCGTCCGCGGTACGTTGCGTCCCGCCGACGGCCGGTACCTGGGCGACGCCGAGGTGACGCTCACGGGTTCCCTCGCCGCGATCCATGCCCAGAACACCGAGGTCACCAAGCGAAAGGACAGCTCCCTCGGCGTGGCGGGCGCCGGGTTCGTGGTCCGAAAGGACGATAACCTCGAGTACGGCGGAACCGAACTGGCGTACCGGTCCCACCAGGTCGTCACCCACAAGGTGACACAGCGGTTGGGCGCCGAGCGGTCGCTGGGCGGCGGCACCGGAATCCACCGCTTCGACTTCCCGGTCGACTTCGAGGTCCGGGTCGGTGGCCGCTGGTCCGCGCCGAGCGAGGCGGCGCGGTGGCGTGAGGCGGACCGGGTCACGGGCTACACCGCCGCGACGGTCCCCGGCCGGGTCGAGGTTTCGGTGCCCCGACGTGCCTCGATACCGCTGGACCAGCCGCTGGAGCGGGCGGCCGAATCGCCCGCCCCGGTGTGGCAGGAGGGGGCCGCGCCGCGGCCGGCCCGGCGCGAGGGGCAACTGCCCGCCGGCTTCCGACTGGACGCGCTGAAGCCGGTGCCCGCGCTGCAGAGCACGGTGGCCAGAATGCTGGCAGCACCGCGCGGGACGAGGTGGCGGGAGCTGTACCGCCGACCGCTGCTGGGCAGCGTCCCCGTCGCGTTCGACGAGCACCAGGGCAAGAACGGGCTGGAGCGGACACGGGACGGGATCAACGAACGCAACGCCTCGCTGGACGTCCTGGAGAACTTCACCGGTCCGGTCGCCCGGATGGCCGGGTTCGAGCGCACGGTGGGATTCAAGGACACCGTCCGCCTGAAGAGTCACAACCGGGCGGGGCCGGCGGGCAGCCGCGAGCTGTTCGCCCGCGTGGACCTGTCGGCTCGGCTCGGTGACCCGCGGATCGTGGCGGTCGCCGAGGAGCACACGTTCGGCGGCGCGCGCTTCGGTGAGGCCGAGCGGACATCGGACGCCCAGCGGGGGTGGGGCGTCAAGCTCAAGCTCGGTGGCGGCATCCTCACCCCGCACGACGACATCCATACCTACGTCGGCGCCGAAGCCGGCGGATCACTGGCCTATGCCGCGACGCGGGGCACGTCCGCCGCGCATGCCGCGAAGGACGTGGCCGTCGACGAGTGGGTCGAGCGCGGCTACCTGGTGAGCTTCGACGCGACCTACGAGGTGCGCACCAGCACGGGCCGGGCCTGGCAGGACCTTTCGACGTTGCTCCACCGGACGTCGCCCGAGGAACGGTCCTCCTGGGTGCTGCTGCCCGACGCGGTCACCGTGTGGGTGCCCGCGGGTGAGATCCACCGGATCGGTGAGCTGACCGATGAGGACATCGCCAAGCTGGTGGCGGACGACGCCGGGCGTTACCTCACTGCGGCGGCCGGGGCCGACGTGGACGTCGAGCCGCAGCCGGTCCAGGACACGTCGGTGGAGGAGCGGCCGGCGCGGGACGGGGCACCGGACGTGCCGGACGTGCGGGCGCCCGTGAACACGGGCCGGGGCAGTGGGCATGTCGAGCTGTACCGACTGGAGGCCGGGGGAGAACTGGTCCAGCAGATCGGGCGTCGACTGGACGAGTGGTCGGTGGAGAACGGGCGGACATCCCGAAGCTGGCTGGACCTCGCCCACCGGGTGCTGGGGTGGCCGGAGCGGGCGCAGGACGGGCCGGCGCGCGTGGCGAAGTTCGACCGGATCAACGACCGGCTGGTGCACGACGTGCTGGGGCCGACGCTGCCGGCGGCCGGCTTCGGCACGGTGATCGAGGAGATGCTGAACGGCGGGCGACCCCTGTTCCTGGAGGGCGACACGCCCTTCGGCAAGGTGGAACAGCTGGTGGTGCTGCGGGCAGCTCTGGGCGAGGGTCGCTACCACGCCACGCGCGCCCGCCACACGTCGCGGGGCGGTGGGGAGACGACCGGACGCGCCGCCGACACGACCCAGTCCGGCTGGTCCGCTCAGTGGGGCCTCAACGTCATCGTCAATCCGGGCAGGACGGGCCGCCCCAGCGCGATGCTCATGGCCGGAGTCGGCGGCGCCCACGCCTGGACCACGAAATGGGAGACGTCGACCGGGCATGGCGAGTCGCTCACCAGCGCCGGGTCCGGAGCCGGGGAGAGCGTGCAGTTCCTGCACGACCTGCTGGTGACGATGGACGTGTACCCGCACGCGAGCCCGGGGACCTACAGCAAGCGTCTGCCGGAGTGGATGCCCAGGTTGGGCGGCCGCTCGTTCGGCGGTTCGTGGACCGCGCAGTTCACACTGCCTGGTGCGACACGTTCCACGGTCCCGGTGGAGGAGGTGCTGCCCCCGGCGGACGAGGCGCGGCCGTTGTCCGAGGCAGCCCTCCAGGGTTCGCCGGTGGAGTGGCAGCCGGGCGCTGGGCTGCAGGTGGACCTGCCCGCGAACGCGCTCGTACGTTCGTTCGACGCACCGGGGCTCCACGGGGTGCTGCACGACATCGCCTTCGGGGGCCGGGGAGGGCGGCCGGTGCTGCGTCCGCGAGCGGGCTTCGAACTGCAGGTGCACACGGGTTCCGAGCTGCTGCGTTCCATGCTGCCTGAGGCGCTGTCATCCCGGGGTCACGTGATCGAAGTCGCCGGGGACGCGCTGGCGCAGGTGACGGTCAGGGCCGACGTGGTGGCGCGAGAACTGGTCCGGGTGATCCAGGGCGGCTCCGTGACCGGGACCGCCTCCGACACCTCGACGTCCGAGACGACCTGGACGAACGCGGGTGACGCGGGTCTGACGTGGTTCGCCGACTTCCGCCAGCCGTTGATCCACGCCGGGAACCACACGGCGGCGAACCGGCCCTTCGTCCGGCTCGCGGACGTGTACAGCACCTGGCTGACGTACGGGGAACCGACGTCACTGGCAGGAGACACGACTCGCGAGGTTCCGCAGCCCGGGAGGGAAGGCGATCCCGGTCCCGGCTACCTGGTGCGGCTGACGCCGAGTTGGTCGGTCGCTCCCGCCTACCGCGAGAAGAAGCTCTTCCCCGCGCGGCGCCGACTTGTCCCCGCACAGTGGCAGGAGCCGATCACCACCGGGCCGGACGAGCCCATCCTGGTACTGGTCGACCAGAAGGGACTCGCCCGACTGGGCCTGGAGGCGCCCGGCGACGGCACCCGCACCGCGCTGCCGACCGTGCCCGAGGAGCACGAGAACGGCTCCCTTGACGTGGAAGCCACCACGCGAGGTGTTGTGGGGCGGGGGGTGCGGGTGGTGGAGGAGGCGTTGCATGGTGTTCGGGGGCTTGCGGGTCATCGGCTGCGGCGGACCGACACGGTGGCGACGGAGGTTTTGCCGGCTTCGTCGCGGCTGGAGTTGGTGGATGGCGTGGGTGAGGTGGTGGTGGACCGTGTGGTGCTGCCGCGTGAGGGGGGTGGGTTCGTTGTCCGGGGAGTCGGGGGTGATCTTCACCTGGATTCCGGTGGCCGGTTCGAGTACCGGGAGCTGGAGTTGCCGGGTGTCGAGCATGTGGTGCGGTTGCGGGAGGCGGCGGGTATCGGGGGTCCGCTGGAGCTGGTGGACCGTGAGGGTGTTCCTGTCGAGGGTGGGCGGTTGGCGCGGTTCCCGGACGGTCTGAGGGTGACCGTTCCGTTGGCGGGCCGGTTCGAGGGTGCCGTGGCGGAGTGGGGCTTCGACCCCAGGGGTGTGCTGGTCCGTCAGGTGCTGCCGCAGGTCGGTCAGTCGTCCGGTGGCGCGGTGCCGGGCCGTGGGAAGGCGCCGATGGAGTCGACCGGCGCGTCTGCGGTGGAATCCCCGCGGGAGCGGCGTCAGGAGCGCGTCGAAGCCCCGGTCGAAGAGCACACCGGGCGGGAGGATTTCGAACACCCCACCCAGGAGCCGCCGCAGGAGCAGTCCGCACAGCCAGTGGCGTCCGGCAACGCCGCGGACGAGGAACCGGCGACGGAGTCCGGCGGTGGGCGGCGGGCGCGCTGGCGGCCGAGGCTGATGTCGGTTCCCGAGGGGATACCCGCGGTGCTGGAGTTCCGGTTGGTGGCGCCGCCTCCACAGGTGGTCGCCCGGTACGAGACGCTGGGGCTGGCGGCGCTGCCGGAGGTCGTGGACGCGGACCTGCGGCCGGCGCGAGGCTGGACGGTGGGTTCCCGAGCGGACGGCGGGTACACCGTGTCCGACGCCGCTGCCGACGTGCGCTGGCAGTTCGGCGCCGACCGGTCGCCGCAAGCGCTGGACGTACGGTTGGCGGGCACGGAGGACTTCCTGCGATTCGCCGACGGCGAGGACGGTCCCGAACTGTCCGTCGTCGGGGCGGACCGGTACGAGCTGGGAGAGATCCGCGACGCGTCGGGCGCGCTGGCCGAGATCCTGGTCAGCACGCCCGGGGACGACCTGGGGTGGCGCTTCGACGGGGGTGGCGTGCCTCGGGATGTCGAACTGTCGCTGTCGGGCGAGGTTCTGCCCGATCATCTGGCGGGTGCCCTGATCCGTAAGCGCCGGGTTGCGGTCTCCGAGACCGCGCCCGGGGGGTGGAGCGCGGAGCTGGTCGCCGACGACCCGTGGGTCGTGGCGACCCACGGCATGGAGGCGACCTCGGACGGGTACGTCCTGACCGACCGGGTCACCGGCGACGTGCTCCGGTTCGATACGGACGGGGTCCTGGTGCCGGAGCGCCGGCACCGTAAGGCGCCGTGGCGGACCTGGCTGCGCCGACTGAACGAGGGGTTGTTCGCCGAGCGGGCTCCGCGGGTGAGGCCACAGAACCAACTGGGCACCGTCGGGGCGAGGTTCGAACCCGAGCTGGCCCGGATCTTCGACGAGTCGCTGCCCAAGGCGTATCGGACCGGCACGCGCGATGAGACGGCACCGGGACTGGTGTCGTTGATCTCGAGCGACGCCACTGACTTCCTGCTGCGTTCCGGACTGGACCCGTCGGCGGGCCCCGAGGAGCTCGCCGAGCTGCGGGCCGCGATCCACGAGGCGGTGTGGGCGGACGCGCGGCGGGCTCTGCGGGAGGCCGGGCCCGTCGCGGACATGGCCGGGCGTTCCGTGAACGGGTTCACGGTGCTGCCCGCCCGGCCGGACGGCCTGCGTCCGGTGGTGCACGAGGCCACTGGCCTGGAGACCGTGTTCGGACGCCAGGACGAACTGGTCTCGCACCAGGTCTACCTGCACGAGGTGCCGCCGGAGCTGGTGGGACGGCCGATCCACGTCACTGACAACGCGAACGGAGAACTCCTGTTCGCGTGGGCGGACACGGCGCTCGCAGAGCACCTCACCGTCGGCTGGACAGGCGACGAGACCGGGGCGAGCACAGACCCCCTCCGTCAGTTCCTCGTCCGGAACCAGCGCACTGGTGAGACGTTCTTCTTCAGCGCCGACGGCACGCGAACCGAGACCTTCCGGGCGCCCGTGGACGCGTCGACACGGACCGTTGTCAACGCGATCGACCCGGTCCCGCCGATCGCCGACTTCGAGCGCCGCGTGCTCGGTCAGGACGCCCCGCTGCTGCAACAGCCGCAGGCCGGGCCGCACGGCCCGGCGCAGGCACCGCAGTACGACCCGCCTTCGGAGCGGCTGGATGCGCAGCCGCCGGACACGGCGCCCGGCGCGCCGCAAGGCGAGCGAGTGAGCGAGGCGGCCCGGAGGGATCCGCGCGCTCGGGAAGAGGCCCCTCCGGCGCAGGAGTCGCACACCGCGCACACCGCGCGCGCCGATGGCGTCGACGAAGCCGACGACGGCGAGGACGGTGGGGGGAGTCCTGGCAGCGGCGGTGACGACTCAACGCCGAACGTCGGTCCGATGTCCGGCTTGGAGCGGACGGCTGGTCCCCGCGGCGAAGGGTCGCCGAACGGGATCAACCGCGATGGCGCGTCGGACGGCCATCCACCCGAGCCGCCCCCCTCTCCCGGACTGCCCCCGGTGTCGGCGTCCGGGAGCGAATCCGACAAGCCGGAGCGCCTGTCGGACGGAGCTGAGACCACCGAGGCCAGCGCGCAACGGTTTCTCACGCGGATCAACGACGATCAACGCGCTGCCGGTACCGGCAGCGGTGCCCCCGTGGAATGACGAAGGGAAGCGAGGCTCAGATGAGGCCAACAGATAACGCCTTTGAGGACCCCAGCGGGACGGACGGTTCTGCCGGCCAGTCCCCGACACTGGTTGCGGCCGCGCCGCTCATGCCGGCGCGCACCGCGCCGGACGACGATGCGGGCAGCCAGGCCGGTCAGCCGACGGCCGCTGTGTGGGATCAGCCCCTGCCGTGGGCAACGCCAAGGGACGGCGGTGAGGAACAGAGCACCGGACAGAACAGGTCTGCGCGGGCCGAGTCGACCGCTGCCCCGGCAAGCCCGGCCCTGCGGGCGGCCGCCGTCCGTGACGAGAGCGGAGAGGATGCGCCGGAGGATGCGGAGGCAGCCGGCACGGACTCTTCGGTCGAACTGTGGCAGGCGGTTGCTGCCGAGCAGCAGCGCGGCGGGCACGCGGCGCCTGCTCGCTCGAGCGCTGCGGCCGCCGGCAGCAACGCCGTCTCGAGGTGGCTTCTCGGCGCTGCCGTCGCCGCCGGTGGTCTGCTCGCGGCCGTAGGGGTGGCCGAGGGACTGAGCCCGCATCGCTCCGCCGCGACGGTCGAGGACCAACCGGAGCCGATCCCGGGTCCCGACACGGGCCTCAGCGAGGAGGGCCCCTCGACGCCGACCATGGCCCCGACGACGCCTGCGAGAGTGCGCCTTGCGGCAGGGGCCGGTAAGGCGGCCGTGGCCGGGCTTCCCGCTGCGGGTCTGGTGGCCCCCCACGCCGAGGCCAACGTCCAGGCTCAGGTTCAGGGCCCTTCCTCACCCGCCCCGGCGCACACCCCCGAGGTCTCGTCTCAGCGGGCGGCTGTGAAGCCCCCGGCTGCGGGGCAGAGCAGTTACCTCTCCGTCCAGACCTCCGTTCAGTCCCCGGACGGTTACTGGAGTCAGAGTTCCGTCACCGTCACGACCGCCAAGAAGCTCACCGCACTGAAAATCGTCCTGCACGTGGCCCAGACCGGTGGGGTGGCGAACACCGGCGTCTGGACGTCGCTCGGTGACGAGGTCGCAGTGCACGCCGCGAAGGCGCCGGACGGGGGAGCGAACTACGTGGTGACGCTCATCAAGGGTCACACCGTGGACTCCGGAACCTACGTCTTCCAATTCGGATACAACCACGACAAGGGCGCCCGCGACACGGTCCATGACCTCTGGAGCGTGGTGGCGACGGCCGTCGGCGACAACGACGATGAGGATCGGAGCGGACGTTTTCACTGACTCGGGCTCGTCAGGGTGAACTTTGACGAAGTCCGGATGGCGTCCCGCTTCGTGGTGCAGCCGATCAACGTGGTGGGCTGAGCAGCAAGGTGCACCTGGCCGTGGACGGCCGTCCACGGCCGTCACGACGGCTGCCGCGTACGGCCTTGCCGTCGACGGCAAGGCCCACCAGCGCGGGTGCCTCGTCCTCGACCGGGTCGCGGGAGTATCGGGCGAGCCAGGCACCCACGGCATCATCGAAGGCGTCGCCGTCGATGCGGGACAGTAGGCGTCCCAGGGCGGTGGCACGTGGGAGACGCGTAAGGCCGATACGTGACCGTGTTTCAGGGGCGGCGTCGACGGCGAACCGGGCGATGCCGGCCAGTGTGGTGGCACCGCCGAGGACTGCGAGCAGGCACAGGGCGAGCAGGGAGCCCAGCCGGTAGCGGCGGCCCCTGACCCGCCTCGGATCGGGGAGCCGGTCCAAGATTTCGCGGAGTGAGATGAGCTGCTCCATCAGCTCTTTCCAGAAGGAGACCGCCAGACCAGCGATGATCAAGAGGAACGGCAGGGACGTCACGATGACAGTGTTCTGGAGGGCGTTCAGTCCGCCGGCGAGCATGAGGACGACGGCGGTGACACCGGTGAGGACGCCCCGGAGGATGAGCACCGGACGACGCGGAGTGAACGATCCGTTCGAGGTCATCATGGACAGCACGTAGGTGTTGGCATCTGCGCCGGAGACGAAGAACATCACGACCAGGATGATCGCGACCACCGAGGTGACGTCGGCCAGTGGGGTAGTGGTCGAGGGTCGCGAAGAACGCGCTGCGTCCACAAGCACCCCCCTGGCCGCGAAGACGGCGGAGATGCCTATCGAGGTCCAGAGAACGGACCCGAGTCTGCCGCCGCCGTAGCCCTCGGCACCTGTGTCGGTGTCCGGGCCTGCCGTCGCGCTTCCCCCGCTGCTCCCCGACGGTGTCGCGGGCATCGTTTCCGAGATGACTAGACATGGAACTCCTGGGCCCGGAGGCGGATGGCCCCCTGATCTACCATACAAGCAGCAGTAGGTCACGACGTCGGTGGAGCGTCAAGAGTTCGAGATGTGTAATCAGGTCAAGGCTTTCAAGATCATCGATACTCGCAGCTCAAGTGCTCATTTTAGATCCTGGTGCGGTGGCCCCCGACCCGCCGGGGAGCCCTCCCTCTCAGCCTCTTGACCGACTCGAGAGGCGGCATTTATCGTCCTGTGCCATGCAAGAGTGCCTGGATCACCCAGACGAGAGCATCGGCCTCCGCAAGCTCGCCACAGGCCCTTCGGCCGAGCTGTGCGTGGAGCAGAGCCGCGTCGCCCCGGTGCTCGCCAGGTTGCTCACGGACCGGCTCGTCGTTTCCCTGGGATGCGTGGACGAGACGGAGGCGTTCGGCAAGGCCGCCAATGTCGGCGCGGCCGGCGATTTCGAGCACGCGGGGGCCCTCATTCACACCCCGTACCTCGGCAATCTGCTGCGGCAGTTCCTCCAGCGCGAGTCGGTCATCTGCTTCGCCGTCGCCCGTGCCGAGGCGGGCGAGACCCTGGCACGCCACGCTCCGCTCGCACCGCCGAACCGTCGAGGTCAGGCTGAGCGGCGCCCCCCATCCGGGCGAGATCGTCATCGCGCTCGCCGCGGCCGCCCAGGGGCGCCCCCAGCAGCGCATGGCAGCGCTCTCGACCGAGCAGTAGGCAGCGCGTCCATGAGCAAGCCGACCATGGTTCTGCTGCACGGCGCCGGGCTCGACCACACCATGTGGGAGCCCGCTGCCGCGCTCTTGGCCGACCGTTTCACCGTGCTCACCCCCGACCTGCCTGGGCACGGCATCCGTCCGCCGGTGAGACACGGGGTGCTCCTCGCCGAGCTGGCCGCCGGGGTGGTCGACGAGATCCCGGCGGGCTCGCACCCGGTCGCATTCTCGGTGGGCGCCCTGGTCGCCCACCATGTGGCGCCGCACCGTCCGGACCTGGTGGCCACACCGAGCTCGGTCAGTTCGACGCGCGAACGTACGGCTGAGGAGCGGGCGTCCGTTCCCGACCGGCTGCGCACCGCCGAGGCCGACTTCATGGCGAGTGCGGCGTCGCTCAAGCGGTGGTACGACGGCACGGACGTCGCCACCGACCGGGTGCCCAGCACTGAGGCCACGCCCGGACGCGCTGGGCCACCGGTGACGTCACCCTCACCGAGATGGACGCCGCACCGACAGAAGCCGCCAGAACAGGCGCGGAGGAGCAGTCATGAGGTTTTCGCTGTTCGTGCACATGGAGCGCTGGGACGAGGAGGTCAGTCACCGCCAGCTCTTCGAGAACCTCTCCGAGCTGGCCCTGATGGCCGAGGTCGGGGGATTCGGCACCGTGTGGATAGGCGAGCATCACTTGAGATGGAGTACACGATCTCCCCGAGCCCGAGCCCGAGCCCGAGCCCGAGCCCGATGCCGCTGCTCGCCCACCTCGCCGCGAAGACCTCGACCATCCGCCTGGGTGCCGGGACCGTCATCGCCCCGTTCTGGCACCCGATCCGGGCCGGTGAGTGTGCGCTGCTCGACGTCATCAGCAACGGCCGGATGGAGGTCGGGCTCGCCCGGGGCGCCTACCAGTTCGAGTTCGACCGGCTGGCGGACGGACTGCCTGCGGCGGACGGCGGAAAGCACCTGCGCGAACTCGTGCCCGCCGTCCGCGCCCTCTGGCAGGGCGACTACGCCCACGACGGCGAGATCTGGCGGTTCCCGACCTCGACCAGCGTGCCCAAGCCGGTTCAGCGGCCCACCCCGCCCATGTGGATCGCCGCCCGCGACCCCGCCTCTCACGACTTCGCGGTGGCCCAGGGCTGCAACGTCATGGTCACCCCGTTGATGAAGGGCGACGAGGAAGTCGCCGATCTCAAGCGGAAGTTCGACACCGCCGTGGCGAACCATCCTGAGGTGCCGCGTCCCGACCTGATGGTGCTGCGACACACGCACGTCCACTCCCCTGACGAACCCGAGGGCTGGCGCCCGGCCGCGGAGGCGATCAACCGCTTCTACCGGACCTTCGACGCCTGGTTCGGCAACAAGACCACCCCGCAGAACGGATTCCTGGCACCCAGCCCGGAATCCGAATTCGAAGGCCGGCCGGAGTTCCAGCCGGACGCACTGCACAAGACCGCGATGATCGGCACCCCGGCCCAGGTCATCGAGCGGCTCGCTCCTATGCGGAACTCGGCGTCGACGAGTACAGCTTCTGGATCGACAACAGCATGTCGCACGAGGAGAAGCGCAAGTCCCTGGAGCTGTTCATCAAGGAAGTCATGCCGGCCTTCCATCGAGCCGGAGCTGTCCGGCGAAGCCGTTGCCAAGGATGAACCCAGTGCCAGAGGCACCCCGGTCGGCGACCGGGCCGCTGCGTGCGGCCGTGGTCACCGCCGCCGAAAGGCCCGCCTACCTTGTCTTCGCCGTTTCCCACGTGGCTCTCGACGCTGCCGCGCCCGCCCTGCTGCAGCGCGAATGGCTGACTCTGCTCGCCGGGCAGGAACTGCCCGAAACACAGTAGATTTTTCCATTTCTAGCATCAAGACGCACCGCATAAGAGCGATTTGAGGAACAGTGCAATGGCCGGTGACACTCGGGCGTATCCGGGTAATTTGCCCGCGGACCTGACCAGCACCGTCGGACGGCGGAGGGAGACGGCCGAAGTCCTGCGGCTGCTGTCGGAATCACGGCTGGTGACGGTGGTCGGGACCGGCGGGGTCGGTAAGAGCCGGCTCGCTCTGCACGCTGCTCGACATGTACAGGCGGCGCTTCCCGACGGTGCCTGGCTGGTGGAACTCGCCGACCTGATCGACGAGGACCTCCTCGCGCTGAAGGTTTTGTCCACATTGCCCATGGCCATGCGCGCCGGAACGGGTGCCGCCGGTCTGGTGGACAGTATCGGGGACCGGTCTTTGCTGCTTCTGCTCGACAATTGCGAACACATGATTGATGCCTGCGCGAAGCTGGCGCCCGACCTGCTGCGCGCCTGCCCGAATCTGCGCATACTCGCCACCAGTCGCGAACCTCTGCGCATCGACGGGGAGAGCGTGTTTCCGGCCCCCCCGCTGTCCGTTCCGGAAGAGGGGCAGCACCGGTCGCAAACGGCCACCGACCGGTACGACGCCGTTTCTCTCTTCCTCAGCCGGGCCTCGGCGGCCGACCCCCAGTTCTCTCTCACCCCCGACAACCAGGAAACGGTTTTCGCCCTGTGCCGACGGCTGGACGGGCTCCCGCTGGCTCTTGAGCTTGCCGCAGCCCGGACACGCAGCATGTCCGTCCTTGAGATCCTCACGCGGTTGGAGGACCGGTTCGGGGTCCTCACCTGCGGCAGCCGTACCGCCCCGCCACGGCATCGCACCCTGCTCGGGATGGTGGACCACAGCCATGAGCAGTGTTCTGAGGCCGCGCGCATGCTGTGGGCCCGGATGTCGGTGTTCGCGGGCGGCGCCGGACTGGCCGCCGTCGAGCGGGTGGGCGCGGGGGAGGAACCGTTGCCCGGCGAGTTGCATGTGGCGCTGAACGAACTCGTCGAAAAATCGATTGTGAGCTTCGACGGCACGCGCTATCAGATGCTGGAAACGCTCCACCTGTACGGGCTCCACCGGCTGAGGGCAAGCGGTGAGGAACACGCATCACAAAGGGCGCACCGTGACTACTTCGCCGGCCTCGCGGCCCGGCTGGAAGCCGGTTGGTTCGGTGCCGACCAAGCCGCATTGCTGCGTGCCGTACTGACCGATCTGCCCAACATCCGGGTCGCCCTCGAGTTCTGTCTCACCGAGCCCGGCGAGGCCCGCGCCGGACTCGGCATGGCCGCCGACCTGTGGAGTGCCTGGTTCGTCGGCGGGCTTCACCACGAGGCGCGGCACTGGATCGACCGGCTACTGGCCGCCGACCCCGAGCCCAGCCGGGAACGAGTGCGCGCTCTGTGGGTCAACGGCCACTTCAACGTATTCGGCGGCGCTGTCCCCGCCGGCCTGCTGATGCTGGACGAGTGCTATGACCTGGCCAAACGGCTCGACGACGATACCGCCATCGCTCACGTGACGTTCAGCCGTGGCATCGCCCACCTCTTCCAGGGGAGCGTCGAGGCCGCCGTCGCCTGCTTCGAGGAGGCGGTACGACTGGAACGCCAGGCCACCGGCTCCACCCCCCGCCTCGCCCACCTTCTGGTCTTCCTGGGGATGGCGTGGTGCTATATGGGCCAGCCCGGCCGTGCGGTGCCGGCGCTCGAGGAGGCCTGCGATCACTGCCGTGCCCACGGTGAGAAGTGGCTGCTGTCCTGGGGCGTCTTGCATCTGGGCCACGCCGCGCATCTCCAGCACCGGCACGGAGATGCGATGGCCTTGCTGAGCGAGGCACTCAGGCGCAAATCCGAACTGAATGACCTGTTCGGGATCTGCGTCGCCCTGGAATTCCTCGGCTTGGCCGAGGCGGATCGCGGCGACGCGGAACGCGCCACGCGGCTGATGGGCGCGGGGGAGGCCCTCGGTGAGAGGTGCAACATACCGGCTCTCTTCGAGCCGTGGCTCGCCCGGCGCAACCGCGGCCTTGAGCAGGCCCTCGAGAGCCTCGGCCCGCGTGTCTTCAACAAGGCGTTGAAGGAAGGGCGCCGCTTCAGCAAGGATGAGGCCGTCGCCTACGCGCTCCGCAAGGAGCCCGTTCCCGGCCATGAAGGGAACGGGGCCCTGCCGCTCAGCCCTCGCGAACGGGAAGTGGCACACCTGCTGACCAGCGGGAAGACCAACAAGGAGATCGCGGCCGAGCTCTTCATCACACGACGTACCGTCGACACGCATGTGGAGAACATCCTGAGCAAGCTCGGCTTCGCCTCCCGAACTCAGGTCGCCGCGCTGTTCGGCGCCCGCGAGGCGGGACAACCTGTAGCACGGACGTGACCTGCGTAAACGGCGCCGCACTCGGCTTGCGCAACACAGCGACCCGTGGCGGGCGGGTCAACGATCTGGGTGAAGCCAAGGGCGTTGCTGCTGGTCATGGAGACGAGTGTCACAAACGAGCCGCGCTCGTCGACGCTCGGAGGCACCCACCCGAACTTCGCTGGCGTAGACAATGATCCACAGGATTGGACAAGCACTCGCCCGACGGCGACACGGTGTCGTACCGGATTCCGCTGAACCTGGACGGGCTGAAGCTGTCCCAGGCCGACTCCGGCCACCTGCTGCTGAAGAACAGCGGCGGTGCCCTGGTGGCCGAGGCGCCGGCCCCGATGATGTGGGACGCGAGCAAGGATCCGGCCGCCACCACGCTCGTGACACAAACCGCCCGCTGATCACCCTCGGCATCGCGTGATCAACCCGAACACATCACCTGAACGACATCGCCCTGGGTCATGAAGGCGACAACCACGACTACGGCCCGAGGCGGACGGCTGCGGTCAGGCGGTGAACACCTGGGCCGGCGCCAGAGCGGCGAAGAGGGCTGCCGCCACGGCGCAGCGGCGATGTTCGCGTGGTCGGTCGCCATGCGGACGGCAGTCCCGTCATCAGCCATCGCCCGCGTTCGCTACGTGTCGTTGCCGACAGCTCATCCAGACACCTCCGCTGTGCCCAGCGCGCCCGCTGCCGGGAATGCGGCAACCTCGTCGAGTGGTACCAGCGGGTACGTGATCGTCCCGTCCGTCTGCATCCGCAGGAACTGCCAACGGCTGACGTGCCCGCCGAGTGCTGCTGGCACGTCAGCTCCGGCCTCGCACATCCGGCCGGGGATGGCAGCGCTTGGTGCCGACTGGCTCACGCGGTCCTCTGCCCAGCTCGCGATCCCGGCTTCCACTAACGTCCCAGCCCTGTCCAGACCGTCCTGGTGGCGAAGCGCGGGAAGCAGCCTGCCGATGAGACGGCAGCACGCCGTGGAGATCATCCTGACCAGGCCGGCCACCGGCGGAGATACTGACAGCGCCTGCCGAGCCGTGCCCCTCGCGGCGAACGCCCGCACCCGCCTGATGGCCGTTCGCCGGGCCAAGTCGCCGGGAACCCTCGGAGACTGCAATTTCCTTCTTGTCCTGCACGGTGACGAGCACTGTCGCACTGGCCGCGTGCCCTCGCCTTACGTCCGGGGCATGCTGAGGCCGTGCAGCAGAAGATCCGCCATCTCGGTGTACGCGTCGCCTGCACTCAGCCCGGTGCTGGCCAAGAGCGCCCCGGACTGCACCCCTTCAATGGCCAGCGCCACGAGGTGCCCGGCGAAGTTACCGTCGATCGGACGCAACGCCCGGGCCTCGACACCAGCCGCGATCAGCTCTTGCACACGTCGAGCCGCAGCCTTGGAGTTGACCCGATAGATCTCCGCGGTAGGCCCGAAGCCGATCATGTCGGTGTAGAACTCCTGGGAACACCGGCTCATCGCCTGGCCCACCCCTGACAGGTAGGCCGGGATGCGCTGTCTCGGATCGGCCACGGCGGCCACGGTGACCTCGATCTGTTCGGTCGCCTGCTGGAAGAACCGCTTCGTCACCGCTGTCACCAGTTGTTCCTTGCTTCCGGCCACGCTGTAGAGCGTTGCCTTCGAGCAGTGCAGGCGATGCGTCAGATCGTCCATGCTGAGGGCCGTGAAGCCCTCGGCGAGCACAAGCTCCTCCAGGTCCGAGAGCAATGCGGCACGACGCTCCTGGTCCACCCGCCGACGACGTACCGATCCATGATTCGTATCCCGAGCCCCAGCCATCACAAGCCAAGTATGACTTGGTGCCATCGCGTGTAGGCAACTGCCGGCGGCTCGGCGCCCGTCCCCGTCGGCGTGGGCCGGCGGCGCCGGACCGACACCCGGTGGTCAGCTACCGGTCCCGGCCGGGGCGCGCGAGGCACAGGGACTCCGGTCCGTGGGGGACGCGGGTGATCAGGCGGGCTGTCGGTTACCGGATCGATGATCCGATGGAGATGCCACCGTCCACGTCGAGGACGATGCCGGTGATGTAGCCGGCCGCTTCGCTGGCGAGGAACGCGGCGGCTTCGGCGATGTCCTCGGGGCGGCCGGTGTGGCGCATGGGGACCTTGGCGGTGAGTTTGTCGCGTGCCGGGCCGTTCATGGAGGCGAGCATGGGTGTGTCGATCAGCCCGGGGGCGATGGCATTGGCGGTGATGCCATGGCGGGCGCCTTCGAGGGCGAGGGTGCGGGTCATGCCGACGACGCCGGCCTTGGCGGCCACGTAGTTGGTCTGGCCGAAGTTGCCACGCCATGACATGGAGGAGAAGCTGACGATACGGCCGTAGCCCTGGCGTTTCATGGGACCGAACGCGGCGCGGGCGCAGTGGAAGGCGCCGGTGAGGCTGACGTCGATGACGGCGTGCCAGTCGTCGTCGGTGATGTCCTCCACGCGGTTGTCGCGGATGATGCCTGCGTTGTTGACCAGCACGTCGACGCGGCCGAAGTCGCTGGTGATCTCGCCGATCCAGTTGTCGACCCGCGCGGAGTCGGTCACGTCCACGATGTCGGTGCGGAGTTTGGCGTCGTGTGCCGCGGCGATTCCGCCCGCGGCATCCGCCAGGGCCCGTTCGTTGACGTCGGCCAGCGCGACCGTGGCACCTTCCGCGGCGAAGCGCGTGGCCATGGCGAGCCCGAGGCCCTGTGCGCCACCGGTGAGGGCGACGACGCGCCCGTGATAGCGGTTCATGTGTGGGCTGCTTTCGTCGTCCGGGAGGCGAGAAACGCCTTCAGGGTGTCGGCCACGGAGCTCGCCGACCAGTTGTCGGCGAAGGTCTCCAGTTCCTCACGCAGGGCGGGCTCCGGGGCAACGCCGTCGATCCTGTGCAGCAGCGTCTTGAGGTGCCGCTGCGCGGGACTGCTCCGTTCGGCCAGTTGACGGCAGATACGGGAGGCCGTGGCCTCGAGTTCGGGCTCCGGCACGATGGCCCGGATCCAGCCGGTGCCGGAGAACTCGGTCGCGGGCAGGAGTTCTCCGGTCAGCAGGAGCCAGCGTGACAGTCCGCGCCCGACCGCACCAGGCAGTCGGACACTGGATCCGCCGGCCGGCACGAGCCGGTTGTTGAGGTGTCCGTCGCCGATGAGCGTGGAGTCGGCGGCGACCACCACGTCGCAGGCAAGGGCGAGTTCGAGGCCGCCGGCGACGGCGTGGCCGTGCAGGACGGCGACCCACGGGACGGGGCTGGCGTCGATCCGGCTGAAGCAGGCGGATACGTCCGCCAGGAAGTCGACCGGGTTCTGGCCGCGCTCGTCCAGTTCCAGGAACTGGTGGAAGTCGCCGCCGGCGCAGAAGCTCGGTCCGTTGCCGGCCACGGCGACCACCGCGGTGGCGGGGTCGGCCTCGGCGCCGGTGATCTGCTTGTCGAGGGCGTCTATGAGGGCGGCGTTGAGGGCGTTGCGCCGCTCGGGCCGGTTGAGCCGCAGCCACCTGATGGGTCCGCGCTGCTCGACGATGAGGGGATCTGTGTCGGTCACTGTGCCTCTCGGCTGGAGAGTTCGGCCCGTCGGCGGCTGCGCAGCAGGTAGCGCTGCGTCTTGCCGCTGGGTGTCTTGGGCAGGCTGTCGATGAAGTGGATCGTGCGCGGATAGGCGTGCGCGGCATAGCGGGTCTTGACCAACTGCTGGAGCTCAGCGGCGAGTTCCGGTGACGCGACACTTCCGTGTGCCACGACGACGTACGCCTCGATGACCTCGCCGCGGGCCTCGTCCGGGGCGGCGATGACGCTGCATTCGGTGACGGCGGGGTGCTGGGCGAGGACGCTCTCGATCTCGAACGGGCCGATCCGGTAGCCGGCCATGATGATGACGTCGTCGTCGCGGGAGGAGAAGAAGAAGTCGCCGTCGGCGTCGACCGACCCGGCGTCCCCGGTGAGATACCACCGGCGGTCCGTGGTGAACTTGGCCGCGCTCTGGCCCGGCGTCTGGTAGTCACGGAAGGTCATCAGCGGGCTCGCGGCGACATCGATCGCGACGCGGCCCAGCGCGCCGGTTGCGGCGGCCTCGTCCTGTTCCTCGGCCAGGACGGTGAGGCTCCAGCCGGGCACAGGCCTGCCCATCGATCCGGTCTTGAGGGGCCGGGCGAGCTCGGGGTGATGGTGATTGGCCAGGGGCATGCCGACCTCGGTCTGACCGAAGTGGTCGTGCACCTCCAGGCCGAGCACGCGACGCGTCCACTCGTTGACCTCGGGGGTCAGGGGTTCCCCGGCGCTGGACAGTCTCTTCAGGGACAGCGCCTGGGGTACTTCCACCGACGAGGAACGGAGTTGCCGGTACACGGTCGGGGCGGCGGTGAAGTCGGTGACCGCGTGGTCGACGAGTGTGCGCCAGGTCGACTCGACGGAAAATTGGCCCGCCAGCAGCAGACTGGGGATACCGGCGGCCATCGGGGCGACGATGGCCGCGTACAGCCCGTAGGCCCACCCGGGGTCAGCCGCACACCAGTAGCTGCCGTCCTGGGGGACCCCCAGGGCGTACTCCAGGTACACCTGCCATCCGGCGATGTACGACACGGGGTGGATGACGCCCTTCGGCTTGCCGGTGGTACCCGAGGTGAACATGTGCACCAGCGGCCCCTGGCCGCCGACGGCGACGGCGGGCAACGGCTCCGGCGACGCGGCCGCGACGAGGTCGGCGAGCAGCACGTCATCTCCGGAACCGGTGGTCCCCGCGACGACGATGCGGCGCTGGTGGTCCTCCGGCATGTCCGGCCCCGGGTCGAGCTTGTGCCGCTGATCCGGGTCGACGATCACGACTCGCGCACCCGAGCCCTCCAGACGCATGGCGATGGCCTGGGGCGCGAACGCGGTGAACAACGGCACGTAGACCGCCCCCAGGCGCCAGAGCGCAAGGATCACGGTGACGAGGTCGGTGCTCTTGCCCATCAAGGTCGCCACCCGGTCGCCCGACCCGACGCCGAGTTCCTGCAACGCCCGCGCACACCGGTGCGAGTCCGCCGCGAGCTGCCCGAAGGTCAGGACGGACGCCTCGCCGGCGGCATCGACGACGGTGAACGCCACCCTGTCGGCAGGATGCCGATCGCACAGCAGCCACGCCACATTCGTCTCGGGGGAGGCGATCCTGGCAGTCAACTCGGCGACCCGGTCGGAAGCCCTCATCGCCGGCCCTTCCGGTCCGCGGCCAGGGCCACGCCCTCGCACGTCGGGGTCTGGGCATTCATGGCATACATGTGTTGCATCGTCGCTCCTCATCGAGCTACAGGCGGCTCCTACACATGATGGGTACGATAGAGGGTACGAAAGTACCTCGTCAATTACCCTCATTCTCGGGATGCGGCCCTGTTTCGAGGGCTGCGGCTATCGCGAGGCATGGCGCAAGCTCGCCGGCGCCCTGGGGCTGTGCGCAAGGCGCTTCCGCACGCGGTCCCTGGGACCCGCGCCGTCATGCTGGGCGCCGGCGGGCTGGGGCACATCGCGATCCAGGCCCTTCGCGGTTTGTCCCAGACGGAGAGCATCGTCGTGGATCGCAACGCCGCAGCCCTCGATCGCGCCCACGGGTGGGGCGCTGACCACACGGTCCTGTCGAAGAAGGATCGTTCGCACGTCGCAGAGATCATGGAGCTGACCCACGTGCGGGTGCCGAGGTGGTCTTGGACTACGTCGGCGAAGAGGGTGCCCAGAAGGACGGTGTCGAAGTCCTCGCCACCAACGGCGTCGACTTCCTCGTGGGCTCCGGAGCCAAGCTCGAGATCGACATTCTCAGCCAGAAGTTGATCCCGGAGAGGAGCTTCGTGGGCAACAGCGGTGGTACCTACAACGAGCTGGTGGAGCTCGTGGCACTTGCGCATCGGGGAGTCATCAGAACAGCACCACGCGGTTCCCCCTCAAGGGTGTCAACGAAGCACTCCACGCGCTCAACGACGGCAAGCTCATCGGTCGTGGCGTCCTCATGGTGTCCGAGGGCTGACGGTTCCATCTGCCACCGCCCGGCTGTGACCGCCGCACCGTCGCAGTGACGGCTCTGTCGGCTCAATCAGTTGATCAACCCATCAGAACAAAGTTGCCCATCAAGCGCCGGTGGTGCTTCTGGTGGCAGGGACGGCCGCTCTGGTCAGTACTCAACTTCCGTCGTGGTGGCGGGTGTAGGCCGGGGGAATGACACGCCGCTTGGGCTTGCATGAAGAAACCGATCGGTTTACGGTGGCTGAAACTGAACGGTTTCCCGCGGGAGACGGTTTGAGCGTGATCCGGGTGCCGTCGCCTCGGCAGCCGGGGCTTCGATGGAACGGCGGGTGGTCGCCAGATCGTGCCCGCCGAGTCAGGAGGCCCGCCGTTCTGTGTGTTGTCGAGACCGGAGTAAGTCATGAGTGGGCCTCACCCCTTCCGCATACTGCGCGCCAAACCCCTGTGGATCGCCAATGGCGTCATCACGGGCACCCTGGCTCTGTTGTTCACCGTGTTCTACGTCGGCGCCAACATCGATCCGGCCGGCCACATGAAGAACCTGCCCGTCGCTCTGGTCAACGCCGACAAGGGGGCCGCTGTCGCCGGCAAGCAGGTCAATCTGGGATCACAGATCACCGGGTCGATCAAGAAGTCCACCGCGGCCGGGGACAGGATCGACTGGAGGGTGATGGACGAAAGGGAGGTGAAGGAGGAACTCGGTGAGGGCAAGCTCTTCGGCGCACTTGTCGTGCCCGACGGCTTCACCTCTTCCACCCTCGCGCTGACCAACGCCGCGGCCACCGGGACTCCGGTCCGTCCGACGCTGACGGTGCTGACCAACCAGTCCGCCGGCAGTCTGGGCTCCGGCCTGGCCCGGACGGCGACGACGACGGCGGCCGAGAACGCCTCGCTCCAGGTGGGCAAGGAGCTGACCGCGCAGAGCGGGGCAGGGCAGGCCAAGCTGCCCGTCGCGGCGCGCGTCCTGCTGGCGGACCCGGCCGCCATTACTGTCGAGGACGGCCATCCTCTCGACTCGCACAGCGGCCTGGGCCTCACCGCGTTCTACTACGCGCTCGCCCTGGTGGTCTGCGGCATGCTCTCGGCCAATGTCATCAGTGGTCAGGTCGACCACGCCCTCGGTTACACCCACAACGACATGGGCCCGCTGCGCCTCAACCGCCCGCTGATCCGGGCGACCCGGGTACAGACCCTCGCCATCAGCAGCACCGTCATGCTCGGCCTGTCGCTACTGATGGGCACTCTGGTCATGGTGGGCGCGGTCACCCTCATGGGCATGGACGCCTCCCACCTGCCCCTGCTGTGGCTGTACTCGGTGTGCGCCATCGCGGTCTCCGGGATCGGCGCGCTCACTCTCCTCGCCGTCTTCGGCACACCCGGCATGCTGGTGGTCACGCTGGTCTTCATCGGGATGGCGGTGCCGACGGCCGGCGCCACCACCCCCATCGAGGCACTGCCCGCCTTCTACCGCTTCCTCGCCGAGTTCGAGCCGCTGCGGCAGATCACCGGCGGTGTCCGCTCGATCCTCTACTACGACGCCCAGGGCGACGCCGGCCTGACCCGCGCCTGGGTGATGATGGCCGTCGGCCTCGCGGCGGCCGCGCTGTTCGGCTTCGGCGTGACCGGCTGGTACGACCGCAGGGGGCTGCACCGTATCCCCGCCGAGGCGACGCCCGAGAAGGCCGCCGCCGCCGCGTAGCGGAACGCACCTCACCCAGGACGGGGCCAGGGCTCGGCGACGGTCTCTCCCTCAAGACCGTCGCCGAGCCTCTGCATGAACCTCGGATGCCGCCCGGCACCCGACATCACCCGACACCCCTAGAAACCGATCGGGCGGGCCCACCCGAACTCCGAGGCTGCCGGTATCTGGCCGTGCAGATCGAGCAGGTCGCCGCCGCGCTCGCCGCCCGCCCCGAAGGCGAGCGGCCCTGGGATTCCCTGCGCCGGGCCTTCGACGTGATCACCCAGGTCGATTCCGGCCAGCCCGGGCAGTCGCTGAACCTGATGCGGCTGCTCAACGACGCATGCGCATTGATGACCCATCAGTGGGAGAAGACGCAGGGCCGGCAGAGCATGCCGGTCCCGGAGATCTCCCGCCGCCTCGGCGACGGATCGGAACCCTCCGACGACCTTCGCGCCCACGCACTCGTGGCGTCGGCGATGGCCTGCCTCAAGCCTGTGGTGCTCTCCTCTGCCTGGGTCGCCCGGGATGCTGGCAAGGCGGTCTGTCTGGGACCGCCTCGTCCCTTTCGGGTGACCTGATGACAGTGTGAGAGGGGGACGGTGCCGCCGGTCAGCTGATGGGCTCTGCCTGGTGGGCTGCGGTGGGGTGGGGCAGCGGGATCCTCTGCGCTAGCTTGTCGCCTTCGACGTCGAGGTCGGGCAGCAGGCGGTTCAGCCGGGCGGGGATCCACCAGGCTTTCTCCTGGGCGAGTGCCATGGTGGCCGGGATGAAGGTCATGCGGATGACGAAGGCGTCGATGAGGATGCCTGCGGCCAGTGCGAAGCCGGCCTGTTTGATCATGGGCTGGGCGTTGAAGACGAAGCCGGCGAAGACGGACACCATGATGGTGGCCGCCGCCAGGACGACGGAGCTGGCACGCGCGAAGCCGGTGACGGTGGCGTTGATGGCGGTGGCGCCGTGGACATGTGCTTCGCGTATGGAGGTCACCAGGAACATCTGGTAGTCCATGGCGAGCCCGTACAGGACGCCGGTGATGATGATGGGCAGCAGGCTCACGACGGGTGCTGTGGCGTCGAGTCCGATCACGCTCTGCAGCCAGCCCCACTGGAAGACGGCCGTGGTGAGGCCGAAGGTGGCGGCGATGCTCAGCAGGAAGCCGAGGGTGGCCGTCACGGGGACCATGAGGGAGCGAAAGACCAGGAGCAGGACGATGAGGGACAGTCCGAGGACGGTGGCCACGTAGAGCGGCAGGACGTCGGCGAGCCGGTCGGAGACGTCGATCGCGAGGGCGGTGAAACCGGCGATACCGATGACAGCGCCGCGGGTCACACGGATTTGCGCGCTCTTGTCCCGTACGGCGGTGACGAGATCCTTGGTGGCTTCGTCGTTCGGGCCGCTGCCAGGGATCAGGCTGAGGATGGCGGTGGTGCCGGTCTGGTTCATCCCGGCCAGTGAGACCGATGTGGCGCCCTTGACGCCTCGCAGGTCCGAGGTCACCGCGGCAAGGGTCGCGGGGGTGAGGGGCTGGCCGTTCGTGGTGGAACCGACGGCGATCAGCAGGGGGCCGTTGTAGCCGGGCCCGTACGCGTCGCTGACCAGGTCGTAGCTGCGTCGCTGCCCGGTGTCGTTGTAGCTGGCGCCGGAGGGCAGGCCCAGTTTCATGCCGGCGGCGGGCACCGCCAGGATCGCCGGGATCAGGATCGAGGCGGCGAGGGCGGCGTACCTGTGGCGGACCAGCAGTGCTCCCCAGCGGACAGCCCGGGTGCGCTCGCCACCTCCTGTCCGCTCCTGTTCCCTTCGCCGGGTACGGGCGGGGCAGATGCGTTCTTTGACCAGGCCCAGCAAAGCGGGCAGCAGGGTCAGGGCGAGCAGGACGGCGATCGCGATCGTGCCGGCCGCGACGATGGCCATGGTGCTGAGCAGCGTGATGCCGATGACCAGAAGCCCGGCCAGAGCGATGATGACGGTGCTGCCGGCGAAGAAGACCGCGCTCCCGGCGGTGCCGAGCGCACGGCCGGTCGCTTCATGGGGGTCCATGCCCTGGTCGAGGATCAGTCGGCGTTCTCGGTTGACGATGAACAGTGCGTAGTCGATGCCGACGGCCAGCCCCAGCATCAGCGCCAGCACCGCGGCGAGCGAGTGGATCTCGAAAATGGTGGAGAGGGTGAAGGCGCCGCCGACTCCCACCGTGACGCCGGCCAGGGCGATGACGAGTGGCAGACCCGCCGCGACGACCGATCCCAGAGTGATCAGCCGGCAGAAGCCGGCGTGGGCATCGCCACGCTCTACCGCCACTTCCCCAACCGTGAGGCCATCGTCCGGGCTGTCCTGGAGGACATCCTCGAAACCGACCTGCTCCCTCTCATCGAGCGAGCCGCCGACTCCCCGCATACCCGCCAGGCCCTTCAGGACATCGCCACGCATCTGCTCGACCTGATCACCGAGGAGCGGGGTCTGGTCACCTTCGCCGGCAACTTCGCCGACGTCGCAGTGGAAGTCCTCCAGCGCTTCAGCGCCTCACTCCACCCACTCCTGGTGCGCGCGCAGCAGGCCGGCGAGGTCCGTCCCGACCTCACCGCTGAGGACATCCCTCACTTCCTCGTCATGGCCGTCGCCGGCCTCGCACTGCCCGGCACCACACCCTCACTGCGCGCCCGCTTCATCGCCCTGCTCTTCGACTCACTCAACCCGGCCGACGCGACCCCCCTGCCTCCGTTGCTCACCGGAGAGGACGACCTGCGCGCCTCGCTCGGTAATGTCGCACGCAATTGATTCAGGTCACCTGACCTGCGCTTTCTCGCGGAGTTCGAGCCGCTGCGGCAGATCACAGGCGGTGTCCGCTCGATCCTCTACTACGACGCCCAGGGCGACGCGGGCCTGGCCCCGGGGTGGGTGGTGATGGCCGTCGGCCTCGCGGCGGCCGCGCGAGCAGGGCTCGGCGACGGTCTTCCCCTCGAGGGCGTCGGCGAGCTTCTGTGCGCGCTTCTAACATCCCCTCGGCTCCGTGCAGCGCGGGATGTCGTCCTGACGATCTCCTCGTAAACCGATCGGTTTTCTTTTCGTCGGAAGCGAGTTAATCTCGCAGTATGACCACCGAAGTGAAGCCAAGTTCCAGAGAGCGGCTGCTGGAGGCGGCGGCCACGCTCACCTACCGAGACGGTGTCCACATCGGCATCGACGCGCTGTGCAAGGCGGCGGGCGTGTCGAAGCGTTCCATGTACCAGCTGTTCGAGAGCAAGGACGAACTGCTGGCGGCGAGCCTGGAGGAACGCGCCGCCGCCTTCGTGGCCGGGCTCCTGCCCGCGGCGGACGACGGCCGTTCATCCCGCGAGCGGATCCTGCACGTCTTCGAGCAGGTGGAACTGCAGGCGGGCGCACCCGAATTCCGGGGCTGCCGGTATCTGGCCGCGCAGATCGAGCTGAAGGATCAGAGCCACCCCGCGAGCCAGGTGGCGCATCGCATCAAGGGGAACCTGACAGCCTTCTTCCGTGCCGAGGCCGAACAGGGTGGGGCGAGCGACCCGGATCTGCTGGCCCGTCAGCTGAGCCTGGTCTTCGACGGTGCCAGTGCCCGTGCGGGGATCGGCGCAGACAAACTGACAGGGCTCATCGCGCCCACGGTGACCACCATGCTCGATGCGGCACACCTGCGCTGACGCAGCACCCTTCCGGGCAGGCTCGCTAACCAAAGTGCTCTTCGAATGGCTGCCGGTCTCCAGCAGCCGGAGCGGCTCGGAGCGGCTCCCCATGGCTTCATGCCCTTGCCTCCCGGCGGTCGGAGGGAGGTTCGATGGCCGTAAGAGTGTTGATGAGCATGCGGTGTGCGAGGAAGTTCGTGGTCTCGTTGACATCGGTGCCCAGTGGCACGTGCGCGGTGTACCAGACCTTCATCCAGCCGGCCCGGACGAGCTGGCCGATCTACTCATCACCCTGTGCCTCGGCGGCTGCCGCGAGGGCATGTCCATGCATCTGTATATGGAGCGTCTCGGGGTGCGCCGAGATCAGTTGCGCGTAAGCGTTAGCCCTGGCGTGGAGGGGCTGCTCGCCGCCCTGCACTCCGACAGGGAGCCCCGGCGGAAATCGATCGGTTTACAGCGAGTGAAACCGATCGGTTTCTCATTGTGGAGGCAGTTGTGACAGCGATCAGGGGAGCCATCGTCCTCGTCACCGGAGGCGGCCGGGGCATCGGCAGGATGCTGGTCGAGGAGCTCTACGCGCGCGGCGCCGGCAAGGTCTACGCCACGGCCCGCGACCCGCGCACGGTGACGCACCCCGGTGCCGTGCCGCTCGCGCTCGAGGTCACCGACCCGGCATCCGTGACGGCCGCGGCCGAGCAGGCCCAGGACGTCACCATCCTGATCAACAACGCCGGCGCCTCGGTCCGCGCTTCGTACCTCGACTCGCCGATGGAGGACGTGCGCCGGGACCTGGACACCAACTTCTACGGGCCGCTGCTGGTCACCCGGGCTTTCGCGCCGATCATCGAGCGCAACGGCGGTGGCCACATCCTCAATGTCCACTCGGCCCTGTCCTGGCTGGCCGACGGCACGCCCTACAGCGCCTCCAAGGCCGCCCTGTGGTCCCAGACCAACTCCCTGCGCTGTAACGCGCACTCGCTGGCCTCAGGGAGATCTACGCAGAATCCTTCGGCAGTCCGGTCGCTGGGGCCAGGTGATGCGTGTGTCGTGGACGGCAGTGGGTCGGAGGGCGCCGTGGCCTCCGGCGTCGTAGCGGCCGAGCTAGGCGAGGAGTCAGCGTCGGGTGTCGGACTTTGCTGCTCGGCGTCGTCGTGGAGCAGGGAGCCGAGGAGGTCCGCAAGGCCGGTGATGACGGAGGGCTCGCTGGGTGACGCGGTGGTGGAGGGGCCGGGGCTGGGGCTGACGCTGGGGACGGACCCGCCGTCTTGGCCGGCGCCGTTCAACTGGAGCAGAACCTCTCGGCCTCAAGCTCCAACTCGGCCTGGACGACACGGAATCGACCAGGCAGGACAGAGAGCCGGAAAGCTCGCCATCCCGGGGATCCACGGATACGGATCAAGGCTGTCGCCGCCGAAGATCCTTTCGCCTGCATGGTCGTGGCCCGAGCCGGCATCACAGGCCTCTTGGACCGGCATCCCCGCAGCGGCCCGGTAGCCCGGTCTACCTCGACGTACCTCCCAAGCTTGAGCGGTGGTGCGGCCGTCGCAGCGAAACCGCCGCGACTGTCAGAGGGTCCCGGCGCCGCGTGCCGACCGAGGGGGGCGTGGCGTGCCTTCCGACGCCGAGACTCAGCCTTACAGCCCTATCGTGTCCCGGGCCGACAGCAACGTATTGACGCGTCCATTGCGGCCATGCCAAGCGGTGCGACCTGCTGGGTTTCTTTCCGAGACGAACCGTATGCTGGCATCATGAGGCGTACATCCTTCGCGCATTGGCCCTGCTCGATCGCTCGGACCATGGATCTGCTGGGTGACTGGTGGACGCCCCTGGTGCTGCGGGAGGCCGGATATGGGATCAAGCGCTTTGACGAGTTCCAGGAGTCGCTGGGGATCGCTCGCAACACGCTGACCGACCGGCTGCGGCGGCTCGTGGACGAGGGCTTGATGGAGAAGCGGCCCTACCAGACCGAGCCGGTCCGGTACGACTACGTACTCACTGAGAAGGGGCGTGACTTCCACAAGGTGTTGCTGGCCATGAACCGCTGGGGGGATCGCTGGCTGTCCGGTGAGGAAGGCCCACCGGTGGTGATGTATCACGACGTCTGCGGCCAGGAGAGCCACGCCGAAGTGGTGTGCGCCGCCTGCGGTGAGCCGATGACCGCCGACAACACGCACGCCCGGCTGGGGCCGGGCTATCCGCCGCGCCTGGCCGAGCGGCCGGATGTGCGGGAGCGGTTCGCCCGCTGAATCAGCCCTGCCCGAAGAACGCCACCTCCCTTGACAAGTGAGTCTTTTTAAACAACTTTGGTGGTCAGGGCTTTATCTTCCTGAAGGCGGTCGTACTGATGAGGAGGGCCGGATCGTGGAGTGGACGGGCGCGCGCTATGCGGACAAGCCCCATGTCGAGGTGCCGATCTGGATCGCGGCTCCGCCGGAGCGGGTGTGGGAACTGATCTCCGACATCGAACTGATGCCGAGCCTGAGTTCGGAACTGCAGTCGGTGGAGTGGCTGGACGGACGGACAGGACCTGCGTTGGGGGCCCGTTTCGTGGGCCGGAGCAAGCACGAGGCGTTCGGGGAGTGGGCCACCACGTCCCACATCGTCGAGTACGAGCCCCTGAGGGTGTTCGCCTGGGCGGTGGCGGATCCGCAGTTCCCGTCAGCGATCTGGCGGTTCACGCTGGAGCCGCGGGACGACGGCACGTTGCTGAGGCAGTGGATGCAGATGGGGCCGGGCCGCTCGGGCCTGTCCGTCGCCATCGACCGGATGCCGGAGAAGGAGCAGAAGATCGTCTTCGTGCGCATGCGTGAGTTCGAGAGCAACATCGCCACCACGCTTGAGGCGATCAGGAAGCTGGCCGAAGAGCCTGGAAAGGCGCGTGTGTGATGCGTACGTCGACCACGATCGAGGCTTCCGCGAACTGGCCGGAGACGGTCGACTTCGTCGTGGAGGCGGAGAAACTCGGCATGGACATCTGCTGGGTCGCGGAGGCCTGGGGTGCCGAGGCGCCGTCGCCGCTGGGCTACCTCGCCGCGAAGACCGAGCGCATGCTGCTCGGCTCGGCCATCATTCAGCTCGCCACCCGCACACCAATGGCCATCGCCCGGGCCGCGATCACCCTGTCGAACCTCTCCGAGGGTCGCTTTCTGCTGGGGCTGGGCCCGTCCGGGCCACAGGTGATCGAAGGTCTGCACGGGGTGCCGTTCGCCCGGCCGCTGTCCCGGATGCGCGAGACGGTCGAGATCGTGCGGCAGGCCGCCTCGGGGGAGAAAGTCTCCTACACGGGGCGGGAGTTCCAACTCCCGCTGCCGGGCGGGGAAGCGAAGCCCATGCGGCTGTCCATGCGCGCCGAGCACGACATCCCGATCTACCTGGCGACCCTCTCGCCGAAGATGCTGTACCTGACCGGGGAGATCGCGGACGGCTGGCTGGGCACCAGTTTCGTGCCCGAGGGCGCCAAGGAGGCGTACTTCGACCACTTGGACGCGGGGCTCGCCGCATCGGGTCGTTCCCGCACCGACTTGGACATCTGTCAGGGCGCCGAGGTGGCGTTCGCCGAGGACGAGGACGCGCTGCACGCGATGGTGGCCGGCCGCAAGAAGGAGCTGGCGTTCAGCCTCGGCGGCATGGGCTCCGCGACGACGAACTTCTACAACAGCGCCTACAGCCGCCAGGGTTGGGCCGAGGTCGCGGCCGAGGTCCGGGAGCGCTGGCAGTCCGGAGACCGCGACGGCGCGGCCGGTCTCGTGACCGACGAGATGGTGCTGGCCACCACGCTGATCGGCACCGAGGACAGGGTGCGGGCGCGGCTGCGGGTGTGGCGCGACGCCGGTGTCGACACCGTCCGCCTCTACCCCGCCGGCGAGACCCTGGACGCACGGCTCACCAACCTCGGCCGGGCCATCGACCTGGTCCGCGACATCGAGGACGAGACTGGGCGGTAGCCGGCCGCGGAAATGCGTCGGGAGCGAGGCGGGCGCCCATCGTTGTCGACCTGTGCGGGAAGCTGCGGCAGAGCGGCGAGCGTCGGTGTGGAGAATCGCAACAGTGCCTCCGCGACAGTCGCCAGGCCACCGTGCCGCACCCGCTGCGGGTGCATAGGGCGCCGGGAATCCGCCGCTCACGCATGAGATCGACGCAGCTGATCACGGTCTTGCCTGCGAGATGCGGTGTGAGTGGGACCCGAGAGCGCATCGCGGACCTCCTGAAGGCGTACGCCGACGCAGGTGTGACCACGCTCATCGTCGCCCCGGGAGGCGCCGCACCCGGCGGCCCGGGGACACCCCTTGGACGAGCGGCTCACCGTCGTGCGGACGCTCGCGGAAGCCGCCGAGCTGGCCCATGTCTGACCGTCCGCTCTCTCCGACGGTCCTCGGCAGGGCCCGCGCCGTCGGTGTCCGCCGTCGAGAACAACGGCGGCCGGACACAAGCCTGTTGGATCGCTTTGACCGGAATCGTCGGCTGGGTGGACACCGGTCCGGCCGACACTGTCGACGCCCTGAGTCCAGCCCGCAGTATGTCGCAGCCGTTGCTTCCGACGGCATCGAAACCGACACGTGCCGGGATGCTCGCGAGCTACCGCACCCGGCGCGTGAAGGCAGGCGTGTCGCAAGATCCGTCCGCGCTCCACCCGGATTCGGCCGAACAACCACCGCACCATCCACGTTCATGGAGAATGCCCATGGTAAGAGCCGTAAACCACCGTCACGTCAAGGTGAACGGCCTGCGGTTCCACATCGCCGAGCAAGGCCAGGGCCCGCTCGTGGTGCTCCTGCACGGCTGGCCGGAGAGCTGGTACTCGTGGCGGCACCAGTTCGCCCCGCTCGCGGCGGCCGGATACCGTGTCGTCGCTCTCGACCAGCGTGCTACGGCCGCAGCGACCAGCCAGAGGACGTCTCCGCGTACACCCTGCTGCACCTGGCCGGCGACGTCATCGGCCTGATCCGGGAACTCGGCGAAGAGCAGGCGATCCTGGTCGGACACGACTGGGGGGCGCCGGGCGCCTGGGTCACGACCATGTTGCGCCCGGACGTGGTGCGCGCCGTGGCCGGGCTGAGCGTTCCGCCGGTGCGAGGTGGATGCCGGGCTATAGTCACAGGGTCGCGAAAAACGATGGCTCGCGGGTCCACCCGCCGGGTATCGCACATACATCGATGCAGATGGTTCTGATCGGTGAGCGTCTCCTGCCGAGACCGGACATCCCGTCCGCTCACGGCGCTGACTATCGCCGACGCGTGTCGGCGCTACAGAGGAGCGCAGCATGCAGAAGACCATCGCCATCGTCGGAGCGGGACTGGGCGGGCTGACGCTCGCCCGGGTGCTTCAGGCTCACGGCGTCGCCGCGACGATCTACGAGGGTGAGGCTTCGGCGTCGACCCGTGCACAGGGTGGCCTGCTTGACATCCACGAAGAGACCGGACAGGTCGCGCTTCGCGCAGCTGGTCTGTACGACGAGTTCCTCACTCTGGTCCGCCCGGGCGAGGACGCCAAGCGTGTGGTCGACCGACACGGCATGATCCTGTTCGACATGCCTGCGGACCCCGGTTCGGCCCGTCCTGAGGTGGATCGTGGCGAACTCAGGCGCCTGCTCATCGACTCGCTGGCGCCCGGGACGATCAGGTGGGGTCACAAGCTCGCCTCGGTCCGGCACCGTCCGGAGGGCGGCTACGGTCTCGCCTTCGCGGACGGTTCCGCCACCCGCGCCGACATCGTCATCGGCGCGGACGGCGCCTGGTCGAAGGTGCGTCCGCTGCTCACCCCCGCCGAGCCTCTCTTCAGCGGAACCTGCTTCATCGAGATCGCCCTCACCTCGGGCGGCCAGAACTGTGCGCGCGGATGCGTGGCGCTGAACAAGCCCGAGGAGTGGATGAGGTCGATCGACTTCGGCGACCCGTCCGCGGGCCTCCGCCAACTTGCCGACGAGTTCGACGGCTGGTCGCCGCTGCTCACCGCCTTCGTGACAGAGAGCGACGCGGAACCGTGGCTCCGACCCATCTACGCCCTTCCCGTCGGGCTTAAATGGGACAGGGTGCCCGCAGTGACGCTCGTCGGCGACGCCGCGCATCTGATGTCGCCCTTTGCCGGCGAGGGCGCGAACCTCGCCATGTACGACGGCGCGGACCTGGCGAGCAAGCTGGTTGAGCAACCCGACATAGAGGTCGCGCTCAGCGCCTACGAAGAGCGGCTGTTCCTGCGTAGTAGCGACGCCGCCGGCCGCTCGGCGCAGAACCTGGAAGTCTTTTTCGGCCGGGAAGCACCGCAGAGCGTAGTCACCCTGTTCGATCACTCCTGATGCCTCAGCCAGGGTTCGCGATCTTGCCGCGGACCCGGCGGAGAACGGGTACGGCCATCGCGTGATCATCGGGGGTTGTGTGGACTCCTGAAGATCGTGCGGTGGCCGCAGGCCACGTAGACCCTGTCCGTTGGCAGGCGATGTTCGATCAGGTCATGACCCGCATCGCGGCCGGTACGGGCGAGTGGAGCCCCGAGCGACTGCCCGCGCCTACCTGCTCGGGATGCTGTCGAGTGTCGGGCGGAAGAACTGCGGGCAACTGGCCGAACAGGCCGGCCATGCCCGGCCCGGGCCGATGCGGCGCCTGCTGCGCTACGCCCGCTGGGACGCGGATGCCGCCGCGGGCTGATCCGTTCGCCTGGCACATGTATCCGGTCGGCATCCTCTATACGCCGCCACAGGCCGACGATGCCGGTCAGCACCAGGAGGTTGAGCACGGCGACGAGCAGCAGGAACAGCATGGCGACGATCTGTGAGACCAGGCCGCCGACGTGACGGAAGGCATCGATGTTCGAGCCGGCGGGTCTGGGTTCGGCTCTGGGGGTGCCCCACGCCTGAGGTCTCAGACGGTGGTCTGGGGTTGGGTTCGGCTGAGGTAGTGCACGGCGGTCTGGTCGGCGTGCGGGGCGAGCAGGCCCTGCAGTTCCTCCGCCGCGATCTTGAGGAGGTCGCCGTCCCGGTCGGCGTGGAGGGTCTCCAGGACGAAGGCGACATGGGTGGAGTCCTCGGTGACCCGGGTGCGGTGGGCGTCGCGGTGGTTCCAGTGCCGGGTCAGGACGTCGGTGGCGTCGGCGTAGATGATTTCGCCGGGCTTGGGGTGCTCGACGGTGTCGGGTTCGCCGAGCGGGGTGAAGGACTCGGTGCCGTCCGCGTGGCGGATGTCGACGTCGCCGGTGACGTGGCCGAGGTCGAAGGCGCCGGCGGGCAGGCCGTGGCGGACGGAGACGGAGTTGTAGGAGTCGACGGCCGGGTTGATGCGCGGCAGGCTGCCTTTCTTGGCGAGCCGGCGGCCGAGTGCGTCGACGCTGGGCCGAATGCGGCGCGGGTTGGTGCCGAAGGAGCGGTAGGCGACGTGCCAGGCCTCGATGCGGGGGTCGGTCTCGTCGGCGGGCTGCCAGGTGCCGTCGGCGAGTTGCTGCTCCAGTTCCTCCAGGGCGGTGGTGGTGTGCGGCCAGGGTTCGTGGCCGCGCAGGCCGGAGGCGGTGATGAGGGCGATGAGGGTGTCGGGGAAGGCCGCTGCGACGGCGGGGGCGATGCGGAAGGAGGTCATGGATCAGGGGTCCGTTCGTGCGGGCGGGTCAGGGCTTCCAGGGGCCGATGCGGTCCAGGCGGCGGAGTTGCTGGTGTGCGGTGGGCGCGTCGAGGCCCTGGCCGCGTGCGGTGAGGCGGTCGGCGACGGCGGTGCGGTGCTTGACGGGCTCATCGTCGTCGTACTTGAACTTGGCCTTCACGTCGGTGACTTCCAGGCGCAGGCCGCGGATGCCGGACAGCATCCGGCCGTAGGGGGCCTGGCCGACGGCGACGGGGGCGTGGTCGCCGTCCGGCTGGAAGTGGGCGAGCTGGCGGCGTAGCAGTTCGGCCTTGGCTTCGGGGTCGTCGACGATGTGAGCCTGGCAGGTGAACTGGACGGCGGCGTAATAGCTGGTGGGTACGCCGTCCGTGGCGGGCATGTCGGGTCCCGCGCGCCAGGGGCCGGGGATGAAGGCGTAGTCGCCGATGACGGTGAACGTCACGTTCGGGTCGTGCTCGATGGTGTTCCAGACCGGGTTGGGGCGGGCGAGATGGATGAGGAGCTGGTTGCCGTCGTCGGCGAAGTGGGTGGGGACCGTCATCGGGGAGTGACCGAGCCGACCGTTGACGCTCAGGATGCCGAAGTCATGCCCTTCGGCGATCCAGGTCTGCCATTCGGCATCGTCGAGACTGGCATCCCAGGGATGCACGAACATGCTGGGCTCCTTGCGTGGTCGGCGGTGTGCCGGAGTGGGGTCAGGTCAGGGCGAGCAGGCTGACGGCGACGGCTGCGGTGCCCAGGCCGACGAGCTGGCCGCGGTGGATGCGTTCGGCGAGGACGCTCCGGGCGAGCAGGACGGTGCCCGCCGGGTAGAGGGCGGTGATCACGGCGACGACGGTGAGGTCCCCGCTGCGTGCCGCGAACAGGAACAGCATGTTCGCCAGGGAGTCCAGCACGCCCGCGGCGGCCGACATCGTGTACGCGGGCCGCTCGGTGCCGAGCCTGCGGTGCAGCAGCCCGGCCGCGGCCAGGGTGAGGCCGGAGGAAACCGCGCGGCCGACGATCAGCGGGGCCAGTCCGCTGTCGGTGGGCGCCTGGTGCAGGAAGATCAGCTGAAGTGCGATGGCGGCACCCGCGCCGAAGGCCAGCAGCAGCGCCATACGGGACGGGCGCGCCGAGCCCGCGCCGTGTCCGGCGCTGACCAGCATCACCGCGACCAGCGCGAGCGGGAGACCCACCAGCCGGACGGCAGTCAGGTCTTCGCCCTGCAGCAGGCCGACGCCGACGGGCAGTACGGCGGAGACCAGCGCGGTGACGGGCGAGAGCACGTTCATCGGGCCGATCGCCAGCGTGCGGTAGAGCAGGGCGAACGCGGCGGCCGAGGCAATTCCGGACGCGGCGCCCCAGCCGAGGGCCGATGCGCTGAACGAGGCGCCGAGCAGTGGCCACAGCAGCAGCTCGACCGCGAGACTGGCCGGCGCCGCAACCATCACGGTGCGCAGCACATGGGCCTTGCGGGCACCCATGCCGCCGAGGAAGTCGGCGCATCCGTAGGCGAGCGAGCTGCCCAGAGCCAGCAGCAGAGCGATCACGGTACATCCCTTACTATCAATGGAACGGCTCTACGGTACAACGGAACGACCGGCGGATGTCAATCAAACGACCGTGCGGTGCATCGAGCTGGTCCATTGATGAGGACGGTGAACAGGTGGCCGAGACAGTGACGGCGCTTCGGACGGTCGCGCACAACGTCCGGGCGGCGCGGGTACGCGCGGGCCTGTCCCTGGAGGAACTCGGCCGACGGGCCCAGGTGAGCAAGGGCGCCCTGGTGGCGCTGGAGAAGGCGCAGGGCAACCCCAACCTGGCCACCCTGGTGCGGCTGGCCGACACCCTCGGTATCTCGGTGTCCGCGCTGATGCAGGGGGCGCACGAGGGGCGGGTCCGGGTCGTGGCCGCCGCCGACGTGGCCCCGCTGTGGACGGGCGAGCTGGGCAGCGAGGCGCGGCTCATGCTGACGACCTCGGGCCCGGCCCCGGTCGAGGTCTGGCGCTGGCGGCTGGAGCCGGGCGAGGAGTACCCGAGCCATCCCCACCAGGCCGGGGTCGTGGAGACGGTCAGCGTCACGGCCGGCCGAATGGTCCTGGTCGTCGACGGAACCGAGTACACCCTGGAAGCCGGGCAGACCGCGAGCTTCGACGGCGACACCGCGCACACCTACCGCGGTTCCGATACCGAGACCTGCCACCTGATCATGACGGTTCATCTGCCGCCCGGCCCTGTCGCCGCACCCTGATCTCTGTCCCCGCAGCAGGTGTGCGTTTGGCATGCGCGAGTTCCGCTTCGCGGTCAACCGTCTCGCACCGTTCGCCCTGACCCGGCGCCTGCTGCCGCTGCTCAACCGCGGCGCCCCCGCCCGTATCGTCAACGTCGCTTCGATCGGCCAGGCCCCGATCAACTTCGACGCCCCCACCCTCGAACACGGCTACTCGGGCATGCGCGCCTACGGCCAGTCGAAACTGGCGATGATCGCCACGGGTTTTGTGCTCGCCCGACAACTCGACCCGCACCGGGTCATGGTCAACAGCCTGCACCCGGCCACCTTCATGCCGACCAAGATGGTCTTGGATTCGGTCGGTTACAGCATCGACTCCCTCGAAGACGGCACCCGTGCCGCAAAGGCACACGCGGATGCCTACGATCCGAGCATCCAGCAGAAGCTCTGGGACCTCAGCACCAGACTCACGAAGCGCCCCGAATGACCTCGAAGATCCAACAGCACTGCCCGACACCCCACCGGCGCCATCAACGTCATGACCCGCAACAGCTGGCGCGCCCGATCACACTCGGCGCCTGTTTCGACCTCCCGTACGAGTCACCTGTTCCAGCTCGCGGGCAAGACCACCGTCCGCACCCGGCGCCCAGGCAGGCAGAAGGATTGGCCACAGCTGCAACGCGTGCTGGACGATCTCACCGCGACCCCGGCCATCGTGCAGGGGCGGCGATGCACAGCCTGTACGCGGACTGGAAGGGCTCGGCGTTGATCGCCGTGGAGCAACTGCGCATGGAGGCGGCGAAGTATCCCAAGAACCTGCGGCTGATCGAGCTGGTCGGTGAACTGTCCACGCGCGACAAGCAGTTCGCCCGCTGGTGGGGCGACCACCGCGTCGCCGCCCGTACCGTGGGCACCAAGACCCTCAACCATCCGGTCGTCGGTGAACTCGTCCTGGACCGGGACACCCTTTCCGCCAACACCGATCCCGACCAGCACCTCACCGTCTGGACCGCTGCGCCCGGTTCTCCCACCCACGAGCGGCTGCGCCTCCTCGCTTCCTGGGCCGCCGACCACAGCCTGTCGCCCTCTTCCTCCCTTCGCTGACAGCGGCCGATGACAGGACTTGGGCCCCGCACGAGCGGCGGGGCCCAGGTCGTCAGCAGGTCGAGTTGGTCTGGGTGAGCAGTCCGAGCCGCCACGGCAGACTGTTGTAGTCGCCGCTCGCGTTGGGGTTCAGGCCCTGGTACAGGTACTGCAGACGGCAGTTGGGGATGGTCAGCGTCTGGTCGTACCCGGCGCGGATCATCTCACCGTGACTGATGTCCCGGGTCCATGCCCCGGACGGGAAGGACACCTTGTTGGCCCGTGCGAAGGGGTTGTTCTCGGACGCGGCGAGCGGCGTCCACGAGCCGGCGAGGCTGCCCGACGTCCAGGAGCGGAAGTACCGCCTGCCGTCCGATCCGATCGCCTCGACAATCAGCAGGTACTGGTTGGCGCCCTGCACCTTGTAGACGTTGCTCGCCTCGAACAGGTTGTACTTGCTGTCCTGCGCCGCGATGACGGTGTTGGTGAACCCGTTCGGGAACTGGCCGACAGTCGTCTGCGAGCGGTACAGGTGCCCGTTGTCATCGGAGGAGAACAGGTAGCAGTTGGCGCTGTCGCAGATCACCCACATGTCGACCCAGAAGCCGTTGCCGATGTTCTGCCTGATGATGTCCGGCATCGACGAGTAGAAGTTGCGCGGTGCGCTCCACCCGTTCGGGTTGTTGATGTCGGGGTTGGTGGAGTAGGACGCGTTGCCGGTCTGGTAGACGAGATACCACAGGCGCTGCTGCGTGTTGTAGAAGACCTGCGGCGCGGCCCGGTACCCGGCGCCGACGGCCGTGCGGTCCAGGTAGTGGTGGGTGGCCGAACCCGCCTGCGACCAGTCGGAGAAGCTCAGGTACACGAGGTTGTACCCGGCGGCGCTCGCGGTGCTCGCGAACACGTGGTACTTGCCGTTGTAGTAGACGACCGTCGGGTCCTTGATGCCCGCGATGTTGTGGGTCGAGTCGGGCTTCGGCGCGATCAGGGCGCCGCTGGAGCTCCACGAGAAACTGGAGGGCAGCGCGGCGGCGGACCGGGGCGCGACCGCGGTGCGTGCGGCGGGCGTGCCGCCCATCGCGGTCAGCGCCGAGCGGTAGGCGGCCTTCTTGTTGCCGTTGCGGTCGAACAGCAGCGGGTTCTCACCGGAGCGCCAGGAGTCGCTGTCGCGGATGCCCCAGACGGTGATGCCGTTGCAGCGCGCGACGTTCAGGCAGGCCCGCACCGTGCTCGCGTACGCGGTGGCCGACGCCTGCGCGATGTCCAGCTCTGTGATCTGCACGTCCACGCCGAGGGCGGCGAAGTTCGACAGCGTCGTCTGGAAGCTGCCGGGAGGGCCGCCTGCGCCGAAGTGGGACTGGAAGCCGACGCAGTCGATGGGCACGCCGCGCGCCTTGAAGTCGCGGACCATGCGGTAGACGCCCTGGGTCTTCGCGGAGTTCCAGTCCTCGATGCTGTAGTCGTTGTAGCAGAGCTTGGCCGCAGGGTCGGCCGAGCGGGCGGTGCGGAAGGCCTGCTCGATGAAGCCGTCGCCCAGGAGGTTCTGGAACACCGAGGAGCGGTGCTGGCCGCTGCCACCGTCGGCGAAGGCCTCGTTGACCACGTCCCAGGAGTGGATGCGGCCCTTGTAGTGGTTGGCCACGGTGGTGATGTGGTTGTTCATCACGCTGCGCAGCGTGTTCGCGTCCCTGATGGAGTTGACCCAGCCGGGCAGTTGCGAGTGCCAGACCAGGGTGTGGCCGCGCATGCGCTGACCGTGGGCCGTGGCGCGGTTGACGATCTGGTCGCCGGGGCCGAAGTTGAACGAGCCGCGGGACGGCTCGGTCGTGTCCCACTTCATCTCGTTCTCGGGCGTGACCGAGTTGAACTCTCGGTCCAGGATCCCGGTGTAGGTGCCGTCGTTGAGCCTTCCGGCGGCCACGGCCGTTCCGAAGTACCGTCCGGACTGGGCCGCTTGCGCGCCCAGCGTGGAGGCCCGGACGGCGTCGGGCGCGTCGGGCGCGGCGGTCGCGGCCACGGGTGTGACCAGTGTGGCCACGGCCAGCAGGGATAACACCGAGGCTCGGCGACGGCCGAGCCGTTTCAGCGGGTTCATGTCTCTCCTTGTGCGGTCGGGTGCGGGTGGATGGTGCGAGGGATGGATCGGTTCAGGGTTCAGGGCACGGACAGCTCGAACCGCGTGACGCGGACCGCGCCGCCGAGTGCCTGGGTGGCGTGGTTGAAGAGGGCGAATCGGTAGCCCATGAAGAACCGCCAGTCGTTGCCCATGGAGAAGGCGGGTCCCAGGCGGGTGAAGGCGGTGCCGTCGGTGCTGTAGGAGAAGGCGCCGGGGCGTGCCGCGCCGGGGCGGATGTCCGCGGTCGCGCGCAGCCAGACGCGGCCGCCGGGGACGGTCGCGCTCGCGGCCTCCGTGCCGGTGCCGGTGGTGTTCCAGTTGCTGTCCATGGTCAGCCCGTTGACCATCACCACCCGCGTCGCGCCGCCGTCCCGTTTGACGCCGATCCAGGCGGAGGAGTCACGCAGCAGCGCGAGGCCGGCCCGGTCGCCGTCCCGCATCGCGGAGTGGTCGAGCTGGACGGTGGCGGTGGAGGTGGGGCCCTGGACGCGGTGCGTGAGGGTGTTGCGGGCCCAGTACAGGTCGTCGGTGACGGTCGCGGTCCGCAGGGTCAGTCCGTTGTCGACCGACCACTTGGTGTTGTCGGGGTTGTGGTTCCACTCCCACCTCGGCTTGAGAGTCGTGCCGTCGAAGGTGTCGACGCCGATCAGGGGGGTGACCCGGCGCGGTGGAGCGGGTACGGCGGGGACGGGATACGAGGTGCCCCATGCGCCGTTCACCAGTTGCACGACGGGCCAGCCGTCCGAGGTCCAGGTGACCGGTGTCAGGGCAGGCATCCGGCCGCCGGGGTACGCGTCGACGAAGGCCAGGTAGTACCAGGCGCCGTTCTGCGTCTGCACCAGCCCGCCCTGGTGCGGGACCCCACCGCCGGGTATCGGCCCGCGCAGGTCGAGGAGCACCTGCCGCATCGTGTACGGGCCGAAGGGGCCGCCCGACGACTTCAGGATGTACTGCCCGTTGGCGGGGCGGGTCAGGAAGATGTAGTACTGCCCGTTGATCTTGTAGAAGCGGGAGCCCTCGAGGGTGCCGACACTCGACGGTGTCGTGAACACCTGCTGCGTGCGGACCTGGGTGCGGCCGTCGGGCGAGAGCTGGGCCACATTGATGGTGGTGTTCCCGTAGGCCACGTAGAGGGTGTCGTCGGTGTCGACGAGGAGCCCCGCGTCGTAGTACGGCGTGCTGATCGTCGTCAGTCTGCTCCACGGCCCCTCGACGGCGGGGGCGGTGTGGACGTACGTCCGGGCGAAGTCGATCTGACCCAGCCAGTAGAACGTCCTGTTGCTCGGACGGTAGGCCAGCGACGACGCCCAGATCCCTCTGACATAGCCACGGGCACCGTTCAGGTCGTACTTGGCGCCGAAGTCGAGAACGGGCACCGAGTGACCGACGATCTCCCAGTTCACCAGGTCGTACGAACGCAGGACGGGCGCGCCCGGTGAGTAGTGCATCGTCGAGGCCGAGGCGTAGTAGGTGCCACCGACCCGGATGACGTCGATGTCCGCGAAGTCCTGCCAGATCACCGGGTTGGTGAACGTCGTGCCGGCCGCGCGGGCCGGCGTCTGGGGGAGGAGGGCGCCGGTGACCAGGCCGGCGGCGGCGGCCAGCGCTCGGCGACGGCCCAGAGGTTGTTGAGAGCATGACAGATCCATGTGTCGTTCTCTCTGCGAAGGATCGCTTGGGTGGGGGGCGGACTCGCTGTGTTCGAAATCGCGAACACTAATCGACTCATCGAGCTTTCTGGATGATAGGAGGCCGACAGCTCCCGTCAATAGGCCTCGCATGATTCGCTTGCAGGAGCGAAATGTTTCGGAGTTGGCGGGTGGCTGATGGTGGTTGATTGCCGGTCACTGGCGCGGGGGTCTCGACGAATGTGTTGACACGCTCGGGACTCTCTCTAATATCCGTGAGATCGACGATCCGAAATCGAGTGGAAATTTCGAACGATCGATGAGGTGTCATAGGCATGACATGGTCGTCGCGGCGCGGCTTTCATCCGCTGTCTGGCGCCGTCGGTGATCATCCATGCGGCGCCCTCACCCCGGAAAGGACCTCACCGTGCCCGGACGACCAGGCAGACGACTGCTCGACCTCTTCGCGGCCGCCGCGCTGACGCTCACCGCGTCGTTCACGGCCTCCGTCCACTCCACCGCCACCGCCGCGGCCGCGCCCGGCAGCCCGGCACTCACCCCGCCGCTGGGCTGGAACAGCTGGAACAGCTTCGGATGTGGGATCACCGAGGCGCAGGTCCGTCAGGCCGCCGACGCGATGGTGTCCTCGGGCATGAAGGACGCGGGCTACCGGTATGTCGTCGTCGACGACTGCTGGTTCGACCCGCAGCGTGACGCGGCGGGCAACCTGCGGGCGAATTCGGCCAAGTTCCCCAGTGGGATGAAGGCGCTCGGCGACTACATCCACGGCAAGGGCCTGAAGTTCGGCGTCTACCAGGCGCCGGGCGAGCGCACGTGCGCGCAGGGCACGGGCGGCTACCCCGGCTCCACCGGCAGCAAGGGCCACGAGACCCAGGACGCCGCCACGTTCGCCTCGTGGGGTGTGGACTACCTCAAGTACGACTGGTGCTCCTCCAGCGGCACACGTGACGAGCAGGTCGCGCGGTTCACGCTCATGCGAGACGCCCTGCGCGCCACCGGGCGGCCGATCGTCTACAGCATCAACCCCAACAGCTTCCACGCCATCACCGGCGCCGCCTACGACTGGGGCGAGGTCGCCGACCTGTGGCGGACGAGCGAGGACCTGCTCGACATCTGGCAGAACAACAACGCCAACAGCTACCCGATGGGAGTCGGCAACGTCCTCGACGTCACCGCGTCGCTGGCCGCTCAGTCGGGCCCGGGACACTGGAACGACCCCGACATGCTCGTCGTCGGCCGTCCCGGTCTGTCACTGACCGAGTCCCGCTCGCACTTCGCCCTGTGGGCGCTGCTGGGCGCTCCGCTCATCGCGGGCAACGACATCCGCACCATGTCCGCCGACGTGAGCGCGATCCTGCGCAACCCCCGCCTGCTGGCGGTGAACCAGGACCGGCTGGGTGCGGGCGGGCGCAGGGTCCGCGACGACGGTGACACCGAGGTGTTCGCCAAGCCCCTGTCCGACGGCTCCGTCGCGGTGGGCCTGTTCAACCGGGGAGCGGGCACCGCGACCGTCACCGCCACGGCCGCGCAGGTCGGCCTCGCCGGAGGGCCGTTCACCCTCACCGACCTGTGGACCGGCGGCACGTCGAGCACCTCGGGCCAGATCACGGCGAGCGTCCCCGCGCACGGCGCCGCCGTGTTCCGGGTGAGCGGCGGCAGCCCGCTGACCGCCACCACCGCACGCCTGCGCGGCACCGCGTCCGGCCGCTGCCTGGACGTGGACAACGCCTCCACCACGGCCGGGACGGCGACGCTGATCTGGGACTGCCACACCGCCGCCAACCAACTGTGGACCACATGGGCCGGAGGCGAGATCCGCGTCTACGGCGACAAGTGCCTGGACGCCTCCGACCAGGGCACCGCCAACGGCACCCGGGTCATCATCTGGCCCTGCAACGGCCAGGACAACCAGAAGTGGACCGTCGGCTCCGACGGCTCGATCCGCAACGTCCACGCCGGACTGTGCCTCGACGCCGACCAGGCAGGAACCGCCAACGGGACCCCGGTCATCCTGTGGACCTGCACCGGCCAGAACAACCAGAAGTGGCCCCGCGCGTGAGGGACCTCGCCAACGGCACGAGCCGGCTCACCCGGGCAGCCGCACCGGGATCACGCTCACCACCGCGGAGTTCGGCGCCCGCACCGACGACCCCGACATGGCGATGCTCCAACAGAAGGGGAGTTGCACGATGACAAGGACAAGATCCCTCTTATGGCCCGCCCTGGTCGCGGTGCTGGTCGTCCTGAGCATGGGCGGCACGGCACTGGGCCACGGCCGACACGAGACCCCGCTCACAGCCTCCCGCACGGCAACCGCATCCGTCCGTCCAGCGGCCGCGAGCCCCGGATGCGGCAAGACACCCACCCTCACGAGCGGTACGCACACGATCCAGAGCAGCGGCAAGAACCGGAGCTTCATCCTGCGGATCCCGGACGGCTACGACCGGAGCCGCCCCTACCGGCTGGTCCTCGGACTCCACTGGCTGGGCGGCACCTCCACCGACGTCGCCACGGGCCGCACCGTGGAAACGGGCACCTGGGCCTACTATGGCCTCCGGCGACTGGCCGACAACAGCGCCATCTTCGTCGCACCCCAGGGCCTCAACAACGGCTGGGCCAACGCCGGCGGGGAGGACGTCACCCTCGTCGACGACATGATCAGGCGGATCGAGGCGGACCTGTGCGTCGACACCACACAGCGCTTCGCTCTGGGATTCAGCTACGGCGCCGCCATGTCGTACGCCCTCGCATGTTCCCGGGCCACGGTGTTCCGCGCGGTCGCGGTCCAGAGCGGCGGACAGCTCAGCGGATGCAGCGGCGGCACCCAGCCCATCGCCTACCTCGGAGTGCACGGCCTCAGGGACAGCGTCCTCGCCATCTCCGGCGGACGGGCGATGCGGGACAGGTTCGTCAGGAACAACGGCTGCACCCCCCAGAACCCGCCGGAGCCGGCCCAGGGCAGCCTGACGCACCGAATCACCACCTACTCGGGCTGCTCGGCCGGGCATCCGGTCGCCTGGGCCGCGTTCGACGAAGGACACATCGCCGCTCCGCAGGACGGGGCCCCCGGTGACAGCGGCTCCAGGACCTGGCTGCCGCAAGAGGTGTGGAAGTTCTTCACACAGTTCACGACCTCCAACCCGCCGCCGGGGACGTCGACCTGCCGGGTCACCACCACCGTCAGCGCCTGGAACACCGGCCTGACCTCGAACATCACCATCACCAACACCGGCGCCACCTCGATCGACGGCTGGTCGCTGGCCTTCACCCTGCCCGACGGCCAGGCCGTCACCTCCGGCTGGAACGCCGACTACTCGCCCGCCTCCGGCCGGGTGACGGCCAGGAACGCCTCCCACAACGCCACGATCGCCCCCGGCGCCTCCATCGACATCGGCTTCCAGGCCGCCCACACCGGCGATACCGCCCCGCCCACCTCGTTCGCCCTCAACGGCACCGCCTGCGCCGTCACCTGATCGGCACGAGGCTCCGCGGCCGGACCGGTTCCCGACCGGCCCGGCCCCGGACCCCGTCCGACACACCCGCGGACAAGTCACCGTGGCGGGACCACGTCAGGCGTCGGTCAGCTTGCGCAGGCTCGTCCGCCGCACGTCGACGCACAGGCCCTCGGCGTCGGCGACACGGCAGTGGTCGTCACCGGCCGCAAGCACCACCACCCGTGTCCCCGCCGGTAGTTGACCGTCGGGGGCACGACCACGCTCGGGACCGTCGAGGTGGAAGGGCTCATCGACCACCAACTCGTGGGTGAAGCGGGTGGGGGCGGGCCGGACCATGTTGCTTTCAGGGACCAACGCCTCGTCACCGAGGACGAACACCTCCGGACGAAGGACCACTCCCGGCTCCGGCCGCGTGTTCCGCTCGTCTGCGGGACGATGGCCCCTGTCCGTCACGGCACCGGCGCCTCGGCGCCCGAGACCTGCAGACTCTCGGGTGGCAGAGCGACCGGAATGACCGGCAGCATCATGCCGACGTCGATCGGTGCGGCGTGAGCCACGAGCACACCCTCTGCGGCCAGTGCGTGCAGGTCCGGCAACTGGTACCGCTCGGCAGCCTCAAGGTCCACCTCGTAGCCCAGGTCGCCGAGGCTCGCCACCGTCATGCGGCTCATGGGGTTGCCCGGGCCCGCAATGAACGGGGACATCAACTCGTTGCCGAAGACGGTCTCCCGCCAGTGCGAATCCGCCGTTCCGGGACCGCCGAGGTTCTGGACCGGTACCGGTTGCAGTGTGCCCTCGCCGCGCAGCGCACGGTACTCGTCCATGGCGGCGCGCCCGAGGAAGGTCGGATTCGAGGTGCCGGCGTCCGCGAGCAGGCCTTTGTCGTTCCAGACGCTGCCAATGCCCAGCACATGGCCCATCTCGTGGGTGATGACGTCGTTCAGCGTGCCGTCCTGCTCCATCTGCTCCAGGTCGGCCGTGTCGAAGGACATGATGCCCTTGGCGGGGAGAGAAGCGGCGCTGCCGGCCGACGGGGGCCGGACGTGGGTGGGTCCCGCCTGTCCCAGGATGCCGCCCGGGCCGTCGATCGGGCGCCCCTGCGCAAGGATCAGGAGATCGTCGATGACCTCGCCGTCGATCACCACAGAAGGCAGGTCGCCCACGATGACGTGCACCCAGCGGTCGGCGGCTGCGGTGAATGCCTTCTCCTGGCTACTGCTCAGCCCGCCGAGGAAGCGGACCACGATCTTGAACGGCGATGTCGTGGCGGCGAGCGCTTCGGCTCGACGGCTGTCGGCCACTGCCACATGGCTGTGATTGTTGGTTGTGGCCACAACTAACCCTCCGATTCAGGGGAATATGGGTCGTATTTACCCTAAACGGGTGAAAGTCGCGGCGCTCGTCGAAACCGCGTCCTGCGGCGCCAGGGGGTGAACTCTGGGGAGCCCCGCTGTGCGGCAGCCGGCCTCGCCACCGGCCTGGCCACGGCCGTCCTGGACCACCTCACCCTGTTCGAGGACGAGGCAGGCTGGTTACGGAACAAACCGGGGCCACGAGGCTGGGATTCGCTGTCCAGTTCAAGTTCCTGACCTGGCGCGGCCGGTTCCCCAAGATGCGCCTGGAGCTACCGTCCGATGCGGTCGAGCACGTCCCCCAGCAGGTCGGTGTCGCCGCGTCCGAGCGGCCTGAACATCAGCGCACACTCATCGGCCCCCTCTCCATGTCCCGGGGAGGGGGCCGATCTTCGATCCGAAAGCCACTGACGGGTTACTTGTCACCTGGTTCGACGCTCGTTGACGGCACCCTGTTGCGGATCAGTAGCCGTAGATCATCTTGTAGGCGACCTCGGGGAGGAACTGCCCGGCCGAAGAGCCGTTTCCGACGCCGCAGTTGCCGTCGGACTCGCCTGGCACCTTGATCCACAAGAGCATCTCGGCGCCACCGCCCAGTCGGCTGGGGGTGCCGATGCGGCGGCCGGAGGGGTTGCACCACTGGCCGTTGGAGCCGTTGCCGTTGCGGCTGGTGTCCACGACGAACGGCTTGGTGTAGCCGTAGCGTGCGCTGAGTTCGCTGTTGACGGCGTTGCCGTAGGCGGTGTTCTCGGCCGTGGTGAAGTAGTTGGAGATGTTGAGCGAGAAACCGTGGGCCTGTCGGAGGCCGGCGTTGTGGAGGCGCTGGGCCATGGTCGCGGCGCCGGCCCAGCCGGGGTTGCCGGCGTCCAGGTAGACCCAGGTGTTGGGGGACTGGCGGTTGAACTGGGTGAGGGCCCCGCTGAGCATGCTCTGCCGTTCGGTGATCTGGGCCTGCGTCATGCAGCCGTAGTCCCCGAGGGAGTCCGGTTCGAGGAGCACGACGGCCGGGCGGTTGGCTATGCCGCCCGCGAACTGTGCGATCCAGTTGGCGTAGGCGGACGGCGAAGCGGCCCCGCCGGCGGAGTGGCCGCCGCAGTAGTCGCGGTTGTAGATGTTGTAGGCGACCAGGAGGGGCAGTTTGTCCGAGCGGTCCGCCGCCCCCGCGTACGCGCCGGTGGCGGTGCCGATGGCGCCGCTCCACGAGCCGAACCAGCGGGCCGTCGGGGTCTTGGCGATGTTGGCGTTGATCGCCGGTGCCCGGCCGTCGCCGGGGTTGGCGGCGACCCACCGGTTCGCGCTGGAGTCGGGGTCCACGTAGAACCCGGTGGTCATGGTGGTGGGGTCGGCCGCGTGGGCGGAAGGTGCGGCGGCGAGCGCCAGCGGCAGGGCCAAGAGCGCTGTCGCGAGGGCGCGGAGTCTGCGGCGCATGAGGTACCTCGTTTTCCTGGCAGGGATGCGTCGCACGCCCTCGTCCCGAGCATGCGATGCACTGAGGAAGCGCGGCCGGCGAGCTTTGGGAGCGCTCCCACTGGAAGCGCTCCCAAAGACACCGAGGCCTTTGGGGTGTGGTCGGTATCGTGTGGCGGGCTGGGAGAGGTGTCAAGGGTCGACGTGAGATTGCGTCAATCGTGCTGCACGCGGCGGGAAACGGGCTCGACATGTTCTACAGTCGGGCTGGATCTGGAAGCGCTTCCAGTCCGAGCTGCCAGGGTAGGACGCTTCGCGTCCGGCCTGACACGGAAGGGCTCATGGCTCATGGCAGACGATGCGCCGCGTAGGCACTCGACACTGGACGAGGTGGCCGAACTCGCCGGCGTCTCCCGCTCGGTGGCCTCGCGCGCCCTCAACAACGCCCCGCACGTCAGCCGTGCCAAACGGGAGGCGGTCGAACGGGCCGTGCGGCAACTCGGCTATGTGCCCAACCCGACTGCCCGCGCTCTGGCCACCCGTCAGACGGGAGCGGCCGCCCTGGTCATTTCGGGAGAGGATCCCTCGATCTTCGCGGATCCGTTCTTCGCGCAGGTGATCGTGGGGGCGTCGGCCGCTCTGGAGGAGGCCGACCTGCATCTGATGCTGTGCCTGGCCGCTTCCGACCGGGGGCGCAAGCGGGTGCAGGAGCTCTTCCGGTCCAGGGGCGCCGACGGCGTCATGCTGATGGCGCTGCGCGAGGACGATCCGCTGGCCGGCATGGCCGAGGAGACGCAGCTGCCGGTCGTGTTCGGAGGGCGCCCCGTCGGTCCGGCTCCCCGGTGGTACGTGGACGTCGACAACGTCGGCGGAGCGCGCGAGGCGACCGAGTACCTGATCTCGCGCGGCAGGACTCGCACAGCCGCGATCTGCGGGCGCTTGGACACCGAGGCCGGGCGCGCCCGGTACCGCGGCTATCGGGACGCCATGCTGGCCGCCGGCCTTGAACCGTCCCCGCCGCAGGAGGGGGACTTCACTGAGCCCAGCGGAGCCGCTGCCATGGCCGCGCTGCTGGCCGACCACCCGGACCTGGACGGGGTGTTCGCCGCGAACGACAACATGGGGGCGGGGGCGCTGCGCACGCTGCGTGCGGCCGGCCGGACGGTTCCAGCCGACGTCGCTGTGATCGGCTTTGACGACCTGACCGTCGCCCAGGTCGCAGATCCGCCGCTGACCACCGTTCATCAGCCCATAGCGGCCCTTGGGCGGGAGATGGCGCGCATGCTCGTCTCGCTCATCGACGGACAGGACCCCACCCCGCTGATCCTGCCCACGCGCCTGGTCACCCGCTCGAGCGCTTGAGGGCCATGCCCCACGGAGCGCCGGCGAAGCCTGTCGGCGCCCGAGCGCGATGCCCACCCACCCGTTGGATTGCCGAGGCGGGCACCGGCCTCAGCTCAGGACGACGTGCCGGTCACCCCTGGCGCCCCGCACACAGGCGCCGAGTGCGACCGCCACGGCCGCGGAGCCGTAGGCCCAGGCCTGGAGAGGGAAGCCGGGCAGTATGCGGGCGGCGAGATAGAGCACGGTGCCGGCCATGGTGACGGTCAGCCACTCCCATCGGCCGTCGAGGGCGACCAGGGCGACCAGGAGCAGGGAGTACCAGGGGTAGCTGGGCGAGACGAGGAGCAGTGCCGTGCCGGTGAGCAGCAGGGCGCCGGACCAGGGCCGGGCGGGGTCACCGCGCCACCACACGTACAGGGCGGTCAGCGCGAGCAGGATCGTCACGGCCACGCCCGCGGCGGTGTCCGGCAGCAGCAGGCGCAGCAGGGCGAAGCGGCGTACATGTCCGGATTCGTAGCCTTCCTCCTGAAGGTAGCCGGGCAGGTAGCCGAGTACGCCGACGCCTGATACGGCGACATACGGCAGGTAGGCGAGCGCGATCGCGCCGAGGACGGCCGTGACCACGCCCGCGATCCGCTTCGGGCCGCGCTGCCCGGCCAGGGCGCCGGGCAGCGCCAGGACGGGCAGCAGTTTCACGGCGACGGCGGCGCCGAGGAGCGCGCCCCGGCGGGCGCCGGCGGTGGCCGTGCCGAGCGCGAGGACGGTGAGCAGAACGCCGAGGGTGTCGATGTGCGCGTCGTTGACCGCTTCGAAGGGGACGGCGGGGCACCACGCCCACAGGGCTGCCCGGGCGGGGGCCCGCTGCGGGTCGCCGCGCCGGCGCAGTACGGCGAGCAGGGCGATGGTGGTGCCGAACGCCAGCACCGCGCCTGCGACCTGGAGCGGCTTGTGGCGGCTGTCCGCCGGGGAGAGGACGTGAACGGCGAGGTACCAGCCCTCGGCGACGGGCGGGTAGATGGTGGGAACGCCCGGCCGGTTGATACGGACGCACAGGTCGTCCTTGGTGTGCGTCAGGCCCCAGCCCTCGCAGGGCCGTTCGGTGGGGAACAGCCAGGTGTCGCGCAGGTGCTTCAGCTCGGGCGCGGCCGGTGGGTGGGCGTACGGGGAGATGCCCGCGGCCTGTACACGGCCGTCCCAGGCGTAGCGGAACATGTCGTTGCTGGTGCGGGGCGGGGTGGCCAGTGCGGCCACGGCGACGGCGGCCGAGCCCGCCAGGACCAGGACGACCGCGGCGCGCGCCGGCACTCTGCGCACGGTCCACGCCGCGGCGGCGAACAGCGTCCAGGCGACGGCGTAACCGGCCAGCACCCGGCCGGGGTCGGTCTCGTTGTCGCCCGTGCGGAGGGTGTCGACCACGACGGCGGTGAGCGCGGCGAGCAGGGCGGTGGTGACGGCGACGGCGACGGGCGCGCGCCGGCTCTTCGGCGTGACGGGACGGCCGGGATCCGGGACGGAGGAAGCCTGGGGTTTCTCCTGGCCCCGGCCGCGGGGGAGAGTGGTGTCGCTCATGCGGGGGCGGGCCCTCCGGGTGCAGTGGGATCCGGGGCGTCGTACGACGGCTTCGGGCGGTGCAGTTCGACGAAGGGGCGGCCGTCGGCCGTCCACCGCCCGGTGAGGATCCAGCCCGCTGCGTCCGAGGCGCGCAGCAGCGCGGTGACGCCGACGCGGGCCCAGGGAAAGGGACGGCCGTGCCGGCCGTGGCCGTCCTCCACGCGGACGGTGAGGCGTTCGTCGACGTCGTCGGGGGCGGCCTCGGCGAGCAGGCGTCCGCCGGGTGCGGCGAGCCGGTGCAGCCGGGTGAGCAGGGCGACGGGATCACCGCCGATGCCGATGTTGCCGTCCATGAGGAGCAGCGTGGTCCACCGGCCCTCCCTGGGCAGGCGGGCGAAGACGGACCGCCGCACAGCGGTGCCGCCTCGGCGCCGGGTACGGGACACGGCGGCCGGGCTGAGGTCCACGCCCAGCGCCGGCATGCCCCGGGCGGCCAGCTCGGCCACCAGCCGTCCGGGGCCGCAGCCGACGTCCATGACCGGGCCGGTGCAGCGGCGCAGTACGGCCAGGTCGACGGCATCGGCGGCGGCACACCAGCGCTCCACGTCCAGCGACAGGAGCTCCCCCTGCCCGGGACGATCAGGATCCGACAGGCGGCGCAGGAACAGCGGGCCGTGGCCGGCGCGCAGCGCGCGGGCGTAGGGATCGTCCGCCCACGGTGTCCCGGGCTCCACGGCGATCAGGTCGTCGACGGGGCGCGTCGCTGCCGGTGGCCAGGCCGGCGGAAGCACCGGGTGCGGCGACCGCGGGGGCGCGGTCGTCTCCGCCCGCTCGGCGAGGGCGGGCTGCCCACCGCTCGCGGCGCGGCTCATCGGGCGGTCTCCGCGAGCGAGTTCAGCACGGTACGGAAACCGGAGTCGGGCGGGCAGCACGCGGCGACCTCGGCGGCGTCGGCGGCGGTGTCCACGTCCCGCAGCATCGGAAGATCACGGATGACGAGCCGCGCCTCGGCGAGCCGGCCGCGCTGGACGGCGCCCGTGCGGTCCGTGGACATCGGCACGCCCCGCACCAGAGCCCCCGCCCGTCCCGGATCGGCGAACCCGAGACCCCAGAATCCGCCGTCGCAGGCCGGCCCGAACCAGGCGTCGCAGCCGCCGCGCCCGGCCTCGGCGAGGAGGTCCACGGTCAGCTGCGGAGTGTCCATGCCCACCAGGAAGGCCGGACTGTCGTCGCACCCCTCGAAGGCGGCGGCGATCCGCTCCGCCAGGCCGCCCGGCGCCTGGGGAACGAGGTCGAAGCCGGGCGGCAGCCAGGGGCCGGGGGATCCGTCCAGGACCAGGACGCGGCGCCGGGCGGGAGCCCGCAGCACGGTCAGGAGAGTGTCGGTGAGAGCCGCCTCGGCCAGCGCCGCGGCCTCGCGGGGCGTGTACGGCGGGGTGAGCCGGGTCTTGACCCGCCCGGGCACCGGCTCCTTGGCGATGACCAGCAGCGTGGCCGGCCCCGTGGGCGCCGTCATCGCGCGACCCCCTCGACCGCCGTGGCCGCGGCCGGACGGGTGGCGCTCTGTTCGGCGAGGACGGCGCGCATGTCGCGGACGGCGTGCCAGGTGCCGCGCCAGGTGCCGGTGACCTTCGAGCGGCCGGTGCGCGGCAGATAGGGGACGTCGGTCTCGGTCACCCGCCAGCCGGCGTCGGCTGCGCGGACCACCATCTGCAGCGGATAGCCGGAGCGCCGATCGGTCAGGCCGAGGGCGAGCAGTGCCTCGCGGCGGGCGGCGCGCATCGGGCCGAGGTCGTGCAGGCGCAGGCCGGTGCGGCGGCGGACCAGCCGGGCCAGTTCCAGGTTGGCGAGCCGGGCGTGCGCGGGCCAGGCACGGAAGGCCGTGGCGCGTCGGCGGCCCAGGACCAGGTCGGCGGCGCCGTCGAGGACGGGGCCGGCCAGCCCGGGCAGCAACCCGGGGTCGAGGGAGGCGTCGCAGTCGCAGAAGCAGACGATGTCGGCGGTGGCGGCGGACAGACCGGCGTGACAGGCGGCGCCGAAGCCGCGCCGGGGCTCGTGGACGACTGTCGCGCCGAGTGCGCGGGCGATGTCCGGGGAGCCGTCGGTGGAGCCGTTGTCGACGACGATCGCACGCCAGCCCGCAGGGATGCGCTCCAGTACCCAGGGGAGGGCGTCGGCCTCGTCGAGACAAGGCAGCACGACGTCCACGAGAGGGGAGGGGGAAGTCTCGATCACGCTGCTCACCCTACGAACTCGAAACGGACATAACGGAATTCCAGACCTTACGGATCGCTGACGTCGACCGGCGTCGCAGGTCAGCGGCTGACAGCGGGTGCGAGACTCGGTCGTGTGAAACGCGTACTCGTCGTGGACGACGACCCCACCGTCTCCGAGGTCGTCGCCGGATATCTGGACCGGGCCGGCTTCGCGGTCGACGTGGCCGCCGACGGCCCCAGCGCCGTCCGGCTGGCCGGCGACCAACCGCCCGACCTGGTCGTACTGGACCTGATGCTGCCCGGCATGGACGGCCTGGAGGTCTGCCGGCGCATCCGAAGGGACGGCCCACTGCCGGTGATCATGCTCACCGCCCGGGGTGACGAGGAGGACCGCGTCCTCGGCCTGGAGGTCGGCGCGGACGACTACGTCACCAAGCCCTTCAGCCCCCGCGAACTCGTGCTGCGGGTGGAGTCGGTGCTGCGCCGCGCCGGCGCGACGACCGCGGCCCGGACCCCGTCCGTGGAGCCCTGGCTGCGGGCGGGACCGCTCGCGATGGATCCCGCCGCCCGGCGCGCCACCCGCGACGATCGCGAACTCGCCCTGACGCTACGCGAGTTCGACCTCCTGGAGTTCTTTCTGCGCAACCCCGGGCGGGCGGTGAGCCGGGAGGATCTGATGCGGCGTGTGTGGGGCTGGGAGTTCGGCGATCTGTCGACCGTGACCGTCCATGTGCGGCGGCTGCGCGAGAAGGTCGAGGACGATCCGGCCCGCCCCCGCCTGATCAGCACGGTGTGGGGGGTCGGCTACCGTTTCGACCCGCTGCGTCCGGACACCGCCGCCGGGGAGGGACCGAGTCATGACCGGTGACCTGCTGCTCATCGCGCTGTACGCGGCCGTCGGCGCGGTCGCCGCCGGACTGGCCGGCATGGCCGTCCTGCGCCTGCTGCGCAACCGGTCGGTCGCGCTGTCGCTGGCGGTGGTCGCCGCCGTCACCGTCGCGGCGATGCTCGCCGGAACCATGCTGGTGGCCAGGGCGATGTTCCTGTCCGACCACGACCTGTGGGTCGTGACCATGGTGTGCGCCATGGCGGCGGTGGTCTCGCTGGTGGTGGCGCTCGTCCTGGGCCGGGGCGTCGTCAGGGGCAGCCGGGCCCTCGCCGAGGCCACCCGCGCCCTCGGCGACGACGGCAGTTTCACTCCGCCGGTCCTCGCGCCCACCGCCGAACTCGCCGAGCTCAGCCGTGAACTCGCGGCCACCAGCGCCAAGTTGGCCGCCTCCCGGGAACGGGAGAGGGCCCTTGAGGAGTCCCGCCGCGAACTGGTCGCCTGGATCTCCCACGATCTGCGCACCCCGCTGGCCGGACTGCAGGCGATGGCCGAGGCACTGGAGGACGGCATGGTGCACGACCCCGGCGTCTACCACGCGCGCATACGGTCCGAGGTGGGACGGCTCAGCGGCATGGTCGGCGACCTGTTCGAACTCTCCCGCATCCAGGCCGGTGTCCTCGCGCTGACGCCGACCCGGATGTCGGTCTACGACCTCGTCGGCGACGCCATCGCGGGCGTCGACGCACTGGCCAGGGAGCACGGGGTACAGCTGGTCGGGCACGGTGTGGAGCCCGTGCCGGTCGAGGTCGACGGCCGGGAGATGTCCCGCGTCCTGGCCAACCTGCTCGTCAACGCCATCCGCCGGACACCGGCCGACGGCACCGTCGCGGTCTCCGCCCGCCGGGAGGCCGACAGCGTCGTGCTGGCCGTGACCGACGGCTGCGGCGGCATCGCCCCGGAGGACCTGCCACGCGTCTTCGAGACCGGCTGGCGCGGCACCGACGCCCGTACCCCGCCGGCCGGGGCCGGTCTGGGCCTGGCCATCGTGCGCGGCATCGTCGAGGCCCACCGCGGGCACGCTGCCGTACGCAACGTGCCCGGCGGCTGCCGCTTCGAGGTCCGTCTGCCTCTGGTCGCCTGAGCGGGCGGACGTCACCCGGTGCGCAGCGCCGCGGTCGCGAACTCCGCCATGCCCTGCGCGAAGGACACCTCGGGCTTCCAGCCCAGTTCCTCACGCAGCCGACGCGAGGAGGCGGTGATGTGCCGGACGTCGCCGAGCCGGTACTCGCCCGTGACGACGGGCAGCGGACCGCCGTGCTCCGCGGCCAGCGCGGCGGCCATCTCGCCCACGGTGTGGGGCTCGCCGCTGCCGACGTTGTACGCGCGTGCGGTGCCCTCCGGCAGGTCGTCGACCCCGTCCAGTGCCGCGCGGTTGGCCATGGCGACGTCCCGTACATGGACGAAGTCCCGCTGCTGGCCGCCGTCCTCGAAGACGCGCGGCGCCTCGCCGCGGGCGAGCGCGGAGCGGAACAGCGAGGCGACACCCGCGTACGGGGTGTCGCGCGGCATCCCGGGCCCGTACACGTTGTGGTAGCGCAGTGCCGCCACCCGGCCGCCCGTCGCCCGCGCCCATGCGGCGGCGAGGTGTTCCTGGGCGATTTTGGTGGCCGCGTACACATTGCGCGGATCGGCGGGCGCGTCCTCGGCCACCAGGCCGGCGGCCAGCGGCTCCCCGCACGCCGGGCACGGGGGCTCGAAGCGCCCCGCCTCCAGATCGGCCACTTCGCGCGGGCCCGGTCGTACCACTGCGTGCCGCGAGCACTCGTAACGGCCCTCGCCGTAGACGACCATCGAACTCGCCAGCACGAGTCGGCGCACCCCGGCCCGCGCCATGCCGGCCAGCAGCACGGCGCTGCCGAGGTCGTTGCAGCCGACGTAGTCGGGGGCGTCGGCGAAGGCCTTGCCGAGGCCGACCATCGCGGCCTGGTGGCAGACCGCGTCGACGCCGTGGAGGGCGTCGGCCACCGCCGCCCCGTCGCGGACGTCCGCATGACGCCAGTCGACGGCTTCGGGGATCGGGGGGGCCGCGCGGTGCGCGGCGGGCAGCAGGGCGTCGAGGACGCGGACGGCGTGCCCGGCGGCGGTGAGGGCGGTGACGACGTGCGAGCCGATGAAGCCCGCACCTCCGGTGACCAGGATCAACATGCCCCGACCGTACGGCCGTACACGCGCCCGTGGGCCGCGCCACGGCGGGACGTCAGGGGTTCGTAAGCCTTTCCGTCCCGGGCCGTGACGTGGCCACGGTGAGCAGAGCGAAGGCCACGGCGAAGCCGAGCATGGTGAACACCCCCCGGGGCCAGAAGATGTGGCTGTCCAGGAACGACCAGCACGCGCCCAGGAGGACCACGGCCCCCGGCAGCACCCGCACGCCGTGCCGCCGCCCGAGCACCGCGCACGTCGCGAGCGAGGCCACGGCGAGCCCGTACACCCCGAAGCGGCCCAGTTCGTCGCCGGCCGCGAAGAGCCGCCCGACCACTCCGTGCGTGCCGTGGGCCGCCACCGTGCCGGCGGATATCCCGGCCACGGCGTCGAGCCCCAGGTAGTAGGCGGCGTAGCAGAGGCACCCGGCCCAGGCGAGCACGGTCAGCGCGCCTTCGGCGTCGCGGCGCGGTCTGCCCCACAGCGGCACCAGCAGACCGAGGACGAGGAGAGGAAAGACCGGCAGCAGGGCGATGTGCAGGTCGGCCCAGTGACCGGCCGTCATGGCCGTCAGCCGACGCGGGTGGACGAGACCGGCCACCGCGAGCAGCATCGGAGGCGCGGTCACCAGAGCCGTCGTACGAAGGGTTCGCATCCGGCGACCCTACGAAGGCCCCGGCGCCCACGGGCCCCCGCCGCGGGGGCGTAAGACATCCGTAAGCGGCCCCGGTCAGCGGGCCGGCGCCTCAGGTCAGGAGGGCGGCCTGCGCCGCCCGCGGCCGAGCGCCCGCACGGCGAGGACCAGCGCCGTCACCGTCGCCACGGCCGCGAGCAGCAGCAGCCAGTTGCGCGAGTAGTCCAGCGGCAGCACCGAGGAGTTGGCCCGGGGCCCCGGCCGCAGCAGCACCGGCAGGGCCACCGCCGTCAGGGCGCCCGCGACCAGCAGCCCCCCACGGACCGGCCCCCGCACACCACCGCGGACCACGACCAGCCCGACGAGCAGGACCAGCGGGGCGATCAACGCGTCGTGCAGGACCACGGCCCCGCCCAGCCAGATCAGCACATCCGCCAGGTCCCGCACGTCCAGCAGCAGCGACCCGCCCACCCCCATGAGTACGAGACCGCCCGCGCCGATCAGCGCCCGCAACGCCTTCACCCTCATGCCGGCACCTCCAGCCGGCCGACCCACTTGGTCTGCAGCACGCCGGGCCGGTTCGGGGCGATCAGGCGCGCCGGGTAGCCGTGGTCGGGTGTCAGCTCCTCGCCGTTGAGACGCAGGGCGAGCAGGGTGAGCGGGTCACGGGCGTGCTCGTGACCCATTTCCGAGACCCGGTAACCGCCCCGCAGTTGCAGGGACACCACCCGCACCCGTGCGTCCCGCGGGGCGCCGGCCCGCTCCAGCAGATCCGCCACGCGCACACCGGTCCAGCGCGCCGACCTGCTCCAGCCCTCCACACAGGCGATGGGCAGCTCGACCTCCCGCTGGGGCAGGGCGCGCAGTTCGTCCAGGGTGAGGGTGTACGGCCGAGGCCCGGACACCACCAGGCGGTAGCTCTCGGCGGTGAGATGGGCGACCCCGGCCGCCATGGCGGTGCGGTTGACCGGGAGCCCCTGCGGGCCGTGGTCGGGGTGGCGGGGCGCGAGCAGATCGAGGCCCTTCAGCGGGGTGAAGGACTGGCCCACCGTGGTCAGGGTGACCGCTCCGACCGCCGCGCCCACCGCGGCCAGCAGCGACCGGCGGTCGGCGGCGTCCTCGGCGGGCAGCGTCAGCGTCCCCGGCGACCGCCGGCTCCAGTGCGCGCGGATCTCGGGAGCCTTGACCGCGATGTGCAGCAGCAGCGCGCCGACGACCAGCCAGCCGACCGCGTAGTGCACCGGCACGAACGAGAACGGCCAGGGATACCACTGCGCGGTGTTCAGCAGCCCGGTGAACAGTTCGAAGACGGCGCCGGCCACCAGCACCGCGACCGACAGACGCTCCAGCGCGTGCCGCACCGAGCGCAGCACCGGCCACTCGAACAGGCGGGGGTACACCGTCCACAGCTTCGCCGCCAGCAGCGGAACGGCGGCGATGCCCGACGCGACATGAAGGCCCTGCGTGAACCGGTAACCCCACGAGGGGCGGCTCGGCAGGTCGTCGGCCAGCCAGCCCGGCGGATGCTGCATGACGTGACTGACCAGGCCGGTGACGAAGCACACCGCGAACGCGAGACCCAGCCAGCGCCCGAGGGAGGTCGCCGTGCGGGCGTCATGCAGTCTGCCCCGGAACACCGGCGGGAGGAAGCGCTGTTTCATGGCTCCATCCCACCTGCCGGAGGCCGCGCGCGGAACGCCTGGACCCCTTACGGAACAAGGACGTCCCGCCCGGCACCAGCACCCCATGGGCGGGGAAACGGTTCGTCTCCCGGCTCGGGGGTGCCCTCGGGCGGGCAGGACCGGTCACACTGGGGGTATGACGGGCGTCCAGAGAGGTGACCCGGGGCTGTTCGGCCCCCGCTCGGTGACCTGGCAGCTGCACGGCGACCCCATGATGTGGGTCGCCGGGATCCGCGCGCTCTACCTCCAGGCCCTGCACCCGCGTGCCGTGCGCGCAGTCATGCAGAACTCCGACTTCCGGCGCGACGCCTGGGGCCGGCTGATGCGCACCGCCGCCTTCGTCGGCACCACGACCTACGGCACCACCGAGGCCGCCGAGCGGGCCGGCGCCCGCGTCCGCAGGATCCACCGCACGCTGTCCGCGACCGACCCGGACACCGGCGAACGCTACGCCGTCGACGAAGGCGGACTTCTGCTGTGGGTGCACTGCGCCGAGATCGACTCCTACCTGCACGTCCTGCGCCGCTCCGGCTACCCCCTCACCGACGCCGCCGCCGACCGCTACCTCGCCGAACACCGCGTCAGCGCCCGGCTGGTGGGCCTCGACCCCGACGCCGTGCCCGCCGACCGGGCCGAGATGGACGCCTACTTCGAGAAGATGCGCCCCGAACTCGCCGCCGGACCGGAGGCACGCGAGGTGGACGACTTCCTGCTGCGACCGCCGACGCACCCCCTGCTCGTCCCGGCGCGCGCCCTGCTGTGGCGGCGCGTGGCGCACCTGGCGTACGCCTCGCTGCCGCCGTACGCCCACCAGCTGTACGGCCGGCCGGCCCCGCAACCCGCCACCGTCACCCGGGAGTTGCGCGCCATGGGCACCCTGCTGCGCTGCGTCCCCGCACGTCTGCGGTGGCAACTCCCGCCCAAGCACATCCTGCGGGCCATGGCCAGGCTCGGCCCACAGGCCCGCCCGGCACCGTTCAAAGTCCAGCCATAGGCCGCCATACTGGACGAGCCAGGGGAGGGCCGGAACGTAACGGGGGCGGCGGCGCACTATGGCGGAGAGCAGGCTGATCCAGGGCCGGTACCGGCTGGTCGAACTGATCGGGCGCGGAGGCATGGGCGAGGTGTGGCGGGCCCGCGACGAGTCCCTCGGCCGGCACGTGGCCGTGAAGTGCCTCAAACCGATCGGCCCGCACCACGACCCGGCCTTCGGGCGCGTCCTGCGCGAGCGGTTCCGGCGCGAGGGCCGCGTCGCCGCCGGGCTTCAGCACCGCGGGGTGACGGTCGTCCACGACTTCGGCGACTGCGACGGCGTCCTCTTCCTCGTCATGGAGCTCCTGGACGGCAGCGACCTGTGCCGGCTGCTGGACGACAACGAGCGACGGCCGCTGCCCGTCCCCGACGTCGTGGAGATAGCCGACCAGGTCGCCGCCGCCCTCGCCTACACGCACCGCCAGGGCATCGTGCACCGCGACCTGAAACCCGCGAACATCGTGCGGCTCACCGACGGCACCGTGAAGATCTGCGACTTCGGCATCGCCCGCCTCGGCCACGACATCGGCTTCACCTCCCGTCTCACCGGCACCGGCATCGCCATGGGCACGCCGCACTACATGTCACCGGAGCAGATCGGCGGCGAGGAGGTCGACCAGCGCAGCGACCTCTACTCGCTGGGCTGTGTGCTGTACGAGATCGCCACCGGAGCCCCGCCCTTCGACCTGGAGGACCCCTGGGCGATCCTGCTCGGTCACCGCGACACCCCGCCCCGGCCGCCGCGCGAACACCGACCCGAGCTGCCCGACCACCTCGACCGGATCATCCTCGACCTGCTGGCGAAACGGCCCGAACAACGCCCCCAGGACGCCCACGACATCGTCCGGCGCATCGCCGCGGCCCGCACCACACCGGCCTATGTGCCGACCCTGGTCACCCCGCAGCCCGAACTGCGGCCGCCCGAGGAGCCGAGCCGTGAGCCCCGGCTGCCGTCCTGGACCCAGGGCATGACCACCGGCCACAAGGCCACCGGCGCCGGACTGCGGGTCACACCCCCGGACGCCGGGGCGGCCCTGACCGGCGAGTGGATCCCCCGCCCGGTCCTCGGCGCGGTCCCCGCTCCGCCCGCGCCGGACACCCCGTCCCCGCAGGCGCTCACCGCGCTCGCCGGCCGGCACAACGCCGGCCTCAGCCTGGGCCGCCTCGGCCGCTGGGCCGAAGCCGGGGAGGCACACCGCGCCGTCGCCGCCGAACGCGCGCACCTCCTCGGCCCGGACCACCCCGAGACCCTCGCCAGCCGCTACGAGGTCGCCTTCACCCTCAGCCGCACCGGCCGCGCCGACGACGCACTGCGCGAGTACCAGCACGTGGCCGCCGCCCGCATCCGGGTGCTGGGCGCCGACCACGCCGACACGCTCGCCACCCGCCAGGAAATGGCCTTCGTGCTCGGCCAGTTGGGCCGTCACTTCGACGCCCACCAGGTGTACACGTCCGTCCTGGCCGCCCGGGTGCGCACGGCGGGCGCCGACCATCCCGACACCCTGCGCTGCCGCCACAACCTCGCCTTCAACCTCAGCAGGCTCGGCCGCCTGGAGGAGTCGTACCGGATGGCGGGCGAGGTGGCCGCCGCCCGCGCCCGTGTCCTGGGTCCCACCCACCCCGACACCCTCGTCACGCGCTACGAAGTGGCCTACGCGCTGGGCCAGTTGGGCCGCTGGCCGGAAGCGCTGCAGACCTACCGCGAGGTCGCCGCGGCCCGCGCGCAGGCGCTCGGCCCCGACCACCCGGACACCCTCGCCGCCCGCTACGAGACCGGCATCAGCCTGGGCCGACTCGGCCGCAGCGCGGAGGCCCTCCAGCTCTACCGCGACCTCGTCGACGACCGCACCCGCGTGCACGGCCCCGCGCACCCCGAGACCCTGCGGGCCCGCCACGGTCTCGGCGTCAACCTCGGCCGTCTGGGCCGCTGGGAGGAGGCCCTCGCCGAGTCCCGGGACGTGTCCGCGATCCGCGAGCGGGTCCTGGGCGCCGACCATCCCGACACCCTGGTCAGCCGCCGCGAGGTCGCCGTCGGCCTCGGCTGGCTGGGCCGCTGGGCCGACGCCCTGGCCGAATACCGGCGGGTGGCCGCGGCCCGCGAGCGCGTCCTCGGCCCCGACCACCCCGACACCCTCGCCGGCCGCAGCGACGAGGCCCACTGCCTGGAACAGCTCGGCCGCGGACAGGAGGCGGTCGAGCTCTACCGAAGAGTCGCGGTCCTGCGCCGCCACCGGGCGGCCGGCGGCGCGTAGCTCCGCCGGCTCGACCTTGCCCCGGGCCGGCTCCGTGGCCAGCGGTCCCTCGCGGCTCACCGTACGGGAGGCCATCATGATCGTATGGGAGCCGAGACCGCGTACCACGGAGCCATGGGCGAGGAGTTCGCCGCCCAGGTCACGAAGAACGTCTACAACAGCTACACCGACCGTCCGGCCATGCTGCGGCTCGCCGGTGACGTCAGCGGGCTGCGGGTGCTGGACCTCGGCTGCGGGGCGGGCCACTACGCCGCCGAGCTGCTGGAGCGGGGCGCGTCCACGGTCGTCGGCGTGGACGGCAGCGAGAGCCTGCTGCGCGCGGCGCGGGAACGGCTCGGCGACGGCGACCGGGCGCCCCTGCACCGGCATGACCTGGAGGAGCCGCTCGCCTTCCTGCCCGAGGAGTCCTTCGACCTCGCGGTGCCGGCGCTCGTCCACCACCACGTCGAGGCCCGGGAGCAGCTGCTCGCCGAGGTCCGCCGGGTCCTGCGGCCGGGCGGCACACTGCTCGTGTCCACCACTCATCCCACGGGCGACTGGCAGTACTTCGGAGGCTCCTACTTCACCGAGGACCGCGTCGCCCTGCCCTTCGGCACCGGGCACGCCCTCAGCTACCGGCGGATGACCCTGCAGACGTTCCTCGGGGAACTGCTCGGCGCCGGGTACGTGCTGGAGGAGCTGGTGGAGCCGCGGGCCACGGAGGAGGGGCGGGCGGTCGACTCCCGCAGGTACGACAAGACCCACCGGACGCCGACCTTCCTCGCGGTCCGCCTCCGCCGGCCCTGACCGGCTCCGCCCGACCGGCTCCCCGCCCGACCAGCTCTGGCCGACCTTGATCGGCTCGTGTTACGAAGAACCATGCCTGCACACGAGGGACACAAAGGACACGACGGGGTCCAGGGACACCGCGCCTACGACGCCGTCATCGTCGGAGGCGGCCACAACGGCCTGGTCGCCGCCGCCTACCTGGCCCGGGCCGGCCGTTCCGTGCTGGTGCTGGAGCGGCTGGACCACACCGGGGGCGCCGCCGTCTCCACCCGCCCGTTCACCGGCGTCGACGCCCGCCTCTCGCGCTACTCGTACCTGGTCAGCCTGCTTCCGCAGAAGATCGTGCGGGATCTGGGGCTGCGCTTCGGCGTCCAGAGCCGCACGATCTCGTCGTACACCCCCGTGGAGCGCGGCGGGCGGCCGACCGGACTGCTCGTGGGCGGCGGCGAGGAACGCACCCGCGAGGCGTTCGCGCGGCTGACGGGCGGCGAACGCGAGTACGCGGCCTGGGAGCGTTTCTACGACATGACCGGGCGCGTCGCCCGGCGGGTGTTCCCCACGCTCACCGAACCGCTGCCCACCCGGGACGAACTGCGCCGGCTCGTCGACGACGAGGAGGCCTGGCGGATCCTCTTCGAGGAGCCCCTCGGCGTCACCGTCGAGGAGCGCTTCGCGGACGACCTGGTCCGGGGCGTCGTCCTCACCGACGCCCTCATCGGCACCTTCGCTCACGCCCACGACCCCTCGCTCAAGCAGAACCGTTGCTTCCTCTACCACGTGATCGGCGGCGGCACGGGCGCCTGGGACGTCCCCGTCGGCGGCATGGGCGCCCTGACCGACGCCCTCGCCGACGTCGCCCGGGACGCGGGCGCCGTCCTCGCCACCGGCCACGAGGCCGTCCGCATCGCCACGGACGGCCGTACAGCGGAGGTCACCTACCGCACTGCCGACGGCGAGGGCGTCGCCGCCGCCCGGCACGTCCTGGTGAACGCCTCCCCGCAAGCGCTCGCGGCCCTCACCGCGGACGAGCCGCCCGCCCCCGCCGAGGGCGCCCAGCTCAAGGTGAACATGCTGCTCAAGCGGCTGCCCAGGCTGCGCGACAGCGCCGTCGACCCGCGTGAGGCGTTCGCCGGCACCTTCCACATCGCCGAGGGATACGAGCAGCTCGCCACCGCCCACGCCCAGGCCGCCGCCGGCGAACTGCCCGCCGCCCCGCCCTCCGAGATCTACTGCCACTCCCTGACCGACCCGAGCATCCTCGGGCCGGACCTCGTGGAGCAGGGGTACCAGACGCTGACCCTCTTCGGCCTGCACACACCCGCCCGGCTCTTCGCACGCGACAACGACGCCGTCCGCGAGGAACTCCTCGAGGCCACCCTCGCCCAGCTCGACGCCCACCTCGCCGAACCCCTCGCCGACTGCCTCGCCACCGACGCCGACGGCCGCCCCTGCATCGAGGCGCGGACCCCGCTGGACCTGGAGCGCGACCTCGGACTGCCCGGCGGCAACATCTTCCACCGCGACCTCGCCTGGCCGTACGCCCAGGAGGGCACCGGCCGCTGGGGTGTGGAGACCCGGCACGCGAACGTCCTGCTGTGCGGGGCCGGCGCGGTGCGCGGGGGAGGGGTGAGCGGGGTGCCGGGCCACAACGCGGCGATGGCCGTCCTGGAGGCATCCTCGGACACAAGAATCTGACGGTGTATCAGAAAAAGCCTTCCGTCGTCCGGAGGTCTGCGGCATCCTGCGCCCATGCAGACGGAGCTGAGCAAGCAACTGGGAGTCGAGCACGCCGTCTTCGGCTTCACGCCGTTCCCCGCCGTCGCCGCGGCCATCAGCCGCGCGGGCGGCTTCGGCGTGCTCGGCGCGGTCCGCTACACCGCCCCCGACGACCTCAAACGCGACCTCGACTGGATCGAGGCGCACATCGACGGCAGGCCGTACGGCCTCGACGTCGTCATGCCCGCGAAGAAGGTCGAAGGCGTCACCGAGGCCGATGTCGAAGCGATGATCCCCGACAGTCACCGTCAGTTCGTGCGGGACACCCTCGCCAAGTACGGGGTGCCCGAACTGGCCGAGGGCGAGGCGTCCGGGTGGCGGATCACCGGATGGATGGAGCAGGTCGCCCGCAGCCAGCTCGACGTCGCCTTCGACTACCCGATCCGGCTGCTGGCCAACGCCCTCGGCTCCCCGCCCCCCGACGTCGTCGCCCGCGCCCACGAGCGGGGCGTCCTCGTCGCCGCGCTCGCCGGGAGCGCCCGGCACGCGCTCAAGCACAAGGCGGCGGGCATCGACATCGTCGTGGCGCAGGGGTACGAGGCCGGCGGGCACACGGGTGAGATCGCCTCGATGGTGCTCACCCCGGAGGCCGTCGACGCGGTCGCGCCGCTGCCCGTCCTCGCCGCCGGCGGCATCGGCAGCGGACGGCAGATCGCCGCCGCCCTCGCCCTCGGCGCCCAGGGCGTGTGGCTCGGTTCGCTGTGGCTGACGACCGCCGAGGCCGACCTGCACTCGCCCGCCCTCACCCGCAAGCTCCTCGCGGCCGGCTCCGGCGACACGGTCCGCTCCCGTGCCCTCACCGGCAAACCCGCACGCCAGCTGCGTACCGAATGGACCGACGCCTGGGACGACCCGCACGGACCCGGCACCCTGCCCATGCCCCTCCAAGGCCTCCTCGTCGCCGATGCGGTCTCCCGCATCCAGAAGTACGAGGTCGACCCGCTGCTCGGCACGCCCGTCGGCCAGATCGTCGGCCGGATGAACGACGTCCGCAGCGTCCAGGCCGTCTTCGACGACCTCACCCGCGGCTTCGAACAGGCCGTGGACCACGTCAACCGCATCGCCGGAAGGAGCGGCCAGTGACCGGCACACCCCCCGCGGGCTTCTGGGCCCAGGCCATCGCCGACCCCGATCGCACCGTCCTGATCGCGCCCGACGGCCAGGAGTGGACCGCCGGACGCCTGCACGCCGACGCCAACAGGCTCGTGCACGGTCTGCGCGCCGCGGGGATGGAACGCGGCGACGCCTTCGCCGTCGTCCTGCCCAACTCGGCCGAGTTCTTCACCGCCTACCTCGCCGCCACCCAGGCCGGCTTCTACCTCGTCCCCGTCAACCACCACCTCGTCGGCCCCGAGATCGCCTGGATCGTCTCCGACTCCGGCGCCAAGGTGCTGCTCGCCCACGAGCGCTACGGGGACCAGGCGTCCCGCGCCGCCGACGAGGCCGGACTGCCGGCCACCCACCGGTACGCCGTAGGGAAGGTCGAGGGCTTCCGGCCCTACGCCGAACTCCTCGACGGGCAACCGGAGTCGGCGCCCGCAGGCCGCACCCTCGGCTGGGTCATGAACTACACCTCGGGCACGACGGGTCGCCCACGCGGCATCCGGCGCCCGCTGCCCGGCAAGCTGCCCGAGGAGGCGTACCTCGGAGGCTTCCTCGGCATCTTCGGCGTCCGGCCGTTCGACGACAACGTCCACCTCGTCTGCTCGCCGCTCTACCACACGGCGGTGCTCCAGTTCGCGGGCGCGTCCCTGCACATCGGCCATCCACTGGTCCTGATGGACAAGTGGACGCCCGAGGAGATGCTCCGCCTCATCGACACCCGGCGCTGCACCCACACCCACATGGTCCCGACCCAGTTCCACCGCCTGCTGGCCCTCCCGCAGGACGTACGCGCCCGCTACGACGTCTCGTCCATGCGGCACGCGATCCACGGCGCCGCGCCCTGCCCGGACCATGTGAAGCGGGCGATGATCGACTGGTGGGGCACGTGTGTGGAGGAGTACTACGCGGCCAGCGAGGGCGGCGGCGCCTTCGCGACGGCCGAGGACTGGCTGAAGAAGCCCGGCACGGTCGGAAAGCCCTGGCCCATCAGCGAGTTGGCGATCTTCGACGACGACGGCAACCGCCTCCCGGCGGGCGAACTCGGCACCGTGTACATGAAGATGACGACCGGCGGCTTCGCCTACCACAAGGACGAGGACAAGACGCGCAAGAACCGCATCGGCGACTTCTTCACCGTCGGCGACCTCGGCGTGCTCGACGAGGACGGCTACCTGTTCCTCCGGGACCGCAAGATCGACCTGATCATCTCGGGCGGCGTCAACATCTACCCCGCCGAGATCGAGTCCGCGCTGCTCGCCCACCCCGCCGTCGCCGACGCGGCCGCGTTCGGGATCCCGCACGACGACTGGGGCGAGGAGGTCAAGGCGGTCGTCGAACCGGCCCCCGGGCACGAGCCGGGCGCCGACCTCGCCACCCTGCTCCTCGACCACTGTGCCGAGCGCCTCGCCGGTTACAAGCGCCCCAAGTCCGTCGACTTCATCGCCGAGATGCCCCGCGATCCCAACGGCAAGCTGTACAAGCGGCGGCTGCGGGAGCCGTACTGGGAGGGGCGGGAGCGGCCCGTGTGAGGCCGGTCAGAGGCGCACCCGCGGAAAGGCGTCCAGGGCTCCGGGAAGGTCGGTGGCATCGGTGCCGATCTTCCGGTAGACGGAGGAGAGCAGCTGCCGCACACCCTGTTCGGTGAGGCGCAGTTCCTTCGCGACCACGGCCACCGGGTGCCCCTGGACGGTCAGTTCGGCGGTCCGGCGTTCGTGGGCGGTGAGCGTGTCCGTCTGCCCGTAACGCAGGGGGAGCGGTCGCAGTCCGGCTGCGGAGAGCTCCTCCCTGGCGCGGGCGGCCAGGGTCTCGGCACCGCAGTGGACGGCGCCCTCCAGGCCCTGGTAGAGCCGGTTCGCGGCCTCCTGCAGCCGGCCGTGGCGGGACAGGGCGGCGCCATGACCGACCAGCGCACGGGCCAGCTCGTACGAGGCGGGCGACTGTTCCAGGTGTTCCACGGCCTGAGCATGCAGCTCCTGCGCCGCCGGCCCGGCGGTCACCTCCGCCTCCACGTGCAGCGCCTGCCCGATCACGGAAGCCGCACCGAAGTCCCGGGCCCGCTTGACGGCGTCCCGGGCGAGCAGGAGCGCCCGATCGGGGTCGGTGGAGGCGACGGCGTGCGCCAGGTTCAGCTGCCAGCGACACCAGGCGGGATTGCGCCAGGCCCGCCCCTCCAGCCACTCCCCGACGGCGGACAACAGGTGCTCCGCCTCGGTGTTGCGCCCCTCCGCCATGAGCAGTTCGGCGTACACGGTGCGGGGATCGGGGTAGATGACGGCGTTCGGGACCGCCTCGCCGTAGTGGTAGGTGTCCGCGACTTCCCGCGCGTCGGCGGTGCGGCCACGGGCCAGCAGCGTCTGGATGAGGATGCCGATGGCGAACCACTGGGCGGGCACCGCCCCTTCCACCTTGTCGGCGGTCCGCAGCCCCTCCCGAGCCAGCTCCTCCGCATCGGCCAGCCAGCCGCGACGGTAGCGGATGTAGCCGTAGAGGGTCTGTCCGACGGCCAGGTGGGAGCCGCGCCAGCCTTTGGTCTCGCACTCGGCCATGCCCCTGGCGAACAGCTCCTCGGCCCGTCGTGGCTGGTCGCAGTACATGAACACGAGGGCGACCGAGACGGGCACCTCGAAGCCCCGGTTCTCGTCGGTCCAGCTCAGCCCGCCCCGCAGGGCTTCCTCGGCGCTGGCCAGGACGGTCTGCCGGGGCTCGCCGCGCAGCATCCCGTCCCACGCCCGCAGCCCCAGGATGTACCGCTCCTCCAGGTTTCGTCCGGGCAGCCGCTCGGCCAGCCGCGCCAGCCGGCGTGAGCGGGTGGGCGCGTCGGGCTCGTCCGTGCGGAACGCGCTCCAGACGAAGTGATCGGCCTGCATGCGCAGTCGGACGCGCGGATTGGTGGTCTGGCGTGCCTCGTCGTCGGCGACGGCCGCGGCCTCGGCCAACTGGTCGGTGTGGGCCAGCGCCTGCGTCAGCCGGTAGACGATGGAGGCGCGCAGGCCGGGATCGACCCCGCGTTCCGCCCGCGCCTCCTTGAGATGGGCGACCGTGGCCGTGGGTTCGATCAGAAACGTCGAGCCCGCCAGCTCGTGGAGGAGCGCGGCACGGTCCTCCGGGAGCGGGGGCTCCTGCAGCGCCCGGGCCAGCGCGCGCCGGGCGGCTTCCGGGGAGCCGGCCCGCAGGCACTCACGGGCGGCCTCGCGGAGGCATTCGACCACCTCCGTCCTGCCCTCGCACGGAACCTCCAGCAGGTGTCGCGCAGCCTCGGCGGGACCGAAGCCCGCCGCACGGACGGCCAGCGCGGCGGCGTTGTGCAGGCCGACCCGGTAGGCCGGCTGGATGGACCGGTAGATCGTCGTCGCGATCAGTGGGTGAACGAAGTCGAGGCCCCCACCGGGTCCGTGGCCCTCGGCCACGATCCGGGCGGCACGCAGGCTCTCGATCGCCTCGGCGGCGGCCTCGCTGCCGATCACCGCGATGGTGGCGGCGAGCTCCGGTGAGAACGGCGCACCCAGCACGGCTGCGGCATGCGCGAAGCGGACGGTGGTCGTGCCGAGCTTGTGCAGACGTGCGATCAGTCCCGGGCCCTTGACCGCCGAGGCGACGTCCCGCATCGCCGGCAGGTCGTCCTGGGTGCCCTTCAGATTGCGTTCGCCGAGTCCGATGGCGAGTTCGACGGCCTCGAACGGGCTCCCGCCGGTCACCGTCCAGCACTCGTCGCAGAAGTCGTCCTCGGCGCCTTCCCCCACTTCGCTCCTGACGATGCGGGCCACGCCGGCGGCGGTCAGCGGCTTCAGGTCGCACGGGCGGTTCCCGTGGTGTGCCATGAGAGCGCGGAAGGCGGCCGCCTCGGGCGGCAGTTCGTGCGGCCGGTAGGCGACGATGATCAGCAGCGGCAGGTCCGCGGCCCGTGGCGCGAACGACGCGAGCCAGTTGAGGGACTCGACATCGGCCCAGTGCAGGTCGTCCAGGAGCAGCACCACGGGAGCCTTCGACACCGTGAGCCGGGTCATGACCCAGTCGAGACCGTCACGCACTCCGGTCGGGTCCGGTGCATGGGCGGTGTCCGTCGCCTCCAGACCGAGCGCGGCGGCAACGATGTCGTACCAGCTCCCCAGGAAGGCACGGCGTTGTGTGTCGTCCATCGCGGCCAGCGCGGGCTGGGCGAGCTGGCGCACCACGCGGAACGCCAGCTCCTGTTCGGTCTCGCCGCCCCGCCCGGAGAACACCGTGAATCCGTGCGCCGCGGCCCGTGTGCGTGCTTCCGCGATGAGCGCGGTCTTTCCCAGCCCGGCCGCACCGGTGAAGGCGAGCAGTCCGCCGGGCTGCGCCCGCGGCACCTCTTCGACGGCGCGGCCGAGGCCCGACAACGCGGAGTCGAGCGCCTGGAGTTCTCGGTGGCGCTCGACCAACGGGCGGGGTTCGGTGATCGGCTGCCGCGATCCATACGCCATGTGCCCTACCGCTTCCTGTCGTTGTTCCTCGGAGGACAGCGCTGAGGGTACGCCGCTGATGCACACCCGGTGACGGCGATTGGCGGCGAGGATGGCTGAGAAGGGTGAATCAGTCGCCGGGTCGGTTAGGCAGTCCTTCCTGCTGGGTACGGAATTCCGAATGGCCCACACACGGGTGTGCGGGCGCGACCGCGGTGTCCGCGTAGCGCGGCACCGTGCGGGACCAGTGGTAGCACCCGCGGATCCAGCCGATCATGCCGTTCACGTAGCAGACCCCGGCGGGGCTCAGCTCCGGGTGGATCTCCTCGCAGAGCCTCTCGAACTCCCTGACCGTGCCGTTGATCTGCCGGATGGCCAGCATGACGGCCGCCGGCAAAGAGCACTGGTGGGTGCGCTGATGGGCGAGTGCCAGATTGATCATCTCGCCCGTCTGCTGCTCCTTCACGGCCGAGAAGAGGTCGGCCGTCCACACCGCCGCGTCGACCGACAGACGCCGCAGACGCCGCAGCACGGGGTGATCAAGCTCCTCGGGGGCCAGTTCACCACCCTGCGCGGCCTCGTACAGCGGGTAGAAGGGCTCGACCCCCGCGGTCAGCGAACGGATCGAGTTGCACAGTCCCATGCCCACCGGGAACGGGTGCGCCTGCGCCACCGCCTCGTACAACAGGCCGTGCACGTACTCGCGGCTCTTCCAGGCCCACCGCTCGGCCTGGGCGGGGGTGCACCGCTCGCGGACCCGCCGGTGGAGATCGGCCAGGGCCGCCCCCAGCGGGGTGCGGGGCGGTTCGTCGTCGCGCAGGATTCCGATGCTCTCGCACAGCATGGGCAGCAGCAGCGCCGGGGACTGCCGCCCGATTTCCTCCGCCCGGTCGTCGAAGACGAATTGATAGGCGATCTGATCGGCCACGATCTGGAGGATGTCGGCGTCCACGGTCGGGCTGTTGTAGGAGGCGAGTTCGGCGGGCCGGGTGTAGCCGATCATCGCCGCCACCCCCGGTTCGTCGGTCAGACCCCACTTGTGCAGCCATGCGTCGACGCCGGCGACCGCCTCGGATTCGTGGCGATTCCGCAGGAACGGGTACGGCATGTAGAGGTGGGTGTCGATCAGCTCTTTCAGACTGGCGGCCCGCATTTCCTCTTGGGGGGCGAGCGTGGCTTCCTCATGCGTGGTCGACACCGCTGTCACCGGCCCTTCGGGAATCCTGTACGGGGTGTGCAGCGGTTTCCCCGCGGATGCAGGAACCCGGGTGAGGCGACGTGCCGATCGGCACACGTGCGCGCGGTTCGCAGATCATCACCAGGGACCTCGGCCCCAGCGTCGCCCCGGGGCGCGGTGGTGCGACGCGGCCGGGCAGATGGGTCAGGCGCCAGCGGGCGGCGACGGTGGCAAGGGCCACCGTGGTCTCCGTCATGGCGAAGGCGTCCGCGATGCATTTGCGGCTGCCCGTGGCGAACGGGAGCATCGCACCGTGCGCCGCGGTGCCGGGCCGCCCCGGCGACCAGCGCTCGGGGAGGAACCGGTCGGGATCGGGGAACCACGCGGGATCGTGGTGCAGCAGGTAGGGGCTGTACACAACGGTGGCTCCCTGGGGGAGGCGCAGGCCGGCGAGTTCGGTCTCCTTGGTGGTGATGCGTGTGAAGAGCCAGCCGGGCGGCGAGTGACGCAACGTCTCGGTGACGACGCATCGGGCGTGCACGAGGTGCGGCAGGTCGTCGGGCCCCGGCCGCTGCCGTCCGGCGAGCACGGCGTCGATGTCGGCGTGCAGACGGCGCTCCGCCTGCGGATGCTGTGCCAGGAGGCTGAACGCGGAGGCCAGACACAGGGCGGTGCTCTCGGAGCCGGTGAGCAGGAGCGAGACGAGGTGATCGTGGACTTCCCGCTCGGTGATCGCCGTGTCCGGGCCGGTGGCGCGGGTGGCCTCCAGCAGGGTCCCCAGCAGGTCGTCGCGGGGGGCTCCCCGACGGCGCTCGGCGATGGCGGCGTCGATGATCGCGTGCACGCGATCGACGGCCCGCCGATAACGACGGTTCGCGGGCGAGGGAACGCGGAACAGGGCGTCGATCGGTACGGCGGTGCGGACGAACAGCCCGCGGACGATGGCCGCCAGACAGTGCCGCACCTCGGCGGCCGTCGCGGCGTCGAGCGAGTCGGAGAACAGGACACGGCTGATGATCCGGGTCGACAGGGCCATCATGGCCGCGCTGACGTCGACCTCCTGCCCGGCACGCCAGTCGCGGCACACCGCCTCGGCCTCCTCGGCCATCAGCTCCGTCTGATCGGGGAGACGGGACGGGATGAAGGCGGGTTGCAGCAGCCTGCGCTGGCACCGGTGTTCCTCGTGGCGGCTCGTGACGAGGCCGTTGCCCATCAGCAGGCGGAGCCGGTCGAAGAGCGGGCCCCCCTTGTCGAAGGTGCGCGAGTCGCCGAGCATCCGGTGGACCAGCTCCGGGTGGCACACCATCCAGGCGCGCTGGGGGCCCAGTCGTATCTCGACCAGATCTCCATGCGCGGGCAAAGAATTCAGAAAAGCCAACGGGCGACGGTACAAGGCGATACCGTGGCCGAGGAATGGGAATATGCCTGGCGCAGTACCCACCCTCCATGCGCATTCCCGTTCAGGCACAGTGTTGCTCATTGAATACCCCCTGCCTCATACGGCACTCGAAAATCAATGGACGTTGCACTGACTTGGCGCCTGAGACATGTTCTGCCCAATCCGAACGGGTGCCGTTTACCGTGAATCCCTTCTGTAGGGGGGCGCACGGGAGTGCGCAGAAGCACAAGAGGCATTTCGCCGGGGGACATTCCCGGCGGCTCACCCCCGTTCCGCTTCGACCTCTGCCTCGTAGGCGAGCAAGGTGTCCACGAACAACCGCCGCTGACCGGGCGTCAGCGGGGCCAGCGCCCGGCGCCAGGCCGCCGCGCCCGGGGCGAGCCACGCGGAGATCGCGGGTTCATGGGTGTCCGCGATGGCGACGATCCGGCGGCGGCGGTCCCGTTCGTCCTCGCGGCGCTCCAGGACGCCCTTCCGGTTGAGGTCGCCGATCAACAGGCTCACCGTGGTCGGGGCGACCTCCAGACGTGCGGCCAGTTCGTTGACCGTCATCGGTCCGTCGAGGAGCAGGTAGGCCAGCAGGGAGAGGTGGCGCGGGGCCAGTGAGAAGGCCCGCAGCGCCTCGGGCACGGGGATCCGCTTCGCCCTGCCCACGAGTCGCGGCATGAGCAGCAGCAGCTCGCGAACGGTCGCGTCGACGCCGGTGTCGTCGGCGTCGGCGCCGGTGGCGTCGTCACCCGTGGCGCTGGACATGGACATCCGGCACTCCTCGCATTACCTTTGATGTCAAAGCTACTTTGTTCCGCTAGTTGAACCGTCATGGTACGCACCGCGCGAAACGGAGATCCGCATGCCGCACTACACCGTTCACATCAGCGAGGACGCCCTCGACGGGACCGTCGAGGCGAAGCTGATCGGCGCCCTGGCCGACGCCGTCGGCTCCGTCTACGGGGACCGGCTGCGCGGCCTGGTCGGCGTCGACCTCATCGGCATCCCCAGCCGCCGGCGGGGCATCGGCGGCCTGCCCACCGACAAGGCCGCCCCGCACCTCACCCTCAGCATGCGCGAAGCCGCCTACCACCTGCCCCAGGTGCCGGACGCCCCGGCCCGCCTGATCGGCGCCACGGCCGACGCGGTGGCGGCCGTCCTCGGCGAGGACGTCCGCGAGCAGACGATCGTCAGCGTCGTCGGGGTGCCCGACGGCCGCACCGGAGTGGCGGGCGCGGTGGCGTGACCCCTCGGAGCGCTCGGCGACTTGACCTGCCCCGGCCGCCCCCCGAGGATCATGAGGCATGAGGCCCGGACATGGCAGTACGGTCGACGGGGTGCTGCGGCGCAGCGCCCGCCGCACCCCGGCACGCGTGGCGGTCGAGTACCGCGACCGCACCTGGACCTACGAGGAGCTCGACGAGGCCGTCTCGCGGGCGGCGAGCGTCCTGCTCGGCGAGGGGCTCGCCCCCGGCGACCGGGTCGGCGCCTACGGCCACAACTCCGACGCCTACCTCATCGCGTTCCTGGCCTGCGCCCGCGCCGGCCTGGTCCACGTCCCCGTCAACCAGAACCTCACCGGCGACGACCTGACGTACATCGTCGGCCAGTCGGGCAGCGCACTGGTCCTCACCGACCCCGACCTGGCCGGGCGACTCCCCGGCGGAGTACGGCGGTTGGCGTTGCGCGACGCCGATGACTCGCTCCTCGCCCGACTGCCCGCGACCCCCGCGTACGACGGCCCCGAGCCGCGCGCCGAGGACCTGGTGCAGCTGCTCTACACCTCGGGCACGACGGCCCTGCCCAAGGGCGCGATGATGACCCACCGCGCACTGGTGCACGAGTACCTGAGCGCGATCGCCGCCCTCGACCTGAGCGCCGGCGACCGCCCCGCGCACTCCCTTCCGCTCTACCACTCGGCGCAGATGCACGTCTTCCTGCTGCCGTACCTCGCGGTCGGCGCCACCAACATCGTGCTCGACGCGCCCGACGGCGACCGCCTCTTCGACCTCATCGAGGCGGACCGCGTCGACAGCCTCTTCGCCCCGCCGACCGTGTGGATCGCGCTGGCGAACCGCCCCGACTTCGCCGACCGTGACCTGAGCGGGCTGCGCAAGGCGTACTACGGCGCGTCGATCATGCCGGTGCCCGTCCTGGAGCGGCTGCGCGAGCGCCTGCCCGAGCTGGGTTTCTACAACTGCTTCGGCCAGAGCGAGATCGGCCCGCTCGCCACCGTCCTCGCCCCCGACGAGCACAAGGGCCGCATGGACTCCTGCGGGCGCACGGTCTTGTTCGTGGACGCCCGGGTCGTCGACGACGACGGCGCGGACGTCCCCGACGGCACACCCGGTGAAATCGTCTACCGTTCCCCGCAGTTGTGCGAGGGCTACTGGGACAAGCCCGAGGAGACCGCCGACGCCTTCCGCGACGGCTGGTTCCACTCCGGCGACCTCGCGGTCCGCGACGCCCACGGCTACTTCACGATCGTCGACCGGGTGAAGGACGTCATCAACTCCGGTGGCGTACTGGTCGCCTCACGCCAGGTCGAGGACGCGCTGTACACCCACGACGCCGTCGCGGAAGCCGCCGTGATCGGCCTGCCCGACGAGAAGTGGATCGAGGCGGTCACGGCCGTGGTCGTCACCCGCGGCGAGGTCACCGAGGACCAGCTCATCGCCCACGTTCGCGAGAAACTCCCGCACTTCAAGGCCCCCAAACGCGTGCTCTTCGTGGACGAACTGCCACGCAACGCCAGCGGAAAGATCCTCAAGCGGGAGCTGCGGGACCGGTTCGGACCTCTCGACCGGGAGAACTCCGTTGCGGACGGACACGGACCGCGCTGAGGATCAGGACATGCCGACCTTCACCGCGCCCGACGGAACCGAACTCGCCTACCACGTGCGGGGCGAGGGCGAGCCGCTCGTCGTCCTGCCCGGCGGTCCCATGCGGGCCTCCGCCTACCTCGGCGACCTCGGCGGTCTCACCGCTCACCGCCGGCTGATCCTCCTCGACCTGCGCGGCACCGGCGACTCCGCGATCCCGGCGGACCCGGCGACCTACCGCTGCGACCGGCAGGTCGACGACGTCGAGGCCCTGCGCGTCCATCTGGGACGGGAACGGCTCGACGTCCTCGCCCACTCGGCGGGCGGCAGCCTGGCCCTGTTGTACGCGGCGCGGTACCCGGACCGCGTCTCCCGGCTGGCGCTGATCACCGCCACCCCGTGGGCTTTGGGCCGGCCGGCCACGGCCGAGGAACGGCTGGAGGCCGCCCGGCTGCGCGCGCACGAACCGTGGTTCGCGACGGCCTTCCCGGCGTTCGAGGCCTGGCTCGCGGGCGAGGGGGATCCCGACTGGGAGCTCGTCGGCGCCTTCTTCTTCGGCCGGTGGGACGACACCGCCCGCGCCCTCGACGCCGCCGCCGACGAACAGACCAACGCCGAGGCGGAGCCACTCTTCCTCGACGCGGCCGCCTTCGATCCACCGGCCCTGCGCACCGCCCTCGCGGCCGTGACCGCCCCCGTCCTCGTACTCGCCGGCGAGCTGGACGGCGGGCCCCGGCCCGAGGTCGCCCGGCTTGTCGCCGACGCCTTCCCCGACGCGGAGCTCGCCGTGCAGCCCGGGGCCGCCCACCATCCGTGGCTGGACGACCCGGAGTGGTTCGTCCGCCGTACCGTCGCCTTCCTCGAGGCGGGTCAGCCGCTCTCGGCGGTGGCCACCTCCCGCGCCCAGCGGTAGTCCGCCTTGCCGCTGGGCGAGCGGCGGATGGACTCGGCGAGCACCAGCTGGCGCGGGATCTTGTAACCGGCGAGCCGGGTGCGGCAGTGACGCTGGATGTCCTCCAGAGAGGGCAGCGTGGCGCCCGCCCGCACCTGCACCACGGCCGCCACATGGTTGCCCCACGTCGCGTTCGGCACCCCGGCCACCAGGGCGTCGTAGACGTCCGGATGGGACTTCAGCGCCTGCTCGACCTCCTCGGGGTACACCTTCTCGCCCCCGGTGTTGATGCACTGCGAGCCCCGCCCGAGGACGACCACCACGCCGTCCTCGTCGACGGTCGCCATGTCGCCGAGCAGCACCCAGCGCTCGCCGTCCTTCTCGAAGAAGGTCTCGGCCGTTTTCACCGGGTCGTTGTAGTAGCCGAGGGGTACATGGCCGTGCTGGGCGACCCGGCCGACCTCGCCCGGCGCGACCGGCTCGTACGTGGCCGGATCGACCACCCGCGTACGGGAGTTGACCCGGACGCGAAAGCCGCGCTCCGGCCCGGAGTCCTCCGTCGCCGTGCCGTTGAAGCCGGACTCCGAGGAGCCGAAGTTGTTCAGCAGCATCGCGTTCGGCATCAGCGCCCGGAACTGGCGGCGGACCGTGTCCGACATGATCGCTCCGGACGAGGACACGCTGAACACCGACGAGCAGTCCGTGCCCCGCAGGGGACCCTCGAGCGCGTCGATCAACGGCCGCAGCATCGCGTCGCCCACCAGGGAGATGCTGGTGACCTTCTCCTTCTCGATCGTCCTGAGCACTTCCTCGGGCACGAACTTGCGGTGGATCACGACGCGTTGACCGAAGTTGAAGCCGATGAAGGCGGTGAGCGTGGAAGTGCCGTGCATCAGCGGGGGAGTGGGGAAGAAGGTGATCCCCGTGCCCCCGGCCGCGACCCGCTCGGCGATCTCCTCCGGCTTCTTCACCGGTTCCCCGGTCGGCGAGCCACCGCCCAGCCCCGAGAAGAACAGGTCCTCCTGACGCCACATCACCCCCTTGGGCAGGCCGGTCGTGCCCCCGGTGTAGATGATGAACTGGTCGTCGCCCGACCGGGCCGGGAACCCGCGCTCGGCGGAACCGCTCGCCTCGGCCTCGGCGAAGGAGGTGATGCCGTCGCCCGCCGGCCCCACCCGGACGAGGTGCCGCAACGCCGGCGCCTGCGGCAGCGCCGCCGCCACCCGGTCCGTGAACTCCGCGTCGAAGACGAGTCCGACCAGGTCCGCGTCCCGGTAGAGGTAGACCAACTCCTCTTCAACATAGCGGTAGTTGACGTTGACCGGCACGATCCGGGCCTTCAGGCAGCCCAGCACCGTCTGCAGGTACTCGACTCCGTTGTACAGATGCAGACCCAGATGCTCGCCGGGGCGCAGCCCGCTGTCCAGGAGGTGGTGGCCGATGCGATTGGCGGCGGCGTCCAGCTCCGCGTAGGTCAGCCGGCGTTCCGCGCCCGTGCCCGGATGGTCGACGTACACGAGCGCCTCGCGGTCGGCCGCCACGTCGACGACCGACTCGAACAGGTCGGCAAGGTTGTACTCCACCGCTCCTCCTGACCTCACGGGGCCTGGTTCTCCCGACGGTTCGCCGGTCATCAGAGCAAAGGGCGCCGCAAGTGGGAAGGGTTCCCGCGAAGAAATCTGACTGACTGTCAGAAAACCCTTGAACTGCCATCACGCCTCCTGCAACCTGTTCTCGTTCTTTCCGAGGGGAGATCTGTGATGGGCGGTACCGAACACCTCACCGTGCGGCGCGAAGGCGCCACGCTCGTGCTCACGCTCAACAGGCCCAAAGCCAGGAACGCGCTCTCGATCGCCATGCTCGTCGGCCTGTACGACGGCTGGCTGGAGGCCGACGCGGACGACTCGGTCCGCTCGATCGTGTTCACCGGTGCGGGCGGCGCGTTCTGCTCCGGCATGGATCTCAAGGCCCTCGCCGGTCAGGGCATGGAGGGGGAGCAGTACCGCGACCGGCTCAAGGCCGACCCCGACCTGCACTGGAAGGCGATGCTGCGGCACCACCGCCCCCGCAAACCGGTGATCGCCGCCGTCGAGGGCACCTGCGTGGCGGGCGGCACCGAGATGCTCCAGGGCACCGACATCCGGGTCGCGGGCGAGTCCGCCACCTTCGGCCTCTTCGAGGTACGGCGCGGCCTGTTCCCGATCGGCGGCTCCACGGTCCGTCTGCAGCGCCAGATCCCGCGCACCCACGCCCTGGAGATGCTGCTGACCGGCCGGCCCTACACCGCCCGGGAGGCCGCCGACATCGGCCTGGTCGGGCACGTCGTCCCCGACGGCAAGGCCCTGGAGACGGCCCTGGAGATCGCCGAACGGATCAACTCCTGCGCCCCGTTGGCGGTCGAAGCGGTCAAGGCGTCGGTGTACGAGAGCGCCGACCTCACCGAGACGGACGGACTCGCCGCCGAACTCGCCCGGGGCTGGCCGGTGTTCGACACGGCCGACGCGAAGGAAGGCGCACGCGCCTTCGCGGAGAAGCGGGCACCCGTCTACAAACGCGCGTGACGCTCCGCCGGGCGAGCGGTCGGTGGCGCCGTTCGCCATGCTGCGGAGCGGTCGTGGCCGGTCGCGCCCACGCGGCGGAGCCGCATGCGTCACCCGCCCCGCGCCCCTGGTGGGCGCTCCAGCTGACCCCGGCTTCCCAAGGAGGCAGCCCTCGATGCCCGAAGTCCTCAAAGCTCCGCTCGTCGTCGAGTTTCCGTTCACGCGGTCCGTCGGGCCCGTCCAGAGCGCCTTTCTCACCGGCCTGCGCGAGCGCGTCGCCCTCGGCGTGCGCACTGCCGACGGCCGCGTCCTCGTGCCACCCGTCGAGTACGACCCCGTCACCGCCGAGGAGATCCACGACCTCGTGGAGGTCGCCCCCACCGGCACGGTCACCACCTGGGCCTGGAACCACGCCCCCCGCCGCGGCCAGCCCCTCACCACCCCCTTCGCCTGGGTGCTCGTCCGCCTCGACGGCGCCGACACCGCACTCCTGCACGCCCTCGACGCCGCCGGCCCCGACGCCGTCCACACTGGGATGCGCGTGCGGATCCGCTGGGCCGAGGAGCGCACCGGCGCCATCACCGACATCGCCTGCTTCGAGCCGTACGACGGCGGGCCGGCCGAACTCACGGGCGCGACCGGTGAGTTCGAGGACGCGGTGCGCGGCATCGTCGCCCCCGCCCGGCTCGACTACACCTACTCGCCCGGCCGGGCCCAGACCGCCTACATCAACGCCCTCGCCGACCGCAGGACCGTCGGCGAACGCTGCCCGTCCTGCCGCAAGGTGTACGTGCCGCCCCGGGGCGCCTGCCCCACCTGCGGGGTCCCCACGGCGGAACAGGTGGAGGTGGGTCCCGGCGGCACCGTCACCACCTTCTGCATCGTCAACATCAAAGCGAAGAACCTCGACATCGAAGTCCCCTACGTCTACGCCCACATCGCCCTCGACGGCGCCGACCTCGCGCTGCACGGCCGGATCGGCGGCATCCCCTACGACCAGGTGCGGATGGGACTCAGAGTCGAACCCGTGTGGACGCAGGGCGGCCGCTACCCGGACCACTACCGGCCGACCGGCGAACCCGACGCGGACTACGACCAGTACAAGGAGCTGCTGTGACCAGGGACATCGCCGTCGTCGCCTTCGCGCAGACCGACGTCCTGCGCACCACCGACGAGCTCTCCGAGGTCGAGATGCTCATGCCGGTCCTGCACAGCGTCCTCGACCGGACCGGCCTGAAGACCGCCGACATCGGCTTCACCTGCTCCGGCTCCAGCGACTACCTCGCCGGCCGCGCCTTCTCCTTCACCCTCGCCCTCGACGGCGTCGGCGCCTGGCCGCCCATCTCCGAGTCCCATGTCGAGATGGACGGCGCATGGGCGCTGTACGAGGCCTGGACGAAACTGCTCACCGGCGACGCGGACACCGCACTCGTCTACTCCTACGGCAAGTCCTCGCCCGGCTCCGTGCGCGACGTCATCACCCGCCAGCTGGACCCGTACTACGTCGCCCCGCTGTGGCCCGACTCCGTCGCCCTCGCCGCGCTCCAGGCCCAGGCCCTGATCGACGCGGGCGACACCGACGAGAGCGCCCTCGCCGCGATCGGGGCCCGCAGCCGACGGGTCGCGACCCTCAACTCCCGGGCCCAGCTGCGGGGTTCGGTACCCCAGGGGGACTACCTCGTACGGCCGCTGCGCACCGGCGACTGCCCGCCCGTCGGCGACGGGGCCGCCGCCGTGATCCTCGCGGCAGGCGAACGGGCCCGCGAGCTGTGCTCCCGGCCCGCCTGGATCAGAGGCATCGACCACCGCATCGAGGCCCACGCCCTCGGCGTACGCGACCTGACCGACTCGCCCTCCGCCCGCCTCGCGGCCGAGAAGGCCGGTGCCTTCGAACGGCCCGTCGACACCGCCGAGTTGCACGCGCCGTTCAGCGCCCAGGAGGTCGTCCTGCGCAAAGCCCTGCGGCTGGACGACAGCGTGCGGGTGAACCTGTCCGGCGGCGCCCTCGCCGCCAACCCGATGATGGCCGCCGGCCTCATCCGCATCGGCGAGGCCGCCTCCCGCATCCACCGCGGCGAGTCCGACCGCGCCCTCGCCCACGCCACCTCCGGCCCGTGTCTCCAGCAGAACCTGGTCGCCGTACTCGAAGGGGAACCGCGATGAGCAAGGAGCCCGTGGCCGTCGTCGGGATCGGCCAGACCAAGCATGTCGCGGCCCGACGGGACGTCTCGATCGCCGGACTGGTCCGGGAGGCCGCCGGGCGCGCCCTGGTGGACGCCGAGTTGACGTGGGCCGACATCGACGCCGTCGTCATCGGCAAGGCCCCCGACTTCTTCGAGGGCGTCATGATGCCCGAGCTGTACCTCGCCGACGCGCTCGGCGCGGTCGGCAAGCCGATGCTGCGGGTGCACACGGCCGGCTCCGTCGGCGGCTCCACCGCACTCGTCGCCGCGAACCTCGTGGCGTCCCGCGTCCACGGCACCGTGCTGACCCTCGCCTTCGAAAAGCAGTCCGAGTCCAACGCCATGTGGGGCCTGTCCCTGCCGATCCCCTTCCAGCAGCCCCTGCTCGCCGGGGCCGGCGGCTTCTTCGCGCCGCACGTGCGCGCCTACATGCGGCGCAGCGGCGCTCCCGACACCGTCGGCTCGCTCGTGGCGTACAAGGACCGGCGCAACGCGCTCAAGAACCCCTACGCCCACCTCCACGAACACGACATCACGCTGGAGAAGGTCCAGGCCTCGCCCATGCTCTGGGACCCGATCCGCTACTCGGAGACCTGCCCCTCCTCCGACGGCGCCTGCGCGATGATCCTCACCGGCCGGGCCGGAGCCGCCCGCGCCCCCCGGCCGCCCGCCTGGATGCTCGGCGGCGCGATGCGCAGCGAGCCGACTCTCTTCGCCGGCAAGGACGCCGTGTCGCCGCGGGCCGGTCAGGACTGCGCCGCCGACGTCTACCGGCAGGCCGGCGTCAGCGACCCGCGCCGCGACATCGACGCCGTCGAGATGTACGTCCCGTTCTCCTGGTACGAGCCCATGTGGCTGGAGAACCTCGGCTTCGCCGACGAGGGCGAGGGCTGGAAGCTCACCGAGGCCGGGGTCACGGAGCTCGACGGCGACCTGCCCGTCAACATGTCGGGGGGCGTCCTGTCCACCAACCCCATCGGCGCCTCCGGCATGATCCGCTTCGCCGAGGCGGCGCTCCAGGTGCGCGGACAGGCCGGGGAACACCAGGTGGAGCGGGCCCGCAGGGTGCTCGGACACGCCTATGGCGGCGGCTCGCAGTTCTTCTCCATGTGGCTCGTGGGAGCGACGGCCCCGGAGTCCTGAAAGTCCCCCTCATGTGCTCTGTCCGCGTCCGGGACCGATCGCTAGGCTGACCCGCGGACGACGAAACCGGGAGGAGCACGGACGTGGCCGAGAGCACCATCCAGCAGCAGCCGCTCACGGGCTGGGACAAGCCGGAGCTGGACCTCAGCAACGCCGAGTGGCAGTCCAGCAGCCAGGGTCGGGGGGATGTCCAGATCGCCTTCGTCGAGGGTTTCATCGCGATGCGCAACAGTGGCCGCCCCCAGAGCCCTTCCCTGATCTTCACGCCCGCCGAATGGGGCGCGTTCGTGTCGGGGGCGCGGGAGGGGGAGTTCGACCTGACCTGACACCGCGGCCTCGCAACCGGACCGTCGCCCGTTCCCGAGCCGGCCGCAGGTGGGTTGCGAGCACAGCCGGTGTGTCCTGGACGCCGAGCGCCCGGCCGTGAGCGTGCCTGCGGCCGGGCCGTCCGGCGCTCGGCCCGCGAGGCGTGAGCGTCCCGCCGCCGACGACCTGCACCCGAACGGCGAACCGCGGCCCTCCCACGCGCCACCGAAGGGCGGTGGCCACGTACCATGGCCGCATGTCGTTCCTCCGCCGCCGCAGTGCCACTCCCGCCGGGCCCGACTTCGACGTACTGGCCATGGATCCGGGCGACTGGCCCGGCAATCTGGGCGCCGGGCTGCTGCCCGCCCCCGACGGCAGCTGCCAGGGCGTCTTCCTGCGTTACGACCTCTTCGGCGGCCGCGGCCCCGCGATGATCATCGGCAATCTGCCCGAGGGCTCCCCGGCCCGCGAGGTCGCGGAGGGCGAGGTCCCCTTCGAGGTCGCCCAGCTGCTGCTCGCGCTGGAGAACGACGAGGAGGTGACCGTCGTCGGCACCGAGGACATGCCGGTGATGCAGGGCGACAACCTGCTCATCGTGCGCCGTCTGAAGCTCTCCGAGGGGCGGATCGCCTGCGTGCAGTTCGACCGCAGCGACAACGTCCTGGTGACCATCGCCGCCTGGGACCGCCCCATCACCGACGACCTGTACGCCCTGCTGAAACCGCTCCCGGCGGAGCTGTTCCAGCAGGGCTGACGCCCTAGGAGGTCGACGGCATCAGCTTCACGTCCGCGGCTCGCACGAACGCCACCCGGTGGCCGTACTGGATCTCGTAGTACTGATCGTCACCGACGACCGTCCGGTGCGAGCCGGTGGAGAAGGTGACCGCGTAGTAGTACTCGCCCGGCACCCTGTCCCCGGCCACGTACTTCTGGCCCTTCGGCAGTGTGTAGGGCAGCGGTGAGACCGCCTGGGCCGGGACGCCCGCAGGGTAGGCCGACGCCTCCGGGTAGGCGCGGCCGTACAGCGGCACGCTGTCGCGGCCGTCCTTGGGGGTGACCACCAGGCCCGCCGCGGGCACGGCCGTCGGCTGATCCGCCGGGTTCCTGAACCAGGCCTTCTGGCCCAGGTACCAGATCGCCGTCCAGTCACCCCACTGGCCGGCGACCGCGTACTGCTGGCCGGTGGACACCCGCGAAGAGACGTCGTTCACGCCCGTCGTCGGGACCCTGCCCTGGCCGACGTCCTTGATCAGGGCGGACTTCTCGTCGTGGTCGGAGTACAGCCGCACCTCGCTGGAACCGTGCACGGCGCACGTCTGACCCTCGGCGGCGCAGTCCGTGTACACCGGCTGGTTGGCGGCGTAGTCCGGCCGGATCGTCACCAGGCCGCCGCTGCCCGCGCGGGCCGTCGCCGCGAAGGGCCGGCCGAGCAGCTCGAAGTAGTGCCGCCAGTCCCAGTACGGGCCCGGGTCGGTGTGCATCCCGGAGACGGACGCGGAGGTCGGGCCCGGCACATTGTCGTGACCCAGGATGTGCTGCCGGTCCAGCGGGATGGCGTACTTCGCCGCCAGGTACTTCACCAGCCGCGCCGACGACCGGTACATCGCCTCCGTGTACCAGGAGTCCGGGAGGGCGAGGAACCCCTCGTGCTCCAGGCCGATCGACTTGGCGTTGATGTACCAGTTGCCCGCGTGCCAGGCCACGTCCTTCGCCTTCACATGCTGGGCGACATGGCCGTCGGTGGAGCGCAGCGAGTAGTTCCAGGACACGTAGGTGGGGTCCTGGACCAGGTCCAGCACCCCTTCCCAGCCGCCCTCGGTGTCGTGGACGACGATGTACTTGATGCCCGGTGAGGCGGGCCGGTCGCCGACGTCGTGGTTGCCGTAGTCGTTGTCGCCGAACTGCTCGTAGGGCGCCGGGATCCACTCGCAGGACACCGTCGGCGGGCACTCGGTGCCCGCCGCGGACACCGTGCGCAGGCCCGTCTCCCGCAGCTGGGCCGTCCGCGGGGCCAGGTCCGGCTGCGCGGCCAGGGCGACCGGCCGGCCCGCGTCCGTCAGGCGCTCGGCGCCGGTGCGCAGCACGTCGTAGACGTCGTCGGCGTAGGCGGCGGCCGTGGCGGTGTCGTCCGCGCCCGAGAAGCGCGCCACCGCGCCGTACCAGTCGGCCGGGTCGCCGCTGAGAGGCTCGCCCAGGCCGCGCTGGGCGGCGGCCAGGAGCGCGGCACCGCCCGCGATGTTGGCCGCGGGGTCCGTGCGCAGGTCCTCGGCGCTCAGGCCGGTCAGCTCCGCCGCTTTCGGCAGGGTCTGCAGCCGGGCCGGGAGCTCGTCGTTCGACGGGATCCGCACGGACGACGGGTGCAGGGCCGGGCGGGCGGAGTCGCCGCGGGCGTCCTCCGTGCCGTCGCTGTGGTGCGGGTCCCTCGCGAGCGCCGTACGCGCGTCGGTGAGGTGCATCGGGCCGTAGCCGCCGGTCACGCTCGGCGCTCCGCCGTGCGTGTCCCAGCGGGACTGGAGGTAGGAGACGCCCAGCAGCACGCTCGTCGGCACGTGGTACTCGGCGGCAGCGGCGGCGAAGGCCCGCTGGAGGCTGTTCGCCGAGGACTGGGCGGTGGCGGGCGCCGCACCGAGCAGCGGGAGCAGCAGAGCCGCCGACGCCATGGCGCCTGCGGCTCTACGGGTACGTCTGGGGGGTCCGGGGGGAGTGACGGGTTTTCGCAATGCGGCCTCCTGGGACGAGCGGGCGGGGTGTGCGGGGCACACGGGGGCACGGGGGCCGAACGAGGGCCCTGTGTCATCGATTGTCCGACAACCCGTCAATCATGCTCATAAGTGGGCGATTTCCCTCGTCAAGACACCGCTGGCGATGACATGGAAGTCCCCGACATGCAGAGGTCCGCGGTGCGCCGCCGTTCAGGCGCACCGCGGACCTCTGTTCCCTCAGCGAGTGCCGACCGCCGCGCGTACGGCCCGGCGGGCCAGCTGGCAGTCGTCGTGCAGCCGCCGCAGCAGCAGGCGCTGTTCCTCGCCGGACGGCGCGGCGCCCGGGTGGGCCGCGGCCGGGGCCGTGTCGTGCATCGAACGCTGCACGGCTGTCTCGTAGGTGCGGATCTCGCGGGTCAGGACCAGCATCAGGTTCACCAGGAAGGCGTCCCGTGAGGCCGGGCCCGCCGACTGGGCGATCTGGCTGATCTGGCGGCGCGCCACCGGTGCGTCACCCAGCGCCGACCACAGCGTCGCCAGGTCGTAGCCCGGCAGATACCAGCCCGCGTGCTCCCAGTCCACCAGCACTGGACCGGCCGGTGAGAGAAGGATGTTCGACAGGAGGGCATCGCCGTGGCAGAACTGACCCATGCCCTGCCGGCCCGCGGTCGCCGCGATGCCGTGCAGCAGCTTCTGCAGGTCGCCGAGGTCCCGGTCGGTCAGCAGACCCAGCTCGTGGTAGCGGGAGATACGGGCCGCGTAGTCGAGCGGCGCGTCGAACGTCCCCGCCGGCGGCCGCCAGGCGTTCAGCCGGCAGATCGCGCCGAGTGCCGCCCTGATGTCCGCCCGCGGCGGGGCCTCGGTGGGATGCCGCTGCAGTGCCGCCACACGCCCCGGCATCCGCTCGATCACCAGCGTGCAGTTGTCCGGGTCCGCCGCGATCAGTCTCGGCACCCGCACCGGGGGGCGCTGCCGGACGAACGTGCGGTACGCGGCTATTTCGTGCCGGATCCGCTCCGCCCACACGGGGGAGTGGTCCAGTAAACACTTGGCGACGGCCGTACTGCGCCCTGTCGTACCGACCAGGAGCACCGAGCGTCCGCTGCGGCGCAGCACCTGGACCGGGGCGAACTCCGGGCAGATGCGGTGCACCGACGCGATCGCCGTGCGCAGCTGTGCGCCCTGGGGACCGGACAAGTCGAGTCTCCCGCTGAGCGGTTGCGTGCCGAGCCCCGCGGGGCGCCGGGTCAGACCCGCGCCGAGCGCGGGCGCCGCCGACCGCGCGGGATCGAGGTAGGGGCCGCCGCCGCCCGGGCGGGGGTGCAGCGACCGGGGCGGGGCGGACACGGAGGACGATGCTGCGTACATGGGCGAAACAGATCCCTTCGTGTGCCGGACGTCAAAGCGCTGCCCCGACCGGTCCTTTCGGGTGCACCCTGGGGAATGTCCCTCGGCGACCGGGTCGGGGTGGCGCTTTCCTACCTGACACCCGTGGCCCACTGGCACACCATGTGGCGAACCCTGGCGAAACCCTGGCGAATAGTCCCCCGGCAACTTTCCCGGGGCTACTGTCAACTCAGCCGAGAACCTGGGGGCTTGACGTGAGCGGACAACCCAACACCCGTCTCTCGGATCTGTTCGGCCTGGCCGGCTGGTCCAAGGGTGAACTCGCGAGGCTGGTCAACCGGCAGGCGGCGGCCATGGGCCACCCCCAGCTGTCGACCGACACCTCCCGGGTGCGGCGGTGGATCGACATGGGAGAGATCCCGCGCGATCCGGTGCCGCGGGTGCTGGCGGCTCTGTTCACCGAGCGTCTCGGCCGTGTCGTGACCATCGAGGACCTCGGTCTGGTCCGGCACGGGCGTCCAGGGAAACGGCCCGGCGGCGGGAGAGTGGAACATCCCGACGGTGTGCCGTGGGCGCCCGGACGGACTGCTGCGGTCCTCACCGAATTCACGGGAATGGACCTCATGCTCAACCGACGCGGCTTGGTGAGCGCAGGTGTCGCGCTCACGACGGGATCCGCACTCAGCAGCGCCATGTACGAATGGCTGCACACCGACCCGACCCTCTCCGCCGACGCTCCCGTCATCGACCACCCCCTCCTCCACCATGCCGACCCCGCCGGCTTCGACCGCTACGAGGCCGCCCCCATCGGAACGGAGGAGGTCGACGAACTGGAACGCTCGGTCGAAGTGTTCCGGGCCTGGGACGCGGCCCGCGGGGGCGGCCTGCAACGCAAGGCCGTCGTGGGCCAGCTCAACGAGGTCGGCGGCATCCTCGCCTACCATCACCCCTCCCATCTCCAGCGGCGTCTGTGGGGGGTCGCGGCCAACCTCGCCGTCCTCGCGGGCTGGATGTCGCACGACGTCGGCCTGGAGCCCACGGCCCAGAAGTACTTCGTCATCGCCGCGCATGCCGCGCGGGAGGGCGGCGACCGGCCACGGGCCGGCGAGGCGCTCTCCCGGGCGGCCCGTCAGATGGTCCACCTCGGCCGACCCGACGAGGCCCTCGACCTGATGAAACTCGCCCAGTCCGGCGCCGGTGACAACGTACTGCCGCGCACCCGGGCGATGTTCCACACCATCGAGGCCTGGGCGCAGGCGTCCATGGGCAAGGGCCAGGCCATGCGCCGCACCCTCGGCCGGGCGGAGGACCTCTTCGTCGCCGACAAGGGCGACGTCACTCCGCCGCCCTGGATGCAGACCTTCAAGGACGAGGACCTGTACGGCATGCAGGCCCTGGCCTACCGCACGCTGGCCGAGTTCGAGCCGCAGGCGGCCGTGCACGCCCAGTACTACGCGGAGAAGGCGCTGGCGCTGCGCGTCGACGGGCGGGAGCGGTCGAAGATCTTCGACCATCTGTCCATGGCCTCCGCCTGCTTCATCGCCGACGACCCCGAACAGGCCGACCGGTTCGCGCGGTTGGCACTGGTGTCGATGGGGTCGAACTCCTCACGGCGCACCTGGGACCGGCTGAGCCAGATGTACCGGCTCACCGCGCAGTACGCCAACTACCCGGGCATCAGCGAACTGCGCGAGGAGATCAGGCTGGCGCTGCCGAGGCAGAAAGGGGGCAGGGGCGGCAACAGCGCCCAGGCGTGAGCGAGTCGGTGTAGAACACGAACCTTCTGTCACCGGGTGACGCGGGCGACGAGTACACAGGCGTCGTCCACGCGCGCGGTCCCACCGCACTCCTCCACGATCAGCCGTACGCAGTCGTGTGCGGTGCGCGTCCCGTCCAGGCGGGGGGCGAGGTCGAGGAGACGGGCGGCGGGGGCCAGTCCGTCGGTGTGCAGCACGAGCAGGTCGCCTTCTTCGAGGGTCGCCTCGGCCTGCCCGTAGGCGGCGCGTGAGGTGGCTCCGAGGAGGACGCCCTCCGGCGAGGTGAGCCGGCGCCCCGTCCCGTCGCGGAACAGCAGCGGGGCGGGGTGTCCGGCCTGGGCCCACATCAGGGTGCGGGTGTCCGGGCGGTAGCGGCAGCAGACGGCGCTGCCCAGGGCCGGCTGGTCGGTGGCGTCCAGTAACTGGTTGAGCCAGGACATCAGTTGGGCCGGCTCGGTGCCCGCCATGGCCATGCCGCGCAGGGCGCCGAGCAGCATCGCCGTGTTCGAGGCGACGGCCGGGCCGTGTCCGGTGAGATCGCCGACGCCGAGTAGCGTCTGGCCGTCGGAGAGTTCGAGCGCGTCGTACCAGTCGCCGCCGATGAGCGAGGTCGTCGCGGCGGGCACGTAGTGGGCGGCGATGTCGAGGGAGCGGGGGCCCTGGCTCGCAAGGCGCAGGGAGTCACGCCACGGTGGCAGCACGGCCTCCTGCAGTTCGACCGCGAGCCGATGCTCGGTCTGGGCGCGGTGTCGCTGCTGCTGGAGCGACTCACGGCTCTCACGCACCGCCCGCTGGCTGCGGCGCAGTTCGCTGACGTCCCTCAGGACGGCCCACATCGAGGCGGTGGCGCCCTCGCCGTCGAGCACGGGTTCGCCCATCATGTGCACGGTCCGGACCTCGCCGCCCGGGCGGACGACGCGGAACTCCCCGTCGATGGGCCTGGCGTCGACCAGACAGTCCGTGACCATCGCGGTGAGTTTGGGCCGGTCCTCCTCAAGGACGAGCGAGGGCAGTTCGTCGAGGGTGAGCGGGGGAGCGGTGAGGTCGCGGCCGAGGATCCGGTAGAGCTCCTCGGACCAGACGGCGTCGTCCGTCAGCAGGTTCCACTCGGCGCTGCCGACCCGGCTGAGCAGTGCCGCGCGCCGGGAGAGCGTCGGTGCGGCGGACCCGGGCTCGGCGGCCGGCACCGGCGGCGGGCCGTCCCGCAGCTGGGCCAAGTGCGCGTCCAGGTCGTTGAGTTGGTGCAGCGCCAGGTCGTAGAGCGCGCGCTGCCAGCGCCCCTGCGGGTCCGCCGCGTCGCCCTGTGTGTCCTGCCGTACGGCGTCCATGTCGCCCTTGAGCCGTCGTGTCTGCGTGATCAGCGCGTCGACCGAGCCACGCCCTGGCGGCTGGGCGGCTGAGCGGTCCGCAGAGACATGGGACGGCATGAAGCACTCCGATGCGGAAACGGTACGACGAAAGCTGGCACAGGGGCCGTTACGACTGTTGCACAGCCTGCGACGGCGTGTAAGGGATTTGGCAACACACGATTCGGTGGTGCTTCTGGCATATGCCAGAGTCTTCGCGGTGGGGTGGAGGGATGCGGTTGACGCGTCGTGCGGAGGGGTCAAGTCGTAGGTGACGTACGTGACTTGAGGGACGGGTGAGGGGGTCGGGATGACTGTCGGACGCATGTTCGTCGGCCTGATGTGCCAGGGTGCGGTTCCTGTGATGCAGGTCACAAGAATTGGAGACCGCTTTCCCGTAATGCGAAGGGCCTCTGCGAGGTCGTACATGCATGGACATCACTCTTGAACAACCCGTCCGCGCCCGCTTGATCACCGCGGAGGACCAGGAGCTGCCCGTGCCCGCCACGCTCCGCTACGACTCCACCGACCCGTTCGCGGTGCACGTCGACTTCCCGCCGGAGGTGTCGCTGGCGGGCGAGGCGGTCACCTGGACCTTCGGCCGGGCCCTGCTGGAGCAGGGCGTGAGCGGTCCGGCGGGCAGCGGTGATGTGCACATCTGGCCCTGCGGGCGGGCCCGTACGGTGATGGAGTTCCACTCCCCGCTCGGCCTGGCCCTGCTGCAGTTCGACACCGGCGCCCTGCGCCGTTTCCTGCTGCGCAGCTACGCCGTGGTCGCGGCAGGCCAGGAGGACGTCGACGCCGCGGTCGACCAGGGCCTGCAGGCCCTGCTCGGCAACGTCTGAGCCGCGCCCCGTCTCAGCGACCGCCCCCGGCGTACAGGCCGGGGCGCGGGGCGAGTTCGACGGGGACGCGCGCGCCGACCTCCAGCGCCCGGACCCCGGCCTCGGCGACGACGGAGGCCGCGTAGCCGTCCCAGGCGGTCGGCCCCGTGACCCGGCCCCGCCGGGTGGCGTCGACCCATGCCTGCACCTCGCGGTCGTAGGCGTCCGCGAACCGCACGAGGTAGTCCTGGGGCACGTCCGCACCGGCGGCGCCCCGCGTGGTGACGAGCATCCCGTGGTCGTCGCCGACGCGTGCGCTGCCCGCCTCGCACACGGCCTCGCAGCGCACCTGGTACCCGAAGCCGCAGTTGACGAAGACCTCCACGTCGACCAGCGCGCCCTGCGCGGTCTCGAAGACCACGAACTGGGGGTCGAGCAGGCCCGGCGGGGCGCCGGACGAAGGCCGCGGGCGCAGCACGGTGACCGAGGTCAGCTCCTGTCCCAGCAGCCAGCGGGCCGCGTCGATCTCGTGCGACACCGAACTGTCGATCAGCATCGCACTGGTGAAGTCGGGCGGCGAGGAGACGTTGCGGTGGACGCAGTGCAGCATCAGCGGCCGCCCGAGCCGCCCCTCGTCCAGCAGGGCCTTGAGCCTGCGGTACTCGGCGTCGTAGCGCCGCATGAACCCGATCTGTGCCAGCCGCCGCCCCAGCCCGGCCTCCGCCTCCAGCACCCGCAGCGCCCCGGCGGAATCCGGCGCCATCGGCTTCTCGCACAGCACCGGAAGCCCGCGGGCGAAGGCCTCGAGCAGTGCCTCCTCGTGCGCGGGACCCGGCGAGGCGATCAGCACGGCCTCCACCCCGGTAGCGTCGAGCGCGGCCGCCGCCTCCGTGTGGACCGTCGCCCCCTCGATCCCGGCCGCGGCCTCCTTCGCCCGTGAGGCGTCGGGATCGGCCACCGCGGCGACCCTCGCTCCGCTCACCACCCGATCGAGGCGGCGTATGTGGTCGGCGCCCATGTGCCCGGCACCCAGTACGGCCACGCCCAGCAGGTCACCCACGAGCGCTCTCCCTCCCGGTCGACGATCACGCCGTAGCGTACGCGGGGGAGGGGAGCGGTTCAGTAGCGCAGTACGGCCGCGATCCCGGCGGCGTCGCCCAGCGCGCCGTCCGGTACGAAGCGCACGTCGGCGCCCGTCTCCAGGCACTGTTCGACGATCTCGTCCACGATGTCCTCGCGGGCGTCCAGGTCGCCGCTCTCGGCCGGGACCAGATGGGCGCCGTCGTCGCGCACCGTCACCTGGTAGTTCTCCTCGACGGCCAGCAGCCGCACCCGGCCCTCCCGGGCGTTCTGCCAGAGCTCGTCGACGCCGGCCGCGAACATGCGGTGGCCGCGGGCGGAGTCGAGCACCCTGGCCAGCGCCGCGGTGTCCCGGCGCGCCTCCGCGTCGTGCAGCGGGCGCACCGCCTGCCAGACGGCGTCGGGCGTGCCGTGGGACAGTCCGCCGTGCTGGACGTGCACCGCCTCCCGGGTGACTCCGCCCACCTCGTCGATGCAGGACAGCGCCGCCTGCTCGCCGGTCACGTACAACGGCCGTGGCTCCTCGCGCAGCAGCCTGCCCACGGCGGTGTCGGCTTCGCGCAGGAAGTGACGGGTGTCCTCGTCGCGGAAGGTGCTGGGCAGGTCGCCGATCCGCTCCTGGCGCTCCGCGTCGAAGTTCTCCCGGTTCCTGATGAGCGGGAAGCCGCCGGTGTGCTCCTCGGTGACCCGGTCGGCGCCGCCGTTCCACAGCGTCACGCGGTCGGCGGAGACCGACAGCACCCAGAAGGGCCGTTCGGCGGCCTGCGCGGAGACGAGGTTGCGGGTCAGGAAGGTGTCGGAGAGCACGACGCGCTCGGGGACGGCGCGGGCCAGGGACCACACCTGGTGCTCGCCCGGCGCAGCGTAGATGACCAGGCCGTCCTCGGTGTGCGCCAGGTCGACCTCGGCGAGGGCCCGGTCGAGCTGGTCGGCGACGTCGGCGCGCCGCTCCCGGGTGACCGCCGGGTCGGTCTCCAGCTGCTTCTTCGCCTCGGCCACGACATTGCGCAACCGGACCCGGTCCTGGGTGTTCTCGGGTTCCCGGCGGTGGGTCGGCGTCAGCACGGACACCGCGGGATAGGGCCGCGGGCGGCGCAGTTCGGAGAGGGTCGCGGGGCTGAGTGCGTTCTCCATAACAGCACGATAGGTCCGAATCGTCCGTCGGGCATTTCCCGGTTTCCCCCAGGGCCGACGGCGGACGACGGTGACGGCGGACCCGGCGGCCCGTTACCGTACGCGTCAGTAACCGGGACCGCACCGCAGGAGGCACCCATGCCGCAGCTCGAAGTCGACGGCGCAGCACTGACGTACGACGACGAGGGCCCGCGCGACGGCGACGGCGTGCCCCTGGTGTTCGTGCACGGCTGGACGGCCAACCGGCACCGCTGGGACCACCAGGTGGCGCACTTCGCCCAGAAGCGCCGGGTGATCCGCTTCGACCTGCGTGGCCACGGCGAGAGCAGCGGGGCGGGCGTCAAGACCGTCGCGGAACTGGCGAAGGACCTCCTCGCTCTCCTCGACCACCTGGAGATCGAGCGGTTCGTGCTCGTCGGCCACTCGATGGGCGGGATGATCTCGCAGACCGTCGCGCTCTCCCACCCCCGGCGCGTGGAGCGCATGGTGCTGGTGAACTCCATCGGCCGCATGACGTACAGCCGGGGCCGCGGCCTGCTGATGGGGGCCTCCACCCTCGTCCCCTTCAGACTGTTCGTCGCCGCCAACATCCAGCGCGCCTTCGCCCCCGGCTACCCCCGCGACGAGATCCGCGCATACGTCAAGGCATCCGCGGACATCCCGCGCGAGGTCGTCATGACGCTGTACGGCGCCATGCGGGCCTTCGACGTCCTGGACCGGGTCGGGGAGATCCAGGCCCCCACGCTGATGATCCACGGCTACCACGACATCCAGCTCCCGGTGCGGCAGATGCTGCGGATGGCCAAGGCCTATCCGGACGCCGTCGTCCGCATCCTCGACGCCGGTCATGAACTCCCCGTCGAGAAGCCGGCCGAACTGACCGCGGCGATCGACGCCTTCGTGAGCGTCAGGCCCGCCCAGGTGCATTGATCACGAGTGTCGCCCACGCTTCTGATCCATCCCCCTGGCCGTCGGCGCTACCGGAAGCTGTCCGGGTCGGCCGCCTTCCAGTCCGCCGCCCACGACTGCGGGGGCCCGGCGAGCAGTTCTCCCGGCGCGAGCCACTCGTACAACTCCGCGTACGAACGCACCGTGCCGGGGCCCGCTCGCCGGACCAGGTGGGCGGGGGTGAGGCCGCGCGGCTCGCGAACTCCCATCGCCGCCATGACCGAGACGGCCTCGCGCACCGTCTCCCGCTGATAGCGCCGGACCTGCTCGGCCTGCGCGGCCACGTTCAGGGACCGTGTTCGTAGCGGGTCCTGTGTGGCGACGCCGGCCGGACAGGCGCCGGTGTGGCAGCGCCCGGCCCGGACGCAGCCGACGGCGAGCATCATCGCGCGGGCCGCGTTGGTGTAGTCGGCGCCCTGGACCAGGCGCCTGACGATGTCGAAGCCGGTGGCCACCCGGCCGCTCGCCCCGATCCGGACCCGGCCGCGCAGCCCGACGCCGACCAGCGCGTTGTGCACGGTGATCAAGCCCTCGGTGAGCGGCATGCCGAGGCGTCCCGCGAACCCCGTCGGCGCGGCCCCCGTGCCGCCTTCCGACCCGTCCACCACGACGAAGTCGGGGGCCACCCCCTCCGCCACCATCGCCCTGCACACCGCGAGGAACTCCCGCCGCGCCCCCACGCACAGCTTGAACCCGACCGGCTTGCCGCCCGCCGACTCCCGCAGCCGGGCCAGGAACAGCACCAGTTCCCGGGGCGTCGAGAACACCCGGTGGCAGGGCGGCGACACCACCGGCTCACCCACCGGCGCCTTGCGCTCCCGAGCGATCTCGGCGCTCACCTTCACCCCCGGCAGTACCCCGCCGCCGCCCGGCGCCGCCCCCTGGGACAGCTTCAGCGAGACGCACTTCACCTCGGGCAGCGCCGCCTTGTCCGCGAACTCCCGTACGTCGAAACCGCCGTCGATGCTGCGGCAGCCGAAGTACCCCGTCCCGATCTCCCAGATGAGGTCGCCGCCGCCGCGCAGGTGGTACTCCGACAGCCCGCCCTCCCCGGTGTCCTGCGCGAAACGGCCCAGTGCCGCACCCCGGTTGAGGGCGAGGACCGCGTGCGACGACAGGGCCCCGAAACTCATCGCGGACACGTTGAGCAGCGCCATGTCGTACGGCTGGGCGCAGTCGGGCCCGCCCACCCGCACCACCGGCGCCTCCTCGGCCGCCTCGACCGGCCACAGCGACGGCACCAGGAACTCCTGCCCGTCCGGCCGGGCGCCGCCCGGTGGCGCCTGCTCTCCCGGACGGCGCAGCCGGCCGACCAGCGGGTGGTTGCGCAGTACGGTGCGGCGCCGTTGCAGCAGGTCCCGGCCGCCCAGGCAGGTCAGCGCCAGCGCGGGCCCGGCCGCGAGCCACCAGCGGACAGACAGGGTGGCGGCGGCGAGCGTCGTCCCGGCGGCGACGAGGGCGACGAGCAGCAGCGGCAGGAACCGGCGCACTCAGTCGTCGTCCTCGTCGGGCCCGCAGGAGCTGCCATCGGGCGGCAGGGAGCCGTACAGCAGGAAGTCGTCGACCTTGCGGTGCACGCACTTGGACGAGCCGTAACCGGTGTGGCCCTCGCCCTTGTTGTCGAGCACCACGGCCGAGGACCCGAGCCGCTGCGCGGTCTCCACGGTCCATCGGTACGGCGTCGCGGGGTCGCCGCGCGTGCCCACCAGAAGCATCTTCGGGGTGCTGAGGTCCTTCACCTTCTCGCGGATGTAGTCGGTGCCCTTGGGGCGGCCGTAGCACATCAGGACCTCGGTGAGGCGGTACTGCCCGAACACCGGTGACGCCTCGTCGTAGGCGGCGCGCAGTCGTCCGAGGTCCTCGGTGAACTGCTCGGCGGTGGCCCGGTCCGGGTCGTCCGCGCAGTTGATCGCCATCAGCGCCGCCGGCAGGTTGTCGAGGGGGACGTCGTCCTCGTCGACGAGCGGCGCGGGAGAGGGCGCGACGCGGCTGCCCGGAGCCCGGAGCGGGGAGGGCAGCCGGAGCGGCACGGGCAGTGGCAGCGGGAAGGCGAAACCGCCGGTCACGAACCCCATGACCCCGCTGGCGTCCCCGCTCTCGACGAGCTGGGCCAGCGCCCGCTCCAGCAACGGCCACAGCTGCCTGCTGTACAGCCCCTGCCCGAGAGCGCCGACCAGGTCCTGGCCGGAGAAGTCGTCGCCGAAGTCCGTCGGCACCGGATCCTCGTCGAGCGAGCGCACGAGCCGGACGACCTCCTCGCGGGCCAGCCGCGCATCCTGCCCGAACGGGCAGGCGATGTCCTTCACGCACCAGCCGACGAAGTCGTCCAGGGCCACCTGCTGCCCCCGGGCGCCCGCGATCCCCTGCTCCGTCAGCGGTTCGGTCAGCGTGTCGACGCCGTCGAGGACGAACCGGCCCACCCGGTCGGGGAACCGGGCGGCGTAGACCGAGCCGAGCCGGGTGCCGTAGGAGAAGCCGAGGTAGTTGAGCTTCTTGTCGCCAAGCGCCCGGCGCAGCACGTCCAGGTCCTGCGCCGCGTCGACCGTGCCGATGTGCGGCAGCACCGGACCGGAGTGCTTCGCGCAGACGGCGGCGGTCTGTTTCAACCGGGCGAGGAGGGCCCGTGGATCGGCGGGCGCCGAGTCCTCGTCCAGGGAGTTCAGCGCGCTGTCCTGGCCGTCCCCGCAGCTCACGGGGGAGGAGCGGCCGACGCCCCGGGGGTCGAAGGTGACCACGTCGTAGCCGTCGGTCAGATCCATGAAATCCTTGCCGCTGTAGGCGAGTTCGGGGACGCCCGCGCCGCCGGGGCCGCCGAAGTTGAGCACCACCGAGCCGCGCTTCTTGCCCGTGGCCCGGTAACGGGCGAGCGCGAGGTCGAGCGCGCCGGCCCCGGGGCGGGCGTAGTCGAGGGGGACGGTCAGCTTGGCGCACTGCAGGTCGTTCGGCATGCCTTCGCCCTCGCACGCCGACCAGGTGACCTTCTGGCCGTAGAACCGGGCCAGGTCGGGACGGTCGTCGCCGTCGTCGCTCCGGCTCGGGGTGGCCGTCGGCAGGCCCGCGCCCAGCAGGGTCAGTGCGGCGGTCGCGGCGAGCGCGCAGTGTCGCAGCCCGGGCCGCCTCGGCAGCTTGGCCAGCATCAGTGCCTCCAGGGACGCCCGCAGCGGTCCGGGAACGGCGCCCTCGATCACGATAAGCGGCCCGAGGACGACGCGCCTGCGGGCGGCCGGCCCACCGCCCGGCAGCCCCGCCGGCGCCCCTGCGGCGGACCCGTACGGCGGTTTGTCATCAGTTCGACGAAGGTGGCACCCGATGGGGTGAAAGGGTGTTTCGGCATAACCCGGATGGTTCGGCGCCGTTCTACGGGGTGCGGGCGAGTGCCCGCGATTCATGTCTGGAAGGCAGGGACCCCATGAGACGGGTTACCCGAACCGGTGTGATGGCCGTCGCCGCAGTCTCCGGCGCGATGGCTGTGACACTGCCCGCACACGCCGACTCCACGGCGAACGGCTCCATGGCCGGCTCGCCCGGGCTGATCTCCGGCAACGGTGTGCAGTTGCCGGTGAACCTCCCGGTGAACCTGTGCGGGAACACGGCGAACGTGGTGGGCGTGCTGAACCCCGCCGCGGGCAACACCTGCGTCAACAAGGGCGGGGCCGCCGCTCCCGGCACGTCCGGCGCGACCTCGGACGGCGGCGCCGCCGCCAACGGCGGTACGAAGGACTCCCCGGGCGTCGTCTCCGGCAACGGGGTCCAGTTGCCGGTCCGCCTCCCGGTGAACGCAAGCGGCAACAGCGTCAACGTCGTCGGCATCGCGAACCCGGCGTTCGGCAACGAGTCCGTCAACGCCTCCAGCGAGGAACCCGCGCAGCCCGTCGAGCCCGTCGAGCCCGTCGAGCCCGACGGGCCAGGGCCGCAGCCGCCGATCCGGCACAACCCGCCCTCCGAGCCCCAGCATCCGGGCCCGAGGCACGTCCCCGTCCCGCAGCCCCCCGCCCTCGCCCCGCAGGCCGCGGCGCCCGAGGCCGTGTCCTCACTGGCCCGCACCGGAGCCGACGCCACCCTGCCCGCCCTCGCCGGCAGCACTGCGATGCTGCTCGGCGGAGCGGTCCTCTACCGGAGGTTCCGCCCACGCAGGGAACGCTGAGCGCCTCCCGCGCCGGCAGGTCCGCAGGCCCCCGCCGAGCAGGGGGCCTGCGGCCGCGCCCCACCGCCCCGTCCGCACCACGGCGTCTTATTCCGTTGTGAGGGGCGCGCCGGGATGCTGGAGTGGGCGTATGGATCATGCCGCGGTACTTGCCCTGTACGACCGGGAGATGCGCGAAGGCGCGCGCCCCGAGACCTGCGACGCCCGCGTCGAACGGGCCGGGGGCGTGGTCCGGCACATCGGCGGCGAGGGCGGCTGGAGCGGGGTCCTCTGGTCGGACCTGGACTCCGCCGGCGCCGACGCGGCGATCGCGGAACAGATCGCCCACTTCCGTCGGCTCGGCCACGAGTTCGAGTGGAAGCTGTACGAGCACGACCGTCCGGCCGACCTCGGGTGGCGGCTCACGGCGGCCGGATTCTCGGCCGATCCCACGGAGACCCTGATGATCGGCGAGACGAGCGGCCAGCTCGTCGACGTCGAACCGCCCGAGGGCGTCCGCATCGAAGCCGTCACCGACCGGGCGGGCGTCGAGCTCATGGTCGAGGCGAACGAGCGGGCCTTCGGCCGCGACGGCTCCTGGCTGCGAGACCTCATGCGCGCCCGCCTCGCCGCCGACCCGGACGCGATCGTCGCCCTCCTCGCCATGGCCGGGGACGTGCCGGTGAGCTCGGCGCGGATGGAGCTCATTCCCGGCACGAGCTTCGCGGGCCTCTGGGGCGGCGGCACCGTCGAGGCCTGGCGGGGTCGCGGCATCTACCGCGCGCTGATCGCCCACCGCGCCCGCATCGCCGCCGACCGCGGCTACCGCTACCTCCAGGTCGACGCCTCCGACCAGAGCCGCCCCATCCTCCAGCGCCTCGGCTTCGCGCCACTGAGCACGACGACGCCCTACGTGTACGCGCGGTAGGCCGGTGGGGCGGTAGGGAAGCAGCGGGCGGTAGGGAAGCAGCAGGGCCGACGCCGCTGGAGACGCGGAACAGGTGTCGTCTCCGTAGGCGTCGCCCCTTCCGTCAGCGCCGCGCCTTCGCCCGGTCCAGTGCCGCCACGCCGAACGCGGCGAGGCCGATCTGGATGAGCCACTCGATCCAGTCGACGCCCTTGGTGTCGTCCACGCCGAGCCCCGTGGCGAGCGCCGAACCGATCAGCGCGGCCACGATGCCGACGGCGATCGTCCACAGCACGCCGATGCGTTGGCGGCCCGGGACGACGAGCCGTCCCAGTACGCCGATGATGATGCCGATGAAGATGGCACTGATGATGCCGCTGATCTCCATCTCCGCCCCTCCGCTTCTGAGTGGGACCCCGATGCAGTGCTTGTGCCCGCTGCACGGTGGGGCAGTCCGTTCCGCTTGGCGGCGCTCGGAGTGAAGCCCTTGAGCGTTGACGTTTCTTGCTCGCGTCATTGCCCGGGTTTGATGTTCACCGCCCAGTCATGCCATGTACCTTTCAATCGTTCAACGCGTGTAGAACCCTTCGATGCGGGGTCTACGCGCGCAGATTTGGCGCCCGCACCCGCCTCGTGTCCCCCCATCCCACGGAGGTTCGCCGGATGCTCGGATCACAGAGATCCCGCCGCAACGTCACCGCCTTCCTGGCCGGCCTCGGGCTGCTCGTCACCGGAGCCGCCCTTCAGCTCGGCACCAGCGCCACGCCCGCCGCGGCGGCCACCCCCCACCGCGTCCTGTTCGACGACGGCCACGCGGAGGAGGCGGGCAACGCCGACTGGATCATCTCGACCAGCAAGCCCGACCCGCTCTCCCAGGACTCCTCCCCGTCCTCGGAGACCGACTGGACCGGCGCGCTGTCGTCGTGGGGCGTCGCCCTGCAGAAGACCGGCGACTACAGCCTGAGGACCGCCACGAGCGCCCTCACCTACGGCGGCTCGTCGGCCAACGACCTGTCGAACTTCGACACCCTGGTCCTGCCGGAGCCCAACACGCTGTTCACCGCCGCAGAGAAGACGGCGATCATGACCTTCGTGAAGAACGGCGGCGGTCTGTTCATGATCTCCGACCACACCGGCGCCGACCGCAACAACGACGGTGAGGACGCGGTCGAGATCCTCAACGACCTGATGACCAACAACAGCGTCGACTCCACCGACCCGTTCGGCTTCTCCATCGACTCCCTCTCCATCAGCTCCGGCTACCCGGCCGCGATCAGCGACAGCACCGACCCCGTCCTGCACGGCTCCTTCGGCACCGTCACCAAGAGCCTGATCGCCTCCGGCACCACGGCCACCCTCAAGCCCGCCGACAACTCCTCGGTCAAGGGCCTGCTGTACCGCAGCGGTTACTCCGGGAACACCGGCGCCTTCTTCGCCACCAGCACCTTCGGCAGCGGCCGCGTCGCCTTCTGGGGCGACAGCTCGCCCATCGACGACGGCACCGGTCAGTCCGGCAACACCCTCTACGACGGCTGGAACGACACCGGCGCCACCAACGCCGCCCTCGCGCTGAACGCCACCGAGTGGCTCTCCGGGGCGAGCGGCAGTGGGGGCGGGGGCGGAGGCGGCGGCACCGACTGCGCCGACACCCAGTTGCTCGGCAACACCGGCTTCGAGTCCGGCGCCACCACCTGGAGCGCCTCCGGCGGCGTCATCACCAACTCCACCGGCGAGTCCGCCCGTACGGGCTCGTACTACGCCTGGCTGGGCGGCAACGGCACCGCCGGGACCGAGACCCTCTCCCAGTCGGTGGCCATCCCGTCCGGCTGCTCGGCGACTCTCGGTTTCTACCTGCACATCGACACCGCGGAGACCACCACCAGCACCGCCTACGACACGCTGCAGGTGCAGGTCCTCAACAGCTCCGGCACGGTCCTGGGCACCCTGGCCACGTACTCCAACCTCAACGCGGCCGCCGGCTACACCCAGCGCAGCTTCAGCCTGAGCGCCTACGCAGGGCAGACGGTCACGCTCAGGTTCACCGGCACGGAGGGCTCCAAGCTCCAGACGTCGTTCGTCATCGACGACACCGCGCTCAACGTCACCTGACCTCGTCACCCGGTGTCACGCCGGTCCGGGCGCCCCGCAGGAGTCCTGCGGGGCGCCCGCTCGTCGTCCGAGGGGCGGGCGGGGCGGGCGATTGACATGCAGGCAATTGCCTGCATAACGTGGAGTGTGCGATCAGGAGAGGACCCGGGGACGGACCCGGGCATGGACAAGGTCTTCAAGGCGCTGGCCGACGACACGCGCAGGCGGCTCCTGGACCGGCTGCGCGAACACAGCGGCCAGACGCTCGGCGAGCTGTGCGAGCACATCGACATGACCCGCCAGTCCGTGACGCAGCACCTGGCCGTCCTGGAGGCCGCCCACCTGGTCGCCACGGTGCGGCGGGGGCGGGAGAAGCTGCACTACCTCAATCCGGTTCCGCTCCACGAGATCCAGGAGCGGTGGATCGACAGGTTCGAGCGCCCGCGGCTGCGCGTGCTCTCCGACGTCAAACGACGAGCCGAGGAAGCCATGACCGACAAGCCCACCTTCGTCTATGTCACCTACATCGCCAGCACCCCGGAGAAGGTCTGGGACGCGCTCACCGACGCCGACCTGACCGCGGCCTACTGGGGGCACAGCAACGTCTCGGACTGGCAGCCGGGCTCCCGCTGGGAACACCGGCGCACGGACGGCACCGGGATCGCGGACGTCGTCGGCACGGTCGTCGAGAGCGAGCGTCCGACGCGGCTGGTCACCACCTGGGCCTCGCCCGACGAGGAGGGGCGAGCGGACCGGCATTCGCGGGTCACCTTCGACATCCGGCCGCACGCGGACATCGTCCGCCTCACCGTCACCCACGAGGACCTCAACGACGAGGGTGAGCTCGCCGACGTCTCGGGCGGCTGGCCGGCGGTGCTGTCCAACCTCAAGTCGCTCCTGGAGACCGGCAGGACGCTGCCGCAGGAGCCGTGGTCGGTGCCCGGCCACTGAACGGCGAACGCGGCCCGGCCGGCCCGCGGGGTGCGGGCCGGCCGGGCCGCCTTCCTGGTCTGGGGTTCAGGGTTGTGGGCTCTACGGCTTCGGGGCGCTCCTCGCCGCCGTGAAGGCGCACATCGCCCCCAGGATCACTGCCAGAGCGCCGATGATGATGTTGTTCACTGCGACACCGGCGTCCGGGCTGTCGCCGACGACCCACGGTGCGATGATCATCCACACGCCCAGCGCGCACATGGCCCAGCTCAGGCCGTACATGCGGGCGGGAGCCGCGGTGAATCCGAGGGCCAGCAGGCCGATCGCGATGCCGACGATCAGGTTGTGGGTCACGAGTGCCGGCTGGCTGGCGGTGTAGTGGAGTATCCACGGGGATACGGCGCAGTACAGACCGAGCAGGAACACCGGTCCGTCGACGAGCGCCACATCACGGCCACCGAGCATCCGGTCGTAGCGTGCCTGCATCTCGGATACGTCGGGGTGGGTCGATATGTCACTTCTGCCGGGCGAGACGTTGGCCATGACTCGTCTCCTTTGACTTGGCTGGCCTGACCGCGTCTGGTGCGGTGTGCGGTAAGCGCCGCGCACGTTCATTCTGCCCTTATTTGGCCCTTATGTGTAGTGGTCGGAGGCGTCAGCCCAGCTTCTTGAGCAGTTCGACGGCGAGCGGGGCCGAGGAGGCCGGGTTCTGGCCGGTGACCAGGTTGCGGTCCACGACCACCTTGGGTGCCCACGGCTCGCCGACCTCGACGTCCACGCCCGCCTCGGTCAGCCGGTCCTGGAGCAGCCACTTGGCCTTCTCGCCGAAACCGGCCTGGATCTCCTCGGCGTTGGTGAAGGCGGCGATCCGGTAGCCCGCGAAGGCGTTGGCGCCGTCCTCCCGCACGGCGGCCAGGAGCGCGGCCGGGGCGTGGCAGACGACGCCCAGGGGCCTGCCCGACGCGAGCGCGTCGATCAGAAGGCGGCCGGAGACAGCGTCGACGGCCAGGTCCTCCATCGGGCCGTGCCCGCCGGGGTAGAAGACGGCCGCGTAGTCGCCGAGATCCACGTCCTCCAGGGGGATCGGCTGCTGGAGCTCGGTCATGGCGGCAAGCGTGGCGGCGATCCGGTCGGCGCCCTCCTGCCCGCCGTTGACCTCGGCGGCGAGGCTGCCCTTGTCCACCGTGGGGACGACACCGCCGGGTGTGGCGACGACGATCTCGTGACCGGCCGCGCGGAACGTCTCGTAGGGCGCGACGGCCTCCTCGGCCCAGAAGCCGGTGGGGTGCTGGGTGCCGTCGGCGAGCGTCCAGTGGTCGGCGCCGGTCATCACGAAGAGGATCTTGGCCATGGGGGTGCTCCCGGTGTGCGAGGGGTGTGGCGTACGGGTGTTGTACGAAGTACTGCGTCTTCGAACCTAAGCCCTCCCGAGCCCGCGCGATGCACGGGGTCGGGTCGGGCCACTTCATCGGCGCGCGCCGGATGTACCGAGATCCGCGCGACGGCGATGGGTGCGCTTCCGGGGCGCGGGGCTCCGGGGCTTCGCACATGATCGCGCCGATCCGGGGCAGGCGCACTTCCGACGACAGGTGTCCAACCGATGGAGGTGTCTGCCGCTATGCGCGCGAAGGTGTTGGAGCGGTTTCCAGCGGGAGCTCCGCGCGGATCGTGGCCGGCGGAGGAGTACGCGGCACGTCGGAGGGCGGAGGGAGAGCCCGCGACCGTGGTCATGGACCTGAAGTCGGACGCGTTCCTCGTCGTGGTCCCGGCGTCCGACGAGGACTGACCGGGCCGCGGCAGGATCCCGTCCGGACCCCGGGACGCCGGACCCCGGACCCCGGGACCCCGGACCCCGGGACGCCGGGACGCCGGACCCCGGACCCCGGGACGCCGGACCCCGGGACGCCGGACCCCGGGACGCCGGACAGCATCTTCCGGGCGCCGCTCCCGTCCGGCCCCGGCGCCCCGGCCCGGCGTCGGCGCCGCGCCGTCCGACTGCCCCGGTGCTGCTCGCCCGACGCCGTGCGCGGCCGGTCCACCGCGGCCGCCACCCCGATCGCGTGCGGCGGTAGGTCCCGGCCCGAGGCGCTCATCGTGATGCCGGTTCGCTTGCGCTCCGGCAACACGCCCCAGCTCCGCTGCAATGGTTCGCGATGCGAGACCGGTGGGGTTTTCCTTGACTGCCGTCGCCGACGGCTGCCACGATCGATCGCATGACGATGCGACTGGACCTCACGCGGCGACGCCATGTCGACCTCGCGCGGGTCTCCAGCGCCTCCTGTTGCGCCGCGTCCTGATCCCCTCCTCACGATCCGCCGCGCTTTTCGCTTTCCCCGCCTGAATTCACCGCGCCGGCGCCCCGTCGCGTCTCAACGTCCCCCGGACCTGCGCACCCCTTGAATTCGGCGTGCCCGAAAACATTCCGCACCGTCACCGGCGAGATCGCCGCCGTGCCGCGGCCTGCTCCAGGACCTTCCGATCGGAGACCCCCACATGTCCCTCGTCTTCCACTGGTTCCTCCCCACCAACGGCGACAGCCGCCATGTGGTCGGCGGCGGCCACGGCACCCCCGCCACCGCCTCCGGACGGGACCGGCCGCCGACGGTCGCCTATCTGAGCCAGATCGCCCGCGCCGCGGAGGACCTGGGCTTCGTGGGCGCGCTCACCCCGACCGGAGCCTGGTGCGAGGACGCGTGGCTGACGACCGCCATGGTCAGCCAGCACACCGAGCGGCTGAAGTTCCTGGTCGCGTTCCGGCCCGGCTTCGTCTCGCCGACGCTCGCCGCGCAGATGGCGTCCACCTTCCAGCGGCAGACCGGCGGACGGCTCCTGCTCAACGTGGTCACCGGCGGCGAGAGCCACGAGCAGCGGGCCTACGGCGACTTTCTGGACAAGGACGACCGCTATCGCCGTACCGGTGAATTCCTGGAGATCGTAAGGGAGTTGTGGGAGGGCAAGACCGTCGACCTGAAGGGCGAGCACCTGCGGGTGGAGGACGCGCAGCTGGCGCGGGTGCCGGACCCGGTGCCCGAGGTGTACTTCGGGGGGTCCTCGCCGATCGCCGGTGAGGTGGCCGCGCAGCACGTCGACGTCTATCTCACCTGGGGTGAGCCGCCGGCACAGGTCGCCGAGAAGATCGCCTGGATCCGGGGGCTCGCGGCGAAGCGGGGGCGGACCCTGCGGTTCGGGATCCGGCTGCACGTCATCACCCGGGACACCTCGCAGGAGGCCTGGGCGGAGGCGAACCGGCTGCTCGCCGGGTTCGATGCGCAGACCGTGCGGTCCGTCCAGGCCGGACTGGCGCGCAGTGAGTCCGAGGGGCAGCAGCGGATGCTCGCGCTGCACGGCGGGGGCCGGGACGGGCTGGAGATCCATCCCAACCTGTGGGCCGGGATCGGGCTGGTGCGGGGTGGCGCGGGGACCGCGCTGGTGGGGAGCCACGAGGAGGTGGCCGAGCGGATCAAGGAGTATGCGGCGCTGGGGATTTCGGAGTTCGTGCTGTCCGGGTACCCGCACCTTGAGGAGGCCTACTGGTTCGGGGAGGGAGTGCTGCCGCGGCTCGCCGCGCTGGGCCTGTGGCGGCACCCGTCTCGACCCTAGGGCGTGTTTCGCCCTAGAGGCCCACGGCCAGGGCGTTCAGATGGGCCCGCCGTGACTCCTGGGTCTGGGCCTGGACCAGGAGGAACAGCGATTCCCTTGCCAGGCGTTGGGCCTTGTGCGTCAGGAGCATGGAGCGGCCGCCGCCCGTCACCACCGCGGCGGTCGTCGCCGCCTGCATCACCTCGTAGGCCTGTGTCCTGAGGGCCAGGCGTTCCGTCAGGTGTTCGTGGGGTGCCGCGTCGTCGGCCAGGGCGTAGGCGCGGCGGCGCACGTCCGTGAGGCGGGCGCGCAGCGGGGGCGCTGTGTCCTCGTCCAGGAGGGTCAGGGCCGCCTCCGCGATGCCGAAGACCGCGGGGTTGGCGTTCACCGTCCTGAGACGGTCCGTCGCCGTCCAGCGGTCGTGCGGGGTCCGCAGGGCCACCGCCTCCTCCGGGAGCCAGAAGCCGTCCAGCTCCAGGGAGACCGTGCGGGCCGCGGTGAGGGCGGCCAGGCGCATCGGGGCCGACGCCCGCAGGCCCGGCTGCTCCCGCGCCTGCGTGAAGGCGAACAGGGCCTCGTCGGCGTCGGTGACCCCGGCGAGGAGCATCACGTCGTTCAGGCCCCACCCCGTGTACCAGGGGACGGTGCCGTCGAACCGCCAGCCGCCCCGCTCCCGGGTGACCCGGACGGGAACGCGCGGGTAGGCCCGCAGGTGCGCGTACGCCACCCCGGACAGCAGCTCACCGCTCGCCAGCCGGCCCAGCAGGCGCTCGCGCACCGGACCCTCGCTCCTGGCCAGGGTGAGCACCGGAGTGTGGTGCTGCGTCTGCACGAACCACGTCGAACAGCACGCCCCGGACAGGATCTCCGCCGTCTCGCGCACGACCACGCCGGGCGCCGCGGCCCCGCCGTACTCCGTCGGCGCGTTCAGCCCGAGCAGACCCGAGCGCCTGATCTCCGTCAGATGGCCGACCGGTACCGCCCCCTGGTCGACCTGTTCCGCGTGCGGCGCGAGGAGGTCGTCGGCGAGGCTGCGGGCGCGGGCGACGAGGGGGTGCGGTGCGGTCATGGGGAAGATTCTTTCCCGTTTCGCGGTGTGGGGTGTCGATCCGGGGGACCGCCGTTCGTGTAGGAGGTGAGAGAACGGCACGAAGCCAAGGAGGACGTCATGCAGTACTACCTGCTCAGCGTGGTCCAGCCGGCCGGCGGTCAGCCGCCCGCCCCCGACGAGATGGCCGAGATCATGCGCCGCGTGGAGGCCCACAACGACGAACTGCGGGCCGCCGGGGCCTGGGTCTTCGCCGGCGGTCTGCACGGACCGGAGACGGCCACCGTGCTGCGCCCCAAGGACGGCGACGTGCTCGTCACCGACGGGCCGTACGCCGAGGGGAAGGAGTACCTGGGAGGCCTGTCCGTGATCCGGGCCGCCGACCTGGACGAGGCCCTGGAATGGGGCAGGAAGGCCGCCCTGGCCATCACCCTCCCCGTCGAGGTCCGCCCGTTCGTGGACACGCACTGAAGCCGGACGCGCCGTGCTGAGCGATCCCGTCGACGTCGAGGCCGTCTTTCGCGCGGAGTACGGCCGCGCCGTCGCCGTCCTCGTCCGCTTCCTCGGCGACATCGACCTCGCCGAGGAAGCGGTCCAGGACGCCTTCACCACGGCCGTGCTGCGCTGGCCGCAGACCGGTGTGCCGCCGAGCCCGGCCGGCTGGATCATCACCACCGCCCGCAACCGGGCCGTCGACCGGCTGCGCCGTGAGTCCACCCGGGACGCACGGCACGCCGAGGCCGCCCTGCTGCACGCCGCCGATCCGCCCGTGGAGGAGGGCCCCGTGCGCGACGACCGGCTCCGCCTGATCTTCACCTGCTGCCACCCCGCCCTCGCCGCGCAGGCGCAGGTCGCCCTCACCCTGCGCCTCCTCGGCGGACTCGACACCGCACAGATCGCCCGCGCCTTCCTCGTCCCCGAGCCGACCATGGCCCAGCGCCTGGTCCGCGCCAAGGCGAAGATCCGGGACGCGCGGATCCCGTACCGCGTGCCGCGCGACGCCGATCTGCCCGACCGGCTCAAGGGGGTACTCGCCGTCGTCTACCTGATCTTCAACCAGGGGTACGAGGGTGACGACGGCCTGTGTGCGGAAGCCGTACGTCTCGGGCGGCTCCTCGTCGAGTTGATGCCGGACGAGCCCGAGGCCGTCGGCCTGCTGGCGCTGATGCTGCTCGTCGAGTCCCGTCGGACGGCACGCGAGGACGCCGACGGCACGCTCGTACCGCTGCCCGAGCAGGACCGCGGGCGGTGGGACCGGGAGCTGATCGCCGAGGGGCAGTCGCTCGTCCGCCGCTGCCTGCGCCGCAACCGCCCCGGGCCGTATCAGATCCAGGCCGCCGTCCAGGCCGTCCACAGCGACGCGCCGACCGCCGACGCCACCGACTGGCGGCAGATCCTGCACCTGTACGACCAGCTCATGGAACTCGCCCCGAGCCCGGTCGTGGCCCTGAACCGGGCGGTCGCCGTGGCCGAGACGGAGGGACCGCGCCGGGCCCTCGAACTCGTCGACGCGCTGGACCTCGACGGCTACCACGTCTGGCACGCCGTCCGCGCCGACCTGCTGCGCCGCCTCGACCGCCGTGCCGAGGCCGCGCGGGCCTACGAGGCGGCCCGCGCGCTGAGCGAGAGCCCGGCGGAACGCGCCTTCCTCGACCGGCGTGGACACGAACTCGGGGCCGGTGGACGGGCCGGGTGAGAGTGGTCGCCGCCTCGGGAATGTATTTTGGTCCATGAATGGTTGGCATATACACCGAGCCGATCGCTCGCCCCGAGAACCCAGGGCCGCAAGGCCCGCGCACCCCAGCGAGGCACCGTGACCACCGCCGCCACCCCCGAACAGCCCGCCGACGTCGTCGCCCGACTGCGCCGCACGTTCCGCACCGGCCGCACCAGGCCCCTCGCCTGGCGCACCGACCAGCTGCGCCGGCTGCGCGCGCTGCTCACGGAGCAGGGCGCCGACCTGGCCGCCGCCCTCCACGCCGACCTGGGCAAGAGCTCCACCGAGGCCTACCGCACCGAGATCGACTTCACGGTCCGGGAGATCGACCACACCCTCGATCACCTCCAGGAGTGGCTGCGCCCCGAGTCCGCCCCCGTCCCGGCCCACCTCGGAGCCGACGCCACGGCCTGGACGCAGTACGACCCGCTCGGCGTCGTCCTCGTCATCGCGCCCTGGAACTACCCCGCCCAGCTGCTGCTCGCGCCGCTGGTCGGTGCCCTGGCCGCCGGTAACGCGGTGGTCGTCAAGCCCAGTGAACTGGCGCCCGCCACCTCCGCCGCCCTGGCCCGTCTGCTGCCGGCCCACCTCGACACCGAGGCGGTCGCCGTCGTCGAGGGCGGCGTCCCGGAGACCACCGCCCTGCTGGCCGAGCGCTTCGACCACATCTTCTACACCGGCAACGGCGCCGTCGGCCGTATCGTCCTGCGCGCCGCCGCCGAGCACCTCACCCCGGTCACCCTCGAACTCGGCGGCAAGTCCCCGGCGTTCGTCGACCGGGACGCCGATCTCACCGTCGTCGCCGAGAGGTTGGCCCGCGGGAAGTTCCTCAACGCGGGGCAGACCTGCGTCGCCCCCGACTACGTCCTCACCGACCCGGAGACGGCGGCGGCCCTGGAACCCCTGCTGACGCGCGCGGTCGAGGCGGCCTACGGGACCGACCCGCAGACCTCCGCCGAGTACGGCCGCATCATCAACGAACGCCACTTCGACCGGCTCGCCGGCCTGCTCGGCTCCGGCCGGATCGTGGTCGGCGGCGGCAACGACCGTACGGACAAGTACATCGCGCCGACCGTGCTCGCCGACGTCGACCCCAAGTCGCCGGTCATGCGCGAGGAGATCTTCGGCCCGATCCTGCCGATCGTGACCGTCGACGGTCTGGACGAGGCGATCGCCTTCATCAACGACCGCGACAAGCCCCTCGCCCTGTACGTCTTCACCGGCTCCGACGACACCCGCGGCCGCATCGCCGCCGAAACCTCCTCCGGTGGCCTCGGCTACGGGCTGCCCCTCGCCCATCTCACCGTCTCCGACCTGCCGTTCGGCGGCGTCGGCGAGAGCGGTATGGGCAACTACCACGGGCGTTACTCCATCGAGACGTTCAGCCACCGCAAGGCGGTGCTGGACAAGCCGCTGGGCTGAGCGGGCTCACGGCGGCGGCGGGCGGCGGGCGGCAGACGGCGGGCGGGGGACCGAACCGGACAGGAGCGGACACGAGCGGGCGGAAGTAGCCCGCCAAGTGGCTGCGGGGGAACGGGAATTAGCCCGGAACGGCACGGTCCGTAGTTCGAAACGGCCAATTCCAGCGGACTTTCGAAGCCGGCATGCACGAAACGACTCCGCCGGACGCCGTGGAGGCAGAAGGTGTAACCGTCGCCTTCCGGGGCTCCTGAGCCCCGTACAGCCAGCGGAAGGACCGAAGGGTCCGTGAACGACCAGTTCGAACAGTTCGCCCGCGACGTGGCCTTGTCCCTGCTCGCCCTCCGGGTCTTCGGACCCGGCGTCGTCACCCTCGGCCGCCGGTTCGTCGCCGCTCTCGTGCGGGTCGGCGTCCGTGAGATGGACCACCGGCTCCCGGGGGGAGATCGGTGACCCAGGAGGAACTGCGCCCCGCGCGAAACCCACGGGCGCCGGAGAAGCTGCCGTTGGACTTCACCGCCTTCCACCAGATGCACCGCCCGCTCTACGTCCGCGAGGCCGAGCGCTCGCTGCGCTGTCGCGCCGACGCCGAGGAGGCCGTGGACGAGGCATTCGTCCAACTCGCCCGGGAGTGGCCGCAGATACTGCGCGCCGAGAACCCCGCCGCCTACGCCTGGCGGGTGATGAAGAACCGCATCATCGACCACGCCCGGGCCCGTGGCAGGCGCGCCACCCTGATGGACACCGCCGTCTTCGAGACGGTCACCCTGCAGGGCGCCGAGGACGCCTTCGAGGTGATCGAGCAGAACCTGCGGATGTTCCACGCGATCTCCACCCTCCCCGAGCGGCAGCGGGACGTCATCCGGCTGCGCTACTGCGAGGGCTACAGCACCGCCGACGTCGCCTTCCACCTGGGCATCACCGAGGCCGGGGTGCGCTCCAGCGAGCGGTATGCCAAACGCCGGCTCCGGGAGATCTACACATCGTGCGCCGAGGAGGAGGCGGAGCGGTCATGACCTTCGACACCGCGAGCGACATCGACACCCTGCTGTCCAGAGCGCGCCTCGTGCCCACGGCGCCCTACAGCCGTGCGGACATCGAGGCCGCCGAGGCCCGCATAGCCGCCCGGGTCGCGGCCGGCGGCGCCGACGGACCTGGGGCGGGGGACTGCCCGCAGCGCGCCGTGGCGGGCCGCCGTCCCCCGCGGGCCCATCCCGCGGCCCGGGACCTCAAAGCGCTGTGCGAGGCGCTGCTGACCCGCCCCGGCGCCCTGCACGGCCTCGGCAACTTCCTCGGCAGCGCCCTGCCCGAGCCCTCCGGCGCGCGCATCCTCGGCAGCCTCCTGTACCTGGCCGGCTGCGAGGACAGCGCCCGCTTCTGGTGGCAGTACGGCGCCGGCGCCTCCGACACCGTCTCCTCGTACTGTCTCTACCTCCACCACCGGTCGTTGGGGGAGGACGAGGAGGCCGACTGGTGGCTGCGGCACACCGAGATCACCCCCGCCACGCTGAGCAGGGAGGCCACCGAACGGGAGATCGCCACGGCGCTGCATGTGCTCAGCGGCCTGCGGCGCGGCCGTCGCGGACTGCCCAAGGCCCTGCGCGCCCTGGTCGAGTACGTCCCTGCCGTGGTCGGTTTCGTCGACGACGACCTCGAACTCCCCCTCCCCGACGGCGATCTGGCCGACATCGTGGAGGAGGCCGTCGCCCATGGCACGCCGCCCGCCAAGGAGCGCCGGCGCGCCAGGTCGGGCGCACTGCCCGAACGCCGGGAGCCGGCCGTGCACACCGTGTCCTCGGCCACCCCCCGCACCTCCCGGCACTGGAGCCGTGACGTCCAGGAGGCGCTGCGCCGGTGCGAGGAGACCGTGGCCTGTTGAGGGGACCGCTCCACGCACTCGGGGTGTCCGTGGTGCGTGCAGTGCTCCCCGACCGACCACCGCAACGATCCCCGCGAACGCTACCGGCATCCCGGAGCCCCGGTGTCCGGCCGCCCCGGCATCCCGGAGCCCCGGTGTCCGGCACCCCGGCGTCTGGCGCCCCGATGTCCGGCACCCCGGCATCTGGCGCGCCCCGGTGTCCGGCCGCCCGATGTCCGGCACCCTGGTGTCCGGCCGCCCCGGCGTCTGGCGCCCCGGTGTCCGGCCGCCCCGGCATCCGGCCCCCGGCATCCGGCACCCCGGCGTCCTGCCCGTCGATCGCGTCGGCTTCGGAGCGACGTGGCTGACGGGCAGCGCCGCCTGCTGGCTCGGCACGCCCGGCGATCGAGTTCGGCGGCCACCGCACCGACACCGCCCGCCTGCTGCTTGTGCGTCCTGCGCGGGCTGCGCGACCCGCACCCGTCCCGCATCGGATGCGGCCCAGGCAGCGCCGGCTCCTCGCACCGGGCCTGCACCGCCACCAGCACCGGGAGGCGACTGGCGCGAAGTAAGTTTTACGTATAACCTCTCCCGTCAATCGCCCCTCCCGGGGCCTCCCGTACCTTCCCGAAAGGCCCCGATGAGTCGTATCGCCCTGGTCACCCTCGTCGTCGACGACTACGACGAGGCGATCCGCTTCTACAGCGAGGCGCTCGGCTTCCGGCTCGTCGAGGACGAGCCGCGCCCCGACGGCTCGCGCTGGGTCGTCGTACGGCCGGGCGCCGGCCAGGACGGCACCGGGCTGCTGCTCGCCCGGGCCAAGGGCGACGCCCAGCGCGCCCGGATCGGCGACCAGACCGGCGGCCGCGTCGGGTTCTTCCTGCACACCGACGACTTCGCCGGCGACCACGCCCGGATGCTCGCCGCCGGCGTGACCTTCCTGGAGGAACCCCGCCACGAGCCGTACGGCTCCGTCGCCGTCTTCGAGGACCTGTACGGAAACCGCTGGGACCTGCTCCAGCCCGCCACCACCGCCTGAGAACCACCTGCCGAGGAACACGCTCATGACCGCGCCCCAGATCGACACCGACACCCTGCGCCGGCTCCCCAAGGCCGTACTGCACGACCACCTCGACGGCGGCCTGCGCCCCGCCACCGTCGTCGAACTCGCGCAGGAGGTCGGCCACACCCTGCCCACCACCGACCCCGACGAGCTCGCCGCCTGGTACTTCGAGGCCGCCAACTCGGGTGACCTGGTGCGCTACATAGCCACCTTCGAGCACACCCTCGCCGTCATGCAGACCCGCGAGGGCCTGCTGCGCACCGCCGAGGAGTACGTCCTCGACCTGGCCGCCGACGGTGTCGTCTACGGCGAGGTGCGGTACGCGCCCGAGCTGAACGTCAACGGCGGGCTGAGCCTCGCCGAGGTCGTGCAGACCGTCCAGGAGGGCCTCGCCGCCGGTATGGCGAAGGCTGCCGCCGCGGGCACACCGGTCCGGGTCGGCACGCTGCTGTGCGGCATGCGGATGTTCGACCGTGTGCGCGAGGCCGCAGACCTGGCCGTCGCCTTCCGGGACGCGGGCGTCGTCGGCTTCGACATCGCCGGCGCCGAGGACGGCTTCCCGCCCGCCGACCACCTCGACGCCTTCGAGCACCTGCGCCGCGAGAGCGTCCCCTTCACCATCCACGCCGGCGAGGCCCACGGCCTGCCCAGCATCCACCAGGCCCTCCAGGTGTGCGGCGCCCAGCGCATCGGGCACGGGGTGCGCATCACCGACGACATCGTCGACGGCAAGCTCGGCCGCCTCGCCGGGTGGGTGCGCGACCGCCGGGTCGCCCTGGAGATGTGCCCGACGTCCAACCTGCAGACCGGGGCGGCGACCTCCATCGCCGAGCACCCGATCACCGCGCTGAAGGACCTCGGCTTCCGCGTCACCCTCAACACCGACAACCGTCTGGTCTCCGGCACGACGATGACCCGTGAGATGGCGCTGCTCGTCGAGGAGGCGGGCTGGGGCATCGAGGACCTGCGCACGGTGACGGTGAACGCCCTCAAGAGCGCGTTCATCCCGTTCGACGAGCGCAAGGCCCTCATCGAGGACGTCGTCCTTCCGGGTTACGCGTCCGCGCTCTGAAGCAGCCCGCGCAGATAGGCGGCCTGGCCGACGTGCTCCAGATCGTCGGCCAGGACGCTGACCAGCCGGACGCCCAGCGTGACCGGCGGATCCCAGCGCTCGTCCACGATGCGCTCCAGGTCTGCCGCCGTCAGCGCGCGCAGCGCCGTCAGGCTCTGCTCGTGCACGGCGTCGTAGTACCCCGTCAGCAGGTCACCGTCGGGGACCCGTACCTTCGCGACCTTCGCGGCGCTGTGCCCGTACCCGGTGTCCTGACGCGGCAGGTCGAGGCCGAACCGTTTCTCCCAGTCCTGGGTCAGCCACACCTGGTCGAGCTCGAAGGCGTCGGCGAGATGGTCGTCCTGGACCCGCGTGAGGTGCCAGACCAGCCAGGTGATCGAGTTGGCGTCGGGGGAGGGCCGGGTGTTCAGGACGTCGGGGTCCAGGCCGTCCACGGCGGCATGGACTTCTTCCTGGACGCGGTTGTACCCGTCGATGAGGATGTCCTTGGCATGCATGCATCCACCCTCTCGCAGCCCGCGCTCACCCGCCGCCCGTTTCCAGCAGTGCCATGAGCGCCCGGGCCGCCGGACTGGTCGCCTGCCGGGGCGGCAACAGCGCGACCGTCTCGTACACCGCCTCGCCCGTGCCCTTGAGGGGCAGTGCGGTGAGCGCCTCGCGCTTGTGCCGGAAGTGGCGCGGTACGACGGCGACGCCGAGGTTCTCGTCCACCAGGTCCAGCAGGCTGTGCACGTCGTTGACCTCCAGGGCGACCGTGCGCCGCACTCCCGCCTCGGTGAACGCGGCGTCGGTGGCGCGCCGCGGGCCCCAGTCCGGGTGGAAGTCGACGAACACCTCGCCGGCGACGTCCTGCGGCAGCAGCGCCGCCGCCCCGGCGAACCGGTGGTCGGGATGGCACAGCACATACATCGGCTCGGTCGCCAGCGGCACGCAGCGCAGCTGGTCGGTGTCCGTCTGGGTGCGGTAGGCGAAGGCCAGGTCGAGCCGGCCGGCCGCCACCTCCTCGCCCAGCGCTCCCGAGCCGCTCTGCCGCAGCCGGATCTCCACGTCCGGGTGCCGCCGCCGGAACGCCGCCAGCAGCCCCGCCACATGCACGCCGGCGATGCACTGCTCGGTGCCCACGGAGAGGGTGCCGCGGACCACGCCCTGCACGGCGGCCACGGCCTCGTGGGCCGCCCGCACCTGCGCCAGGATCCGTTCCGCCTCGGCCAGCAGCGCCCGGCCCGCCTCCGTCAGCGTCACCCGCCGCGTGGTCCGTACGAACAGCGGGGCGCGCAGCTCCCGCTCCAGGGCGCGGATCGACGCCGACAGACCCGACTGGGAGACCATCAGGCGCTCGGCCGCCCGGGTGAAGTGCTGGTCCTCGGCGACGGCGACGAAGTGCTGGAGGTGACGCAGTTCCATGATTGAGAAGCCTAGTCGCACAATTCCATCGGATTCTTCTGTTGGACCACTACCCGCAGGTCGGGCCAGAGTGGGTAGCGGTTCCCGAAACCGATCTTCTTGGAGTCGCGTTGTACACCGCACACCCCGACCGTTACGCGGACATGCCCTACCGGCGCACCGGACGCAGCGGCCTGAAGCTCCCCGCGCTGTCGCTCGGACTGTGGCACAACTTCGGCCCCGACCGCCCGGTGGAGACCCAGCGGGCCATCCTGCGCCGCGCCTTCGACCTCGGCATCACCCACTTCGACCTGGCCAACAACTACGGCCCGCCGCCCGGCGCCGCCGAGTCCGCGCTGGGGCAGTTCCTCAAGGCAGACTTCGCGCCCTACCGCGACGAGCTGGTCATCTCCACCAAGGCCGGCTACCTGATGTGGCCCGGCCCCTACGGCGAGTGGGGCTCGCGCAAGTACCTGCTGTCCTCGCTCGACCAGAGCCTGACCCGGATGGGCCTGGACTACGTCGACGTCTTCTACTCGCACCGCCCCGACCCGGAGACTCCCCTGGAGGAGACGATGGGCGCCCTGCACACCGCGGTCCAGCAGGGCAAGGCGCTCTACGCCGGCGTCTCCAACTACTCCGCCGAGCAGACCCGCGAGGCCGCCCGCATCCTCGGGGAGCTGGGCACCCCGCTGCTCATCCACCAGCCGCGCTACTCGATGCTCGACCGGCGCCCCGAGAGCGAGGGCCTGCTCGACGCCCTGGACGAGCTCCAGGTCGGGTCCATCGTCTTCTCGCCGCTGGAGCAGGGCCTGCTGACCGGCCGCTACCTGGACGGCATCCCGGAGGACTCGCGCGCGGCGAGCGACAGCCCGTTCCTGAACTCCGACGCGCTGACCGAGGAACTCGTCGGCAAGCTGCGCGCCCTCGACGACCTCGCCAAGTCCCGCGGCCAGTCCCTGGCCCAGCTCGCCCTGGCCTGGGTGCTGCGCGGCGGCCGGGTGACGTCCGCGCTGGTCGGCGCGAGCAGCGCCCGGCAGATCGAGGACAGCGTCGGCGCCCTGGACAACCTGGACTTCGACGCCGAGGAGCTGGCCCGGATCGACGCGGTGATCAACGGCTGAGCCGCTCCGTCAGGCGGACGGTGACCAAGTCGCCCTCCTGCTTGCCGATCGCCTTGCGCACCTCGGCCTTCACGGGGAGTTTGTGGGTGCCGTCCCCGAGGGCCATGAACGAACTCCGGAACGGATGTCCGTCGACCGTCCCGCGGATCTTGACCAGTCCGCGGGTGCCGAAGAATTCGACGGACTCCGGCCAGACGACATAGGTCCAGCCGCCGATTTCCGGGCTCTTGCGCAGGACGGCCGTGAATTCGGCATCGAGTGTTCCGCTTGTCGTTCCGTTCGTGCTCATGCGTTCCTCCGCTCGCGGTGATCCCTTTACGGGTGGACCGCCGCGAGCGGAGGAATTCATCGTGGCCCGGTCCTCAGGCTCCGGCGGGCACCCGGTCGAGGAATCCGAGGACGGAGGTGATCCGGTCCTGTGCGTCCAGGGTGATGACGTCGGATCCGGCCACCGGCGCCGAACCGTCGGCCTCGCTCACCAGCTCCCAGGAGAAGCGGGCCGTGTCGTGGTGCCCGTCGACCGTGCCGGTCAGCCGGAAGAAGAAGCCCGGGAACTGCGCGTGTGCCGCCGTGACCACGGCCGCGATCTGCTCGTGGCCGCTGACGTCGGCGAGGGGGTCGGTGTACCCGCCGTCCACCGCCCACGCTGCGTCAACAGCCTTGGCCAAGGCCTTGGGCTCCCGTGCGTTCCAAGCCTCGAAGTAGCGGGCGACGGCGTTCTCGTAACGGTCAGTGTTCGCGGACATGGGAAATCAGCCCCCAATGAGGTCATCGATACTGGTCAGGACCCGGATCCAGGTCTTCGCCGATCCGGTGTGACCACCTTGCCCGTCCCCGTCGCCCGGGTCGATTACCCGCCGGGTAATGACGACATGGCCCGAGGCCTGCCGTATTTCGGCCATGAACGGCCTTGAATATGCCAAGAGACTGGCCAAAAAGTCATGGTGACAGTGTTTCAGCATTGAACATACTCGAACGTCAGGGGCAGTTCACTCACAGGAGCCGCACGGAAAGCGAGGCACTACCAGCAGGCGAGCACCGGGGGAGAGGGACGTGCACGACGAATTCCTGTGCCATGTCACCGCGTACGGCGTCTGCGCCGGCCGGCGCATCGGCGTACCGCTCGGCACCTACCGTGCGCCGACGCTGGCGCTGGCCCTGTGGTGGCTGCGGGACCGGGCCTCCTGGATGGCCGAACGGCTGGATCCCCGGCCCGAGGACGAGCACATCCCGCCGGGCGCCCTGGTCCCGGTCGCCGACAATGTGCCGGACGTGCCCGCACTGCTGCGGGCCTGGTGCGCCGACATCGACCGGCAGGAGCTGGTGGCCGACGAGTTGGCGGGCGGCCGGCTGGTGCGGATCGCGGTGAGCGACGAGACCACCGAGTACGAGCTGCTCGCCGAGTCCGTCGACGCGCTGCGCATGCAGCGGACCCTCCCCGCCCTCGTCGTCCCCGTCGGCTGACGCCCACCGCCGGCGTACGCCGCCACCGCACACCGTCACGCTCACGTCACCCTCGCGCCCCGCCCGTCGGGCGCACAGGGGTGCGAATCGATAGAATTCGGTCATGGTTGAGCGGCCGGTCTCCTCGACTGCGCCCGAACTCGTGCTGGAGACCGAGACGGGCACCACCGTGCTGATCCCGGGCCACGACTACCACGTCGGCCGGGACCCGCGCAGCGACATCGTCATCGACGACACCCGCGTCTCCTGGCACCACGCTGTCCTGCGACCCGACGGCGGCCACTGGACCATCGAGGACGAACACAGCACCAACGGCACCTACGCCGACGGCCGCCGCGTCCACGAGTGGGGCGTCGGACCCGGCACCGTGATCCGCTTCGGCAGCCCCGCCGACGGGCCGTGCGTCGTCCTGTCCGGCCGGCCCACGCCCCCGGCCGAGCGCCCCTCGTCCGTCTCCATGCCCGCCCTGACCGGAACCTTCCGCCGGCCCACCTCCGTACGGCCGCTGTCCTCGCGCACCGTCCGCATCGGCCGCGCCACCGACAACGACCTGATCGTCGACGACCTGATCGTCTCGCGCCGCCACGCCGAGCTGCGGGGGCTGCCCGACGGCGGCCACGAGATCGTCGACCTCGGCAGTCACAACGGGACCTACCTCAACGGCCTGCCCGTCAGCCGCGCACCGATCGGCCCCGGCGACATCGTCGGCATCGGGCACTCGGCGTTCTGCCTGGTCGGCGACGAGCTCCAGGAGTACGTCGACTCCGGCGAGATCTCGCTCGACGTGCAGGACCTGACGGTCGCCGTCGACCGCGGCCGCAAGGTCCTCCTCGACCACGTCTCGTTCCCGGTGGGGGAGAAGTGCCTGCTCGCGGTCGTCGGACCCAGCGGCGCCGGCAAGTCCACGCTCCTCGGCGCCCTCACCGGCCAGCGCCCCGCCGGCCAGGGCACGGTCGTCTACGACGGCCGCGACCTCTACCGCGACTACGCCGAGCTGCGCCAGCGCATCGGACTGGTCCCGCAGGACGACATCCTGCACGCGCAGCTGACCGTGCGCAGCGCCCTCCTCTACGCCGCCGAACTGCGCTTCCCGCAGGACACCGCCGGGGCCGAGCGCCGCGAACGCGTCGAGGAGGTCATCCGCGAACTGGGCCTCGAGCAGCGTGCCGGCCAGCCCGTGCACAGCCTCTCCGGCGGCCAGCGCAAACGGGTCAGCGTGGCCCTGGAGCTGCTGACCAAGCCGTCGCTGCTCTTCCTGGACGAGCCGACCTCCGGCCTCGACCCCGGCATGGACCGCTCGGTGATGCACATGCTGCGCGGACTCGCCGACGACGGCCGCACCGTCATCGTCGTCACCCACAGCGTCCTCAGCCTCGACGTCTGCGACCGGCTCCTGGTGCTCGCGCCGGGCGGCAAGGTCGCCTACTACGGGCCGCCCGAGGACGCCCTCGCCTTCTTCGGCTTCGAACAGTGGCCCGAGGCCTTCGAGGCCTTCGAACGCGATCAGGACCGGGACTGGGCGGGGGAGTACGAGGACTCGCCGTTCCGCCGGCAGTACGTCGTCAACTCCAGCGAGCAGCCCCGACTGCCCCGCTCCGGCCCGGTGACCATGCCGCCGCCGCCCCGGCCCCGCAGCAGGGGCGCCCAGCTCGGCACCCTGGTCCGCCGCTACACGGCCGCGCTCGCCGCCGACCGCACCTTCCTCGCGATCATGATCGCCCTGCCGTTCGTGATGGGAGCGATGGCCCGCGCCCTGGCCGGCGGCACGCTCGACCAGGAGCATGTGATGGACGCGCTGCTGATCCTGTGCGTGGGCGGCGTCCTGACCGGCGCGGCCAACGCCGTGCGCGAACTCGTCAAGGAGCGCGTGATCTACCAGCGGGAGCGGGCCGTCGGCCTGTCCAGATCGGCGTACCTGCTGTCCAAGGTCGTCGTCCTCGGCACGATCACCGTCGTACAGGCGGTGGTGCTGACCCTCGTCGCCCTGCTCGGCGTCGACCTCAACGCGCCGGGCGGCAAAGGGGTGTTGATGCCGCCGCTGATCGAGATCACCGTCGCCGTCGCCCTGTTGGCCTTCACGGCGATGATGCTCGGGCTGCTGGTCTCCGCGCTGGTGAGCAAGGAGGAGGTGACGATGCCGCTGCTCGTGCTGCTCGCCATCGTCCAAGTGGTGTTCTGCGGCGCGCTGCTGAAACTGCACGACGTGGCCGTTCTGGACCAGCTGTCCTGGCTCGTGCCCTCGCGATGGGCGTTCGGCGCGATGGCCGCCACCCTCCAGCTGTCCCGGATCGTGCCCGGGGACAAGACGAGCGATCCGCTGTTCGAGCACTCGGCGGGGGTGTGGCTGCTGAACATCGGGATGCTCGTCGTGCTCTCGCTGGTCTGCGGGTTCGCCGTCTCCCGGCTGCTGCGCCGGCACGAGCCCGCCGTGATGCGGAAGTAGGGGAGGCCGATGACGACTCCCGGATTCCGGCCCACACATGTCGTCCCGCAGCACGGCATGCCCGCCTGGGAGACCCCAGACCCGGACCGCCCCACCGTGTCCCTCGACCCGCTGCTGCCCGTCCGGCTCACGGAGCGGCGCGGCGACTGGGGGCGGGTGGTGTGCTCCAACGGCTGGTCGGCCTGGGTGGACGGCCGCCGCCTGGTCGCCGTCCCCCAGGACCCGCCCCGCTCCGGCGGACCCCTCGCGAGCGCCGCCGACCCGCGCCCCCTGCTCGGGCGCACCGAACAGGCCCTCGCCCGCTACCGGGCGGCGGTGGAGGAACTGGCCGACGGCGGCCTCGACGGCGAGTCCTTCCGCCGCCGTACCCGCGGGCTGCGGATCGGTGTGGTCGTCGACGGCGAGAACATGTGGCTGTACGACAGCACGCACAGCCGCTGGGTGTACGGCGACGGCGCCCGCCTGAGCACCTACGCGACGGACGAGGCGCCCGAACTGCCCCAGCCGGCCGAGGACCGGGACTACACCGCCACCCGGATCGTGGACCTCGACGGGAACTCCTGATGGCGTCCGGCACGAGCCCCTTCTCCGGCCGGCCCTCCGAACTGATCGGCCGACAGCTCGCCGGCTACCGCATCGAGGGCGAGATCGGACGCGGCGGCATGGCCGTCGTCTACCGGGCCCATGACCTGCGTCTGGACCGGACCGTCGCGCTCAAACTGCTTGCGCCCGAGCTGGCCCGCAACGACACCTTCCGCAAGCGCTTCACCCACGAATCGCGGGTGGCGGCGGCGATCGACCACCCGCACATCGTGCCCGTCTTCGAGGCGGACGAGACCGAAGGGGTGCTCTACATCGCCATGCGGTACGTCGACGGGAGCGACCTGCGCCATCTCCTGGACCGCGAGGGCCCGCTGCCCCTGCCGACGGTGGTCCGCATCGCCGCGCAGGTCGCCTCCGCGCTGGACGCCGCCCATGACCACGGACTGGTCCACCGGGACGTCAAGCCCGGCAACATCCTGGTCTCCCGGGGCACCGACAGCGACCATCCCGAGCACGTCTACCTCACCGACTTCGGCCTGACGAAGAAGTCGCTGTCCCTGACCGGGTTCACGACGGTCGGACAGTTCGTCGGCACCCTCGACTACGTCGCCCCCGAGCAGATCTCCGGCCGCCCCGTCGACGGCCGCTGCGACGTCTACGGCCTGGCCTGCGTGGTCTACGAATGCCTCGCGGCCCGACCGCCGTTCCTCCGTGACGACGACATGGCCCTGCTCTGGGCCCACCAGAACGCCGACCCGACCCCGCTGACGGAGGTCCGGCCCCAGCTCCCGTCGTACCTCGACACGGTGTTCGCCCGGGCCCTCGCCAAGAATCCCGAGGCCCGCCATCCCACCTGCGGCGCCTTCGTCGCCGAGCTGAGGGAGCAAGGCGGCAGCGCGCACCGGCCCGTCCACCCGCGGACGGACCTGGCCGACACGCCGGAGCCGACGCGGCGACCCCCGGGCTGGGCACGGCCGGTCCTCCCCGGCCTCCAGTCCTGAACCATGAACGACCGTCGTCGGTGCTGAACGTCCGTCGTCGGTTCTGAACGTCCGTCGTCAGTTCTGAACCAGCGGGTCAGCGCAGTGTCAGCACACCCTGGTGGCGGACCAGCCCCGCCAGCAGCCCGCCCAGAAACCCGGTGACCAGCCCCCACAGCGCGGCGAGACCGAGAGCGGACCACACCTCGGCGTGCAGGAACAGCTTCCCGGCCAGATTGCCGCCGAGATCGCCGATGCCGAGCACGGAGAGGCCGTAGTGCGCGGAGATCCGGCCGACCAGACAGACCGTCAGCACGGTGAGCACCAGCGCGACCGCCATGTGCACGGCGTGCCGCCAGGCGCGCATCCGGGCCGGTGAGTGGGCGGCCAGCCCGAACGCGGCCGCCAGCAGCAGGAGCCCGTCGACGACGACCAGCCACCACACGCGGCCGTCGTACTCGGCGAGCGTGCTCAGGTTCAGCGCGGCGGTGTCCCGGCCGCGCAGCACCTCGTCCAGCACATGGGGCATGGGCAGCCCGAACGGGCCCGCCACACGGCCGTTCCAGGTGGCGCCCAGCCCGATCGTGAACGTCAGCCACATCAGATTGGGCATGCCGAGCAACACCACCGCGAGGGTCTCGGCCGCATGTCCGCGGGTCGCCGCGACGACCAGCGCGATGACGACGCCCAGGGCCACCCAGACGAGCAGCAGCACGACCATCGCGTGCGCGGCAGGCCGCACCGACTCCTGGAAGCGCAGCAGCGGGCCCGGCAGCGGAGCGCCACGCGCGACCAGCAGCGCCAGCACCAGGACACCGGCCAGCCACAGCAGCCCGATCGCGAGCGTCGGCGGCACGTTGGTGGTGAAGCCGACCTCGGGGCTGGCGCCGAACAGTTCACCCAGGTCGCTCAGCGTGTCGTCACCGAGGGAGAGCTTGAAGGTCTGGCGTGCGCCGAGGGCCAGCCCGAGCAGCCCGAGCAGCCAGACGACGGCGATCCGGGCCGCCCACCCGGCCAGCTCGGCGGCGCCTGCCACCGCCCGGTGCCGCAGCGGCCGCAGGAATCCGGCGCCGACGACGAGCGCCCCCACGAGCGTCACCGACAGCGGAATCACCGTCAGACCGGCCTCGGTGCCGGCGAGTTCACCGGCGTTCCCCGAGAGCTCGACCGTGCCGCCGACCGCCGTGACGACGGTCGCCGCGACGACCCGGGGGAAGGCGCCCTGCGGCAGGTCCGAGGCGCCTGCCGCCCACAGTCCCAGCCCGGCCACCACCCCCATGGCGAGCAGCCCGGCCAGCGCCGCGGCGACCGCCTGCACCCATCCGTGGCGGGAGACTCGGGAGACTGCCTGGTCATACGGGGTGTACGAGCTCACCCTGCCCACGCTAAGCAGCACCGGGAGAGCGCGCCTGTCGAGAGGGCCGTCCGCGTCCGGCTTGCGAGCCGCGCCCGATCGGGGCACACAATAGGTCCGTTGTGGAAGAAAACGGCGCATATCGCATCGATCGTAGGGATCGCACCGGACGCACCGGACGAAGCGCCGCGGGAAACCCACGTCGGGAGTGCTCGTGAGCGTCGAACCTCCGTCTTCCGGCCGCCCCTCGGAACCGCCCACGCAACCCACGGGGCAGCCCACCGGGCGACCGACCGGCCCGCCCTCCGGACCACTGTCGGGCTCCCCCCGGCCGCCCTCGGGTCCGCCCCCGCCTTCCGAGCCGACCGGCGGCGACTCCGCGGGGGGCGGCGGGTGGGAACCGCGCCGGCCCTGGTGGAGGTCCGCGCCCCGGGTCGCACTGATCACCACTGCCGTCGTGGCCGCGACGGCCCTCGCCCTCGTCCTCACCCGGCCCAACGGCGGCGGCTCGAACCAGGCCGGCGAGCTCTTCATGCTGCCGGCCGGCGAAGAGGGTCCGAACAGCTTCACGCCGAAGACCAACAACCCGGCCACCGCCTCCGTCCCGCCGGCGACCGTCGCCCCCTCCGCGTCCTCCCCGCCCGAGAACACCGTCCCCGGTGTCAGAGGCGGGCAGGCGGGGCTGTACGGCGGCACCCTCAACGTCGCCAGCTGTGATGTGGAGCTGCAGATCAAGTACCTCCAGGAGGTCCCCGCCAAGAACAGGGCGTTCGCCTCTGTCCTCGGCATCGACCCCTCCCAGGTCCCCGGCTATCTGCGCTCCCTCACCCCCGTGCAACTGCGCCTGGACACCCGCGTCACCAACCACGGATACCGTGACGGAGCCGCCACCAGCTACCAGGCCGTCCTACAGGCCGGCACGGCGGTCATGGTCGACAGCTACGGCGTCCCCCGGGTGCGCTGCGCCTGCGGCAACCCGCTGACCCCGCCCGTCGCCCAGCAGTCCGGATACAAGCGGACCGGCACCACCTGGCCCTCGTACAGCCCCTCGACCACGGTCGTGGTCAACCCCTCCGTGACGGCGGTCAACGTCTTCGTGCTCTACGACCCCCACTCCAGCCACCACTGGATCGCCCGTAAGCCGGGCGCCGGCGTCCACCAGGACCGGCCCACCCGTCCGCCGGCGAGGCCGACGCCGGTCATAGGCGTCAGCACCCCGACGGTCCCCGGCTCGCGTACGCCCTCGTCGCTGCCGCCGTCCGGGTCGTCCTCGAAGCCCCCGTCCTCGAAGCCCCCGTCCTCGCCGTCGTCGTCGAAGTCGAAGGGCTCCGAGCCCCCGAGCTCCAAGTCCTCCTCCGAGCCCCCGAGCTCAAAGCCCCCGAGCTCCGAGCCCCCCTCGTCCGAGCCCCCGAGCTCCGGTTCCTCCTCGTCCGAGCCCCCCGGCTTCGCGCCCCCGTCCTCGGAGCCGGGGTCCCCGGAGCCGCCGAGCACGCTCTCCGAACTCACGGGCGAGCCGGAGAGCTCCCTCTCCTCGCTCCCGCAGTCCCCGCCGTCGGTGGCTGTCACCAGCCAGTCGCCGCCCGTCTCGGCCTGATCCTCACCCGCCGTGTGAGGCGCCCCACGGTCGTCACGCGCACAGGGTGACCACGCAGCGGGACTGTGCGGCGCGGGACGGGGTACGAGCACAGGTGCACAGCAGCGTCCGGCCAGTCCGGCTTCCGAGAGAGAAACGCATGTTCGAGCACCTGGGCGGGGCAGTGATACCGACTGGCTTCGACGTACCCGTGGAACCGCTACGGCGGGCGGCGCACTACACCGGTGAACCCGGCTGCATAGCCGAGGCCCGGTCCTTCGCCGCCCATTTCGTCGACCAGCTCAGGACGGAGTGGTGTGCCACGATCGGCGACCGCGCGAGCGGCGAGGTGCTGCTGGTGGTGAGTGAACTGGTCACCAACGCCGACCGGCACAGCAACGGGCCCTACATCCTGGAACTCGAGGGCACGGACGCCTCGGTCACGGTGTGCGTGTACGACAGCAGCGACGCGCTGCCCCTGCGGTTCCCCAAGGACCCCGAGCGGATCGGCCGGCACGGCCTGGAGATCGTGCACGCGCTGGCGGCGGAGATCACCGCGGAGCGCGTGCCGGTCGGCAAGCGGGTCCGTGCTCTGCTGAGGTTCGGCGGCTGAGACCCCAGGACGCCCTCGGGGACGGCCTCAGGCGCAGCCCAGCTCGCCCAGCATCCCGCGGCGCAGCCGCACGATGATCCGCTTGATCAGCCGGGACACATGCATCTGCGAGCAGCCGAGCCGTTCGCCGATCTCCGCCTGGGTGGCCTCCTCCACGAACCGCAGATGGATGATCTGCCGGTCGCGTTCGCTGAGTTCGGCCATGAGCGGCGCGAGCGAGTGGAAGTCCTCGACGAGCCGCAGCCCGTCCTCCTCCACGCCGATGAAGTCCGCGAGGACCGCCTCCCCGTGCTCCGGACCGTCGCCGGTGAGCGCCGCGTCCAGCGAGGAGGAGTTGTAGCCGTTGGCGGCGATCTGCGCCTCGACCACCTGGCTCTCCGAGAGGTTCATCAGCGTGGCCAGCTCCGCCACCGTCGGCTCACGGTCCAGCCGGCCGGCGAGCTCGTCGCGGGCCTTGGCCAACTCCACGCGCAGCTCCTGCAGCCGCCGCGGCACATGCACCGCCCAGGTCGTGTCCCGGAAGAAGCGCTTGATCTCGCCGACGATGTACGGCAGCGCGAACGACGTGAACTCCACCTCGCGTGAGACCTCGAACCGGTCGATGGCCTTGATCAGGCCGATCATCCCGGTCTGGACGATGTCCTCCATGTCGTCCCCGCGACCGCGGAACCGGCCGGCCGCGAACCGCACCAGGGACATGTTCATCTCGATGAGCGTGTTGCGGGCGTACTGGTAGTCGTGCGTGCCCTCTTCGAGCACGGCCAGCCGCTGGAAGAACTGGCGGGACAGTTCGCGGGCGTCGCGCGGTGCCACACTGCGCGGTGCCTCGATCCCCGGCAGCGGTGCGCCGTCCGTGCTGGTCCCGGCGGTGTCGCCGACGACCTTGGCCTCCGAGCGGATCACGGCGGTCTGCATGGCCTCTCCCTCGAACGTCACGGTTCGGCGTCTGCTGTTCTCGGTCCGTGAGCGGACCCGCACATGCGAAACCCGCTCAGGAGGCGGGTACCCGGTCCGGGACGACCCATGCCTGCGGGATCCGGGCACCCTCTCGCCCACCGATTCCACCGAGGGCGCAACCCCGGACTCCTCCCCATGGCTGCCCGCGGCTCCTAGGCTGGTGAGGTGAGCAACCAAGCGCCGAACCAAGCCCGCGTGATCCCGCTGCGCCCGCCCGCCGTGCGCCCGGACACTGTCGCCCCCGCCCCCGCCCCCGCCTCCACTGCCAGGTCCGCGCCGCGCGAGCCCCTGTGGCGCGACCTGGTCGGAGACGTCCTGCGTCGCGAACGCCAGGCCCAGGAGCGCACGCTCAAGGACGTCGCCGACTCGGCCCGGATCTCCATGCCGTACCTGTCGGAGGTGGAGCGCGGCCGCAAGGAGGCCTCCTCGGAGGTCCTCGCGGCCGCCGCCCAAGCCCTCGGCCTGGGCCTGGGCGACCTGCTGGCCCGGGCCCAGGGAGAACTGGTGCGGCTCAGCAGCCGTCACTCCGACAGGAGCCGCGCGACGATGAGTTCGTCGTACAACGGGCTCTGCCTGGCCGCCTGACGAGCCGCGTGAGCCGGCGTCTCACAACGTCACGAGACGCCGGCTCACCACCTCGTCGGCCAGCCCGTACGCCACCGCCTCCCGCGCGGTGAACACCTTGTCGCGGTCCATGTCCGCGCGCAGGGTCGCGAGGTCGTGGCGGGTGTGGCGGGCCAGCACCTCCTCGACCTGGCCGCGGATGCGGACCATCTCCTTGGCCTGCAGCGCGAGGTCGGAGACCGTGCCCTGCCGGCCGCCGCTGGCGGGCTGCCCGAGCAGCACGCGCGCGTGCTCCAGGACGGACCGCCGCCCCGGATCGCCGCCGGCCAGCAGCACCGCCGCCGTGGACGCCGCCTGCCCGACGCAGAACGTCGAGATCGGCGACTGCACGTACGTCATCGTGTCGTAGATCGCCATCAGTGAAGTGAACGATCCGCCGGGCGAGTTGAGATAGATCGAGATCTCGGTCTCGGGGGCCGCCGACTCCAGATGGAGGAGTTGCGCGATGACGACGTTCGCGACCCCGTCGTCGATCTCGGTGCCGAGGAAGATGATCCGCTCGGACAGCAGCCGGCTGAACACGTCGTAGGACCGCTCGCCCTGCGGGGTGCGCTCGACGACGTTCGGAATCGTGTAGCTCCCCATGTCACAGCCCCATCCGTCGCTTGGAGGCGGCCGGGCGGACGTCCGCGAGGGACTCCACGACCCGGTCCACCATGCCGTACTCCCTGGCCTCCTCGGCCGTGAACCAGCGGTCGCGGTCGCCGTCCCGGGAGATGGTCTCCGGCGTCTGGCCGGTGTGCTCGGCGGTGATGCGCTCGATGGTCCGCTTGGTGAACTCCAGGTTCTCCGCCTGGATCTCGATGTCCGCCGTGGTGCCGCCGATCCCGGCCGACGGCTGGTGCATCATGACGCGCGCGTTCGGCAGCGCGTACCGCTTGCCGGCCGCGCCGACGCTGAGCAGGAACTGGCCCATGCTGGCCGCGAAGCCCATGGCGAGCGTCGAGACGTCGTTGGGGATCAGCCGCATCGTGTCGTAGATGGCGAGCCCCGCGTGCACCGACCCGCCCGGGCTGTTGATGCACAGCGCGATGTCGGTGCGCGGATCCTCCGCCGACAGGATCAGCAACTGCGCGCAGACGCGGTTCGCGGACACCTCGTCGACCTGGGTGCCGAGGAACACGATGCGCTGGGCGAGCAGTTGGGCGGCGAGGTGGTCGTCGAAGCGGGTGGGCGGGGTGTCGCCTTCCTGGGCACGGGAAGCGAGCGTGGTGAGTGCAGTCATCGGTTCTCCTCGTCGTGGCGTGGCTGCCGTCGACTCCACTGTTGACCTCGGGCGACGCCCGCACGCGGTTTCTCTGCCCGCGGCAGATCGGCCCAGGGCAGAGCACGGTCCGGGCGGCAGCGCGGCACGAGGCCGGGGGAAGCGGCCGCGCCCGTCCGGATGAATGCACGGCCCGAGCGATGAGTTCCGGCGCGCACCGCAGTCGACACTGATGACCGCGTTCCACGCCCAGGAGGTACTCATGACCACCGACGGATTCACCACGTGTCTCTGGTTCGACGGCCAGGCCGAGGAGGCTGCCCACTACTACGTGTCGATCTTCAAGAACTCCAGCATCGGCAAGATCGGCCGCTACAACGAGGCCGGCCCCGGTCCGGCCGGCTCCGTGGTGGCCGTGGAGTTCACGGCCAACGGGCAGAAGTTCGTCGGAATCAACGGCGGGCCGGAGTTCACCTTCAGCGAGGCGATCTCCTTCCAGATCTTCTGCGCGGACCAGGAGGAGGTCGATTACTACTGGAACAAACTCACCGAGAACGGCGGCGAGCCCGGCCCGTGCGGGTGGCTCAAGGACAAGTACGGCCTGTCCTGGCAGGTCATCCCGGACGGGCTGATCGAGATGATCGGCGACCCCGACGCAGAGAAGGCCGTCCGCACCACCAAGGCCATGTACGCCATGGGCAAGCTCGACATCGCCGCCCTGAAGAAGGCCTACGACGGAGCCTAGGAGCCGGCCACGGACGCGTCGGCGGGCCGGGTCTCGGCCAGGACCTCCCTGATCACATGCCGGGAGTTCTCCGCCAGCGGCGGATTGGTCTGCCAGTAGTACGGCAGCTGGATCAGTGAGATCGACAGCGCCCAGCCCCGCCCGCGCGCCCACTCGGCGTCGTCCGCTCCCACGGCCTCCCGGAAGACGCCGCGCACCGACGCGGGCAGCAGGTTCCAGGCGACGATCAGGTCGACGGCCGGGTCGCCCACTCCGACGCCGCCGAAGTCGATCACAGCCGACAGCCGGCCGCTCTCGACCAGCACGTTCCCGGGCGAGAGATCCCCGTGGGTCCACACGGGCGGTTCCGTGCGCCCCGGCGCCCGTAGCGCCTCCTCCCACAGGGCGGTGACCGCGGCGGTGTCGATCCGCCCGTCCAGTTGAGCGAGGGCGTCGCGCGTCGGGGCGTCCCGCTCCGCCAGCGGCACACCCCGGTCGTTCGGCGGACCGCCCTGCGCCTCGATCCCGCGCAGGGCGGTGACGAACGCCGCCAGGTCCGCCGCCAGCGCCTCAGGCTGCTCGACGGCTCCGGCCACCGGATTACGGCCGTCCAGCCAGCCGTAGACCGACCAGGGCCAGGCGAAACCCTCACCCGGCCGGCCCTGCTCCAGCGGCACGGGCGTGGCGACGGACAGCCTCGGCCCCAGCCGGGCCAGCCAGTGCTGCTCGTGCGCCACGCTCTCGACGGCGTCGGGATGCCGGGGCAGCCGCACCACCTTGTCGGCGCCGAGCCGGAACATCGCGTTCTCCGTCCCGGAGGAGGCCAGCCGCCGCACCGGCAGCCCGGCCCACTGCGGGAACTGGGCGGCGACGAGCCGGCTCACCAGCGGGGCATCGAGGTCGACCTCGTCCGGACGCATCTTCGCGGCACACATGCGCCCCATTGCAAGGCGTCGACCGCCTTGCTGTCCAACGGAATTCAGATCCGGTCGGCCGCGATCATCAGATACTGGAAGCTGCCGTTGCGGTAGGCGGTGAGGAACGTCTCCTCGATGCCGGTGACCAGGTGGTCGGCCTGACTGCGCAGCTCCCAGTAGGGAATGGCCGCCTCGGTGAGGTCCTCCACGTGGACCGGCACCAGCCGGTTGCGGGCCAGCGCCCGGAAGTAGGCCGAGCGCGGGTGGATGTCGCAGATGTAGTGGGCGTTGATGAGCGACACCTCGCGCGAGGCCTGCCCGTAGGCGTCGTTGTAGCAGCCGGTGATGACGACGTAGCGGCCGCCCCGGCGCAACAGCCGGGCGTGCTCCGCGAACAGCAGGTCCAGCTCGACGTACATGGTCGACTCGTTGTTCCAGGACGCCGCGTAGGCGCCGGACTCCAGGCCGGTGTCCAGCATGTTGCGGTGGTGATACCGCACCTTGTCGTCGATGCCCCGCTTGCGGGCCTGCTCGTTGGCGAACTCGGCCTGTTTCGCGGAGATGGTGACGCCGTCCGCGGAGCAGCCGTGCCGCAGGTTCGCCACGACGCTGCCGCCGCCGCGGCCGCAGCCGGCGTCGAAGACCCGGTCGGCGGGGGTCAGCCGGCCGAGCCGGGCGGCCAGCAGTTCGGCCTGGGCGTGCTCCAGCCGGTGCAGTTCGGCGGTGAGCCGCGCGCGGCGCAGATCGGGGTCGGGTTCGTCGAGCACGGTCCAGTCGGCCGCGCCGATGCCGTAGTGATGGTGGTAGAGGTCGTCGATCCGGCCGAGTTCGAGATTGACCGGGTTCTCCTCGGCGTTCCAGTAGTCCGCGACGCGGTTCTGGTAGATCGACTGGGTCGGGAGCTGGACGGTCCCGGTCATGGCGTCAGGGGTCATGGTCAACGGTGGCTCCTCAGGATGTGGAATGTGACGCTCTGTCAAGAAAGCGTCGGTCACCAGTAGTCGGGCAGGTGATAGCGATGGGTGTTGGTGGCGTGCCACTCGTGGTTGCCGGCCACCCAGTCCGACAGCCCCTGGAGATAGCGCCCCACGAGCGGCGACATGGCCGCCAGGACGGTGGACTCCTCCTCGAACGCCTCCAGGACCTCGTTGTGGATCTCGACCGCGCGCAGATAGCCGGCCTTCAGACCACAGCGGCCTTGGGCGGCCACGACCTGCGGCAGGTTGAGGTGGGTGGGATCGGAGGCCAGTTCCTTGGTGAAGGAGTACAGGTCGTTGACGATGGTGGTGGCGTTGCAGGCCAGTGCCGTGACCCGCTGGATCTCCGGGCGGGCGTACAGCTGCTCGGGCAGTTCGTAGCCGTCGACCGCGTCCACGAGGGACAGACAGGGCCGGAAGTTGTTGAACTGCCGCATGACCAGGTACTCCCAGACCTGCGGCCGGTACCGGGTCTCGCTCCAGGCGGCCTCGGCGAGGTAGCCCAGATGCAGCCGCGCCATGTCGTGCACGAACCGGTCGGTCTGGCTGGCGGTGGCGAAGGCCGCGTAGTCCTTGAGCGCCCAGTAGTAGGAGCGCAGCGGACCGTCGGCCTGCATGCCCCGCTCCCATTCCTGCTGGAAGCCGGGCGGGCCGTGGAAGGGGTCCAGCGCCGACTGTGCGAGAACCAGCCGCCCGCCGAGGCCGCTGCGGGACGCGCCCCGGCCCTCGTCCTCCTCGCAGTAGCAGCTGTCGACCATGTTCTCCGCCAGCAGCAGCTTCCCGGCCGCCGTCAACCGGTCCAGGTCGAACGCGCCCGGGTGCTGGAGCACGACGGCGCGCCCGACCTGGAACCCCGCGAAGTCGCCGTCCCAGGCCGGCGGGAACAGATCGAGACCGCGCGCCCACTCCTCCAGCCGGCGGTCGACCTCCGCCGTCTTCACCGGGTCGGCGGGGGCGACCTCCCGATGGCGCAGCCCGGGAATGGTGCCCTGGCGACGGGCCCGGATGCCCGCGGCGAGGCTCGGCGGGCCGGGCAGCGCGTACCCCGTGCTCACTCGGCCGTCCGGCCGATCTGGACGTTCTCCAGGACCCCGGCCGCGTCCGGGACGAGCAGCGCCATCGAGTAGTAGGCGGTGACCAGGTAGCGGATGATCGAATTGCCGTCGATCCCCATGAACCGTGCGTTCAGGCCGGGCTGGAACTCGTCCGGGATGCCCGTTTGATACAGGCCCACGACACCCTGGTCGGCCTCGCCGGTGCGCAGCGCGATGATGCTGCTGGTGTGCTGCTCGGAGATCGGGATCTTGTTGCAGGGGAAGATGGGCACCCCGCGCCAGGCCGGGATCTCGTGTCCCTCGACGGTGGCCGTGCCGGGCACCAGACCCCGCCGGTTGCACTGCCGGAAGAACGCCGCGATCGCCTTCGGGTGGGCGAGGAAGAGCTTGGTCTTGCGCCGCATCGACAGCAGCTCGTCCATGTCGTCCGGGGTGGGCGGCCCGGTGAAGGCACTCACCCGCTGCCCGTAGTCGATGTTGTGCAGCAGCCCGAACTGCCGGTTGTTCACCAGCTCCCACTCCTGGCGCTCCCGGATCTCCTCGACGGTGAGCCGGAGCTGCTGCTGGGTCTGGTCCATCGGGTGGTTGTAGAGGTCGGCGACCCTGGTGTGCACCTTCAACACGGTCTGGGTCAGCGACAACTCGTACTCGCGCGGCGAGAGTTCGTAGTCGACGAAGCCCGCCCCCAGCGTCGGCTCGCCCACATGGCCGGCCTGGATCGGCAACTCGGCCTCGCCTTTACGGTTCATGGGCCGCCGCTGCAGCTCGGCGTACGCCGACAGATGCGCCGCGAGCGACGGCACCCGGTCCACGAACTCCCGCAGCACGTCCCAGGGCAGCGCGAGGAGCACACCCGAGGTGTCCGCGCGCACCGAGGTCAGCCACAGCGGGTCGTCCTGGCCGACGGCCTCGTCACCGAGCTGGTCGCCGCCGGACACCACCCCGACGATCTCCTCCTCGCCGTACTTGCCGGAGGTGAAGCGGGTGAACCGGCCGTGCACGACGAGATACGCCTCGGTCACGGGCTGACCGGCCTCGAAGATCACCTGGCCGGCCCGGACCTCCCGGGGCTGGAAGCGCGACGACAGTTCCCTGAGCGTCCCGTTGTCGGAGTAGCCGCGCAGCACGGGCAGCTCGGTCAGGGTCTCCGGAATCACCCGGACGTCGTCCCCGCCGTTCTGCTCGAACTGCACCCGCCCCCGGCCGACCTTGAGCTGTAGGCGCCGGTTGACCCGGTAGGTTCCGCCCTTGACGTCCACCCACGGCAGCCTGCGCAGCAGCCAGCGCGAGCTGATCGCCTGCATCTGGGGCTCTGACTTGTGGGTGGTGGCGAGTTGGCGGGCCGCCTGGGTGCTGAGACTGGTGAGCTGACCGTTGGCGGAGGGCTCGGGGTCGGGCTCGTCGAGGGTGGAACCGGTGGCGCTGTCCGGTGTGGACACATTCCCTCCAGGAAGATCGGTTCGCTGACGCGGCCACCAGCCAAGCACCCTCCGTGACGGGCGGGAACGGCGTGTAAGGGGCGGATGTATGCGCCAGAAGGTGCAAACCGTGTGGATGGTGCAGAAGGCGCATCGCGTGCCGTCGGGTGTCCGGGTGAGTGCCCCCGCACGCCGGTGATCAGGGGGATTGGGAGGCGCCGTTCACCAGGACGGAGCAACGGGTTCGGCGCGCGCGTCGACGGCCGAGTGGCTAGCGTGAGGAACCGGACAATCCATCTCATCGGGAGGGCCGGGGTCATGGCCGTACGACCAGAGGGAGCCCCTTGCTGGGCCGACGCGATGTTCAGTGATCTGGAGGGCGCCAAGCGCTTCTACGGCGAGGTCCTCGGCTGGACCTTCGGCGAGGCGTCGTCGGAGTACGGGAACTACACACAGGCCTACGCCGACGGCAAGGCGGTCGCCGCCGTCGTCCCGCCGATGACCGGCCAGGAGGGCCCCTCGCAGTGGTGCCTGTACCTCGCCTCCCCGGACGCCGCCGCGACCGCCCGCAAGATCCGTGACAACGGTGGCGAGGTGCTGATGGAGCCGATGAAGGTCGGCGACTTCGGCACGATGTGCCTGGGCCGCGAGCCCAGCGGCGCCGTCTTCGGCGTGTGGCAGGCGGGCGTCCACGAGGGCTTCGAGGCGCCGCCCGAGCAGCCGGGCGCGTTCTGCTGGGCCGAGTTCTTCACCCGTGAACCGCACAAGACGGACACGTTCCTGCCGGCGGTGTTCGCGTACACGGCCAAGCAGCTCCAGGACGACTCGGTCGACTTCCGCCTGTTCGAGATCGGCGGCGACATGGTCCTCGGCCGGATGAAGATGACCGAGGAGTTCCCGCCCGAGGTGCCCTCGTACGTCAACCTCTACTTCACCGTCGACAACTGCGACGACGCCGTGGCCCGGGCCACCAAGCTGGGCGGCGTGCTGCGCTTCGGCCCGATGGACACCCCGTTCGGACGGTTCGCCGCGATCAGCGACCCGCAGGGCGCGAACTTCTCGGTGATCGACGTCACCACCACCGCGGGCGACATGCCGCAGACCGTGGACGTGTCCTAGGCGAGTCCCGGGCGGGGGCCGGGCGGGGGCCGGGCGCCCCGTTCGGCCATGGCATGATCGTGCGCATGCGTGAACGAGTGGTGGCCGCGTGCGACGGGGCTTCGAAGGGAAACCCGGGACCGGCGGGTTGGGCGTGGGTGGTGGCGGACGACGCGGAGACCCCGGCCCGCTGGGAGGCGGGCCCGCTCGGCAAGGCCACCAACAACGTCGCCGAACTCACCGCGCTGGAACGCCTGTTGGCGTCGACCGACCCGGCCGTGCCGCTCGAGATCCGGATGGACTCGCAGTACGCGATGAAGGCCGTCACCACCTGGCTGCCCGGCTGGAAGCGCAACGGCTGGAAGACGTCCGCCGGGAAGCCGGTCGCCAACCAGGAGCTCGTCGTCCGCATCGACGAACTGCTCGACGGCCGCTCGGTCGACTTCCGCTACGTGCCCGCCCACCAGGTCGACGGCGACCCGCTCAATGACTTCGCCGACCGTGCCGCAAGCCAGGCGGCGAGCGTCCAGCAGCCGGCCGGCAGCGACCAGGGCTCCCCGGCGCCGCCGGCCTCGCCGGACACCCCCAGGCCGAAGTCCGCCCGCGCCGCGGGAAGCAAGTCCCCCCGGCGCGGGGGGAGTTCGTCGTCCCGCACGCTCAAGGCCAAGTTCCCCGGCCGCTGCGTCTGCGGCCGGGGCTACGCGGCGGGCGAGCAGATCGCCAAGAACGCGCAGGGCTGGGGCCACCCGGAGTGCCGCGGCGCCGAGGCCTGATCAGGCGTCGAAGGTGTAGTGGGCCGTGTGGTCGAGCAGGGCCGCCGGGGTGGTGTCGTTCCACGGCTTCATCGTCTCGTCCAGGTCGACGACGTCCGGCGTCCCGCCGCCCGGGAGGTACGCCGACCCCGGATGACGGCGCTGCCACTCGGCCCACAACTTGTCGACGTAGGCGTGGTGCAGCCAGAACACCGGGTCGTTGGGGGAGACCCCCGTCGCCATCTGCCCGCCGACCCACACATGGACCCGGTTGTGCAGATTGACCCCGCGCCAGCCCTCCAGGTGATTGCGGAAGCCGTCGGAGCCGCTGTTCCAGGGCGCCATGTCGTACGTCTCCATCGCCAGCACCGACTCGACCTCGGCCCGGGTCGGCAGCTCACGCACGTTCGCCCCCAGCGCGCGTCGGAGGTAGGTGCGGCCGTCCACACGGACGTTGATCGGCCAGTTGCCCGCCGTCGCGGCGAACGGCCCGTCCATCACCCGGCCGTCCCGGCTGCGCCCGCTGCCGCCGAGGAAGTCCGGCGCCCACAGCGAGGCGCGCGTCGACCGGTCGGCCGACCAGTCCCAGTACGGCAACGCCACCGACGCGTCCACCGACTGCAACGCCCGCTCGAACTCCAGCAGGAATCTGCGGTGCCACGGCAGGAACGACGGCGAACGGTGTCCGGTGCGCTCGCCGTCGTCGGTGTCGCCGAGTATGAAGGCGTTGTGCGTGGTGACGAAGGCGTCGTAGCGGCCGCTGCGCTTGAGTTCGAGGACGGCGGCGACGAAGCGCCGCTTCTCGTCGGCGGTCAGGGACGCCTGGTTCTTGCGGACGGTCATGGTGCGGTGCTCCAAGTGTCGTGAGGGCAGGGCGGTCCTACCGGTCAGCCGGCGGGGAAGGGTTCGAGCCGGGCGCCCTGCAACTCGTCGACCGCGGCGCGGGCGGCGGCCCGCGGGGTGGACACCGGGTCGTAGTGGCTGACGACGCTGATCCAGGAGCCGTCGGCGTTGCGCATCACGTGCAGTTCGACCCCGTCGACGTGGACGGCGTAGCCGCCATGGTGATGACCGCTCCCGACGGCAGGCCGGCCCTGTATCCGGCGGCCCTTGTAGACCTCGTCGAAGGAGTCGGGGGAGCCGTGAGGGTCACGGGTGTCGTGCGTGTCGTGCGTGTCGTGCGTGTCGTGTTCGCCGGCCCGGGCGGCGGGGACGGCGGCCGACCGGACACCGGCGACGACGGCCACCGCGGTGAGTGCGCGACGACGGCTGAGTTCCGGCATGCGGGACCTCCTGAGGTGCGTTCGATGGACGACCCCGCATGCCTATCGGCCGGGAGGAGAACGGGAGAAATCCGCTGCGACGGGTTGACTGCGATCCAGACAATCAGCGATAAGTCGTACAATCCTCAACGAAGATGATCTTGTCTTCGACAGGGCCCACGCGAGGCGGAACGGGCAATTCCTTTCCGTGACGCCGTTACTTCCGGTGGACTTTCGCGCGTCGGCATCCCGCTCGTGGTGTGCCTCACGTGGGAAAACTGGCGCGATCGGGCAGGCGGGGCATCCGTCGGCAGCTATCGCACCCTGCTACCCTGCGTCGTCAATCCACCACGTCCGGTTAATTCCTAGGGGTGCGCGTGAAGGTCGCCTGTGTCGGCGGCGGGCCCGCCGGCCTGTATCTCTCGATCCTGCTCAAGCGGCAGGACCCGTCCCACGACATCACCGTCCACGAGCGCGACCCGGAGGGCTCGACCTACGGGTGGGGCGTCACCTACTGGCAGGGACTCCTCGACAGACTCCGCGCCTGTGACCCCGAGTCGGCGGACGCGATCGACGAGAGCTCCGTCCGCTGGAACGAAGGGGTCGCACACGTAAGGGATCTGGCGACCCGTCAGCCCGGCGACGAGGGGCACGGCATCGGCCGGCACAAGCTGCTGGAGATCCTCGCCGCCCGCGCCCGCGCACTCGGCGTACGGATCGAGTACGAGAGCGAGATCACCGCCGAGAACCTGCCGGCCGCCGACCTCGTCGTGGCCTGCGACGGCGTCCACAGCGCCCTGCGCACCCGCCACGCGGACGACTTCGGCGCCGCACTCGCGCCGGGCCGCAACTCCTACGTCTGGCTCGGCACCACCAAAGTCTTCGACTCCTTCACCTTCGCCTTCGTGGAGACCGAGCACGGCTGGATCTGGTGCTACGGCTACCCCTTCAGCTCCGAGCAGAGCACCTGCGTGATCGAGTGCGCCCCCGAGACCCTCGCCGGGCTCGGCCTCGACCGGGCGAGCGAGGGCGACGGCCTTGCCGACCTGGAGAAGCTCTTCGCGCACATCCTCGACGGCCACCCCCTGATCGGCCGCGCCTCCGCCGCAGGCAGCGCCCAGTGGCTGACCTTCCGCACCCTCACCAACCGCACCTGGCACCGCGACAACCTCGTCCTCCTCGGCGACGCCGCGCACACCACCCACTACTCCATCGGCGCCGGCACCACCCTCGCCCTGGAGGACGCCATCGCCCTCGCCGACGCCCTGCGCGGGAGCACCGACCTCCCGCAGGCCCTCGCCCGCTACGAACAGGAACGCAAGTCCGCCCTGCTCTCCCCGCAGAGCGCCGCCCGCTACAGCGCCCAGTGGTACGAGAACCTCACCCGCTACATCGACCTGCCCCCGGAGCAGATGTTCGCCCTGCTCGGTCAGCGCCACTCGCCGCTGCTGCCCTATGTGCCGCCCCAGCTGTACTACCGGCTCGACCGGGCCGCCGGGCGGCTGGAGGCCCTGCGCCGCCTCAAACGCTGGCTGGGCCCGAAGCTGGCGCGCGGCGCGCACACCCGGACGCTGGCCTCCCGCGACTAGTCGGGGCCCCGGGGCCCAGGCCTAGGGGAACAGCCGACCGTGCAGCGGGGCGCGGAACACCCGGTGCGGGTCCAGCCGTTCGAGCGTGTGCGCCGCCTCGTCCCACGCGGAACCGAAGGACTCCGGCACTGCCGTCCCCAGCACCTCCCCGTCGCTCCACGCGGCCTCGTCGGTGTATCCCCAGCCCTTGGACCACTCCACCCGGGTGAGCGCGTGCGTGCCGTCGTAGGCCGCGAGCAGGAAGCGCTCCAGTTCGCGGTAGAAGGCGTCCGCGTACGGCGTCCCCGGCAGCGTCAGGACGTCCAGCCAGACGGCCGTGTCCCACTCGGGGTGGTCGGGGTCGGGCCGCAGCGCGGAGAGCGACGGCGCCCGGGCGCCGGTGAGTTCGGCTTCGGCCGGGTCGTCGAGACCGGTCACCCGGATCTCCACCGAACCGTTGACGGGGAAGCGGCCCAGAGCGGCGTACGCGGTTTGCCGCTCCCAGTAGAAGGAGGTGAACTCGGCGACGACACGCTGCACTTGAGCCCGGCTCGTCAGCACCGCGTAGCCGTTGGCGTGCACCCGCAGTGTGGTCGGCCTGATGTACAGCAGCGTGTTCTTCGACGGCCCCCAGATGTCCGCCGACAGGGTCGCCACGAGCCCGAGCGCCGCGGCGTCCAGCTGCGCGTTGCCGAGCACCGGCGCCAGATACCAGGCGGCGTCCGCGACCATCCGCCCGGCCAGGTCCGCCACCGGCGTCGGGACGTTGTCGGAGAACGGGTAGGGGTACGGCGACGTCACGCGGCGCGAGGTGAGCGGCTTCGTCGGTTCGACGGACCACACCTTGAACCACGGGGACTCGGTGAACGCGAACCAGATGGCCTCCACCCGCCCCTCGGCCTCCAGGAAGCTCGCCAGTGTCCGCCCCCTCGTGCCCGGCGCCGCGAACAGCTCCGTCGCCGGAATGTCCGTACGGCTCACGCACCGCAGGTTGCTGTTCGCCCCCACCCGCAGCACCACCTCGGTCACCAGCGACCGCCCCAGATGCGTGAGCAGCGCGGCGCAGTCCGCCTCGTCACGCCGATACGTGCGCAGGCCGTACGCCCCGCTGTCGGCGTCCCACACCACGGCCGTCAGGGACAGCACCCGGTTGCTGAGCGAGCCGTACGTCTGTCCGGGCAGCCGCTCCTCACCCCGCGCCGGTACAGCGGTGCCGTGCGCGTCGACGGCGAGCGCGCCGCCCAGTGTGAGGTCGCCGGGGGCCGGCGAGGCCGTGACGCCGAGGCCGTGCCCTTCGAGGAAGGTGAGCAGCGCCTCCAGCGTGACACCCGTCCCGGCGCGTATCTCGTCGGACGCGACCAGGGCCAGACCCGTCAGATGCGGGCCGGTGTCGACGAGCAGGACCGGCGCGTCCGCCGGCGTGCCCTCCTCGACGGTCAGCGGCGACCAGCCGTGCGCCGCGCCCCGGGGCCGTACCGTCCAGCCCTGCCGCCAGGCCCAGTTGACGACGTCGACCACCTGGTCCGGGTCCGCCGGCGCACACGCCCACAGCCCGGTCACGGTGATCTCGCCGTCCCAGTTGCGGTACGCCGTACGGGAGAGGGAGACGTCCGGGGGGAAGTCCGGCAGCTCCTGCGCGGCGACGGCCGGGTCGGCGGCCACCAGGACGGGAACGGCGGCCAGGGCCGTGGCCGCGGTGCGCAGAAAGCCGCGGCGCGTCCAGGAGGGGTCACCCGGCTGATGGTTGCTCACTGAACTATCAGTCACGGGCTCACGCTAGAGGCCCGTCGACCCATGCGGCCGCCTTGTCGAACACCGTCACTCTTATGGGTGAAAGATTCACAGATGGCGGCGCGGAGCGGCCCGTTCCGCACCCGGTCACCCCGGATGACAGACTGCCCTCATGGACGAGCGCGAATTCGGTAGGTCTGGTCAGCACGCATCCGTCGTCGGTCTCGGCACCTGGCAACTGGGCGCCGACTGGGGAGACGTCGACGACAAGGAGGCCCTGACGGTTCTGGAGGCGGCCGCCGAATCGGGCGTCACCTTCTTCGACACCGCCGACGTCTACGGCGACGGACGCAGCGAGCAGACCATCGCCGCCTTCCTGAGCGGCCGGCCCGACCTGCATGTGCTGGTCGCCACCAAGATGGGCCGCCGGGTCGAACAGATCCCCGAGAACTACGTCCTGGACAACTTCCGCGCCTGGAACGACCGTTCCCGTCGCAACCTCGGCGTCGACCGCATCGACCTGGTCCAGCTGCACTGCCCGCCCACCCCCGTCTACTCCAGCGACGAGGTCTTCGACGCCCTCGACACCCTCGTCGAGGAGGAGCGCATCGCGCACTACGGCGTCAGCGTGGAGACCTGCGCCGAGGCCCTCACCGCGATCGCCCGGCCGGGCGTGGCCAGCGTGCAGATCATCCTCAACCCGTTCCGCCTGAAGCCTCTGTACGAGGTGCTGCCGGCGGCCCGTGAGGCAGGCGTCGGCATCATCGCCCGCGTCCCGCTCGCCTCCGGACTGCTCTCGGGCAAGTACACCGAGGACACCGTCTTCCCGGAGAACGACCACCGCACCTACAACCGGCACGGCGAGGCCTTCGACCAGGGCGAGACCTTCTCCGGCGTCGACTACGCCACCGGCGTCCGGGCCGCCGTCGAGTTCGCGGCCCTCGCCCCCGAGGGGTACACCCCGGCCCAGCTGGCGCTGCGCTGGATCATCCAGCAGCCCGGTGTGACCACCGTGATCCCGGGCGCCCGCTCGGCCGAGCAGGCCCGTGCCAACGCGGCCGCCGCCAAGCTCCCGGAGCTGTCCGGCGAGACCCTCGCCGCCGTCCGCGACCTGTACGACCGGCGTGTCAAGGAGCAGGTCGAGGGACGCTGGTAGGCCACCCGGGCGGTGATCGGGGGACGATCGCCGCCCACGGGGTACTCGCCGGGAGAGAGCACCGAGGAGGTACTCGGACCGGGCGGAGGAGGCCACGTGACGGACGCGGCGGGAGCCGGGCGGCGCAGGGGGCGCGACGAGACCGAGGAGGAGCGAGCCGACCGCATGTGGGGGGAGCTCATCCAGGAGGTTCGCGTCGCCCAGACAGGCGTGCAGATCCTCTTCGGCTTCCTGCTGACGGTGGTGTTCACCCCGCGCTACGCGCACCTGGCCCACACCGACCAGGTCATCTACATCGTGACCGTCTGTCTGGGCGCGTGCTCGACCGGCGCGCTCATCGGCCCCGTCTCCCTGCACCGCCTGGTCGCCGGGCGGCGGGTGAAGCCGCAGGCGGTGCGGTGGGCGTCCCGGCTGACCTTGGTCGGCCTGATCCTGCTGCTCGCCACCATGACCGCCTCGCTGCTGCTGATCCTGCGCGTGGCCACCCACGACGACTACGTGCCCTGGCTGGTCTCCGGCGTGGTCACGTGGTACGCGCTGTGCTGGTTCGTACTTCCGCTGTGGACCCGGCACCGCTATACGACACAGTGACGCCGGGTGCCGCCGGTGACGCCGGGTGCGGGGAGGCACGCCGGCGCCGGACGCGCGGCTGCCCGCCCTACGGCTGCTCGGCGGCGGGCGCGTTGCCGCGCGCGCCGCGCAGCGCGGTGATGCAGCTGCCGATCGCCTGCTGGAGCTCCTCCAGCTGCTGCACCATGTCGTCCTCGTAGAAGTCCTGTGCGTCGACGTCGTCGAAGGTGAGCTCCTCGAAAACCTTCGTCGCCCGCTGCAGACTGCTGTAGAACTTCGTGCGCCGTTCCTGGACGCGCAGCTCGGGATCGGCCTCCACGGTCTCCACGACGAGGTGCTTCATCGTGTCGTAGGCCTCGGCGGCCCACTCGCCGGCGTCCTCGTCCTCGTCCAGCTCGTCGAGCAGCGAGAGGTGCCGCTCGGCCTCCTGACGCAGCTCGACGGGTGCGTCGATGGTCTGCCCCGCAGGCGTCTTCACCTGGCCGGACTCGGCGATCTGACGGACGTAGCCGATCCGGTCGGCCGAGCGGCTCTCGGTCGCCACGGCCTTCTTGAGGTCGTCCGTGCGCACGACGTCACGGGCCAGCTCGGCCTGGAGGTCCGGGTCCTCCTTGATGCGGTCCAGGAGCGCGGCGCGGGCCGCGCGGGCGGTCGAGGGATCCGCGAGGATCGCGGCCCGCAGGGCGGTGGGGTTCTCCGCCACCTCCAGCGCCTTCGTCGGGCGGATGCCCTCGGCCTCGGCGGCCTCCGCGATCGCGGTGCCGCGCTCCGAGGCGGCACTGGAACGCGAGACGTAGTAGGTGAGCCACACCTCGGCGTCCGGCAGTTCGACCTCCTGGCCCGGCGCCAGCTCCTCGAAGTGCGGGACGAGACCGTCGTCGGCGGCCCGGTCCCAGGCCTTGTAGTAGCGCATGACGCGCTCGGGCGAGCAGCCGGCCAGCTCGGCGAACTCCTTCGCCGACACCTTCGGCGTCTCGTCCGCGCTCTGCCCGCCCGGCCGGACGCTGCGCGCCACCATCAGGCCGAAGGCCCACCCGCCGGTCCGCGCGTAGACGCCGAACTCGCGGGCGTCGCGCGCCACGAGGTCGGACAGGGGCGCGGGGGACGTCGCGGCGGACGCCTCGGCGGACGTCTCGGCGGGCGTCTCGGGCAGGTCGATCGCCAGGGTCACGGATGACTCTCCTCTGCGGGCTGCTGAACATAGGATCGGCACTGCGAGAGTGCAGACCGGCAGCCTATATGGGCCCATTGGCGATGCTTTGACAGACCCGCGTGCGGGGTGCGGGGTGCGCCGGCCCCTCAGCCGAGGGCGTCGCGCAGTGCGGGCAGCAGGGTCTTCTCCGCCCAGTCCAGGTAGGCGGGCTGCGAGTCGCCGCCGATCTGCACCAGGGCGACCTCGGTGAACCCGGCTTCGGCGTACGGGCGTACGGCCTCGACGAAGTCGTCCGGATCGTCACCGCAGGGGATCGCCGAGGCGACGTCGTCCGGCGTCACGAACCGGGTGGCCGACTCGAAGGAGTCCGGGTGCGGCAGTTCGGAGTTCACCTTCCAGCCGTTGCCGAACCAGCGGAACTGGGCGTGCGCCCGCTTCACGGCCGTGTCCCGGTCGGGGTCGTGACAGACCGGGAGCTGCCCCACGCGCGGCTTGCCCTGGCCGCCGTGCCGGTCGAACGCCTCCAGCAGACCGGCCTCGGGCTCGGTGGCGATCACCAGATCGCCCAGCCTGCCCGCCAGTTCACAGGACTGCTCGCCGGAGACGGCGATGCCGATCGGCGGCGGCTCGTCGGGGAGGTCCCACAGCCGCGCCGAGTCCACGTCGTAGTGGGTGCCGTGCCGCGTCACGTGTCCGCCCCCGAACAGCGCGCGGATGATCTCCACCGCCTCCTCCAGCATCTCGTGCCGCACATCCACCGGGGGCCAACCGCCGCCCACCACATGCTCGTTGAGGTTCTCCCCGGCGCCGAGCCCCAGCCGGAAGCGCCCCTCGGACAGCAACTGCATCGTCGCCGCCTTCTGCGCCACCACCGCCGGGTGGTAGCGGAAGGACGGACATGTCACATACGTCATCAGCGGAATGCGCGACGTGGCATGAGCGGCGGCTCCGAGCACGCTCCACGCGTACGGGGAGTGTCCCTGCGCGCGCAGCCAGGGGAAGTAGTGGTCCGACGTCACCGAGAAGTCGAAACCCACCTCCTCGGCGCGCACCACGTGGTCGACCAGGTCACGAGGGCCGGCCTGTTCGGTCATCATCGTGTATCCGATTCGCACCATAAGGCCCGAGTCCCCGGCCGCCGGGGGAGGAAACGGGCCACCGGTGACCTGAAAAGACCGTCGATGATCGTCGGCCGTCCGGGCAGGATGCGGGTATGAGCGACCGCCCACTGCCTTCGAGCACCCCGTCCGCCGAGGGCGTCGACGCCTCCGGCGTCCTCGCCTTCCTCGACGCCGTGGAGGCGGCCGAGATCATCGAGCCGCACAGCCTGATGATCCTGCGCCACGGCCGGCTCGTCGCCTCCGGCTGGTGGGAGCCGTACACCCCCGACCGGCTCCACCTGTTGTACTCGCTGAGCAAGAGCTTCACGTCGACGGCCGCCGGGTTCGCCGTCGCCGAGGGACTCATCGACCTCGACGACCCGGTTCTCTCGTACTTCCCGGAGCTCGACGCGGACATCACCGACCCGCGCAGCCGCGCGATGCTCGTGCGGCACGTGGCGGCGATGGCGAGCGGGCACGAGGCGGAGACCTACGAGCGGGCGCGCGCTCTCGACCCCGACGACCCGGTCCGCGGCTTCCTGCTGCTGCCGCCGGACCGCGACCCGGGAACCGTGTTCGCGTACAACCAGCCCGCCACCTTCACGCTCGCCGCGATCCTGCAGCGTGTCACGGGGCAGCCGCTCACCGCCTATCTGCGGCCGCGCCTGCTGGACCCGCTCGGCATCGGCGAGGTCGCCTGGCTCACCGGCCGGTCCGGGCGCGAGCTCGGCTTCAGCGGTCTGCACGGCACCACCGACGCGATCGCCCGGCTGGGGCAGCTGTACCTGGACGAGGGAGTGTGGGACGGCGAGCGGCTGCTGTCGCGGGAGTGGGTCGCCGAGGCGACGCGCGAGCAGGTGGCCACGGCTCCCGGCGCCGCGGCCGACGCGGACCGACTGGACTGGGACCGAGGCTACGGCTTCCAGTTCTGGCGCTCCCGGCACGGCTACCGCGGCGACGGCGCCTACGGACAGTTCTGCCTCGTCCTGCCCGAGCACGACGCCGTGATCGCCACGACCGCGGCGACGAACGACATGCAGGCCCTGCTCACCCTCGTCTGGGAGCACCTGCTGCCCGCGTTCCGGCCACAGCCGCTGACCGGCCGCGAGGACGCCGACGCGGCCCTCGCACAGCGGCTGGCCCGGCTCGCGCTCCCCCCGGCCGCCGGGAAACCGGCACCGCCGGAGCGGGACGGGGAGTGGTCGGCCGCCGCGTTCACCCCGCACGGCGGTGTCTGCGCGGCCCTGCCGAAGCTGACCGGCGCCGCCGTGACCGGGGGCCCGGACGGCTGGTCCCTGAGTCTTGTCGAGGAATCGGGCGGCATGCGACTGGAGGCGCCCCTGGGCTCCGGCGGCTGGCAGGTGACCGACGAGCCGCTGCCCATCGCCGTGAGCGGCGGGTGGACCGACGGCGACACCCTCACCGCGCACCTCGCGTTCCTCGAGACCCCGCACCGCCTGCGGGTGACGTGCTCCCTCGCCGAGCGGACCTTCACCGCCCACTGGGACACGGAGCCCCTGCACGGCGGCGCGCTGCGCTCGCTGCGCGCCCCACGGCCGTCGGGACGCTCAGGCGGCTGAACCCGGCCGGAAGGTCCGCAGGAACGTGTCCAGGGCCTGCCGGTTCGCGCTCTTGTCCCAGTCCGCGGCGGGCGTCGTCCAGCGCAGCGAGAAACTGCGGTGCCCGCCGAGGAGGAAGCCCCGGCCGAAGGTGCGCACCTGTGTGCCGTCGACGTCCTGGAGCCACTCCATGTCGGCGGCCTTGTACCCCTGGTACGTCCTCGCCTCGATGTCGCCGAGCCGCCGGAAACCGTCGGCCTTCCTCAGGTTGGGCTCGACCTCGTCGCGCCAGATGGCCACCGGGTCCGGTCCGGCGCTCTCGCTGTAGGTCACCGCCAGGGTGCGCGGGTCACCGGCCGCCCCGAAGGTGATCCGGTACGCCTGATCGGCGCCGCGCGCCGTTTCCAGCCGCTTCCAGCCCGCGGGCAGGGCGACCGAGAACCCCTCGGGTGCACGGTAGACGCGGAAGCCGTCCGGGAGGGCGTCGGGCGAGGCCGACGGCGGCGCCGAGGCGGGTGCGGAGGGGGGTGCGGAGGGGGAGGCGTCCGGGGACGTGCTGGGGGACGGACGGCCCGAAGCGGTCGGGGGCGCAGTCGGGGTCGGCGTCGCGGGGCCTCTGTCACCGGCGTCCTCGCTCGGCGGCCCGGCGGACGCGGACGGCCGGGCCTGTGCGCCGCCCGACGCCGTGTCGTCGCTGTCCGGCAACTGGTGGGTCACGGCGAGCGCGGCGACCGCCACGGTGACCACGGCCAGTGCCGTCCCGGCCGCCATGGCCCGGCCGCTCCACTGCGGACCGATGTGCCGGGCCGCTGCGCAGGCCCGCTTCAGCTTGGGGGCCGGCATCACCCCGTGCGGGTCCTCGTCCAGCACCCGGGTGAGGGACTGTCGTACGACCGTCCGGGTCAGCCGCTCCCGGGAGTCCTTGCGCAGCAGCCCCTGCACGGTCCCGGTGAGCGGGCCCGCGCGCAGCGGGGTGCGCAGCGGCAGCCGGTCCACGCCCTTCAGCGTGCTCTCGGGCCGGTCCCGGTCCCGGTACGGCGGCCGCCCCTCGACCATCGTGTAGAGGATCGCGCCCAGCGCCCACAGGTCGGCCGCCGGACCGATCCGCTCGTCCCGGGCCTGCTCGGGCGAGGCGTACGACGGCGCCGCCACCCGTGGGGCGAGGGTCGCGCCCGCCAGTCCGAAGCCGGTGAGGACGAGCGGGCCGCGGGCCCGCAGGAAGACCTGGCCGGGGCTCAGCTCGCCGTGGGTGATGCCCTCACCGTGCGCGGTCTCCAGCACGTCGAGCAGCTCCAGCCCGATCGCCGCGGCCCGCGCCGGACTGAACGACCCCTTCTGCGCGAGGAGTTGCCCCAGCGGCAGGCCGTCGATCCACTCGGTGACGGTCCACAGCGAACCCTCCTCCTGCACGGCGTCGACGACCGTGGCGATCCGGCCGGGGCACAGCCGTGCCACCGTCTCCGACATCCGCAGGACCCGGTCTGCGGCCTGACGTGCTTTCTCCTCGCCCTGATCGGGGGGCAGCCCGATCCTGGTGACCAGGCACGGCCGCGCGGCCCCGGTGTCCTCGACGTACTCGCCGTACCAGCTGACGCGGTTCGTCTCCTGGTTGACGACGTCGAGCAGCCGGTACCTCCCGGCGACCAACTCGTGCGTGGAGACGTGCGTCTTGACCATGGCCATCCCTCGCTGAACCGCCGGTACTCACCCTTGCCCATGGGTACGACCGGCGAGAGGGGGTCCGTTCAATTGGAAGGCAACTCCGACGGGATTCCTGTCTTTCATTCAAAAGGTCGACCGTATGAGCCGAAGACATGTGCGAGAAAAGGGAATTGCCGGGGTGCGGCAGGGGGCCGTCCAGCGGTGTAACCAGCGGTAAACAGGCCGCCGGCGGCTCCCCGGGGATCCCGGAAACGACGTTCTCGGCCACGGTTCCATTCCTGCCCGGACGCCTCCCGGCCGGATTTTCCTTATCCCGGCCGAGAGGTCTCAGTGCAGCCCGAACCGATCCGTCCAGGCCCTCATGTCCGCGGCCGCGGCATTGCCCCCGCAGACCACCAGCCCCAGCCGGGCGCCGTCCCCCACCCGTTCCACGACCTGCCGGGCCGCGGGCAGGAGGCAGCCGGCCGCCGGTTCGGTCCACACCTTGGCGTGCTCGGCGAGCTCCAGGCAGCCCCGCACGGCCTCCCGGTCGGGCACCACCAGCACCTCCTCGACCAGAGCGCTGACATGGTCGTACGTCAGCTGCGAGACACTGGGCGCGCTGAGGGTGGAGACGATCGACGACAGCTCCAGCTGCACCGGGCCGCCCGCCGCCAGCGCCTCCCACATCGCCTGCGCGCCCTCGGTCTCCACACCCCAGATCCGCAACGCCGGGCGGCGGGCGCGCAGGGCCGCGGCGACACCGGAGATCAGGCCGCCACCCCCGACGCTCACCAGGACGTCCGTCAGCTCACCGGCATCGGCGGCGAACTCCAGGCCGACCGTGCCCTGCCCCGCGACGACCACCGGATCGTCGAACGGGTGCACCAGCGTGAAGCCCTCCTCCCGCAGGCGCTCCGCCAGCGTGAACGCGCCGCCCATCGTGTCGGTCAGCCGCACCGAGGCACCGGTCGCCGCCACGATCTCGACGGAACGGGCGGGCGCCGAACGCGGCATCACGACCGTGGCCTTCACATCCAGCGCGGCCGCCATGACCGCGAGCGCGATCCCGTGGTTCCCGCCGCTCACGGCCACGACCCCCGCCGCCCGCTCGGCCTCGCTCAACGACAACAGCTTCGCCGTCGCCCCGCGCGCCTTGAACGAGCCGGTGCGCTGGAGAAGCTCCAGCTTCATCGTGACGGGAACACCGAGCAGCGCCGACAGGCCCGGACTCGGCACGGTCGGGGTACGGACGAGATGTCCGCCGATCCGCCCGGCCACGCCTTCGATGTCCGAGATACCGATCAAGGCAATCACCCTTCCGGCGCGGGAGAGGAGGAAGTACCGCGCCTGGTCCTGTCGCACCCTGACGGGGCATCGCCCGGCAGGTCAACTCGGCCATGGTCCTGGGGACGTCGGCGCGGTGACCGCCTGGGCAGCCGTCAAGGGGACGGCCCCCGCCGCCCGCCGCGCGCGCCCCGGCCAGGGGCGGATCAGCCGGACGCGCCGAGCTCGGGTTCGAGGAGCCGCTCGCGATAGGCGATCGTCACCGCCTCCGTACGGCTCGCGGCGCCCAGCTTGGCGAGGATGTTGGAGACATGGACGCTCGCCGTCTTGCCGCTGATGAACAGCTCCTCGCCGATCTGCCGGTTGCTGCGGCCGAGCCCGAGCAGCCGCAGGACGTCCTGCTCGCGGGCCGTCAGGGTGAGCGAACGGTCGCGGCCGCCGGACGGGCCGTGGGCGAGCCGCCCACGCCGGATCAGGGCGTCCACCCGCTCCAGCAGGGGCGTGGCGCCCAGTCGTACGGCCGTGTCCCGGGCGGTGCGGGCCTCGAGGCCCGCTTCCTCGCGCCGGCCGGCCGCCAACAGGGCCTCGGCGTACCGCAGTCGGCAGCGGGCGAGTTCGTAGGCGTCGCCGTAGTCGAACGCCGCGACGGCCTTCTCCCAGGCCGCCGGGTCCGGTCCCGTCGTGGCCCACGCGCACTCGGCCTCGGCGCGGGCCAGCCAGGCGTGGCCCTCCGGGCCCTGGGGCAGACCGGTCTCGCCGCGCAGGGTCACCGCCCGCGCCGGCTCCAGGAGCTCGGCGGCCACGGCCGACCAGCGGCGGGCCGCCCTCTCGTCGCCGGTGAGCCTGGCCCCCGCGGCCGCGTCGGCGACCGCCGTGAGGGCGAGCGCGGTGAGCCGGACCAGGACGTCCGGGCGTGTCCCCGACTCGTCCACGAGGGAGTCGACGGTGGACCGCAGCTGCGCCACCGCCGCCTCGGCATCGCCGCTCTGCGCCGCGGCGTCGGTCAGCACGTTGCCCGCCACCAGCGCGGCCATCCAGTCGAAAGGCCCCTCCAGCAGGGCCCGGGCGCGCTCGACGACGCTCTTCTCGCCGCGCGCGAGGGCCACATACAGGGCCGGCCCCACCGCGAACCCACCCGAGGCCGGCAGCACCCCCAGGTCGGTGGCCGCCGTCCGCACACACTCGTCCCAGCGGCCCAGCGTGTAGAGCACCAGCAGGTGCAGATGCCGCATCCCCAGCGGATACGGCGAGGACAGCAGCCCGGCCCGGCGGGCGCGGTCCAGGCCCTCGGCCAGCCAGGGCAGGCACTCCTGCGGGTCCCCGGCCTCGTAGGCGCCGATCGCCAGGGTGAACAAGGCCCGCATCTCCACCGGGGCGTTGCCCCCGCGCCGGGCCAGTTCACGCGCCTCCTTCAGGCGCGCGCGGCCTTCGGGGGAGCGGCGGCCGTCCCCCTCCAGGTTGGCCAGGGAGACCAGGAGGTCGGCCCGCGCGTCCGTCAGATCCAGCCGCTCGGCGACGGGCAGCGCCTGGCGGGCGATGCGCAGGGCGCTCTCCGTGTCGCCGACCTGACGCGCCGCCAGCACGTGGGTGGCCGCGGCCCACACCCACGTCGGCGACGGCGGTTCGGCGGGGATCATCGCGAGGGCCTCGCTGCTGTAGGCGAACGCCGCCGACTGACGGTCGACGCCCATGAGGGTGCCCGCGAGCGTGTACCGCACCCGGGCGGCGAGTTCGGAGTCGGCGTCCTGGCCGACGCCCGCGAGCGCGGCGCGGGTCAGGGAGACCGCGCGGTGCGCCTCCCCGGCGTGCGCGGCGGCCGCCGAGGCGCGCAGCATCAGCGTGACCCGGCGGGTCCCCCCGCCCTCGCCCGACGGCAGGGCCGAGGCGGGCACCGACTGCCACAGGTCGAGGACGGCTTCCAGATGGTGGAGTTCCTCGGCGGGAGCCCCGACGTGCTGGGCGTGGTCGGCGGCCTCCAGGGAGGCGGCGAGGGCCTCGCCCAGGTCGTGGCTCTCGCGGTGGTGGTGGGCACGCTCGGCGGCCGTCTCGGCGCGATGGGGCCGGCCCGCCAGCAGGCGGGCGAACGCGCCGTGGAGCCGGGAGCGTTCACCCGGGAGCAGGTCGGCGTAGACCGCCTCGCGCGCGAGGGCGTGCCGGAACGCGTAGGTGCCGTTGTCGGCCGCGACCAGGAGCTGGTGGCCCACGGCCTCGCGCAGCGCCGACTCCAGCTCGTCCTCCGGCAGCCCCACCGCGTCCCGCAGCAGGTCGTGCTCCACGCGCCGACCGGCGACGGCGGCGGTCCGCAGCACCTGTTGGGCGGTGTCGGGGAGCTGCTCGACCCGGATGAGCAGAAGGTCCGCCAACCCGCTGGGCATGCCGCCGGCCTCGGTGTCCGAGGCCGCGAGCAGCTCCTCCGCGTAGAAGGCGTTGCCCTCGGCGCGCGCCACGATCCGGCGCACCGTGGCCTCCGGCAGCGGCCGGTCCTCCAGGGCGCGCACCAGGCGGGCCACCTCGGCGTCCGCCAGCGGCCGCAGCTCCAGGCGGTCCACGGCCGGCAGCCGCACCAGCTCGGCCAGCAGCGGGCGCAACGGATGCCTGCGGTGCAGGTCGTCCGCGCGGTACGAGGCCAGCACCGCCAGCCGGTGCCCCGGCCCGTTGCCCGTCGGGCGCTGCAGGAAGCCCCGGCTGAGCAGGAAACGCAGCAGGTCCCGGGAGGACTGGTCGGCCCAGTGCAGGTCCTCCAGGACGAGAAGCAGCGGCGCGACCTCCGACAGGTCGGCGAGCAGTCCCGCCATCCCTTCGAGCAGCCTCAGCCGGCCGCCCTCACCGCCCGCCCGCGCGGCGGGGGCCGCATCCTCACGCACCGCGTCCGGCCCCGCGCCCAGCAGCCGGTCCACGACCGGGTGCGCGGCGAGGACATCGGCGAACCGCTCGTCGGCGGCGAGCCCGCCCAGGATCTCCGTGAACGGCAGATAGGGCAGGCCCACGTCACCGAGGTCGACGCAGTGCCCGGTCAGCACCGTCGTCCCCGTGCGCGCGGCCCGCGCGGCGACCTCGTCCAGCACCCGTGTCTTGCCGACGCCGGCGTCCCCGGCGATCAGCACCGCGCGCGCCTCACCGCCCCGGGCGCGGTCGAGCACGCCGGAGAGCCGGGCGAGCTCTTCCTCCCGGCCGATGAACGGAGCGGCGAACACTGTCTGTTGCACGGCTCCATCCTGGCACGCGGCACCGACACCACGGCTTGGGACCAGGAACGCAACCCCGCCCGGAAGGCGTCAACGGTGCAGCGACCGTGCCCAGTCCGCCGGTACGCGCCCCGCCGGGCCCGGCGCGGGCTGGTCCGCCGGGTGACTGGCCGGCGGGGCCAGCTCGGGCCCCGACTCGTACAGCTCGTCCGAGGAGTAGTCCCAGAACCACTCCTCGCCCGGCTCGAAGCTGCGGACGATGGGATGCCCGCTCGCCTTGTAGTGGGCGGTGGCGTGCTGGGCGGGCGAGGAGTCGCAGCAGCCGATGTGGCCGCAGGTCGCGCAGCGCCGCAGATGGAACCACCAGCCGCCCGCCGCGTCGCAGTCGACGCACCCGGCGCCGCTGGGCGGGACGCTCGGGTCGATGGCGTCTACGTCGGTCATACGGGTTCCTCCGCGGTCTCGGGGTCCTCGGTGTTCTCGGCGGTCTCGGTGTTCTCGGGGGCGGGGGCGGTCAGCGGCAGCAGCACCTGGAAGCGGGTGTCGCCCGGCGCGGACTCGACATGGAGGCTGCCGTGATGCTTGTTGACGACGATCCGCCAGGAGATGTCCAGTCCGAGACCGGTGCCCTCGCCCACCGGCTTGGTGGTGAAGAAGGGGTCGAAGATACGGCTGCGGATGTCCGGCGGAACACCGGGGCCGGTGTCGCGGAACTCCACCAGCACCCGGTCGCCCTCCCGTGCGGTGCGCACGGTCAGCGTGCCGTCCCCGCCGACGCTGTTGACGGCGAACACCGCGTTGTCGACGAGGTTCGTCCACACCTGGTTGAGCTCCGCCGGGTAGGCGGGAATCTCCGGGAGCGTCCGGTCGTACTCCTTGACGACCTCGATGCCCCCGATCTTGCCCGACAGCATCAACAGGGTGCTGTCGAGGAGTTCGTGGACGTCGACGGTCCGGTAGGGCGCGCGGTCCAGCTGCGAGTACTGCTTGGCCGCGTCGACGAGGTGCGAGATACGGGTGGTGGAGTCCTCGATCTCGTACATCAACAGCTCGGTCTCGACGGTGTAGTTGAGCCAGCCCACCGCGTTGGGCAGGATCTCCGCGTCCACGGCCGCCGCGACCTGCTCCAGCCAGTCGACGTCGAGCCCGGCCTGCACGAACGTCGGCGCGTACTGCCAGCCGTAGTCCATGCCGTGGTCCTCCAGCCACTCGGTGAGCGCGTCCTCACGGTCCGAGGCCTCCAGCGGAGTGAGCGCCGGCGCCTTGGCGACCCGCTCGGCGGTGCGCTCCTGGACCTCGATCAGGCTCGCCAGCGCGTCCCGCGAGAAGGGCCCCTCGGCGATCAGGCCGAGCTTGTGGCGCATCTTCGCCACCCGCTCCCGCAGCGTCGCCGTGGCCCGTACGGCCGCCGCGGCCGGGTTGTTGAGCTCGTGCGTGAGCCCCGCCGACAACGAGCCCAGGGCCAGCAGCCGTTCCCGCTGGCCGATGGCCCGCTGCGTGTTCTTCGAGCCGAAGAACAACCCCTCCAGCAGGTGGGCCGCCATCGGGAACCACTCCCGCATGACGTCCGCGAACGACTGCGCGGGCAGCACGAAGAACCGCGTCGGCTCGGTCACCCGCATCGAGTTGGTGTAGACCTGCGGCACCTGGTCCCCCAGGTACGCCTGCATGGCCCCGGAGTACACCCCGCGCTGGGAGGTGCGGCTGACCTCGACGTCGTCCCCGCCGACCCGCCGGTACAGCACGACCGTGCCCTCGATCATCACGTAGAAGCAGGTCGCCGGGTCGCCCTCGGTGTACACGGGCCCGGGCCCGAACTTCTCCACCCGGCCCTCGCTGCACAACCGTCCGAGTTGCTCGGGGGAGAGCTTCTCGAACAGGAACAGCGAGCTGATCTCGGCCGGGCTGCACGGCATCAGCTGCCCGCTCACGACTGCTCCAGATACCGGTGGACGAGCATCACGGCCATGGCTCCCTCTCCTACGGCGGACGCGACGCGCTTGGCGGACTCGGCGCGTGCGTCGCCCGCCACGAACACGCCGGGAATGTTGGTCTCCAGGTGGTACGGCGGCCGGTCCAGCTCCCAGTCGGCCGGCGGCCGCCCGTCCGGCGTGAGGTCGGGTCCGGCCAGGATGAACCCGCGCTCGTCGCGCAGCACCGTGCCGTCCAGCCAGTCGGTCAGCGGTGCCGCGCCGATGAACACGAACATCCACTGCGCGTCGACGAGCTCGCTCAGGCCGGTCGTCATGTCCCGCAGCGTCAGCTGCTCCAGGTGACCTTCCCCGTGCGCGCTCTCGACGACCGTGCGGGGGCGCACGCCGATGTTGGGCGCCTCCTCGATCTGCTGGATCAGGTAGTGCGACATGGACGCCGCGAGGGACTCCCCGCGCACCAGCAGCGTGACGGACTTCGCGCCCCGCGACAGGTACATCGCCGCCTGCCCGGCCGAGTTGGCGCCGCCCACGATGTACACGTCGTGTCCCTGGCAGGCGGCCGCCTCCGTGAGCGCCGAGCCGTAGAACACTCCGCAGCCGGTCAGGTCGTCGCAGCCCGGCGCCGCCAACTGCCGGTAGGAGACGCCCGTGGCGAGGATGACGCTGTGCGCGGCCACCGCCGAGCCGTCCGAGAAGCGGACCACCCGCGCGGACCCGTTGACCTCCAGCCCCGTCACCTCACGCGCGGTGAGGATCTCGGCGCCGAACTTCGTCGCCTGCCGCCGCGCCCGGTCGGTGAGCTGCCCTCCCGACACGCCGTCGGGGAAGCCCAGGTAGTTCTCGATCCGCGAGCTCTGACCGGCCTGGCCGCCCGTCGCCGACCGCTCCACCAGCACCGTCCGAAGGCCCTCGGAGGCCCCGTAGACGGCCGCGCCGAGCCCGGCCGGGCCGCCGCCGATCACCACCAGGTCGTAGAAGTCGGCTGTCGGAGTCGTCGCCAGCCCCACCTGGGCGGCCAGTTCGGGGGCGTCCGGCTCGACGAGGGGCGTGCCCTGCGCGGTGACCACCAGCGGCAGCCGCTGCCCGTCCACCCCGGCCGCGGCCAGCAGCCGCTGCCCCTCGGGCTCGTCGGCGGAGTACCAGCGATACGGCACCTGGTTGCGTGCGAGGAACTCCCGCACCTCCGAGGAGCGCGCCGACCAGCGGTGTCCGACCACCTTCGTGGCCGGCACGGGCCGGTGGTCGCTGGACCGCCAGGCGTCCAGCAGGTCGTCCAGGACGGGGTAGAGCTTCTCCTCCGGCGGGTCCCAGGGCTTGAGCAGATAGTGGTCGAGGTCGACGACGTTGATCGCGTCGATCGCCGCACTCGTGTCCGCGTACGCGGTCAGCAGCACGCGCCGGGCGCCCGGGTACACGTCCAGGGCCTGTTCGAGGAACTCGATGCCGTTCATCTGCGGCATCCGGTAGTCGGCCAGGATGACGGCCACCAGATCACCGCGCAGCTTCAGCTCGCGCAACGCCTCCAGCGCCGACTCCCCGGACTCCGCACGCACGATCCGGTACGAGGCGCCGTAGCGGCGCCGCAGGTCACGGGCGACGGCACGGGAGACCCCCGGGTCGTCGTCCACGGTCAGGATGACGGTCCGCGCTGCATCGGCGGCCTGTGCCATACGTCTCCCACCCCGAGAGCGGTCGGTCCTTGCGACGGCACGGCGAAGCCCGCGCCGGCTCCGCCCATCGTATGTTCGATCGCCCCGGTTCGCTCCGGGATATCGGCACCGGTGCGCTCCCGGCACAGCGCGGGGCGCTCGCGATCAAGGCGGCTGCCGTTCTCCCGGCAGGCCGGCTCACGAACGCGTCTCCCGTTCCGCGCCCACGACGATCGACGTGGTGAAGACTGGCGGCGAACGATCTGATCAAACAGGGAGGCAGCGCGATGACGGGCCCGATCACGGCAGGGGTCGACGGGACGGACGAGAGCCTCGCGGCGCTCGCCTGGGCGGCCAGGGAGGCCGTCCGGCGCGATCTGGCGCTGCGGGTGGTGCACGCCTGGCGGTTCCAGCCGAACGCGGCCGCCGAGGTGGCGGACCGCGACGCACAGGAGCGCTGGGTGCGGGACGCGGCCGAGCAGGCGGTCGCGGCCGTCCTCGAGCGCCACCCGGGACTGACCGTCACCACCGACGTCCTGGAGGGCGGCCCGGTCGGGACGCTGGTCGCCGCCGGCGTGCAGGCGCAGTCGCTGGTGCTGGGCTCGCGCGGGCACGGACCGCTCGTCGGGTTCCTGCTGGGCTCGGTCGGTCAGCAGGTGATCGCCGAGGCCGCGTGCCCGGTGGTGCTGGTGCGGGCCGGCGACCGGCCGTCGTCCGAGGTGGCCGGTCATGAGATCGTCGTCGGCCAGCACGGCGAGCCCGAGGACAGCGCCCCCGCCCTGCGCTTCGCCTTCGAGACGGCGGCGGCGCGGGGAGCGAGCGTGCGTGCCGTGCGGGCCTGGACGCTGCCGCCGGTGTTCGCCTACAGCCCCGGCTCGCTCAAGCTGCTCGACGATGCGGGCGGCCTGGAGCAGTACGAGCAGAAGGCGCTGGCCGAGGCCGTGAAGCCATGGCGGGAGCGGTTCCCCGACGTGCATGTGGTGGAGCATGTGGAGATGGGCAGCGCGGGGCAGGTGCTGCTGTCGGTGGCGGGGCGGGCGCAGTTGACGGTGGTCGGCCGCCGCGCCCACCGCACGGCCGTGGGCGCCCGGATCGGCTCCGTCGCGCACGGCGTCCTGCACCACGCCGACTGCCCGGTCGCCGTCGTGCCCCACGCCTGAGGCACACCGTCCTCGTCGCGGCTCACTCCGGAAGGGTCGGCTCCAGGGTCTCCCGTGCCGTGGGCAGGATGTTCTTGATGTAGTCCTCGACGACGGTGTCGAGCCCGATGTCGTGCTGCGCGCGCTCCGACAGGTACCAGCGGTGTTCGAGGAGCTCGTGGTAGATCTCCGCAGCGTCCATGGAGCCGCGCAGTTCGAGGGGCACCGCGCGCACGGTGGGCCGGAACACGTCCCGCACCCACCGGTGGGCCAGCACCTCGGGGCGGGCCGCGAGGGGGTCGCCCGGGGCGTAGTCGTCCTGGGTGGCCATCCAGCTCTCCAGGTCGCTCAGCAGCCGCCTGGCCTGGTTCTCCTCGGTGTCCAGGCCGGTCAGGCGCAGCAGCTGGCGCTGGTGGTGGCCGGCGTCGACGACCTTCGGCACGAAGGTGACCGTGTCGCCGTTGGAGGAGTGCTCGATCTGCATCTCGGCGACGTCGAAGCCGAGCTCGTTGAGCCGGCGGATCCGGCGCTCGATGTAGTGGTACTTGCCCGCCGGGTACACCGAGGTGCGGGTCAGCTCCTCCCACAGCGCTCCGTAGCGGGCGCAGATCTCCATGCCGAAGTCGATCGGGTCCACCGACGGGTGCAGCGCCCCGGACGCCTCCAGGTCGAGCAGCTCGCCGCTGATGTTGACGCGCGCGAGATCGAGGTCGTAGTCCCGCTGCCCGGTGCTGAGCCGCGGGTGCAGGTCGCCGGTCTCGGCGTCCACGAGGTAGGCGGCGTAGGCGCCGGCGTCCCGCCGGAACAGCGTGTTGGACAGCGAGCAGTCGCCCCACGCGAACCCGGCCAGGTGCAGCCGCACCAGGAGCACGGCGAGGGCGTCCATCAGCCGGTGCATGGTCGCCGGGCGCATCGTCGTCTCGAACATCGAGCGGTACGGCATCGAACCGCCCAGATGCCGGGTGACCAGCACCGGCTCCAGCGGCCCGCCGTCGTCCGTGGTGCGGCCGGTGACCACCGCGAGCGGGTCGACGGCGGGGATGCCGATCCGGTCCAGGTCGCGCAGCAGCTCGTACTCGCGCAGGGCGGGGCGCTCGGCGAGCTCCTTGACGGCGATCACCTCGTCGCCGGCCCGGGCGTAGCGCACCACGTGGCGGGAGATGCCGCGCGGCAGCGGGACGAGGACCTCCTCGGGCCACTCCTCCAGGGGCAGGTGCCAGGGCAGCTCCAGCAGGAGTGCCGGATGCTCCGGGTTGGTGGCGCTGATCTGCAAAGCCATGGCCTGACCTTAGACGGCGCGCTGGCGGGCCTGCTGTGCCGCCGCCTTCACGGACCCCTGGTGCAGCGGTCCGTGTCCGGGCAGCAGCAGATCGCCCGCCAGCCCCTCGATGACCTCCAGCGACGCGACGGCCCGGGCGCGCTCGTGGTGGAACATGTCCGGCAGCAGCTGCGGCCCCCGCACCCGAGACGTCGAGTGGGCGCTGACCAGCGCGTCGCCGGAGACGACGACGCCCGCGTCCGGGAGGTGGAAGACGGCGTGGCCGTCGGTGTGGCCGGGGGTGTGCACCGGCACGGGTCGGCCGGGCAGGTCGAGCGGCCCGTCGACGGCCGGGAACGCCTCGGGCGCGGTGACCGGGTGCTGTTCGGTGCCGCCGGAGCGCAGCGCGTGCACCATCCACGGCAGGACGCCGGGACGCCAGGCGTTCTTCAGCACCTCGCCGACGGTCACCTGCTGGAGGAAGTCCCGGCGGGCGTGCGGCACTTCGGCCTCGTGCAGATACACGGGGGTGCCGTAGGTCGTGCGCAGGTGCTCGGCGGAGCCCAGGTGGTCGTTGTGGGCGTGGGTGATCAGCACGGCCGTGACCGCCTCCGGCGCAGCGCCCACCGAGGCGAGGGAGTCCAGGACCAGGTCGCGGTCGCCGGGGTAGCCGGTGTCGATCAGGGTGACGGCGTCCCCTTCGGTGAGGATCACCCAGTTGGTGTTGCTGCCGTGCACCAGGTAGGTGCCGCCCGCCACTTGCCGTACGTCTGCCCGCATGGCCGTCCTGTGTCCTGGAGAGGGGTGCTCGACGGGGACAGCAAAGCAGATCATCAGGTGGATGCGGACGGCGGGGTTCCGCGCGGCCACGACGAGCGCGGCGAGAAGGGTGTCCAGGTCGACGCCCTCCTCCATGTCATTACCGTCCGCTTCGTTTCACCGCACGCCGTGCGGCCGGAACTGGATGCTGATGCGCGGTCCGGCGGCCCGGGCGGACTTGGGGACGCAGTGCTCCCAGGTCCGCTGGCAGGAGCCGCCCATCACGATCAGGTCGCCGTGCCCCAACGGGCGTCGTACCGTCTCGCCCCCGCGCACCGGGCGCAGCAGCAGATCGCGCGGCGCGCCCACGGAGAGGATGGCGACCATCGTGTCCTGGCGGGCGCCCCGGCCGATGCGGTCGCCGTGCCAGGCGACGCTGTCCCGGCCGTCGCGGTAGTGGCACAGCCCGGCGGTGACGAACGGCTCGCCCAACTCGTCGGCGTAGTGCGCGGACAGCGCCCGACGGGCCTCCTCCAGCACCGGGTGCGGCAGTGTCTGCTCCGCTGCGTAGAACGCCAGCAGGCGCGGTACGGCGACGTCGTTGTCGTACATCTTCCGGCGCTCCGCGCGCCACGGGACCTCGGCCGCCAGGTGTTCGAACAGCGCGTCCGAGCCGGTGAGCCAGCCCGGCAGGGCGTCGATCCAGGCGCCCGCGCCGAGTACGGTCCGGTGGATTCCGTCGAGGGGGCCGAGGCGCAGTTCGTCGGTCTGGTCGAAGAGAGAGCCCTGGAGGTGGTGCGCGGTCATGCCTCCAGCGTACGCCTGAATCGAAAATGTGTTCGTTGCCGCACCCCCTTCCGGCATCCTTCGGGTTCTCGTGCGCGGGCCCTTTCGATACATCGATGTATCCGATACATTCGCGTATCGAACGGAGGTCCGATCATGGTCGTGCGGCAGACGCACCAGTCGACGGGGCGTGTCACCCGACGCCGGGTCCGCACGCGGGCCAACCTGCTCGAAGCCGCGTTCGCCGTGTTCGCGGGCAAGGGCTTCGGGCGGGTCTCCATCGAGGAGGTCTGCGAGGCCGCCGGCTACAGCAGAGGCGCCTTCTACTCCAACTTCGACAGCCTGGACGAGCTGTTCTTCGCGCTCTACCGGGAGCGCGCCGACCTGATCGCCGAGCAGGTCGCCGACGCCCTCGCCGGGGACGGCCCCGACCTCGACGTGCAGACCTCCGTGGACCGCGTCACCGAGGTCCTCCTCCTCGACCGGGACTGGCTGCTGGTGAAGACGGACTTCCTGGTGCACGCCGCCCGTGACCCGGCCGTCGCGCAGTCCCTCCTCGAACACCGGGCCAGGCTGCGCCGCGCGATCACCGACCGGCTGGAGCGGGCACGCGGTCACACCGCCCTGCCCGCCGTCCTCGGCGACGCCGACTCCGCCGCCCACGCGGTGATCGCCGCCTACGACGGGGTCACTGTCCAACTCCTGCTGGACAAGGACGCCGACGGCGCCCGCGCCTGGCTCAAGCAACTGCTCACCGCGCTGCTGACCGATGGCAGCGGACACCACGCATAGCACCTCAGGCAGAAAGGCAACGGTCGCCATGGACGCGGACGTCATCGTCGTCGGAGCGGGTCTCGCGGGCCTGGTCGCGGCACACGAGCTCACCAGCAGGGGCCGGCGGGTCGCCCTCGTCGACCAGGAGAACGCCGCCAACCTCGGCGGTCAGGCGTTCTGGTCCTTCGGCGGGCTGTTCCTCGTGGACTCCCCGGAGCAGCGCCGCCTCGGCATCAAGGACTCCTTCGACCTCGCCTGGAACGACTGGCAGGGCAGCGCGCAGTTCGACCGGACCGAGGACGAGGACTCCTGGGCGGTGCGCTGGGCCCGCGCCTACGTCGAGTTCGCGGCGGGGGAGAAGCGCACCTGGCTCGCCGGGCACGGGATCTCCTTCGTGCCGACCGTCGGCTGGGCCGAACGCGGTGACCTGCGCGCCGACGGACACGGCAACTCCGTACCCCGCTTCCACGTCGCCTGGGGGACGGGCACCGGCGTCGTCGAGCCGTTCGCGCGCCACGCCAAGCAGGCCGCCAGGGACGGGCTGCTGACCTTCTACCACCGCCACCAGGTGGACGAGCTGGTCATCGAGGACGGCGCCGCCCGAGGGGTGCGCGGCACGGTCCTCGCCGCCGACGACGGCGCACGCGGCGTCGCCTCCAACCGCGACCGCATCGGCGACTTCGAACTGACCGCCCAGGCCGTGGTCGTCACCAGCGGCGGCATCGGCGCCAACCACGACATCGTGCGGCGGTACTGGCCGGAGCGGCTCGGCACCCCGCCCGCCGAGATGGTCACCGGCGTCCCCGCCTACGTCGACGGGCGGATGCTCGACATCAGCGCGCAGGCCGGCGTCCGGCTGGTCAACCGCGACCGCATGTGGCACTACACCGAGGGCATCCAGAACTGGGACCCCATCTGGCCCGGCCACGGCATCCGCATCCTGCCCGGACCGTCCTCCCTCTGGTTCGACGCCCTCGGCCGCCGGCTCCCCGACCCGTGCCTGCCGGGCTACGACACCCTCAACACGCTCAAGCACCTGCGCACCACGCCGGACATCGCCGAACACGACCACTCCTGGTTCGTCCTCACGCGCAAAATCGTCGAGAAGGAGTTCGCGCTGTCGGGCTCCGAGCAGAACCCGGACATCACCGCCAAGGACCGCAAGGCCGTCCTGCGCGACCGGCTCCTCGGCAAGGGCGCTCCCGCCCCGGTGCAGGCGTTCCTGGACAAGGGCGCGGACTTCGTCATCGCCGACACCCTCGAGAAGCTCGTCGAGAAGATGAACGGGCTGACCGGGAAGGCGCTGCTCGACGCGGACGGCCTGCGCCGCCAGATCGAGGCCCGCGACCTCCAGATCGCCAACCCGTACAGCAAGGACGCCCAGGTCCAGGGCATCCGCAACGCCCGCCGCTACATCGGCGACCGGCTCGGCCGCGTGGCGACCCCGCACCGCGTCCTCGACCCGGAGGCCGGCCCGCTGATCGCCGTCAAGCTGCACGTCCTGACCCGCAAGACCCTCGGAGGCATCCAGACCGACCTCGACTCGCGCGCCCTGGACGCCGAGGGGCAGCCGGTCGAGGGACTGTACGCGGCGGGCGAGGTCGCCGGCTTCGGCGGCGGCGGCGTCCACGGCTACAACGCCCTCGAAGGCACCTTCCTCGGCGGCTGCCTCTTCTCCGGGCGGGCGGCGGGGCGGGCCGCGGCGCAGCAGACCGGCTGACCCGTCAGCGCGGGTCCGTCTCCAGCAGACGGAGCAGCACCGCCGTGTGGCTGTGCGCCGACGCCTTCCCGGCCGTCACCAGCGTCACCGGCCCCTTGGCGGCCAACTCCCGGACATGGTCCAGGAGTTCGGCCGCCTCCGGGGCGGCGAGCTCCGCCTCGTAGCGTTGCGCGAACTCCTCGAACGACCCCTCGTCCGCGTGGTACCAGCGGCGCAGCTCGGTGGACGGGGTGAGGCCCTTCGGCCACTCGTCGACATGGGCCGCGTCCTTGGACACCCCGCGCGGCCACAGCCGGTCGACCAGGACCCGCACGCCGTCGTCGGACTCGGGCGGATCGTAGACGCGACGTACACGGACACTCATGGGCGGGCCGTCCTCGGGTTCGGCGGATGGATGTCGAGCGTAGGCTCGAGACGGCCTCCGGCGCCGCTCGGCTTGACCTGAATGAGGAGGAAAGCCGGGTGCCCAGTCCCTAGTCTGGGGATGTTTGATCACACGCCACCCCCCAGGAGCGCACGTGACACATTCCCGCAGACGGACGACCACTCCCCTCCTGCGCCGTGAAGCCGTCGCCGCGACCGTCCCGGTCGCCGTGGCGGCGCTGCTCATCGCGGCGGGACCCGCCACCGCGGCCGGCCCGACGGGCACGTCCGGAGTAGGCGACCCCTACTTCCCGCTCGCAGGCAACGGCGGCTACCACGTGGCCCACTACGACCTGACCCTGCGTTACGACCCGGGCAGCCGCCACCTCGACGGCAAGGCGGTCCTCACCGCCCGCGCCACCCAGCGGCTGACCCGCTTCGACCTCGACTTCCAGGGGCTGAAGGTCACCGCCCTGACCGTCGACCACGTCAAGGCCGACTACCGGCGCGACGGCCAGGAACTCGTCGTCACCCCCAAGCGCGCCCTGCGCAAGGGCGAGCAGTTCCGCGTCAGCGTCGCCTACAGCGGCACACCCGGACCGGTCACCGACCCCGACGGCTCCCTCGACGGCTGGATCCCCACCGACGACGGGGCCTTCGTCGCCGGCGAACCGCAGGGCGCCATGACCTGGTTCCCGGCCAACAACCACCCCCTCGACAAGTCCTCCTACGACTTCACGATCACCGTCCCCAAGGACCGCGCCGCCGTCGCCAACGGCGTCCTTCTCGGACAGCGCACCACCCACGGCAAGACCACGTTCCGCTGGCGCCAGACGGAACCCATGGCCGCCTACCTCGCCACCGCCACCGTGGGCAAGTTCCAGGTCAAGCAGTACACGACCCGCACCGGCCTCAAGGTCTACGACGCCGTCGACCCGCGTGAGGCCACGGCCGCCACGCCCGTCCTGAACAAGCTGCCCTCCGTACTGGACTGGGAGAGCTCGCTGTTCGGGCCCTACCCGTTCCGCGCCGCCGGCTCGATCGTCGACCACGCCCCGAACGTCGGCTACGCCCTGGAGACCCAGTCACGGCCCGTGTACGACCGCGCGCCCTCCTTGAGCACCCTCGTCCACGAGAACGCCCACCAGTGGTTCGGCGACTCGGTCTCTCTCACCTCCTGGAAGGACATCTGGCTCAACGAGGGTTTCGCGACCTACGCCGAGTGGCTCTACGCCGAACAGCACGGCGGCGACAGCGCCCAGAAGTCCTTCGACGCCCTGTACGCCAGCCCCGCGACCGACGGTCTGTGGGAGTTCCCGCCCGGCGACCCGGGCAGCGGCGCGAACATCTTCGGCACCCCCGTCTACGCCCGCGGCGCCATGACCCTGCAGGTCCTGCGCACCGCCGTCGGCGACCGCGCCTTCTTCCGCATCCTGCGCGGTTGGGCGGCCGCACACCGCTACGGCCACGGCACCACCGCCCAGTTCGAACAGCTAGCGGAACGGGAGTCCGGGAAGGACCTCGGCCCGCTGTTCCAGACCTGGCTGTACGGTCGAGGCAAGCCCAGCAAGCCCTAGCGCCCCAACGGGGCCCCGAACCTGACAAGTTCCACACACCTGTGGGCCACGATCGACCTATGATCACGCACCGATCCCGTGCCGCACTGCTCGCCGCGTCCCTCCTGCTCACCGGATGCGGCGGCGCGGCGACCGCACCCAAGCAGGGGCGCACCGCCACTGTCACGGAGGCGGCGCCGGGACCGCCCGCGAACTCCGTCAGGACGGTGCCGCAGCGGATACCCGGCCTCGGAACCAGGACATGGGCCGCCGTGCCGGCCGACGCGGACCAGGTGGTCGTGGTGACCGGCCGGGGCATCGACTCCCCGGCCGCCACGGTCGTGCTGTACCGGCGCACCGCGGCCGGCTGGCGGGCCGGGGACAGCTGGCCCGCGCACAACGCGCTGCGCGGCTGGAGCGACCACCACATGGGCGGCGACCTGCGCTCACCCATCGGCGTCTACGGACTCACCGACGCCGGCGGACTGCTGAGCGACCCCGGCACGAAGCTGCCCTACGACCACGGCGGCGGCTTCCACTCGCCCGGCACGGGATTCGAGGGCGAGTCGCTGGAGGGCTCCTTCGACCACGTCATCGCGATCAACTACAACCGCGAGCCCGGCACTTCACCCCTGGACTGGACCCGCCCCCTCGGCGCCGGGCGCGGCGGCGGCATCTGGCTGCACGTCGATCACGGCGGCCCCACCCACGGCTGCGTGAGCATCGCGGAACAGCATATGAAGGAACTGCTGCGCGCCCTCGACCCTGCCCTGCACCCCGTGGTCGTCATGGGCGACCAGGCCTCCCTGGCCCGCTGAGGGAGAGTCAGGGAGCGGGGCGCTGTGCGGGGCGCCGTTTCACGAACTGCGCCGGCCTGCCTTGATGCGGCGCTTGAGGGCGCGTCGTTCCGTCTCGCTCAGGCCACCCCAGACCCCGAGGGTCTGATCGGTCTCCATGGCCCACTCCAGGCATGATTCCCGCACCGGGCAGCGCCGGCAGACTGCCTTGGCCTGTTCCGTCTGCAGCAGTGCCGGCCCCGAGGTGCCGATCGGGAAGAAGAGGTCGGGGTCCTCGTGGCGGCACGCGGCGTGCTGTCGCCAGTCGTCCATCGAAGTCACCTGCGATCACGTCGTATGTGCTTTTCCGGATGAGTTGCTCCCGGTCGGGTCACCGGAGGGGCGGATGTGAAACGGCGCGGGCCGCAACGACGTTCACCGCTCCCGCAGGCCCCACGAGGACCCGTACGCCGTCAGCAGGTCGGGGAACGAGGAGCCGGCTTTTAGTTCCTGAGGGTCAGGGCCGCCGTCGCCGCCACCGCGTCCGCGACCGCCGCCAGCGCGGGCGAGTCGAGCTTCCACTGCTGCCAGTACAGGGGGACGTCGAGCGGGCGGTCGGGGGCGAGCAGGACCAGGCGGCCGGAGCGCAGGAGCGGTTCGGCCTGCGCCTCGGGCACCATGCCCCAGCCGAAGCCCGCGGCGACGGAGGTCACGAAACCCTCCGAGGTCGGCACGGCGTGCCGTACCGGGCTCGCGCTGCCGGGGCCGCGCCCGAGGCCGCGCACGAACGTGTCCTGGAGGTCGTCGCTGCGGTCGAAGCTCATCACGGGCGCCCGGGTCAGCGTCTCGTGCAACGGGCCGTCGGCGAGGTGGCGGTCCGCGAAGTCCGGGCTTGCGGCGGCCAGGTAGCGCATCGTGCCCAGCGCCCGCACCGAGCAGCCCGTGACGGCCTCGGGCGACGAGGTCACCGCGGCCATCACCCGCCCTTCGCGCAGGAGTTCCGCCGTGCGCGTCTCGTCCTCGCGGTGCAGTTCGAAACAGAGCGGCGGCTCCTGCGCCACCCGGGTCAGGGCCGTCAGGAACCAGGTGGCGAGGGAGTCCGCGTTCACCGCGACCGTCACGCGTGTCGGCTCGCCTTCGCCGCTCATGCCCAGCTCGGACCGCGTGTCGCGTTCCAGCCGGGCCAGCTGGCGGGCGAACCGCACGACGATCTCGCCGGATTCGGTCGCGCGTACCGGCTTGGTGCGCATCAGCAGGACCCGGCCCGTGCGCTGCTCCAGTGCCTTGACGCGCTGGCTGACCGCCGACGGCGTCACATGCAGGGCGGCGGCCGCCGCGTCGAAGGTGCCCTCGTCCACCACGGCGAGGAGCGTCCGCACCTGGTCGAGGGGGAGGTCCGTCATCATCCGCACATCACGACAGCTAATGATACGTAAGAATCTTTAGCTGTACGTCCACTGATCGTTTCCCTAGCGTGGACGGCATGTCCCCCGCTCTCTCCGCCGCGGCCGCCGGTTTCGGCACCGGCCTGTCGCTCATCGTCGCCATCGGCGCCCAGAACGCCTTCGTCCTGCGTCAGGGGATCCGCCGCGACGCCGTCCTCGCCGTCGTGGGGATCTGCGCCCTCTCCGACGCCCTGCTCATCGCCCTCGGCGTCGGCGGAGTGGGAGCGCTGGTGGTGGCCTGGCCCGGGGCGCTGAGCACGGTCGGCTGGATCGGCGGCCTGTTCCTGCTCGGCTACGGGGCCCTGGCGGCCCGGCGGGTGCTGCGCCCCGGGGGCGCCCTGACGGCGGAGGGGGAGCCCGCCGGCTCCCGACGCCGGGCCGTGCTCACCTGCCTGGCGATGACCTGGCTCAACCCCCACGTCTACCTCGACACCGTGTTCCTGCTCGGCTCCATCGCCGCCGACCGCGGCCCGCTGCGCTGGACCTTCGGTCTCGGCGCCGCGCTGGCCAGCGTGTGCTGGTTCGCCGCGCTGGGCTTCGGCGCCCGGCTGCTCAGCCGCTTCCTGGCCCGCCCCGCCGCCTGGCGCGTCCTGGACGCCGTCGTCGCCGCCACGATGATCGCCCTCGGCCTGACGCTCCTGGCGGGAGCCTGAGCGACGGGGGCCCGACGATCCGAGTCCGAAATGTGAGATCGCCTGTCCATAGAGGCGGCGAAACCACAGGAGTTGCTGGGATAGTGACCCCCGGACCCGAAAGATGTAGCGAGCAACCAGGAAGCGTGTGGACACCAGCGAGGGCAGCACCGCACCCGAGACCGAAGCCGACGACGACGGCCCGAGTCGGCGAGACGGGCCCCGGAGCGGCTGGCGCCGCTGGGCGATGGACACCCGGCCCCTGCGCCGGCCGGCCTACCGACGGCTGTGGTCCTCGACCGTCGTCACGGCCGTGGGCAGTCAGCTCACCGCCGTCGCCGTGCCCAAGCAGATCTACGACATCACCGGCTCCTCCGCCTGGGTCGGCTACGCGAGCCTCGCCGGACTCGTGCCGATGGTGCTGTTCGCGCTGTGGGGCGGGGCGGTCGCCGACACCGTCGACCGTCGCAAGCTGCTGCTGATCACCAACAGCGGCATCGCCGTCACCTCGGTGCTGTTCTGGCTCCAGGCCGTCTCGGGACTCGACTCGGTGGCCGTGCTGATGGTGCTGCTCGCCGCCCAGCAGGCGTTCTTCGGCCTCAACTCGCCCGCCCGTAACGCCTCCATCGCCCGGCTGGTCCCCGCGCACGAACTGGCCGCCGCCAACGCCCTGGGCTCGACGGTCATGCAGACCGGTCTGGTCGCGGGCCCGCTGCTCGCCGGCGCACTGATCCCGGTCATCGGCCTGCCCGAGCTCTACCTCCTCGACGCCGTCGCGCTCTGCGTGACGCTGTGGGCCGTGGTCCGTCTGCCCGCGCTGCCCCCGCCGGCGGGCGCGAGCGCCCGGCGCGCCGGGGTGCGCGAGATCGCGGAGGGGTTTCGGTACATATCCCGGCACAAGGTCCTGCTGCTGTCCTTCCTCGCCGACGTCATCGCCATGGTGTTCGGCATGCCCCGTGCCCTGTTCCCGCAGCTCGCCGCCGAGACGTACGCCTCCTACGGCGAAGGACTGGCCCTCGGCCTGCTGTTCGCCGCGATCCCCATCGGGGCGGTACTGGGCGGACTGTTCTCCGGGACGTTCTCGCGGGCGCGCCGGCACGGCTGGATGGTCATCGGCGCGGTCGTCGCCTGGGGCGCGGCCGTCGCCGGGTTCGGGCTGAGCGGTAGTCTGTGGCTCGCGGTGCTGTTCCTGGCCGTCGCCGGCATCGCCGACATGGTGTCGATGGTCTTCCGGGGAGCCATCCTCCTGTCCGCCGCCACCGACGAGATGCGCGGCCGGATGCAGGGTGTCTTCACGGTGGTCGTGGCGGGCGGCCCGCGCCTCGCCGACGTCCTGCACGGCACGGCGGGCGCCGCCTTCGGGCCCCGTGCCGCCGTCGCGGGCGGCGGCCTGCTGGTGGTCGCACTGATGCTGGGCCTGGCGACCGCGGTGCCCGCGCTGCGCCGGTACCGCATCTGACCCCACCGCCGCGTCCGGCACGGGCCGGCCTGCTGCGCTCCGGCACGGGCCCGGTGTACAGCACTCGGGCGCGGGCGGGCTCTACAGCCCCCCGCGCCGTTTCGTCCCGTACTGCTCCATCAGCTTGCCGCGGGTCATCTCCAGCCGGTGCGCGAGGATCTCGGCCACGATCCGCACCAGCGACATCCCGAGCGCCGGATCCTCCTCGCACAGCTTGAGCACCGGCTGCGCCTCGAACTCGTAGGCGCGCACGGGACTGAAGGCCTCCGCGCCGAAGTCCCACCGGTACGGCGGGAACAGCCACGACCAGCCCAGCATGTCGCCGGCGCCGAGGGTCGCGACGGTGACCCGGCGCAGCGACGTCACCTGCTGGACGAGCGAGACCGCGCCGGAACGGATGACCCAGAAACGGTCGGCCGTGCCGTCCGCCTCGAAGATCCGGGCGTCCTCGGGGAAGGAGACCTCGCGGGCGAGCTCCATGAGGCGCCGACGCTGGGGCAGGGGGAGGGCGGTCAGCAGTTTGGTCGCTTTGGTCATGGCGCGGGGCTCCTCGCCGGCGATCGATGGGGGTGCTTTCCCCTTCCCATTTGAGCCGCTGCGGACGTCCCGGGCACCTCGGCGGACGGCACTTTCCGCAGGAGGGCATGGAAAAGCCCTGGCTGGACGGGGGAAGCCAGCCAGGGCAGCACAGGTGCGGTGCACGGAGGAGGAGTGCTGTCGACCCCGCCCACCACGTATGAATGAACCGTAAACCATTCGGGGAGATTGTGCGTACAGAAAAGCCGGTCAGGTGACCGGTTTCACTGTCGGCCGGGCGTCACGATCTCGTCCAGCACCCTGAGCACCGCCTCGTAGGCGAGAGCCCGGACCCGGGCCTCACGCGCCGCCTCCGCATCGGCCTGTGCGAGGTCGGCGCCCCGGGCCCGCCAGGCCAGCTGTTCCTCCCGGGCGCAGGCCCTGGCCCGCTGGATGCGCCGCAACAGTTCATCCGAGTCCACGACATCGGTCATGTACTTCACGTACCCCGCACAGGCGGGTCGATTGCTCCCTGCCCGAGAGGTTTGGCCGCCGCCGAGACGGCCAGCCGAAAAGGAGACGACCAATGACCAGTCGGCAACTGTCAGGGGAGCGAAGGGATGCGTACGAACGACTCGACCGACCGCACGGACGTGGCGGAGGGCCCGTTCCGGTGCGAAGGACCCGAGCAGTGCCGACCGGCAGATGTCCGCAGTGCCGTGCGCCGTGCGGTGAGCGGGTGGCGGGGTGCCACCGGCTGCTCGTGCGACGAGGAGGCTCTCGCGGACGCGCTGCTCGTCGCCTCGGAACTCACGACCAACGCCATCCTCCACGGCGGCGGCGTCACCGACTTCGACGTCGACGTGGACGGGCGGGCCGTACGCGTCTCCGTCAGCGACCGCAGCGACCGCAGCGACCGGCTGCCGGTCAGCGCCGACCCGCCCGACGCCGACGGGCGATGGCGCACCGGTGGCCGCGGCTGGCCGATCGTCTGCCGGCTGGCCCGCGACGTCCGGGTGGCCGACCTGCCCTCCGGGGGCAAGCGCATCACCGCCGTCGTCCCCGTGTTCTGACCGCAGCCGCGCCGCGACCGGACCGGGCCGGCGACCGGGACCCCGTGAAACGCCTTTCCCGCAGGCGGAGTTTGGTCCTCCAGGGGCCGGGCAGACGGAGGTTCGTGCTTCGGACCGGAGGCGCGCCGACGGGAGTGGTGTGTCCGCTCCGGGGCGCTGCACGCGCCCCGGCCGGCAGGAAGCCCGCCCGTCGCCAATCCCTGACACCACCGTTCAGGAGCGATTCCGTATGCCCATCGACATGTCGACAAACCGTTCCGACGCGTCCGCGCCCACCGCTGTACCCACGCCCACCGCCGCGTCCACTCCCGCCACCGCACAGCTGCGACGCACTCACGACGACGCCCCCGACACCGCGAGCCGGTTCGCGCGCCTCGTCACCCTGGAGGAGGGGCCCGAGCGGGACGCCGTGCGCGGCGAGATCGTCACCGCCTGGCTGCCCATGGCGCACCGGATCGCCGGCCGCTTTCGCGACCGCGGCGAGGCGATCGAGGACCTGCGGCAGGTGGCGGCCCTCGGACTGGTGAAGGCCGTCGACCGCTTCGACCCCGACCGCGGGGCCTTCGAGAGCTACGCCGTGCCCACCATCACCGGGGAGATCAAGCGGCACTTCCGGGACCGCATGTGGGCGCTGCGGGTGCCGCGCCGGGTGCAGGAACTGCGCAACAAGGTGCGTCTCGCCCGCCGGGAACTGACCCAGAACCCGGGCGCGGCCGAGCCCTCGGTCGCCGACATCGCCGCTCATGCCGGGCTCACCGAGGACGAGGTGAGCGCCGGGCTGGAGGCACTGGAGAGCTTCAGCACCCTGTCGCTGGACGCCGAACTCCCGGCCGGCGACGACGGCTACAGCCTCGCCGACACCCTCGGCGACCCCGACTCCTCCTTCGACGTCGTGGTCGACCGCGAGTCGGCGAAGGAAAGCCTGCGCCGACTGCCGGAACGCGAGCGCGCCATCCTCTACATGCGCTTCTTCGAGGACATGACGCAGAGCAGGATCGCCGACCGGTTGGGCATCTCCCAGATGCACGTCTCCCGGCTCATCAGCCGCAGCTGCGAGCGGGTGCGGCAGGAGGCGCTGCGCTGAGCACCCCCCAGCGCCCGTGCTTCCCACCTTGCGATTCCCACCTGGCGACCCGACGGAGACCCCATGACCGCGGCTGCATCCGGAACAGCGGACGAGGACCCGGAGCGTATCGAACGAGAGCAAGCCGAACTGGAGCGCCTGCGTGCCGAAGTGCGCGACCTGCGCGCCCGGTCCCGCGCCCACCCGCTGATCTCCCAGGCACAGGGCATGCTCCAGGAGCGCTACGCCCTGCCCGACGCCGACGGCGCGTTCACGCTCATGCGGCAGGTCTCGCAGCGGTTCAACGTCAAGATGCGCACCCTGGCCGGGATCCTCGTGACGACGCCTCGTCCGGACGGACGGACCGCGCTGTGGTTCCCCCGCCGCGTTCGCAGACCCGAGCCCGCCCTCGGCCTGCTGCCGGACGACCCGGCGGGCGGCCGCAGTCGCGGCGCGGTGCTCGGCGCCGTGCTGGACCGCACGCTCGCCGTGGTCGGCACCGGCATGGGCAACGTGCAGACGGTCGACCGGGTCCGGGGCGGCCTGCGCATCGAACGGCACACCGGCCTCACGCAGGACTTCGTCGACTTCTTCGAGCACGTCGGAGAGACGGGCACATCCTGTGCCAAGGCCGCCCGCGATCTCGCGCAGGTCACCGTACGGGACGTGGCCGGTGACCCGGTGTTCACCGAGCCGGCCCGGGCGGCCATCCTCGCCGCCGGCAGCGAGGCCTGCCACAGCGTGCCCCTGACCTCGGCGACCGGCCTGTGCGTCGGCATGGTCTCGGCCCACGCCGACCACTGCCTGCCCGAGCTCAGCCCTTCCCAGCTGAAGACCCTGGACGCCCTCGGCGCCGAGGCCGGCCGCTGGCTCGCCTGGCATGAACGCACGGTCCTCCTGGACGCGCTGGAGTACCTGCACGCCCTCGGCAGGGTCCGGGGCGCCCGCAGGCCGGGGGCGTGAAGGCCACGGGCGCCGGGCCGGGTGTGTCCGGTCCGGGCCGGGGCATTCGACATCGGCGAGGTTCGGGCACGGTTGGAGGAGGTCGGATGAACACCAGCGCTCTGGCGCACAGCGGCCGCGCCGAGGCGGAGCGGGCGGCGCGGGGGTCGATGACGAAGGGCGCCGCCAAGGCCGGGCTCACCGCCCGTGGCGTGATCTATCTGCTGGTCGGAGCACTGGCCCTGCAGATCGCCTTCGGCCACGGCACACAGCAGGCCGACCGCCAGGGAGCCCTCGGCGAGATCTCGGAGAAGCCCTTCGGCGCCGTACTGCTGTGGGCGCTGGGCGTCGGGCTGGTCGGAATGGCGCTGTGGCGGCTGTCCGAAGCCGTCTTCGGCGCGGCCGGGCCCGACGGCCGCAGGGCCAGGAAGCGGCTGCTGGCAGTCGTCCGGTGCGTCTTCTACTCCTTCGTCGCCTACTCCGTCCTCGTCTTCGCCGCCGGATCGGGCGGCGGACGAGGCTCGGGCGGTGGGACCGGTTCCGGCGGCGGAGGCGGGTCGAGCGACGAGCAGTCCCGGGACGTCACCGCCCGGGCGCTCGACCTGCCCGCCGGGCAGTGGATCGTGGGGGCGGCGGGCGCCGGGATCGTCGTCGCGGGCGTGTGGATCGCGGCCCGGGCCGTCCCGCGGACCTACCGGGAGGACCTGCGGCTGGGCGAGATGTCGCCGGGCGTGCGCCGACTGGTGGACGTCACCGGCGTGGGCGGCGGCGCGGCCCGCGGCCTGGTGTTCGCCGCCGCGGGCGCGTTCGCCGTACGGGCCGCCGTCGACTACCGCCCGACCAGGGCGAAGGGGCTCGACGACACGCTCCGCTCGTTCGCCGGCACCCCCGTCGGACCGGGCCTGCTGGCCTGCGTCGCCGCCGGACTCGTGCTCTTCGGGCTGTTCTCCCTTGCGATGGCCCGCTGGCGAAACGTCTGATGTCCGCGTGGGTGGGAACACGGAGCAGATGAACGAACCAGAGTTCCCGCCCGACGGACAGCCCGTGGACATGTACCTCGACCTGTTGCGCGTCCGCATGGACAGCGAGGACTACCAGCTCCTGCTGCAGGTCGTCGCACCCGCGCTGCGCGCCCTCGACCAACAGCCACCGGGGAGTCTCGACTTCGCCCTGGACCCGGACGACACCCGGCATCTGCCCCAGGAGGTCCGCGACGAGGCCGCGCTGGTCATCGCCACCGCGGTCACCGGCCGACTGGACAACCAGCTGGTGGAGATCCATGTCGACGGAACCGGCCCGGTCCGGGTGGTCACCGACGCGGCCACCGCGTCCGACCCCACCCGCCTCGCCGAGATCGCCGGCTGCATCCGCCAACGCCAGAAGGACACCGACGAGCTGCGGGGCATCGCGGCCGCGAGCGGTATGTCCACGGAGTTCTGAACTCCCCGCCGGGGGCGGCACCGCCACCGCCCGCACGCTCACTTCGGCGGCGCCACCGGCGCCCCGAGCGGGCGGGCGAGGCCGACCACCGCCTCGTCCAGGCGCTGAAGGTGCCGCAGCACGCGGTCGGTCACCCGGCCGTAGCGCGGTGTCCCCGGCACCCCCGGCTTCAGCAGCGCGGCGATGCTCGGCCCGGTCAGCACCTCGGCGGTGCTTCGTTCCTGCGCGACGCGGGCGGCGATCGCCCCGATGTTGTGCAGGATGCGCTGCCCGGCCCGGCGCAGCCGCGGGTCCGCCGCGATCGACGGATGCGTCGGCAGCAGTTCGGCCGTGGCCGCCAGGGACCTGGCGTGGTAGGCACAGGTCTCCAGCAGCGCGACGACATAGCGGGCGGTGTCCCGGCGGGTCCGCAGCGGCGTCACCGGATGCGTCAGGGGCTGCGTGGCGGCCCGCAGGTCGGCCAGCGCCTGGTCCAGATCCCGGGCCCGGTCCAGCAGGTCGGCCGGGGGACCGCCGCTCAGTTGCTCCAGGGCCGCCTCGGTGACGTCCGTCAGCCGGTCCAGCACGGTCGTCAGCAGCTCGTTCGTCCGCCGGTCGGTGCGCACCGGCAGCACCACCGCCGCCGCGACGATTCCACAGGCCGCGCCCAGCGCCGTCTCCTCCACCCGCAGCACCAGCACCGACAGGCTGTAGGTGTGCAGCAGCGTGTACAGCACCCCCAGCGCCGCCGTCACGAAGAACGACATCAGCGTGTACGACAGCGGCGCGGTGTAGAACATCGCGAACACGCAGAGCAGCACCACCGCGAACGCCGTCCAGGTGTGATGCCCGACCAGCCCCGCCAGCACGATGCCCGCGACCACGCCGAGCACGGTGCCCAGCAGCCGCCGGTAGCCCTTGACCAGGATCTCCCCCGTGGAGCCGGTGTTCAGGAACACGATCCAGCAGGTGAGCACCGCCCAGTACCAGCGGTGCGAGGACAGCAGCTCACCGCCGACGATGGCCAGCGACGACCCGACGGAGACCTGTACGGCGGCCCGGGTGGTCGGCCGCCGCAGCCCCCTGGCCCCTTGAGCCGCCTCCTTGTCCTCCTCGGCTCCGCCGATCGCGGCGTCCTCCGCGTCCAGCTCCTCACGGGAGCGGGCCGTCTCGGGACTGTCGTCGGACTCGTCCTGGGGCCCGTCGAGCGCGATCCGCAGCCCCAGCACCGCGCGGGCCGCCTCGCCGACACCCCGGAAGACGTCCTGCACGGGCGGTGACGCCTTCGGCAGGTTCTCCTCCTCCCGGTACCCGAGCAGCCGGTTGCGCACCAGCGCCGGCCCGGTGCCCGCATTCTGCGCGACGGGGTGCCGTACGAGCAGTTGCAGGGCCGGCAGCTCGCGCCGCAGGGTGTCCAGGGCCTCGTCCCGCACCGGCAGCGGGCCGGCGTGCGGCAGCGGCGCGCCCGGCAGGTGCAGGGTCAGCGTGTCGGCCCGCTCGGCGCTACGGGCCGTCAGCAGAAGCAGGCCCAGCCGTTCGGCGGCGATCTCGGCGTCTGCGATCCGGCGCTGCACCAGCCGGGCCGCCGCCTCGTCCGGGGTGCCCTCCTCCAGCCGGCCCTGGATCATCATGGCCGTGTCGTGCAGCCGGGCGGTGCCCTCGCGCAGCCGGGCGAGAGCCTTGTCGATGTCGTCGGGGCCGGCGTCGAGGAGTTCGAGCTGGGCGTCGAGCAACTGGGCGAGCCGCGCCCGGAAAGCCTGCCGCAGCCGCTGCAGGATCCCGGTCGGGGTCTGGGGCACCAGCACGAAGCGCGCCACCGCGCTGCACGCGAAAGCGACGGCGATCACCCCGTAGTACCCCGGCAGGGTCGACGTCCCGACGCCGACGAACAGCGACAGGAAGTACACCTGGAACCCGATCAGCCCGAGCGCCGTGCCCCGCTCGCCGAACCGGCGGCCGTAGACCGCGCAGAAGATCAGGGCGACGAAGAAGACGTCACCGGCCACCACCCGGGAGCTGAGCAGCGCCGCCAGCGACACCGAGGCCAGCGCCACCGGCAGGCCCAGCGCCAGCGTCACCGCCTGCCGGCCGCGCTGCTGCTCCCGGACGGCGAACGTGGCGACCATCGCGGCGATGGCCCCCGCCACCAGATGCGAGACATCCGCACCCAGCAGCGAGAGCACCGCCAGCGTCAGGGCGATCGCGCCGACCGTCCGCAGCCCGGCCGCCAGCCGCAGCAGCCCGGGATCGGATGCCGCGACCCGATCCCGCCACCGCGCACCGAACGACCGGGCCGCCGCCCGTACGCCGCCGTGCTCTGCCGCCGGCCTCAGCGCCCGTGTCATGTCCCCGGCCGGGCGCGCGCCGCCTGGCCCGCACGCTCGCACGCTCCGTCACGCTCGGCTTCGCCCGAGCGGGGGGACCCCCGTGACGCCGCACGATGATCCGGCCGGGGACATGGCACAGGCTCTCACTCCTCGTCGGGGCCGGAGCCCTCGAGGTGCGCCCGCACCTGGTCGGGCGTCAGATAGCTGTCCGTGTACTCGAAGTCCTTCAGCTTCGCCGCCCGGCGCGCCTGGAAACCGGTGCGCACGAAATCGTCGCCCGCGATCGCGTTGAGCGTCCAGTTCGTCAGCACCCGGGCCTTGGCCACGCCCGTGCGCAGCGCGCCCCAGTGGTAGCCGCGGGCCACGGCCTGCGCGGGCAGCCCCTTCAGCGGGATGCCGAGCGGCTTGGAGACGGCGTCGGTGCCGCCGAGGTCCACGACCAGCCCGAGGTCCTTGTGCACATACGGCCGCATCGCCTGGCCCCGCAGCGTCGCGATCACGTTGTCGGCGACCACCTTGCCCTGCCGCATCGCGTGCTGCGCGGTCGGCGGACAGACCGCGCTCTCGTCCTCCTTGGCCCTGTCGGGTACGGCGGCGGCGTCCCCGAGGGCGAACACCCCGTCGTTCCCGGGCAGGTTCATCTCCGCTTCGACGGCGAGCCGCCCGCGGACCGTCTCCGCGCCCAGCGTCGCGATCAGCGGGCTGGCCACGACGCCCGCCGTCCAGATGAGGGTCCGGGTCGGGACGACCCGCCCGTCGGTGAAGGTGACCTCCTGCGGGCCCGCCTTGGCGATGGACACCCCCAGCGAGATGTCGATGCCCCGCTTGCGCAGTACTTCCTGGGCGCTGTGGCCGAGCTTGTCGCCGAGCTCGGGCATCAGCTTCGGGGCGATGTCGATCAGATGCCACTTGATCAGGCTCTGGTCCAGCCTGGGGTACCGCTTGACCGCGTTGTGCGTGAGCATCTGCAGACAGGCGGCGGTCTCGGTGCCCGCGTAACCGCCGCCCACCACCACGAACTGCAGCCGGGAGGCCCGCTCGACGGGGTCGTGGCTGGCGTCGGCGAGGTCGAGCTGCGAGATGACGTGATCGCGGACGTACGCGGCCTCGGCGAGCGACTTCATGCCGAAGGCGTGGTCGGTCAGCCCCGGGATGTCGAAGGTGCGGGTGACGCTGCCGGGAGCCAGCACGATGTAGTCGTACGGCTCGTTGACGATCTCGTCGGTGATGGTCTTGATGACGCAGACCTTCGACTTGAGGTCCACGCCGATCGCGCCGCCCGGAATGATCCGTGTGCGGTACTTCTTGCTGCGGCGCAACGACACGGCGATCGACTGGGGAGTCAGCACCCCGGAGGCGACCTGTGGCAGCAGCGGCAGATAGAGCTGGTAGGCGAACGGTGTCACCAAAGTGACGTCGGCCTCCGCGGCGGCGAGTTTGCGTTCCAGACGCCGAACGCACCCCACTCCCGCGAAGCCCGCGCCCACCACCAGGATCCTGGGTCGTGTCACGATGTCCATCCCTTTCTGCGGCTCCAGGCGGTCTGCCCCGACCTCATGCGCGTGCCCCGCCCGCGGGCCCCTCGCACCTCGTCGATCCCACCGCGACCGGACCGGTTCCGCCAGCCGGGCGAGGCATGCAGACGAACGTTTCTCCTGAGGCCACCGTCGTACCCGCCGAACGGCCCCTGTACGCCCCCACCTTTCGGGCAGGCCGACGTCCCTGGCAAGTGCCGGTCCGGAGAACGGACGGGGCACGGGCCGACTCGGGCCCGTGCCCCGTCCTGGCGGACGCCTCTTCTCGCTCTGTGCGGCGCGCGCCTTGCTCAGTCCTGGCGGTCTTGGGGCGGCGACGGCCGGTCGACGAGGGCCAGGGCCTCCTCGACCTCGGCCGAGACGGGAACCGTGAGACTGACGCCGGTGAGATCCAGGACCCGGCGGACGGCGGGCCTGGGGTTGATCACGTGCACGCTCCCCGGCAGGCCGCGAGCCTCCTGGTACACCCGCAGAATGATGTTCATGCCGGACGAGTCCATGAACGGGACCGCCGAGAGGTCGATGAGGAAGTGCCGTCGGCCGTGATGGAGCTGGTTGGCCAGATGCGCCTGGAACTCGGTCGCGGTGTCGAGGTCGAGATGGCCTTCGACCGTGACCAGGGCGACGTCCTCACGGGGCAGGGTGACCTCGACGGACAGGGGGTTCTGGGCGATGGACACGGATACCTCCGAAAGCAGACGGTCGTGGGCGCCGGGCTCGGTCCGAGCCCGGCGGCGATGCGGGCCTCAGACGAGGTCGGCCCCCAGCAGGCCGGCCCGTAGGCGCCGCACCATGCGGCTGAGCAGCCGCGACACGTGCATCTGGGAGATGCCGAGCTCCTGGCCGATCTCCGCCTGCGTGCGCTCCTCGACGAACCGCAGATGGATGATCTGCCGTTCCCGCTCGTCGAGTTCGGCGATGAGCGGAGCCAACGAGTGGAAGTCCTCGACCAGTTCCAGCGCCGGCTCCTCCGCGCCGATGAAGTCGGCCAGCACCGACTCGCCGTCCGCGCCGCCGTCGGAGGTGAGCGCCGCGTCGAGGGAGGCGGAGGTGTAGCAGTTGGACGCCTTGCGCGCCTCGATGACCTCCTCCTCCGACAGCGACATCAGCTGCGACAGCTCACGCGTCGTGGGCGCCCGGCCCAGCCGCGACTGCAACTCCTCGGTCGCCTTGGCCAGTTCGACCCGCGCCTCCTGAAGTCGGCGCGGCACGTGCACCGCCCAGCTGGTGTCCCGGAAGAAACGCTTGATCTCGCCGACGATGTACGGCACGGCGAACGAGGTGAACTCGACCTCACGGGACAGCTCGAACCGGTCGATGGCCTTGATCAGCCCGATCGTGCCGACCTGGACGATGTCCTCCATCGAGTCGCCCCGGCCGCGGAAGCGCGAGGCCGCGTACCGCACGAGCGACAGGTTCATCTCGATCAGGGTGTTGCGCACGTACTGGTACTCGTGTGTGCCCTCCTCCACGACGGCCAGCCGGTCGAAGAAGCGGCGCGACAGCTCCCGCGCGTCCTTCGGGCTCACCTCGGTGGGTATCTCGATGAGCGGAACCCCTCCGCGCGGGTCCTCGATGCCCGCCTGCTGTGCCGTGGCCGTCGTTGCCTGTGCCGTCACGGCATCCATGCCGCTCACTCCGTTCGTCGAGCCGGTCGATGACGCAGTCCGTCTGCCCCTGCATCCGCGTCTCATGCCGAACACATTCCGAATGCGGCTGCCGCGGCAGGGTAATTGGTGCTGTGGGGCGCGAGAAGGGAGCAGTGTGACCATCGACGGAATCTGGTCGTACGCGCCGGGCAGCGGCTCTGTCGAGGGGCAGGACCTGACCGGCTACGCCGTCGTGACCACCGACGGCACCCTCGGACATGTGGAACGTGAGGCCGGCCCGCACGGCATGCGGCACCTGGTCGTCGACACGGGCGTCTGGCTGTTCGGCAGGAGCGCCGTCGTCCCGGTGGGCGTCGTGACGCGCGTCGACCACGCGGGCCGCAAGGTCTCCCTGGCCTGTACCGGGGACGAGGTCAAGGAAGCACCCCGCTTCCGCACCGACAGCGAGACGACGGATCCGGCGTACCTCGCCGCCGTCGGCGACCACTACCGCCGACTGACCCCGCGCGGGACGACGCCGGCGTGAGAGAGGAGGAACTCGCGTCTGCCGGGCCGGCCACCGGTCCGGCGGCGCCGGTGACGACCGCCGCGTCCGCCCGGGCCCACGCCCGCTCGGTGGTGGCCGCCCGCTGGGACCCGTCGGTGCGGCCGGCCCAAGAGGCGGATGTCATCGATCTGCTGCTGGTCGTCTCGGAACTGGTGGCCAACGCGCTGCGGCACGGCGGTGGACTCGCCGGGTTCGAGATGACCCCCCTGGACGACGGGATCCGACTGGCCGTGCACGACCACAGCGAGAACCTGCCCGCCGCGGCGTGCGGAGCGGACGCGGCACCGGCCGGACACCGCACGGGCGGCTACGGCTGGCCCCTGGTCGTCCGACTGGCCCGGGACGTCACCGTCGAGAAACGGCCGACGGGAGGCAAGACGATCACCGTGTTCGTGCCGATCCGGCCCACCGGCTGACGGGACCTACCGGGCTGACGGGCGCCCGTCACCGCCGTCACCAGGGCAGAAACACGTGGATGTCCTTCCCCTCGCCCCGGCCCATCTCGTTCGGCACCACGCTGACCTGGCTGCAGAGGGTCTGCACCAGATACCAGCCGATGCCACCGCCCCCGCTGTCGGGATGGAACGGCCGGGGCGCGGGCGGCGCGCTGTTGGTGTCGTGGACCGTGACGTGCACGCCGTCGAACGTGCGGCGAAGGTGCAGTTCGAAGGGGCCAGGAGCGTACTGGACCGCATTGGCGGCCAGCTCCGCCACGATCAGCACGATGTCGTGCCAGCACTCCGGCGCCGTGGGCGGCGAGGCCCGCGCCAGCTCGTCGAGGAACTCCTCCGCGGCCAGCCGCGCACCCGTCACATCCTGCGGTTCACCCGCGAAACGGGCCGTACGGCTCGGAATCGCCCAGGAGGACAATGCGTCGTTACCACGCGGCTCGGTTGCCATGTCGTCTGTGCGGCCCCGCTGCTGCCGGGACCGTCGTCCTTTCTCGTACGGCTCTCAGGCTTCGCCCCCTTCAGGGTTCCCGGGCCCGCACAGGCTACGCGTCCGCCACCCGTCGGCCTACGACCGCGGCGGCCCACGCGGGGCCGCCCGCCGTCCACGCGCTGTGACTCAGCGGAAGACGTCGTCCGCGTCGTCCCAGCTCAGCACCTCCTCCGGCGCGCTCTGCCGGGGCAGACGCGCCCGCGCCTGGTACATCGCCTCGATCTCCGCCGCGTAGTGCGCCACGATCGAGTCACGGCGCAGCTTCATCGAGGGCGTCAGCAGACCGTTGGTCTGGTCGAACGGCTGCGGCAGGATACGGAACGCCCGGATCGACTCCGAACGGGACACCGCGCTGTTCGCCGCGGCCACCGCCCGCCCGATCTCCTCCCGCAGGGCGTTCTCCTCACGGGCCTCCCGGCTCTGCGTGTCGCCGTACAGCGTGAGGCGGCCGCGCCAGTGCGCCAGGAAATCGGGGTCCAGGGTGATCAGCGCTCCCACGCAGGGCCGGTTGTCGCCCACGACCACCGCCTGGTGCACGAGCGGATGCATCCGCAGCCGCTGCTCCAGCGCGGTCGGCGCCACGCTCTTGCCGCTGCTGGTGATGATGACGTCCTTCTTGCGCCCCGTGATCGTGAGATAGCCGTCCGAGTCCAGGAACCCGAGATCGCCCGTGGCCAGCCAGCCGCCCCACAGCGCGGCCCGCGTCGCGGTGTCGTCGCCCACATAGCCCTGGAACACCGACGGGCCGCGCACCAGGATCTCCCCGTCGTCCGCCACCCGGATCTCCGTGCCCGGCAGGGCCTGACCCACGGTGCCCGACTTCTCCCGGCCCAGCGGCTGCATGGTGATCCCGCCGCCGGTCTCGGTCAGGCCGTACCCGTCGTGCACATAGATGCCGATGCCCTCGTAGAACAGGGACAGGTCGCGGTGGAGCGGGGAGCCGCCCGACGTGGCGCGGTGGACGCGACCGCCCAGCGCGGCCCGGAGTCTGCGGTACACCGTCCGTTCGAAGAGGGCGTGCTGGAACCGCAGGTCGAAACCGGGCCCCGAGCCGCGGCCCAGCCGCTGCCGTTCCACGGCCGCCGCGAAATTGCGGGCCGTCTCCGCCGCCCGCTCGAACAGCGCCCCCCGGCCCGATTCCTGGGCCGCCCGCAGGAAGTTCTTGTAGATCTTCTCGAACACCGACGGGACCGCGTACAGATACGTCGGACGGAAGGTGCGCAGCGACTCCGACAGCGCGTCCGCGCCGAGATCGGGCTCGTGACCCATCAGGATGCCGCCGCGCAGACAGAGGCCCTGGATCATCAGCCCGTACACGTGGGAGAACGGCAGAAAGGCCAGGACGCTCGGCTGCTCACCCGCGGGCGCGGCCGTGTGCCCCCAGCCGGCCAGCAGCGTGTCGCAGGGGCTTGCCAGACTGCGGTGGCTCAGCGCGCAGCCCAGCGGCCGGCCCGAGGTGCCGGAGGTGTAGGCGATCACCGCGGTGGAGTCGGGCAGCACGATCCGGCGCAGCGAGTCCACCGTGGTCCCCGGCACCAACTCGCCGCGCCGCCCGAGTTCTTCCAGCGCACCCGCGTCCAACTGCCAGACGTGCCGCAGCGCGGGCAGGGCCGCGCACACCGATCCCACGGTCATGACGCTCTGTTCGTCCTCGACGACCACGCCCACACACCGGGCGTCCCGCAGGATCCACTCGACCTGCTCGCGCGAGGACGTCGGATAGACGGGGACGACCTCGGCTCCCACCGCCCACAGCGCATGGCAGAGCACCGTCCACTCGTACCGGGTGCGCGCCATGATCGCCACGCGGTGACCGGGCTTGATCCCGGACGCCACGAACCCCTTGGCGAGGTCGACCACCTCGTCCCGCAGTTCGACGGCCGTGACCTCCTGCCAGCCGGCGGAGGCGGCGTCCGGGCGACGGGAGAGCACCGGGAACGTGGGGGTACGGGCGGCTGTCTCGAAAACGCTGTCGGCGAGCCCTCCGGTCAGGGGCGGGACGGTGCGGGGAGCGAGGGCGAAGTCGCGCATGCGCTGCTCCTGTGACGTGTACGGGCTGTGACACCGCCGACGGGAACCGTTATCGACGGTGGTCGAATCTAGCCCAGGCGGGTCCGGTTGTGGCCTGGAACGAATAAGTAATCCGCCTTGATGATCTCGACGGGGCGGATCGCCTCAGGCCTGGGTGTGCCGCACGCACGTCGTGACGACCTCGCGCAGACTTCCCGTGCGCTCCCACACCTCCCGCTGGATCCGCGAACCGTTGCCGACCTTCAGCAGTTCGGCACAGGACGCCCGGGCCCGCTCCAGGTCCCCGCTGTCCGCCAGCGCATCCTCGACATGCGCCAGCAGAGCCCGTACGACCGTCTCGGCGCGGGTGCGCCGCATGGTCGCCGGGTGCAGCAGATCCGCGCTCAGCCCCGAGCGGGCGGCGCGCCAGCCGGCCAGCCGCAGCAGGCTCACACTGTGGTCCAGCGGATCGAGGCCGGCCTCCCACTCCCGGGCGGCCGTCTCGACGAGCCCCCGCACCAGCGTGGCGATCAGCACGGCGGTGTCCGCGTGCAGACAGACGTCCGCCACCCGCACCTCCACCGTCGGATAACGCGCCGACAGCCGGGCGTCGAAGTAGACCATGGCCTCGTCGAGGATCGTGCCCGTGGCCACCATGTCCGCCACCCGCCCGTGGTAGCGCTCCGCCGAACCGAACAGCTCGGTCGGACCCGCCGACGGCCAGCGCTGCCACACCCGGCTGCGATAACTGCTGTAGTCCGTCTCCTTGCCCTGCCAGAACGGCGAGTTGGCACTCAGCGCCGCCAGCACCGACAGCCAGGGCCGGATCCGGTCGATGACCGCGACCCCCTCCTCGTCGGAGCCGACGGAGACATGGACGTGACATCCGCACACGATCTGTTCACGGGTCGCGATGCCGTACTGATCCGCCATCCACTGGTAGCGCCGTCCCCTGCTGACGGAGGGGCGCACCGCGAGCGGCGACGTGGCCAGCGCGGCGACCGCGCACCCCGTCTCCTGCGCGTGCCGTGCCGCCTCCCCGCGGATCCGCACGATCTCCGCGCCGAGCTCGCCCATGCCCGTCTGCGGGTGGGTGGCGAACTCGAGCATCTGGTTGTGCAGTTCCTTCTGGAAGACCGGCGGCTGCTCCGCCTCCTCGCACCGCGAGGCGCGGGCGAGGACGGCGGCGGACAGGGCCTGCGGCTCCCCGGTCTCCGGGTCGACCAGGAGGAGTTCCTCCTCCACTCCGACGGTGCGCACGGGATGCGGCCTTTCTCTGCGGCCTTCGTAGGAGGGTGGTACGCACCCGACTGCCCCGTCCGGTCCTGTTCACACGGACGAAGGCGTCAGCCACACCGTGGCCAGGGGCGGCAGCGTCAGCCGGAGCTCCTCCCGCTCGGGTACGACCGGGGCGGCACCGACGACACCGCTGCCGCCGTAGCGCTCGGCGTCGGTGTTCAGCAGCTCCCGCCAGGCCGGGACGTCGCCGGGGACGGCGAGCGGGTAGTCGTGGCGCACGACGGGGGAGAAGTTGCTGACGGCGAGGAGCGGCGCGCCCTGGGCGTCGTGGCGCAGGAACGCGAACACGTTGTCGTCCGCGGCGTCGCCGACCACCCACCGGAACCCGGCCGGATCGGTGTCGCGCTCCCACAGGGCGGGCGTGGCCCGGTAGACCGCGTTGAGATCACGCACCAGGTCCTGTACCCCCCGGTGGTCGCCCGCGGACGCGTACCCCGGATCCAGCAGCCACCACTCGGGGCCGTGCTCCTGCGACCACTCCGCGCCCTGGGCGAACTCCTGCCCCATGAAGAGCAGTTGTTTGCCCGGATGGGCCCACATGAAGCCCAGGTAGGCGCGGTGGTTGGCCCGCCGCTGCCACCAGTCGCCGGGCATCTTCGACACCAGCGCCTGCTTGCCGTGGACGACCTCGTCGTGCGAGATCGGCAGGACGTAGTTCTCGCTGTAGGCGTACACCATCGAGAAGGTCATCTCGTTGTGGTGGTACTTGCGGTGCACCGGCTCCTTGGCGATGTACTGCAGTGAGTCGTGCATCCAGCCCATGTTCCACTTCAGCCCGAACCCCAGACCGCCGCTGTCGGTCGGCCGGGTCACCCCGTCCCAGGCGGTGGACTCCTCGGCGATCGTCACGACCCCCGGATTGCGCCGGTACACCGTCGCGTTCATCTCCTGCAGGAACGCCATCGCGGCCAGGTCCTCCCGGCCGCCGAACACGTTCGGCGACCACTGCCCGCAGTCCCGCGAGTAGTCGAGATAGAGCATCGAGGCGACGGCGTCCACCCGCAGCCCGTCGACATGGAACTCCTCGCACCAGTAAGTGGCGTTCGCCACGAGGAAGTTGCGTACCTCGATGCGCCCGAAGTCGAACTCGAGCGTCCCCCAGTCCGGATGCTCGGCCCGCCGCGAGTCCCCGGGCTCGTAGAGCGGATCCCCGTCGAACCGCGCCAACGCCCAGTCGTCCTTGGGGAAGTGTGCCGGCACCCAGTCCACGATCACGCCGATTCCGGCCCGGTGCAGGGCGTCCACCAGGAACTTGAAGTCGTCCGGCGTGCCGAGCCGCGAGGCCGGCGCGTAGAAACCGGTGACCTGGTACCCCCAGGAACCCGCGAACGGATGCTGGGCGACCGGCATGAACTCCACATGGGTGAAGCCGAGGTCGCTGACGTACGGCGGCAGCTCCTCGGCCAGCTGACGAAACGTCAGCCCTGGCCGCCAGGAGGGGAGATGGACCTCGTACACGGAGAACGGAGCCACATGCACGGGAACGTCGCCCCGGTGCGCCATCCACTCCTGGTCCGCCCACTCGTAGTGCGAGGCGTGCACGATCGACGCGGTGTCCGGCGGCACCTCCGCGCACCGGGCCATCGGATCGGCCTTGAGGAAGCGGTGGCCGTAGCGGGAGGTGATCTCGAACTTGTACCGGGCGCCCTCGCCGATCCCGGGCAGGAAAAGCTCCCACACGCCGGACGAACCCAGGGACCGCATCGGGAACGCGGTCCCGTCCCAGCAGCAGAAGTCCCCGGCGACCCGCACGCCCCGGGCGTTCGGCGCCCACACCGTGAACCGGGTGCCGATCACCCCCTGGTGGGCCATCGGCTCCGCGCCGAGCGCCTTCCACAACTCCTCGTGGCGCCCCTCACGGATGAGATGCAGATCGAGATCGCCGAGAGCCGGCAGGAAACGGTACGGGTCGTCCACCTTTTGCTCGACACCCTCGTACGACACCAGCAGCGTGTACGCGGGCACCGCGTCGAGCGGCAGGACGACGGCGAACAGCCCGTCGCCCTCGGAGACCAGCGGGGTGGGGTCGCCGTCGATCACGACGCTCACGGCGTCCGCGAAGGGCCGCAGCACCCGGAAGAGGATCCCGCCCGGCACCGGGTGCGCGCCCAGCAGCGCGTGCGGATCGTGGTGGGCGCCTGAGAGCAGTCGCCCACGGTCGCCGGCGTCGAGCGCGGGCGCCGTGCGCGGGCGGGGGCCGGCCGACTCGGGCGGAGAGATGTCACGCAGGGCCACAGGGGTCAGCCTCCTCGGACGGCGAGTCGCTCGATCGCCGCCATGGGTACGGGCAGCCAGTCGGGACGGTTACGGGCCTCGTACAGCACTTCGTACACGGCTCGGTCCGTCTCGTAGGCACGCAACAGGGCATGTTTCTTACGGGGGTCCCAGCCCGCGCGGGCCGCATAGCCCGCGCAGTAGGCCTCCCGGCAACGGCGCGCCCACTCCGGCCGCCACGGGCGGCGCTGGCGGGCGGCGTAGTCGAACGAGCGCAGCATCCCGGCGATGTCCCGGACCGGGGAGTGGGCGCTGCGCCGCTCGGCCAGCGGACGCGACGGCTCGCCCTCGAAGTCGATGACGAACCAGTCCCGTCCGGCGCGCAGGACCTGCCCGAGGTGCAGGTCGCCGTGGATGCGCTGGGCGGGCGGGCCGGCATCGCACACGGACAGCGCGCCGAAGGCGGTGGTCAGGCCCGGGACGAACGGGCGCAGCGCCGGCACATGGTGCGCGGCCGCCTCCAGCCGCTCGGTCATCGCCGCCGCCGTCCGTCCGTCCTCGGCGTCGGGACCGGCCGGAAGCGCAGCGGCCAGCGCGAGGTGGACGTCCGCCGTGGCCCGCCCCAGTTCCTCGGCCTCCGCCGTGAAGCCCTCCCCGCGGGCGAGGGCCCGCAGCGCGAGTGTCCAGCCGTCGGAGGCGTCGGGCAGGAACGGCTGGAGCACGCCGAGCGTCGCCTCCTGCGGATGCGTCGTCCGGAACCAGGCCACGGGCGCGGGCACCCGCCCGCACCCCTGCCCGGCCAGCGCGACCGGCACCTCCAGATCGGGGTTCACCCCCGGCTGGATCCGCCGGAAGATCTTCAGGATGAACGCGTCCCCGTACACCAGCGAGGTGTTGGACTGCTCGGCCTCCAGCAGCCGCGGCGCCAGCCCCGGAGGCAGCGACACACACGGGGCCGACTCGAAGCACAGCGGGCCCAGCGTGCCGGGATGCCGCATCCGCTCCAGAAGCAGATGCGCCGACCGGGGGTCCTGCAACGCGTCATGGACCGTCAGCCCCGCCATCGGCCCTTCCTCCACCCTGCCGATCAGCGCACGGCCCAGCCGAGGCGACAGATGCTCCTGGACGCCGAGGAGCAGCTGATAGCAGTCACCGGCCGGGGGAGTACCGCCGGGCGTCGGGACGCCCGACTGATCGGCGTGCACGAGCAGATGCAGACAGCCCGGATACAGCTCGGTCATCGACAGCATGCGCAGGTCGGTGAGGGGCCGGTCCTTGCCGGCGAACCAGCGCTGGCGCGGCAGCCACTCGCACAGCAGCGCGGCGAGCGGCCCGCCGGAGCGGACGCCGCTCGCGCTGCCGGGGCGCAGGGGTGCGGTCTTCGTCACGGTGACCCATCCTTTCCTCGGCGCACGCTCACGGGCGGCGGCCGATCCGGGACGCGGCTCTGGTGAGCCGGAACCAGTAGAAGCCGTGGCCCGCGAGGGTGAGCAGGTAGGGCAGTTCACCGATGGCGGGGAAACGGACTCCGCCGAACAGCTCGACGGGATGGCGGCCGTCGAACCGGCGCAGGTCGAGCTCCGTGGGCTGGGCGAAGCGCGAGAAGTTGTGCACGCACAGCACCAGGTCGTCCTCGTATTCGCGCAGGAACGCCAGGACGGCCGGGTTGGAGGACTGCAGTTCGGTGTAGGTCCCGAGGCCGAAGGCGGGGTTCTGCTTCCGGATCTCGATCATCCGCCGGGTCCAGTGCAGCAGCGACGACGGCGACGACATCGACGCCTCGACGTT
>NZ_JBVIJX010000019.1:0-232520 GCF_055581185.1 Streptomyces sp. NPDC031474
ATCAGCGGAGGCAGCACCGCACCCGTCCTCACCGGCCCCGCCTTCATCACCAAGGACAACGCGGACGCCGTCGCCGCATTCGCCGCGAAGGGCACGCGCTGACCACGAGCGCAACGACCGTGACGGGGAACGTAACGAGGTGACCGCGAGCGCAACGAGGTGACCGGCCGGCAGCGCACCCGCGTTGCCGGCCCTCACCCCTGACCGCAGGCCGCGCCTCTGACCTCAGCCCGCGCCTCTGACCTCAGGCCGCACCTCTGACCTCAGCCCTCACCCCTGACCGCAGGCCGCGCCTCTGACCTCAGCCCGCGCCCCTGACCTCAGCCCGCGCCCTCCGGCGGCGGGCCGCTGGAGGCGCGCACCACCAGCTTCGGCTCCAACACCGCTTCCCGCGGCGCCAGTTCGGGGTTCTCCAGCCGCTCCACCGCGAACCGCACCGCGTGTTCCGCGAGGAGCACCGCGTCCTGACGGACGGTGGTCAGCCCGATCGGCATCAGATGGGAGAGGTGACTGTCGTCGTAGCCGACGACGGACAGGTCGCGCGGAACCTCCACGTCGACCCGCGTCAGGGCCATCAACAGGCCCATGGCGCTGCGGTCGTTGGCCGCCAGGACCGCGGTCGGCAGCGGCTGCCCCCGGTCGCGTTCGTCCAGGAGCAGTCGGCCGGTCTCGATCCCGGACTGCTCCGTGTGGTCGCCGGGGATCACCCGCACCTCGGACTCCAGCCCGTGCCGGCGCATCGCCGCCCGGTAGGCGCGCCGCCGCTCGGCCGAGCCTGGGCCGCGCCCTCCGTCGATGTGCACGATCCGGCGGTGACCGAGTTCGACGAGGTGGTCCATGGCCTGCCGTACGCCCCTGCCCTCGGCCGAGTGCACGAAGTCCACGGGGGCGCCGGTGGCGCGCCGGCCGACCGAGACGGCCGCCGTCCGGTGCGCGAGTTCGTCGAGGTAGGGGGTTTCGGCGTCGGAGGCCAGCAGGATCAGCGCCTCGCAGCGGTGGCTGAGCAGGGCCTCGACGGCCTTGGCCTCACTGCGGCCCTCGGCGGCCGCGGAGAGCAGGACGTCGTAGCCGAGGCGCTCGGCCTCGGGGTAGATGCCCGCGATGAGGTCCGTGTGGAAGATCTGGTGCACCGTGAACATCACCCCGAGGGTGCGGCTGCGGCCGCGGGCCAGCAGCCGGGCCGCGCTGTCGGGGCTGTAGCCGATCTCGTCGGCGACCCGCAGCACCCGCTGCCGGGTCTCCTCGCTCGCTCCCGGCTGGTCGCGGAAGACGATCGAGACGAGCGCCCGGGAGACGCCCGCCTTCGCGGCGACGTCCGCCATCGTCGGCCGCTGCTTGCCCGATGCTCCCACCTGAGAACCCACCCTCCGACGCCGAATCCGCCTTCCGACGCCGTCACCCTAACGGCGCTCTCGAAATCTCCCGGCAACAGGCTATTGACATGACATTTGGACAGGGGTCATCGTACTCGCACTAGAGCGCGCTAGTAGAGCGCGACACTTTCCTGGCCCCTGTCCCTCCCCGCAAAGGACACGTCATGGCAACGGCGCCAACCCCGCTCCGCACCACCGTCGGCAACCTGTGCCTGGGCTCCGCCCCCGACTCCTGGGGCGTCTGGTTCCCCGAGGACGAACACCAGGTGTCGCACACCCGCTTCCTCGACGAGCTGGCCGAGGCCGGCTACCAGTGGCTGGAGCTGGGCCCGTACGGCTACCTCCCGACCGATCCGCAGCGACTGAAGGAGGAGCTCGACTCCCGTGGCCTGCAGGTCTCCGGCGGCACCGCGTTCGGCGCGCTGCACCGGCCCGAGGCCTGGGAGGAGATGCTCGCCCACGTCCGCCAGGTCGCCGCGCTGACCGCGGCCGCGGGCGCGCACCATCTGGTGCTGATCCCGCCGATGTACCGGGACGAGAAGAGCGGCGCGTTCACCGAGCCGCCCGAGCTGACCGCCGAGCAGTGGGCCGGCTTCGGCCGCAGCGCCGACCGGCTCGGCAAGCTGCTCCTGGACGAGTACGACGTCCGCCTCGTCGTCCACCCGCACGCCGACAGCCACATCCAGACCCAGCCCGAGATCGAACGGCTGCTCAACGAGTCGGACTCCCGCTACACCAACCTCTGCCTGGACACCGGACACGTCGCCTACGGCGGCGGCGACAACCTCGACCTGATCCGCCGCTTCGGCGAACGCGTCGGCTACGTCCACATCAAGCAGATGGACCCCGCCGTGCTGGCCCAGGTCGCCGCCGAGGACCTCTCCTTCGGCGAGGCCGTCAAGCGCGGGGTGTGCGTCTCCCCGCCCGCAGGCGTGCCGAACCCCGCCGACGTCGTGGCCGAACTCGCCAAGCTGGACGCCGAGTTGTTCGTGATCGTCGAGCAGGACCTCTACCCCTGCGCCCCCGAGGTGCCCCTGCCCATCGCCGTACGCACCCGCGAGCACCTCGCCGGCTGCGGACTCACGGGTACCCGCCGCCCGATCCTCGACCGGTAGGAGGCGGCATGGACGTCACGAACAACGCGCTGAAGACCCGCGGCTCCACTCCCGCGGCCGACGACGCACCCCCGGCGGTCACCCGCCGGCTGCGGCTGATCACCGTCATCGCCACGTTCGGCGGACTCCTCTTCGGCTACGACACCGGCGTCATCAACGGCGCCCTGCCCTATATGACCGACGACCTCGGTCTGACCCCCTTCACCGAGGGCATGGTGACCAGCTCGCTGCTGCTGGGCGCGGCCCTGGGCGCGGTCACCGGCGGCCGGCTGTCGGACGCGCGAGGACGGCGCCGTACGATCCTCGTCCTCGCCGTGGTGTTCTTCGTCGGCGCGCTCGGCTGCACGCTCGCGCCGAACACCGCCGTCATGGTCGTGGCCCGGTTCGTGCTCGGACTCGCGGTCGGCGGGGCGTCGGTGACCGTGCCCGTCTATCTCGCCGAGGTCTCCCCCGCCGAACGGCGCGGCGCGCTGGTCACCCGCAACGAACTCATGATCGTCAGCGGCCAGTTGCTGGCCTTCACCTCGAACGCGGTCATCGCCCGGGTCGGCGGCGAGTCCGGCGGAGTGTGGCGCTGGATGCTCGTCCTGGCCACCGTCCCGGCCGTCGCGCTCTGGTTCGGCATGCTGGTGATGCCGGAGAGCCCGCGCTGGCTGGCCTCGCAGACCCGCTTCGACGAGGCGCTCCAGGTGCTGAGGCAGGTGCGGTCCCGGCAGCGCGCCGAGGCCGAACTCGCCGAGGTGTCGGCGCTCGCCGTCAAGGAGGACCGGGAGAGGCTCGGCGGCTGGCAGGACATGAAGGCCACGCCGTGGCTGCGCAAGCTGATGTTCGTCGGCTTCGGCATCGCGATCGTGCAGCAGATCACCGGCGTCAACACGATCATGTACTACGGCACCCAGATCCTCACCGACGCCGGCTTCGCCTCCGACAGCGCGCTGACCGCGAACATCGCCAACGGCGTCATCTCGGTGCTGGCCACCTTCGTCGGCATCTGGCTGCTCGGCCGGGTCGACCGCCGCCCAATGCTGATGATCGGTCAACTGGGCACCACGGCCGCCCTGTTGCTCATCGGAGTGTTCTCCCTGACACTGCCCGCGGGCGACGGCCGGGCGTACGCGGTGCTCGCGATGACCGTCACCTTCCTCGCCTTCCAGCAGGGCGCGATCTCGCCGGTGACCTGGCTGATGCTGTCGGAGATCTTCCCGATGCGGATGCGCGGCTTCGGCATGGGCGTCGCGGCGGTGGTGCTGTGGCTGACCAACTTCACGATCGGCCTGGTCTTCCCGTCCCTTGTCGACGGGATCGGCGTCTCCAACACCTTCTTCCTCTTCGTGGCGGCGGGCGTCTTCTCCCTCGCCTTCGTGAAGCGCTACGTCCCCGAGACCAGGGGCCGCACCCTCGAAACCCTCGAAGCCGAACTCCGCTCGCGCTTCTCCTGACCTCCCCCGTTCTCGGCAGTACCCCGAAAGGACCACCACCCATGACCGTACGTGTAGGCGTCATCGGCGCCGGCTGGATCGGCAAGGAGCACATCCGGCGTCTCACCGACGTCGTCACAGGCGCCCGGGTCACCGCGGTCACCGACCTCGACGTCGCCCGCGCCGAGGAGGCGGCGGCGCCGGTGGGCGCCCGGGTGCTGCCCGACGGCGCGGCCGTGATCGCGGCGGACGACGTGGACGCGGTGCTCGTCACCTCCTGGGGCCCCACCCACGCCGAACACGTGCTCGATGCGATAGCCGCGGGGAAGCCGGTGTTCTGCGAGAAGCCCCTCGCGACGACCGCCGAGGACTGTCTGAAGATCGTCGAGGCCGAGACGGCGCACGGCCGCCGCCTGGTCCAGGTCGGCTTCATGCGCCGCTACGACACCGGCTACCGGCAGATGAAGCAGGTCATCGACTCGGGCCGCATCGGTGAGCCGCTCATCGTGCACTGCGCCCACCGCAACCCGACCGTCCCCGAGTCCTACACCTCCGCCATGGCCGCCCTCGACACGGCCGTCCACGAGGTCGACGTACTGCGCTGGCTGCTGGACGACGAGATCGTCTCCACCCAGGTCGTCACCCCGCGCGCGACCGGCAAACGGCACCCGCACCTCAAGGACCCGCAGATCATGCTCTTCGAGACCGCCAAGGGCGTCCGCATCGACCTGGAGGTCTTCGTCAACTGCCAGTACGGCTACGACATCCAGTGCGAAACGGTCGGCGAGGACGGCCTGGTCCGGCTGCCCGACCCCGCGTCGGTCGGCGTGCGCAGCGCCGGACAGCACAGCACGGAGGTGCTCACGGACTGGGTGGGCCGGTTCGCCGACGCCTTCGACACCGAGTTCCGGGAGTGGATCGCGGGCGTCGCCGTCGGCGACGCGCCCACCGGCCCCTCGGCCTGGGACGGCTACGCCGCCACCGTCATCACCAGCGCCACCGTCGACGCCCTCGAATCGGGCCGCGTCGTCGCCACCGACCTCAAGCCCCGCCCCGCGTTCTACGGAGGCGCCGCGTGAAGATCGCCCTCGACCCGTACATGTTCCGCGCCCTGCCCCTCGACGCCATGGTGCGCACCGTCGCCGAACTCGGCTACGAGTACATCGAGCTCTCGCCGCGCGAGGACTTCATGCCGTTCTTCCTGCACCCGCGCGCCGACGACGAGCGCATCGCCGAGCTGAAGAACTCCCTGCGCACGCACGGCGTTCAGCTGTCCTCCGTGCTGCCGCTGTACAAGTGGTCCTCGCCCGACGAGACCGAACGGCAGGCGGCCGTGCGCTACTGGAAGCGGATGATCGAGATCACGTCGGATCTCGAATGCCCCTTGATGAACTCGGAGTTCAACGGCCGCCCCGAGCAGGCCGCGGCGAGCGAGGCCGCGTTCTGGCGGTCGCTGGAGGAGCTGCTGCCCCTCTTCGAGCGCGAGGGCATCGCCCTCAACCTGGAGGCCCACCCGGACGACTTCTGCGAGGAGAACGCCCCGGCCGTCGACCTGGTCCGCGCGATCAACAAGCCCTGGGTGAACTACCTCTACTGCGCACCCCACTCCTTCCACCTCTCCGGCGCCGACCCCACCGCCGACGTCGCCGCGATGATGCGCTACGCCGGCGACAAGCTCCAGCACGTCCACATCGCCGACACCTTCAACCACAAGGGCTCCAGCGGTCTGCGCTACATCCTCAACCCGCCCGGCACCCCCGCCCGCATCCACCAGCACCTCGACATCGGCCAGGGCGAGGTCGACTGGAACGCCTTCTTCAGCACCCTGCGCGAGCTGAACTTCGACGGCGTCGCCACCGCCTGCGTCTTCGCCTGGGAAGAACGCGCCCATGAGTCGTCGGCCTTCATGCTCGACCGCATCACCAAGGAGCTCACCGCCTGAGTCATCCGCACGCCCCCGGGTCCGCCGTGCCGCACCGCCGCACGGCGGACCCGCTGGTGCCGGGGGTGGGCCGGGCGTCACGGTCGACGAGGCCGCCCCGTCCCCCGTCGCCGTCTCGGGCCCGGCCCATCTGCTGCGGATGACCCTGCTGATGGCGGGCGTTTCGCACCGCAGATCAGTCCATCGGTCCGAGATGCGGTACGCGACTGGGCCGACTCACGGGACAGGGAAAGCGCTCACTTCGGGCGAAGCGTTGACCCTCTGTAAGCAGAAGCACAAACACTCGAATCAACAGCTTGGCGGTGACAGGCATAACGCCCACTGCCGCCGCCGCCGCGAACACGGCGACTGGCGCAACGCCGCACAGCGAGATCTGCTCAACCGCTTCAGGCGTTGGCCACAGCCGGACCTGAAACTCACTCAATGAGGACGAGTGAACGAAGATCAGCGTCCAGCAGGCGAATCAACTCACCAACCCGTCCGCCCCCGCCTGGCGCCGCCGGGAAACGTTTGAGTACGTCAACGACAACCGGGGTCGCGTGATGCGTCGCCCGCTCAAGTTGCTCGGAAGCAACGCTCCGATCGTCACAAGCAACGAGTTCGGCCGCTCTGGCGGCGTAAGCACCGGCTCCGAGGATGTGCTTGACCTGGGTGGCCTTGGCCAGCGGATGCAGATAGGCGGCGCCTGCCGCAGACATCGCTGCCCACGCCGCATCGCGCGCAGCCGCAGTGTCCGCGCTCTTGGCTGCCTTGAGGGCCGCCGACGCCGTGTCGCGCAGAGACTTCCCGCGCTCGCCACCCCGAGCGAATTCCCACGCGGCACCCACAGCGTCTCGAGGCCGCGAGTCGTCCGGCTGATCGGCCTCGAATATTTCGAGGGCCATCTCCGCGCACGCCGCGGCGAACGCGGTGACCTCACGAAGATCCTGCTTGCTCAGAACGATCTCGCTCGCTTCGCCTGTCATGAACCCATCTTCGACCAGTTCCTGGCGAGTCTCGACCCTCAGCCTCCCGCAGCCACCACCGCCCTGCTGGAACACCTGGAGACCACTTCTGCCCGCATCGACCCGCTGATGCTCCACAGGGGCGACGTCGTGAGCCTGTCGGTGCCTCCCATGTGGTTCGAGGTCTGCTCGATCACCAGCGCGCTCGTGCACACCTACGCGGCCCCGGCCACCGCACGGCTGCTCGCCGGAGCGGGCAATCCGCCCGACCTGGCCGCGGGCCGGCTCGCGCAGACCCGTGCGTGGGCACGGCAGACCATCCGACCGGGAGCACTGCCGCGCGGAGGTGAACTTCTTCGGCACGATCGGCGCCCGCAGCCTCACGTCGTCCCGGGACAGCCGTTCACCGGTCTCCAGGACCTTGCCCTCGCGCTCGAAGTAATCCCGGGTGCTGCGCACCTCCAGCGGCAGCACCAGCCGCTCTTCCTTTCGCTGGGTGAAAGCTGAATTCGCCATGTGAGTATGGGTCGCGTATAGATCGGTCGTCAAGGCCTATCAAGGCCCCTCACCTGCGAAAACTCGCAGCTGCAGGGCCAAGGTTCCGTAGTAGCCGACCAGCGTCGTCAGCTCGAACAGACCCCGCTCCCCCACCTCGGACACCGTGTCGGCGTACTCCTCGTCGCTCAGTGCGCCGCCGCGCAGCAGCGCCCAAGTCGCCCTCAGGACTGCCCGCTCACCGGGATCGGCGAGCTCCGGCACCGTTCCGGTGCGCAGCGCTGCCATCTCCGGCCCAGTCAGCCCGGCCGCCCGGCCCACGGCCTCGTGGGCCTCGCGCTCGAAGGCGCTGTTCCAGTGCGCGGCCACCGCGAGGATCGCCAACTCCCGCGCCCGGTCGCCCAGCACGGAGCCGTAGCGCACGGCCGCGCCCACAGCCTGCACGGCAAGACCCACCGTCGGACTGAGCAGCATGGCGTTGAACGGCCCGCGCAGCCGCCCCTCCGCATCGGTCAGCGCGAACGCCTGCGGCCCTGCCGCGCGTGGGCCGCCGGTGATGGCCCGGTAGAGCTCCGTCTGTTCCTCGTCCAGTTTTCCGGGCAGCAGCCCGGTCAGTCGCGCTGCCATGCCTTCTCCTCGGCCCTCGTTGTCGCGCAAGCAAGCATCTTGCGCGATATCGACTTCCGTACAATGAAAGTGACCGTGCTTGGTCAGACGTTACACCCCTGCAGAAAGCGAGCGCCGAGTGCCGCCGCGTGACGAACCCGCCCCTCCGCCCGCCGACGGCACCACGCCGAAGCGCACCTACCAGGTCGAGGCGCTGACCAAGGGGCTGCGGATACTCGTGCTGTTCACCGAGCAGCGGCCGTCGATGAAGCTCACCGACATGGCCGCCGAGACCGGCGTACCACTGAGCTCACGCTCGGCTGCTCGGCCCGGCGCGGCCTGGACCTGGTGGAGCCGGCCGACGGACCGCTGCGCCGGCTCGCCGCGACCTCCGGGCAGGCGGTGAACCCGGGCACCCTCTCCGACGACCGCGTGCTGTACCTGATCCGGGGCGTCCTTCGCCGGGATCACCGGCCCCGACGCGCTGCGGTCGCTCGCTGAGCTGCGGCCCGCCCTGGCCGAGATCCGGGGGCAGGGCTGGGCGGTACAGAACGAAGAACTCGCCTACGGCCTGCGCTCGGTCGCCGCTCCCGTGCGCGACGCCTCCGGCGCGGTGGTGGCCGCTGTCAACGTCGCCGTCCCCGCGATGGAGTTCCCGGTCACCCGCCTGCACGATGATCTGCGCCCACCGCTGCTGGAGGCCTGCCAGGAGATCACACGGCTGCTCGGTGGGGCCTGAGGGGCGCCGGTTCATACGAGCGTGCGGCCGCCGTCCACGTACAGCACCTGCCCGGTGACGAACGACGCTCGCCGCGAGGCGAGGAAGAGCACCGCCCCGACCACGTCCTCCGGCGTGCCCAGACGCCCGGCCGGGACCAGGCCGACCATCTCCTCGCGCATCCCCGGCCGGTCCAGGTACTCCCTGGTCAGCTCGGTCTCCGTGTAGCCCGGGGCGACCGCGTTGACGGTCACCCCGTCGGCCGCCCACTCCCGGGCCATCACCCTCACCAGTTGGTCGAGGCCACCCTTGGTCGCCGCGTAGGGAGCGTGGTGCTCATGGGCGAGCCGGGAGGAGACCGACGAGAAGAACACCATGCTGCCGCCCCCGCCCTCGCGCATGAGGCGTCCCGCGGCCCGCCCGGCGTAGAACGCGCTCGACAGATTCAGCGTGAGGATGCGCTCCCACACCTCGTCCGGGGTTTCCAGTACCGGGCGGCGGTCGTTCATGCCCACGGCGTGCACCAGGAGATCCACCCCGCCCAACTCGTCGGCCACCGCCGCGATCGCCTCCTCGCACGCCTGTGAGGTCGTCACGTCGGCCCGGACCACGCGCACGTCGGCCTGCGCGAGCGCGGGCTCGTCGCGCAGCGCCTTCAGTCTCGCCTCGTCGATGTCCACCACGGCCAGGCGTGCCCCGGCTTCCGCGAGCTCCCGGGCGCACGCGGCCCCCAGCCCACCGACCCCTATCACCAGCGCCCGCCGGCCCTCCAGCCCCAGCCATCCCATCGCCGCTCCTCAACTTTCGGAGAATAAAAGTGGCTTTCAATCAGCTCGGACGATAACCCCGGCGTCGCAGCGATGTCCATCACGCCGACACCTTGGGCGGGCGGTTCGCCCTTCGGTATGCGCGAAGGCGGCAGTGATCCACGGACTCGCAGGCAACCGTTGAGCTGTGCGTGGGGCTGAACTACCTCGACCACGTCGCCGAGGGGTCCTTCCGGGACAAGGAACTGCCCGAGCACCCCACGCTGTTCGCACGGTGGGCGCGGTCGCTGACGGTCGGCGGGGCCGAGATCCCCGTGCCCGCCACCGAGGACGGGCTGGACTGGGAGGGCGAGATCGTGGCCTGGGTGGGCCGGACGCTGGTGGACGCGTCCCCCGCGGAGGCACTCGAGGCGGTGGTCGGCTACTCGACGTTCAACGACGTCATGGCACGGCGGGCGCAGAAACTGACGTCTCAGTGGATCCTCGGGAAGAACGCCGACCGCTCCGGCCCGCTGGGCCCCATGGTGCCTGCCGGTGAGGTGGGTGACCTGCGGGACGGGCTGCGGGTGCGGACCCGGGTCAACGGCACGACCGTCCAGGACGCCTCCACCACCCAGATGATCCACCGCGTGGGCGAGACGCTGTCCCACATCTCGCGCACCCTCACGCTGCGCCCCGGGGACCTGCTGGCCACCGGCACCCCCTCCGGCGTCGGCTATGCCCGCACCCCGCCCTGGCTGCTGCACCCCGGCGATGTGGTGGAGGTCGAAGTCGAGCGCCTCGGGATCCTGCGCAACACGATCGTGGGAGCCGAGCACCGCCGGGATCCCTCCTTCGGCGGGCCGGTCGTTGAGGAGGCGGGTGTTCCTGCGGTCTTGTCCCGGCAGGAGTAGTGGTCGGGGTTGTCGAACCTGCCGTCGTCTCCTACCGACCGAGGTCCGATCCCGAGACCTCCTGTTGGTGATGTCCTCGCGGGACAGCCCCAGGTCGCGGAGCGCGCGGCGGCTGTGGGTGCGGTCGTACAGGTCGGCCATGCCTTCCAGCGCGTCCGCGGTGCCGAGGCTCCGCGCGATCCGTTCGGCCGCGGCAGGCGCGCTGGGCGCGTTGAACGCGAGAACGTGACCCCGTTGTCGGTCAGGCCCCACACCGGCGTGACTTCGGAACCGGCGTACGTGGTCGGGACCGCGACGATCGGCAGGCCGCTGGTGAGGGCGACCGCCTTCGCGAGACCGATCGCCGATCCTCCGCCCACCGCGATGAGGAGATCGGCACCGGCCGTGGCCGCCGCGGCGCGTGCGCGGTCGGCGAGGTCGGCGGGCACATGGACCAGGGTCTCGCCGAATCGGTGGGCGACGGGCAGCCGTGCGGTGGCGGCGTCCGCCCATGCGGCAGAGCTCCGGCTCGTGATCAGGAGGACCCGCGTGGCGCCGGTGCGGGTGAAGTGACGAGGGTGCGCAGTCCTGGTGCGGTGGCCATGAAGTGCAGGTGGGACGCGCGCAGCGGAGAGCGCCCGGTCGCTTCGGGCAGGCGCCCCACCGGCCCGTCGTGCGGGATGGGGTACGGCGTCGGAGTCAGTCCCCAGAAGGCGTAGCGGCCCTGGTCGTCGGTGTACAGGTGGGCGCGCCCGGCCGTGTGGCCGTCGCCGTACTGCACGTCGTACAGCCCGTCCTCGTCGGCTTCCCACACCTCCAGGCGTGCGCCGGGCACCGGGGCGCCGTCGGTGTCCGTGACGGTGCCCTCGACCCAGCAGGGTTCTCCCGGGGCGCCGAAGGCCATGTCCCCGCCGAGCGGGATCTCTGGGGAGTCGTCCACGAAGAAGGGGCCGACCACGATGATGGTGCTCTTCTCCAACCGGTTCCGCGAGGGTCCGTCGGCTGTCCGGGCCGCACTCAGCCGAGCGGGCCGGCGTCGCTCCCGGCAGACTCGGCAGCTGAGTGGACTGGTGCAGCGACCTTCATCGACTGGTGGTCACCTGGCTGTTCTCCCTCCCACAGCGGGTGGTGGCGCTTGGCCCATGAGCGGGGAACGAGGCCGGTGCGTAGGCCGCTGCGTGCCTCGGGATCCTGGGACGCCATCCAGATGTGGCCGGTGACCAGGGCACCGATGAGCAGAGCCAGCCAGTCATGGACAAACGTCGCCCCGGTCCGCAGGAACAGCGGTGTGAGACGCGGGAACCACATGATGAGGCCGGTGCCGATCATCACCAACGCGGCTCCCGAGATCACGGCCGCGTACAGCTTCTGCCCCGCGTTGAACTTCCCCGAGGGATGCGGGCGCCGACGCAGCGTCGCGCGTATCCAGCCGCGGTCGTGCGGACCGAACCGGTTGAGGCGGACGAGGTCGGCGCGAAACGCCCGTGAGACCAGCCCGGCCAGCAGGGGGACGGGCATGGTGACGCCCGCCCACTCGTGCACGGTCACCAGCATGCTTCGCCGGCCCACGAGCTCGGCCAGTGCGGGCAGGTAGAGGAAGGCCGCGGTGACCAGCGCGGTGCCCATCAGCGCGGCCGTGGCGCGGTGGATCCAGCGTTCGGCGACGGTGAAGCGCCGTATCAGCTCGGACGGTTCAGCCGGTCGAGTCATCGTTGCGTCCGTTCGACTTGCCGACCCAGGCGTCGATGTCGTAACCGCGCGGCTCCCAGTAGCCGGGTATCACGCGGTCGGTGACCGTGATCTCGGAGAGCCACTTCGCCGACTTGTAGAAGTACATCGGCGCGGCATACAGCCGCACGGGACCGCCGTGCGCGGCGGTGACCGGCTTGTCCTGCATCTCGTAGGCGACAAGCATGTCGGGGCGCCGCGCCTGCTCCAGGGTGAGGCTTTCGGTGTAAACGCCGTCGAAGCATGTGAAGTGCACTGCCTTGGCCCCCGGTTTCACTCCGGCCGTCGCCAGCAGGTGGGACAGCCGTACCCCGGCGAAAGGCGTCTGCGGCACCCGCCAGCCGGTGACGCACTGAACGTCCCGGACGAGGCGGGTGCGCGGCATGGCTTTCAACTGCTCCAGCGTGTACGACGCCGGGCGGTCCACGAGGCCCTTCACGGTGAGCCGGTAGTCGGCGGAAGAGCGATGCGGGATGCTGTCGGCGACCGAATAGAAGCGGAAACCCCCGCCGCCCGGCAGCAGCCCGGTCAGCCCTGTGGGGTCCTTGCTGCTCACCGTGGCCAGCAAGCCGTCCGTCACGTCCTGCAGGCGGGCGCCGGCGGGTACTGCGACGGCGCCGAGTCCGAGGATTCCGAGGATGACCCGTCGCCCGACGGGCCTGCCCTCGCGGTCCCCGTTCTCGGTCAAACCCTCTCTCCCGCCCGCAGCTTCCTGACTCCGCCGACGAGCAGGACCGCGCCGATGACGGCCACGAACAGCCCGATCACCAGCCACTGGGCCTGCCCCGACATGCCGCTGCCCCCGATCACGTCTGAGCCCTGCAGGCTCCACACCACCCCAAAGAAGAGCAGCAGAACCCCGACGGCCAACCGTATCCAGATCTTCATTCCGTGCTCCTCAGAAGGTGTTGAAAGCTCGGCGTCCTCTTCCGACGTGCACTCCGCGACCTCAGGGCAGAGAAGAGCACGGGACTCGGGAGGAGGTCCAGCGGCCGACGATACGGCCAGTGGAGTCGTGTGCCCGCACGCTCGCGTACGGCGGACTCGGCACCGCGGGCATCAAGCGGCGTACACGGGTCCGACAGCATCAGGTGACTGCAGGTACGTGGAGGTGGAAAACCCCCGCCTGAGGGTGGGCCATGTAACCACTCGCGCCGCAGGTCGCGGTCGTCATACCTGTCTCCGTGAGGACCGTGCGGACATTGATCATCCGCTACGAGGCCACGGTATGCCAAGAGAGCGAGACCCCCAATAAGTACAACTCTCAACTTCATGCGCCAAACTCTCGCAGCGGGCAATAGGCTGCCCTCATGGATGTGCTCAGCGACGTGATCGCGGCCATGCGCATCGGCCGCGCACACTCTGCCCGCTTCGAGCACCACGGCCCGTTCGCCGGGCGCCTGCCCACCACCATCCCCGGAGCCGGCTTCCAGGTCGTACTCCAGGGGACGTGCTGGCTGGTCCCGCGGCACGGCGCACCGATCCCGCTCGACTCCGGCGATGTGGCATTCCTGCGTCACGGCTCCGAAGTCGGGATTGCCGACCACCCCTCCACACCCATGGCGGACGCACCCGTCCCCACACTGGTCGGCGTGTCGATCAGGCGCAGCGAACCCCACGCCGCGGTTCCGGGGAACGCGACGGACACGGCGGCCGCGCCCACCGTCATGCTCTGCGGCGCGTATCTGCTGGACGAGTCCCGACCCCACCCTCTGCTCCAAGAACTTCCAGAGCTCATCCACCTTCCGGCACGCCAGGGGCACCTACCCGAGCTACGCTCCGCCATCGAGCTGCTGAACGGCGAGTTGGAACACCCACGCGAAGGCGCCGACGTCATCGTGCGCGCACTGCTGGACATGCTCCTGCTCTACATTCTGCGCACCTGGCACGACACACAGGCGACCCACCACAGGACGACCGGCTGGGCCGCGGCACTGCGCGACCCCGCCACAGCGTCGGCGCTACAGGCCATCCATGCCGATCCGTCCCGGCAGTGGACCGTCGAGGAACTCGCCGCTCACGCCGGACTGTCCCGGCCCGCCCTGGCCCGGCGGTTCACCACGCTGCTCGGCCAGCCGCCGTTGAGCTACCTGACCTGGTGGCGCATGACCATCGCCGCCAGGCTCCTCCGTGAATCCGACGCCCCACTTGCCACCGTGGCCAACAACGTCGGCTACACCTCGGAGTTCGCGTTCGCCAACGCCTTCAAGAGAGCGCACGGCACGGCTCCAGGCCGGTATCGGAAGCAGCCTTGACAGGCTTGACCTGGTACGGACAGTTTCCATCGGACTCCCGGACGGTGCTCAGCCCTGGGCGACCAGCCCTTGACAAACCCTTTTCACGGATGTCCGGATTCGAGCGGCCGCCATCGATCGACCCGGTGACGGGCGGCGGCGGTGGAAGCAACTGTCGCGCCCCCGCCGCCGAGAAGGAGAGTGAGAGGCAATTGGCCATCCTGAACGGCAAGGTCGCGATCGTCACGCGCGGAGGCCGCTGCACAGGCAGAGCGCACGCCTTGGCGCCGGCCGCGGAAGGCGCGGCCGTGATGGTCAACGATCCCGGTGCGGAGTTCACTGGCCGCGCAAGCCACTGTCGCCGCCGGCGACCGCGCCGGTGAGCGTCGGCGACGCGACCATACCGGCCGACGCGACCGTGCGTCTGCGCTACGCCGCCGCACATCGCGACCCCAGCGACTACGCGGCTCGCCCGGCTCGACCTGCGGACCGCCTTCACGGAACTGTTGCCGTCGGCTTCCCGACATTCGACTGACAGACACCGGTCTCGAATTCGGTGACCAGGCCCTTCTGGTCCAGCCGGCCGTGCAGGTGCTGGCCCAGGCCGAAGATCCGCTCCCCCTCGTGTGCCTCGAAGTGCTGCTCCAGGCGGTAGGCGCCATCGCCACGCGGTGCGTGCACCCGGGGTCCCGGGTACCAGGTGTACGGGCGCTTCTCCGCGAGGAGTTCCCGGCCGGTGACGGTGTGCAGAAAGCGGATCCGCCAGAAGATGCGGAACTGCCCGCAGCCGTCCACGATCGCCGCCTCCTCCAGTTCCTTGGGCATGTTGGTGAACGAGTTCATCGAACGCCGCGACGGCGATGCCGCCGCGACACGAGTCCGGGACCATATCGGCGACCTGCACACGCGTGTCCTGCGAATCCTGACCCGCTGGCCGTCCGTGGTCGCGAGCGAGATCACCTCGGTGCGCGGCTGACCTGCACCGGGACAGAGCTGAAACATCAGACCGGTCCGCGTCACCGTCCGCCCGCCTGTTGCCCGACGACCGACAGGTGGCCGAGGCCGTATCGGTTGCAGCCGTCGGCCTGTCCGAGGCCGGCCGATTGCTCGGCGGGGAGGGTCTCAGGACGGCCGTCCCGTCAGCGGACGGCCAACTCCCCACGGCAGGACGGAGCTCGCGTGTCCGGCCCGACCGAGGCGGAGCCCTCGACTCGGCTCGTAGCGGCGACTGCCAGGGGCATCAGCAGCAGTGCGATCACACGCTGTGCGTCGCGTGCGGCTTGTCATCTCTGGAAAAGGGCCCTGCCGGGCGGTCAGCCTGGTGACCGTCACGGCCGAGCAAGTGGCCTCACACGGGGAGAGCGGATTCCTGGGCGGCTGCCGCGGCCGGCTTCTCGGCCGCATCGCCGTCGCGTGCGCGAAGGAAGATCGCACCGATCACCAGGGTGACGAACACAAGGGCGGCGACCAGGTTCGGCATGGCTCCTGTCGAGAAACCGCGCCCGAGATCAAAAATCACGGCACCGAGGATGATCTTCCCGACCGTGTCGTGCGCGAGCATCAGGACCAGCAAGCCAGCGGACCGGCCCCCGGCTGCTGATGTACATCGGCCTGAGCCTACTCGCCGTCGGCGGCCAAGCCCCCGCCCAGCACGCCGAACAGCACGGTCCGGCGGACCAGAATCCGCAGGTTGAGCAACGGCTCCGGCAGAGGCCCGCAGTACCCGCAGTTCCCGGGCGTCGCTCCACGGCGTGGGAGGTGGCGCTTTGATGGACAGCCGCGAAACGCGCCGTCGGCACCGTCCTCGCCCCCGCCATGCCCACCCTGCTGCCCCACGCCGGCATCGAGCCCACCGCGGAGAACATCGACTGTTACAGCCAGATCATCGCCGCCAGGCTCTTCATCCGCCGTCGTCAGTCACACCGCCGTCGTCAGTCATACCGCCGCGGCATGTACTGGGCCAGGCTCACTGGAGGCATCCCCGTGCGGGATGTCCTGCTCCGTCCAGATGCATTTGCCGTCGTCGAGATACCGGGCGCCCCAGCGCTGGGACAGCGCCGCGACGAGTTGCAAGCCGCGTCCGCCTTCGTCCGTGTAGGTCGCACGGCGCATGCGAGGGGTCGTGAGGCTGCTGTCGTAAACCTCGCAGGTCAGTGAGTGGCTGCGCATCAGGCGCAGGCTGATGGGGCCCTTGGCGTGCCGGACGACGTTACCGACCAGCTCGCTCACCAGCAGCTCCGTGGCGGGTACAAGGTCCTCCAAGCCCCACGCGTCGAGGTGTTCGCGCACGTATGCGCGGGCCTGTCCGGCCGCCTGGGGGTCATCCGGGAGACTGCAGGAGGCGACATCACCGGCAGCGGTGCACCGGGTGTGGACGATGAGCAGGCCGGCGTCGTCATGTGTCAGCCCGGGGTCGGGCAGCAGAGCCGAGACGACGGTGTCGCACAGATCTTCCAAGCGCCGAACGTCGCTGTCCTGGTCGGCGGGGTCGAAGTACGCGGTGTGGGCAGCGGCCTGGGACACGATGTGCCGGAGTTGAGCCAGTCCTTGGTCAACATCCCGGGTGGACGATTCGACGAGGCCGTCGGTGCACAGGACGAGGAGGCTCTCGTCGGGCAGGTCCAACTGGTGAGTGTCGAACGGCGGTTCAGCGACGCCCAGCGGCGGGTCCGGGATCACGTCGGGTATGTGGACGGTGCCGTCGGGGTGGACGACGACGGGCGGGAGGTGACCGGCCAGGGAATAGGCGCACCTACCCGCGACGGGGTCGAAGACGGCGTACAGGCAGGTGGCGTAGTAGTCCTCGCCGAGGTCGCTGACGAGGTCGTTGAGACGGATGAAAAGTTCGTCAGGAGACATTTCGAGGTCGGCGAGGGTGCGTACGGCGGTGCGCAGACGGCCCATGGTGGCCGCTTCGGTGATGCCGTGCCCCATGACGTCCCCGATCACCAGGGCGACCCGGTCGGCGGACAGCGGGATCAAGTCGTACCAGTCACCGCCCACATCTTCGTCCCTTCCCGCGGGCAGGTAGCGGGCGGCGGCGCTGACGGCAGGCAGGCGGGGCAGCATCCTGGGCAGCAGACCGCGCTGCAGTTCCTGGGCACGGGCGTGCTCCACGTCGTACAGACGGGCCCGCTCCAGCGCCTGCCCGACCAGACCACCGAGAGCCGTCAGCAAGGTGCGCTCCCCGTCGCCGAAGGAACGTGGATGAGTGAAAGACACCGCGCACATGCCCAAGACGCGTCCGGACGCCATCAGGGGCAGGAACGCCCAGGCCTCCTTCGGCGCCAGCTCCCACAAGCCCCTCATCGTCGGATATCGGTGCAAGAACTCCGCACCCGATTCGACGAACCGGGGGACACGGATGCGCACTGTGTCGAGGACCGGGGCACTGGCGGAGGCCGGCAAGTCGCTGACCGCTTGGAGGAATTCCGGTGGGTAGCCGATGCTGGCGACCACATGGCCCCGCCCGCCCTCCAGCACGGTGAACATCAGCCCGTCGGCTCCGAACGGAGCCAGGACATGCTTGGCGAACACCTCCGCCACGTCCTGTGAGGTGACGGCCTCGGCCAGCGCTGCGGTCAGCTCACCCATACGGACGGGGCGATCGGCCCCGGCCACCGGGCCCGCCCCCGGCGGCATGCCTGGCCCGCCGCCCAGGCGCCCAGCAGCCCACCCCGCCACCGCGCGCAGGAAGGACCGTTGTACCTCACTGGGTTCAGCAGCCTCCGCCGTGAGTACAGACAGCACTCCGACCGGCCCGTCGACCCCCGGGAGTGGCACCGCCGCCGTGCCGGTCGCCCCGACGCCCAGGCTGTCCCCGGCCACCCAGAAGAAGTCGCCGCCCCGCACCGCCCGCACCGGCGCCACGTCCTGCTCGGCATGCAGATCTGCCCACGGTTCGGCACTTGCCGGGTCGATCCCGCTGACCGACGCCAGGCGCAGCCGACCGGCATTGGGGTCCCACCGGTACACCAGGGCTCCCAGGCACGTCGTCGCCTGCTGAAGCACCAGGCCCAGCATCTCCATGGTCTCCTTGCCCGGCGCTCCCTCCCCCGGCCCCCCTTCGTCCCAGGTCACCGGGCAGCCGGACGCCACCGGCAGAGGCTGCTCCTCTGCGCGGTCGTCGGGGCCGGCATCGTCAGCGGTCACCTCGACTCCCGCTCACCAGGAAATCCGCCCATACACTCACAGATGGTATGCGCCCTCAAGGGAGTCGCCACCTCCGCAAGACGCTGTTGCTCATCTGCCCGCGGACCCCGCCGCGGGCCACGATCACCAACGCCCTGCGGTCACGGTCGGCGACCACCCGGCAGCCCGCACCAGGCCCGCACTCACATGCGGAGCAGGGGCCGGCTACGCGGCGCTCATCCGCCTCAGCACCGCGACGCCGCCCGCGGACTTGTTCGCGGCTTCGGCGCGCCCGCCGCCGTGCCGGCCCGTCGCTTCCGCCTTCCCCATTCCACCTGTGCCCCCTTCAACCGCGTGCAGCCCACCATGCACGGAGTCGGCCGGAAGGCGCTTCAGGACTGCGCCGTACCAGAGCGCCAGCATGTCCAGGGTGTCGGTGCCGGCTTCGCCGACCTCGGCCAGGACGACCGCGCCGCCGGGCGGGGCCTGTGCGATGCAGGCGTCGTCCGACGCGTTCCGCCCCGCCGCACTGCCCACTCCCTCGGTGAGGCGTACCGCGCCGTCCTGAAGGCGCTCGATCAGTACGGCGCCATGGACCTCGGCGTTGGCCGCACTGAGGTGCTTGAGACCGCTGAGCGCCTGGTGCGCCGCGGTTCGGTCGGTGAAGCGAAGAGCGATGACGTTCTCGTTCATGGGCATGAGCCGTCTCCTCGGGGCCTGCGGCAGACCCATGGCGGACCTGCGACTGACGGTGCTCGATCGGCCGGGTGGGCACCCGGCCATCTGTGAGACAGTATGTATCGAAGAGATTTATGAGTCAAACCGTCTCGGAGATTTCATGGGAAGAGGTGCCCCGATGCCCCGGACCAACGACGACCCCCGCGCCCTGCGCAGCCGCGCCGCCGCGCTCACCGCCGCCACCGAACTGCTCGTCGAAGGCGGCCCCGAACACGTCACCCACGCCACCGTCGCCCGACGGGCCGGAATCGGCCGCGCCACCGTCTACCGGCACTGGCCCGACCAGCAGACCCTCCTCATCGACGCACTCGCGGCCGGCGTCCGCCCGCTGTTCGCCTTCGCCGACACCCCCGTCCTCGACCAACTGAAGGCACAGCTCCAACGGCAGGCCGACTGGTTCAACCAACCGGCCACCGCGGCCGTCATGGCCGCCGTCGTCGAACGAGCCGAGCGCGACGAGAACGCACGGCGCATCCGCGAGGACATGTTCAGTCGCGTCGACCAGAACTTCACGGACGCACTCGGCGCCGCCGCCCGACGCGGCGAACTCCGCCCCGGCGTCGAGGTACACGCCAAGCAACTCGTGGCCCGCATCGTCGGCCCCTTGTTCTTCCGCCGCTCCATGCTCGGCGAACGGCTGGACGAGGACACCGTCGCGGGCGAGATCGACGCCGCGCTGGCCCCCTGGCTACCGAGAAACTGACAGGCCGGCAGGCATCTCCGGCACGTATCAGCGCCCAGGCCGGAGAATGGGCGTTTACGTTGTGCGGAGCCGAGCGCCGGGTCACGCCGTCGGCTTCGGCGAGAAGACGCAGCCGCCGTCGGAGAGGTCGAAGGACGCGATGCCCGGCTTCCCGAAGGCAAGACCCTTGCCGAGGGTGTGGGCCTCGTCCTCGGCGTACATCCGCACGTAGGGGACCCGGTCGGCGATCTGGGTGAGGATCGTACCGGCGGCGGCCCAGCGGGGCGCGACCATCGGCGCCGGCGGGAACAGGATCTCCGCCGCCTCGGAGCCGGCCGGACGGCCTCCACCCCGGCTGCGGCCGCGGGTCGGACGTGCGCGGTGATCCGCCGGGCGGTGTCCCCCGGTCAGGGGTATGGCCCCGCGCTCGTGGAGCCGGCTAGCCGGTGATCTTCTGCTTCAGCTGCGCAACGCCGCCCTTGATCTTCTGCTCGGTCTCAGCGCGCTTGCGGTCGCGCCTCTCCTTCGCCTCCTCCTTGCGGATGTGGTCGGCGGCCTCCTCCATGGCCTTGAGTTCGGTGCGCACCGAGTCCGACGGACGGCGTTCCAGGACGGCGTCGTAGCGCATGGCCAACAGGTCCAGGGGCTGTGGGTCGGACTCCCGGACCTCGGCGAGGATCAGGGTGCCGCCGGGCGGCATGTGCTGGGTGAAGAGGGTGACGGCGCCTGTGGCTTCCTCGGCGCGCTTGTAGTCGTAGCCGCTGCCAATCGCCGCGCCGATGCCCCAGCCCGTCAGTACACCGAGGGGACCGCCGAGGATGCCGACGAGCGAGCCGACCAGTCCGCCCACGGCGGTGTGGCGTCCGGCCTCGGTCTCCAGCCCCTCCGGAACGCGGACCGTGCCGTCCTCCAAGCGCTCGATCAGGACGGCGCCGCGGACCTCGACGGTGGCGGACGTGAGGTGCTTGAGGTCGCTGAGGGCCTGGTAGGCGGTGGCGCGGTCGGCGAAGCGGAGGGCGACGGCGTTCTCGTTCATGAACATGTGGTGCCTCCTTGGCATCCCGTACTGGCATCTGTGAGACAGTATGTATCGGAGAGGGATTGTGAGTCAACCTGTCTCAGAAATCTGTGAGTCACTTTGCCTCGCAGTCTGCGCTGAGGGCGGTAGCTGAGGGCGGTATCAGTGCGCCGGGGCGCCGGCAGGCCGTCATGGGGAGCCATGGGGAGCCATGGGGAGCCATGGGGAGCCGCGTCAGCACCAGATACAGCGGCCGTTGAACTCGCCGACGCGGTCGCGGAACCGGCTTCTCCCACCCGGACTGCCGTCGGCCGGTACGAAGACGCGCACGCTCTTGCCGGCAACGCGGATGATTCCCGGGCGCCAAGTGCGGCGGTGACAGCGTCGGGGCGGTCCGGTCACCAACGCGCTGTGCTACGCCGCCGTAGACCCGGGGACAGCCCCCCGTCCCGGTGCGTCCGGTAGCTGCCGCGCCGCTTCCCGCCGACCTCGGCCGTATCTACGGGGTGGCGGAGTGCGTCGTACCGTCGGGCGCGCATGCGGTGGGGAGCCAGGGCGCGAGCGCGGCGTCGACCAGGCTGACCACCAACTCCTTGTCGAGGTGCACGCCGAGCAGGAAGCGCTGGAAGAGCAGCGGCCCAACTATGCGGGCGATGAGATCTGCGGCGTGCTCCTGGACGCCGGGGCGGAGTTCACCGCGTTCGACGGCGGCAGCCAGCGCGCGGGCGAAGCCCTCGTCGGCCCGGCCGAAGATCTCCTCACGGATGCGCCGCGCATCCTCGTCCCGCTCGGCCCGCTGGATGACCGTGGCGAGGACCGACACAGCGCTTGGCTGGTTGAACCGATGGGTCATCTGGTCCATCTGAGCCATCAGCTGGTCGCGGACAGGGGTGTCGTCGAAGGTGAGCAGGGGGCGGACGTCGTTGGCGAGTGCGTCGATGAGGAGGGTCTGCTGGTCGGGCCAGTGCCGGTAGACGGTGGCGCGGCCGATTCCGGCACGTCGGGCGACGGTGGCGTGAGTGACGTTCTCGGGGCCGCCTTCGACGAGGAGTTCGGTGGCGGCGGCCAGGGCGGCGGCGCGGCTGCGCAGGGCGCGGGGGTCGTCGTTGGTCCGGGGCATCGGAACACCTCTTTCTCGCACGGCAGCTTGTGAGACGCGCCGACTCACAGCGTATTCGATACATACCGTCTCAGAGGGCCCGACCCCACGCCGGCACGTGGATCCAGGTCATCCAGCGCCGACCGCGGAGACACCAGCAGAGCCGGAAGCGGCGAAGGGCATGCGGATCGGCTGGTTGGTGCGCGAGACCGTCATCGCGCTCGGCCCGCCGCACGGGCACATCGGCCCTTCCCGTACGAGGGCGACGAGGACGCGGATCTCGTCAACGCGGGAAAGGAGACCGTGACCGCACCGCCCGGGGCGAGCATCTTCGACTCGGTCAGCTCCTTCGGGATGATCCGGAGTGGGCACGTCGACGTGTCGATCCTCGGTGCGATGCAGGTGTCGGCCTCGGGAGGTCTCGCGAGCTGGAGCATCCCGGGGGCCATGGTCTTGGGGATGGGCCGGGCGATGGACCTCGTCGCCGGAGCCCGGCGTGTCATCGTCCTGACCACGCATCCGGCCAAGACGGTTCGCCCGAGATCGTCGAGAAGTGCACGCTCCCGCTCAGCGGGTCCAGTAGGCGAGGTTGCGGAAGCGGGCCTCGGCGCGGCCCGAACCGTGGTCGTAGACGCCGTTCTTGAAGTAGCGGGTGGCCGGTCCCCGGTCGGCGACCGTCAGGACGAGGGAGTCGTCGAAGTAGACCTTGACGGTCCCGGTCCCGCCGCTCGCCCCGTGGGCGATCTTCACGTTGAACCAGGTGTCGTACGCACCGGTCTTGAGCACCGTGCCGTCGTAGCGCCGCACGGTGCCGCCGCCGGTGTCGTAGACGTTGAGCATGATGTCGGTGGCCGGGGTGCCCGAGGGGTGGACGCTGCGCAGGATCTGGACGAAGGACGCGCCGTCGGTGCCGGACGGCAGGTAGACGTCGGCGTCCCACATGTGGTCGCCGGTCCGGTAGTCGACCTTCCAGCGCATCTCGGTGCGCGGGTCGGTGGTGCTGCCCTCCTCGAACGGCTCGTCGGTGGCGTTCACCCACATGCGGTGGACGCCGCCGCTGTAGCTGTGCCGGTCGGCGAGGTCGAGGTTCCAGGGTTTCTGCCAGCTGTACGCGAACGAGGTCCGCGTCCAGCCGTCGGTGGGATCGGCGGCCGGTGCGGCCATCGCGGTGGCGCCGCCGGCCAGCAGGCCGGCCCCGGCCCGTAAGACGGATCTCCGGTTCATCGGGTGTTCCTTTCCGGTCAGATGAAAGTCAGGAACATGCCAGGTACATACCAGCAGGCAACCTCAATACATCGGAGGAGTCAAGGACTTGAACCATTGACAGGTCCCTGAACCCCTGCCTACGGTCCCCGATACACCCGATGTATTCCCTGTACTGATGACCTGTCAGATCTGGAGGACGATGATGACCTCGCAACCGGGGAAGCGCTTACCCGTGCCTCGCAGAGCCGTACTCGGCACCGCGCTCGGCGGAGCGGCAGTCACAGCCCTGCCGGGGACCGCCCACGCCGAGCCGTCCTCAGCAGTCGGCAAACGCCCCTGGAAGCTCAGCTCCACCATGACCACCGACGGCGCCTGGAGCAGGTTCCTGCGCGACCAGGACCTGCTGTGGACCAGGCTGCCCACCCGCTGGTACGAGGGTCCGTTCCTCGGCGACGGGCTGCTCGGCAGCATGATCTACCAGGAACCGGGCGCCAACCGGATCCGCTTCACCGTCCAGCACGGCCGGGTCCAGGACCACCGGCCGCAGTTCGGCAGCGGCTGGGGCACCTGCCGGCTGCCGGTCGGACACCTCACGCTCGACCCGGTCGGCACCATCACCGCCGTCGACTGGCGACTGAGCCTGTGGAACGCCGAACTCACCGGCACCGTGACCACCACCGCCGGCACCCTCACCCTCTCCGCCCTCATTCACGACGAGGTCCTGGCCGCCCGGGTCACGGCCGGCGGCGGCGAACGGGTCACCTGGACCTTCCACCCCGAGGAGGCCATCAGCCCCCGGAAGATCCAGGAGGCCCCGCCCACCGACTACACCGCCAATCCCGCCTGGACCACCCGGACCGCCGCCGACGGCACCGAGCAGGTGCTCCAGCCGCTCAGCGGCGGCGGGCAGACCGCCACCGCGTACCGCCGCACCGGCGACGACCTCCTCGTCAGCGTCGGGCACAGCTTCCCCTCCGACACCGCCGCCGAGGCCGACTCGCTGCGCAACCTGCGGCGCGCCGCGTCGTACAGCGCCCTCCGGCGACGTCACACCAGCTGGTGGCACGCGTTCTACCCGAAGAGCTTCGTGTCGTTCCCCGACCGGCGGCTGCAGAGCTTCCACTGGATCCAGCTCTACAAGGTCGCCTCCGCCAGCCGCGCGGGCGGCCCCGTCATGGCCACCTCCGGACCCTGGCTGGAGCCCACCCCGTGGCCCGCGGTGTGGTGGAACCTCAACGTCCAGCTGGAGTACTGGCTCATCCACGGCTCCAACCACCCCGAACTCGACTCGCTCGCCAGTACCCTGCGGCAGAACCAGGAACAGCTGATCGCCAACGTGCCCACCGCCTACCGCGCGGACAGCTCCGGCATCGGCCGCAGCTCCGACATGTTCGGCAACCGGGAGGTGGGCCGCCCGGGCACCGGCGCCGAGACCGGCGACCTCACCTGGGCGCTGCACAACGTGTGGCTGTCCTACCGGCACTCCATGGACACCTCCTTGCTGCGCGACACGATCCACCCGGTGCTGCGCCGGGCGATCGCCTACTACCTGCACTTCCTCACCCCGGGCAGCGACGGCAGGCTGCATCTGCCGAGCACGCTCTCGCCCGAGTACCCCGTCGTGCCCCCGCAGGACACCAACTACGACCTGGCGCTCATCCGCTGGGGCTGTCAGACCCTCATCGAGTCCGCCGAACTGCTGGGCGTCGACGAGGAGTTGATCCCCCGCTGGCGGGATGTGCTGGCCAGGCTCACGCCGTACCCGGTCGACGACAACGGCTTCATGATCGGCGCCGACACCCCGTACGCGCAGTCCCACCGGCACTACTCGCACCTGCTGATGGTGTACCCGCTGTACCTGGTCAACTGGGACCAGCCCGAGAGCCGCGACCTGATCACCAGGTCCGTCGTGCGCTGGCACGCGCTGACCGGCGCGCACCGCGGCTACAGCTACACCGGCGCCGCCTCCCTTTACGCGATGACCGGCGACGGCGACACCGCGATCGGCTATCTGCGGAAGTTCTTCGACACCACCACCCGCTACCCCTGCCAGGCCAACACGCACTACACCGAGGCCGGTCCGGTCATCGAGACCCCGCTGTCCGCCTCGCAGTCCCTGCACGACATGTTCTGCCAGAGCTGGGGCGGCGTGATCCGCGTCTTCCCTGCCGTCCCGTCCGACTGGGCGGACGTCACCCTGCACGACTTCCGCACCCAGGGCGCGTTCCTGGTCAGCGCCGTCCGCAAGGCGGGCAGGACCCGGTTCATCCGGATCAGGAGCCTGGCCGGCGAGCCGCTCAAGCTCCGGCACGGCCTCACCGGCGCCCTCACCGTGCTCCTCGACGACGGCAGCCCGGCCCGCACCCACGCCCTGGCCGACGGCACCCTCGCCATCGACCTGCCCAAGGGCCGCGAGGTGCTCGTCCACTCGGGCTCCCGGCCCGACCTCGTCGTCAAGCCCGTCGCCGTCAGCGAACCGGGTCCGGCCTGGGGACTGCCGTAGAGACCGGCGAACACGCTGCACACTCCGCCCCACCTCATCGACAGGGAGGGTTCTCATGGCTGTTCCGATCAGAACGGCGGTCGCCGCGCTCTGCGCCGGACTGGTGGCCGCACTCCTCACGACCGGGCCCGCACGGGCCGAGCAGCAGGACCACGTCTGGGCCGTCTCCGCGGCTGCGCACGCACCCCGCGCGCGGATTTCCCTGGACGCCACCACCGGCACACTGAGCCTCGCGGTGTCCCGCGACGGCCGTACCGTCATCGAGCCGTCGCCCGTCGGCATCGTCACCGAACAGGCCGACCTGTCCCAGGGGCTGCGCTTCCTGCACCGCAAGGACAAGCGGGTCGACGAGCGGTACCGGGCCAGGTCCGGCAAACGCCTGGACCGCACGGTCCGGATGAACGAGACCCGGCTGTCGTTCGCCACCGCCGCCGGCGCCCGCCTCGACCTCGTGGTGCGCGCCTCCGCCGACGGCATCGCCTACCGGTACGTCCTGCCCGCCGGGTACGGCGACGTGCTCGGCGAGACCTCCGCGTTCAACCTGCCGTCGGACGCGAGCGCCTGGCTGAGCACCTACCGGGTCGACAACGAGGGCCAGTTCGCCCCGTACACCGCCGCGAGCGCCCCCACCAACGACTACTCCGACCAGGCGCTCTTCGCCACGCCCGGCGGCTACACCCTGCTCGCCGAGTCCGACCTCACCGGCGCCTACTCGGGCGCCCGGCTCGCCCACACCCAGGGCGCCGGCGCGTACCGGATCCGGCTGGCCGACGACCGGGTCCGCACCGGCGGGCCCCTCGCCACACCGTGGCGGGCCATGGTCACCGGCGACCTCGCCACCGTCACCCGGTCCACGTTCACCGACGACCTCGCCCCCGCCTCCAAGGTCGCCCACCCCTCCTGGATCCGGCCGGGCACCGTGCTGTGGACCTGGCTGGCCGGCGGCCGTCCGGCCGGTCAGAGCCTCGCGGCACAGAAGGCGTACGTCGACTACGCGGCCGAACGGGGCTGGCCCTACGAGGCCGTCGACTCGGGCTGGTACTTCAAGAAGGACGAGTGGGACGTCACCGATCCCGACTGGCAGACCACCAGCTGGATGCCCGAACTCGTCGAGTACGCCCGCGCCAAGGGCGTCGGGATCGTCGTCTGGATCCACCAGCGCGACCTCGACACGCCCGAGGAACGCGCCCAGTGGCTGCCCACCCTGGAACGGTGGGGCGTCAAGGGCGTCAAGATCGACTTCATGAACTCCGAGGCGCAGTCCATGCTCCAGTGGTACGACACGATCCTCCCGGAGACGGCCGCCCACCACCTCATGGTCGACTTCCACGGCTCCACGATCCCCAAGGGCATCCAGCGCACCTGGCCGCAGGTGATGACCCTGGAGGGCGTCGGCGGCGAGGAGAAACGCACCAACACCGTCGCCCACCTCACCACCCTGCCCTTCACCCGCAACGTCATCGGCTCCATGGACTTCACCCCCGGCGCCTTCCAGCGGGTCGGCCTGCGCCCCAACTCCGACGCGGCCGAGGTCGGGCTCACCGTCGTCTACGAGTCGGGGCTGCAGATGTTCGCGGGCACCCCGGAGTCCTACGACGTACGGCCGCTCGCCCGGGGCTTCCTCGACCAGGTCCCCGCCGCCTGGGACGACACCCGGCTGCTCGCCGGACAGCCGGGGCAGCAGGCCGTACTGGCCCGGCGCAGCGGCGACCGCTGGTTCCTCGGCGGGGTGTTCGCGGGCGCGGCCCACACCGCGCAGGTGCCGCTGTCCCTCGGCTCCGGACGGTGGCTGGTCGAGACGATCCGGGACGGCGCCGACGGCCTCGTCCAGGACCGTCGCGTGCTGCGCGGCGGCGACACACTCGACGTCGACGTCGTGGGCAACGGTGGCTTCGCCGCCCTCGCCTGCCCCTGGCGGCCCGGCCTCACCACCTGTTACCGCTGAGCACCACGCCCCTCCCGGGCGAACGGCTCGCCATGGCAGCCGCCGCCCGGGTCGGGCGGACACCCCGCCCCATGAGTGGTTTGATATTCAACTGTGACTCGACGGATCTTCATAGACAAGCAGAGCCCCAAGGCCTACCACGCCCTGGTCCAGACGTCCGAGGCCGTGCGGGCGACCGCCGCCGACGCCGGTCTGGAACGCACCCTCGTGGAACTGGTCAACCTGCGCGTCTCCCAGCTCAACGGCTGCGCGTTCTGCCTGGACGTGCACACCAGGGCCGCCCTGCGGGCGGGGGAGGACACCCGCCGGCTCGGCGTCCTCGCCGCCTGGCGGGACACCGACCTCTTCACTCCCCCGGAGCGCGCGGCCCTGGCGCTGGCGGAGGCGACCACCGTGCCGTCCGACGCCGCCGCACAGGAGGCCGCGTACGCCGACGCCCGACAGGTCCTCACCGACGACCAGCTCTCGGCGGTGATCTGGGTGGCCGTCACCATCAACGCCTTCAACCGGGTGTCGATCCTCAGCAGGCATCCCGTGCACTGAGCCATGCATCCCGGGGCGCCGGGCCGGTAAGAATCACCCGGCCGACGAGCACCGACCGACCGCCCACCCCGGAGGCCCCGCCCATGCCCCGCCCCCACTCCCTGGACGACACCGCCGACGACGCCCTCGGCGACGGGCCGGAGTCGGTCAACGCCGACGCCTGGCAGGCCTACGCCGCACACCATCTGGAGCGCGGGACGGTCCTGCCGGAGGCGGAGCGGATCGACTGGGGGTTCCCGGACTCGGGGCCGGACGAGGCGTTCCTCGGGGAGCTGACGGGCCGGCGCGTCCTGGACCTCGGCTGCGGCACGGCCCGGCACGCCGCCCGGCTCGTGCGCGCGCACGGGGCGATCGTCGACGCGGTCGACTCCGCGCCGGGCCAGATCGCACGCGCCCGGGCCCGGTACGGCTCCCTGCCCGGGCTACGGCTCTGCCACGCCGACGCCGTCGCACACCTGCGGGCCGCGCGGCCCTACGACGTCGTCTACTCCGTCAACGCCGTCCCGTTCATCGACCCGCGACGGCTGCTCCCCGCCCTGGCGACCGCGCTCGCCCCGGGCGGAACCCTGTGCTTCTCCGTGCTGCACACCAACTCCCGGGGAGACGGGCCCACTTCGGACCTCGTCGCCCGGCCGGAGACGCTGCGGTTCGCGGGCGGCGGCGAGAGAGCGGTCCGCATGTGGGTGCCCGCCGCCGAGGTGTGGGAGGAACTGCTCACCGAGCACGGGCTGCACGTCGAGGACGTCGTGCCGGTGACGGCGCCCGACCCGGCCAACCGCGCCTCCTACCGCGTCTTCCGGGCCCGGCGCCCGCTGCGTGTCCGCGCCCGCCCCCGCACGAACCTCCCGCCCGTCGCGCACGCGGCCCTCGGCGTCGGCGCCATCCTGTACGGCCCCCGCGGACTGCTCCTGGGCCGCCACCGCCGGGGCACCTGGGAGCTGCCGGGCGGCACGGTGGAACCCGGGGAGTCGCTCCGGGAGACGGTCGTGCGGGAACTGCGCGAGGAGACCGGGCTGCGGGCGGACCCGTCGGACGTGCGCCTGCTGGGCACGCTCCTCGACCGGGTCGACGGTGTGGTGCGGATGACGGTCGGCGCCGTCGTCACCGACTGGACGGGCGAGCCGGCCGACCAGCCAGGCGAGCGCGTCGGCGACTGGCGCTGGTACTCCCTGGACCACCTGCCGCCGTCCCTGTTCGTATGCAGCGCCCAGTCCCTCACCGCCTGGCGCCCGAACCTCCCGATCGACCACCCCCCGGCCCACTTCACCCCGTACGCCTGAAGCCTGTCGGACACGCGATAGCACACGCGGTGGGGCGGCGCTGCGGAACGGGGGGCGGGGACACCCGCATTCGTGCGTTTTCTCACCCGTTCCCGTGGCATCGCCCCCACCCTCTTGGCGGGTGTTCCCGCAGGTCGTGAGAGAGTTGCGGCCCGAACCGAACTACCCAGGGGGGGTCTGTGACACCACATCAGAAAGGGTCCGGGGTACACCGAAAGCCGCTGACGCTGCTCGTCGGACTCGGCACCGTGGCCGGTGCGACCTTCGCGGGGGCGATCCCGGCCGAGGCCGCGACCTGGACCACCGTGGCGGCGGGCGTGGCGTACCGACAGTACGACCTGCCGGCGGCCGCCGGGACGACGCATGTGCATGTGCTCAGCGTCGACCTCACCAACACCCATGTGCGGCTGGGGCTGTTGTATCCGGGCGCGGTCGCGGCCCGTGCGGCCGTCTCCTCGCTGGCCGACAGCCAGAAGGCCGTCGCCGGCATCAACGGCGACTTCTTCAACATCTCCGAGACGCAGCACCCCGGCGTCGCGGCGACGGGGGCGAGCGTGGGTCCCGCGATCGTGAACGGGAGGGCGCTCAAGGGCGCGGTCCCGAACGCGCAGCGGTTCGGGCCCGCCCTGCCGCCGGGCACGAACACCAGGGCCGTCGTCGGCGTCGGCGCCGACGGCAGGGCCCGCATCGACAGCCTGTCCCTCAACGGGACGTTCAGCACCCTGGGGCGGCGGCTGCCGCTGGGCGGCCTCAACCAGTACGCGTTGCCGGAGAACTCCGTCGGCGCGTACACCTCGGACTGGGGCAGCGTCTCGCGCAAGCGGGCCACCTGCGGCACGGACACCGAACGGGCCGCGGAGTGCAGCACCAGCACCTACGAGGTGGTGCTCAAGAAGGGCCGGGTCGCTTCGACGTCGGCCACGCCCGGCAGCGGGACCATCGCGGCCGGCACCACGGTCCTGGTCGGGCGGGAGGCGGGCGCGCAGCGCCTGAAGAAGCTCGTCAAGGGCCAGCGGGTGGCGGTGCGGTACGGGCTGTCGTCCGCGTCGCAGTCGGCGTACGGCTTCGCCGTCGGCGGCTACCCGGTCCTCGCGGGCGGGAAGCCGCTGTCCGGTCTGAACACCTCGGTCTCGGCCGTGCGGACGGCCCTCGGCATCGGCAACGGCGGGAAGCGCGTGCTGCTGTTCGCGCTGGACGGCGCCGTCGCCTACCGCAAGGGCCTGACCATCGCCGAGGTCGCCACGGCCCTGAAGAGCCTCGGTGCGACCGAGGGCTTCAGCCTGGACGGCGGCGGCTCGTCGACCCTGGTGGCCCGCCCGGCCGGGGCGAGCAGGGTGACGGTCCGCAACCACCCGTCCGACGGCTATGAGCGCCCGGTGGCGAACGGCATCGGCGTCTTCACCAAGTAACCCCGGTGGCCCCGCAGGGCCTCACGGTCGAAGGCTGCCGACGATGTCGGCCGTCGCCGTGAGGCCACTGTGGATGGTGGGAGCCACGCTGGTGCCGGCCAGGAAGAACCCGAGCAGCAGGCAGACCAGCGCGTGCGAGATCTTCAGTCCGCCGTTGCGCAGGAAGATCACCGCCAGGAGCAGCAGCAACAGCACCGCGGAAATCGAAATGGCCACCGTCAACCTCCTCCGCCACGTCCGCTTTCACGGCGTTCGGCCGCAAGTGTGGCGTAACGGAGGGTTCGTCCGGGCGGGAGCCCTGTCCGCCGAACGGGTGGTGTCGACGAGCGGTGTCAGCGGGTGGTGGCGGACGGGTGGCGGCGAAGCCGTGGCGCTATGCCGTCCGGTGGGCGTCGAGGAAGCTCTCCAGGCCTGCCAGGTCGTCGGTGTTGAGGTAGTCGACGCCGGCGGCGAGGAGTTCCGTCCACAGCGCGTCCCGGGCGGGGCCGGCGAGGTCGGGCGTGGCCCAGAACCGCACCTTCTGCCCGCGCGCATGGGCCGCGTCGACGATCCCGCGCAGCTTCTGCCGTTCCGCTGCGGGGAAGGCGCCGACGCCGAGCCAGGTGAAGTTGAGGGTCCAGTTGTCGCTGATCAGCGAGGCGAACGACGCCTCGGAGGCGCCGAGGTCGGTGAGCCGGCCGTCGTAGAAGGCCCGGCGGACGGTCTGCGCCTCCATGGGCGTACGGGCCGCGCGGTCGCCGGAGATGACGGCGGTGACCGGGCCGGAGTGGATGCGGCCGTGCGCGTACGTCGTGAACAGCCGCCGGTAGCGCAAGAGCTGCTCGTCCAGGGCGAGGTAGGTGGAGGAGCCCTCGGTCTTGATGTCGATGAGCAGTTGCAGCGGCTGCCGGTAACCCCGGTACACCGAACCGTGGTTGGCCTTCACACGGGCGGCGAGCGGGGCGAGGTAGAGGGACTCCAGGGTGCGGGTCGGGTCGAGTTCGTCCGCCGAGTGGGCGATGAGGAGTTCGCCGTCGACGAGGAAGATGTCGGCCTCGACGCTGCCGAAGCGGTGGTCGAGCGCGTCGAAGAGGGGGCGGGGGTGCTCGTAGTCGTTGTGGGCGTGGGCGCGCCACAACGGCCGGGGGCCGTGGTGCTGTCCCTCGGCGAACGCGCTGCCGGCCGGCGGAGCGAGCACTGCGGCGAGGGTGGCGCCGAAGCCGGTGAGAGCTCTGCGGCGGGTGATGAGGGCCATGCTGTTCCTCCCTGTGGGGCGGGTCCGAGCCACAGGGAGTATGAGTCGGTCCGAGCGCCAAGGAACCTGTACCTGCCAGGAGTTGGCCGGACCGCCGTCGTGTGTTCACTCCTTCCGCGCAGGCGCACGAAAAAGCCCGCCCCAGGTGGGGCGGGCTTCACCGGGTGACGGTCAGGGGGCCTGCAGATCGACCAGTGCGGCCAGCGCCTGACGGTGGGCGCCGGCCGTGCCGTAGGCGATCGAGTCGGCCTTGGCCCGCTTGAGGTACAGGTGGATCGGGTGCTCCCAGGTCATGCCGATCCCGGCGTGCAGTTGCAGCGCCTCCTCGGCGGCGTGCACGGCGACCCCTGCCGCGTAGGCCTGGGCGACGGCCACCGCGATGTCGACGTCCTGGCCGGTGGCGAGGGCGTCGGCCGCGCCCCGGGCGGCGGCGCGCAGGTTGACGACCTCCAGCCACAGCTGGGCGAGCCGGTGCTTGAGCGCCTGGAAGCCGCCGACCGGCCGGTTGAACTGTTTGCGCTCCTTGAGGTAGCGCACGGTCTCGGTCAACGTCCAGTCGGCCAGCCCGAGTTGCTCGGAGGCGAGCAGCCCGGCTCCGGCCCGCAGGGCGCGGCGTACGGCGGGTTCGGCGTCGCCGAGGCGACGGCCGGGGGCGTCGGCGAGGGTGACCGTCGCGAGGGGGCGGGTCAGGTCGAAGGCGACCTGCGGGGTGACGGTCACGGCCTGCGCGTCCACGGCGTACAGCCCGCCGTCGTCGGCCGGCACGAGCAGCACGTCGGCCGCGGCGGCGTCCGCGATGCCGGTCAACTCCCCCTGGAGGAAGCCTCCTTCGACGTGCACCGCCTTGAAGGGCGCGCCCGGGGCGGTGTGCAGTGCGACCGCCAGGGCGCCGACGGTCCGCCCGGACGCCAGCCGGCCGAGCAGTTCCTCGTCGCCGACGGCCAGCAGGGCCTCCGTGGCGACCACGGCACTGGTCAGATACGGCACCGGGGCGACCGCGCGGCCCAACTCCTCCAGTACGACGGCGACTTCGCGATGCGTGGCGCCCTGGCCGCCCAGCTCCTCGGGCACCAGCAGGCCCGCGAGGCCCATGCCCTCGCCGAGCGCCTTGAAGGCCGTCAGGTCGTGCGGGATGTCGGACTCGGTGCGGGCGATGACGCCCGGCGCGTCGCAGTGGTCGGCGAGCAGGTCCCGGACGGCGGACCGCAGCGCCTCTTCCTCCTCGGAGTAGAGGAGATCCGGCTGTGCGCTCATCGGGACAGGTCCTTCCAGGCGACGTCCTTGTCGGTGCGCGGCTCGGACGGCAGGCCCAGGACGCGTTCGGCGACGATGTTCAGCAGGACCTCGCTGGTCCCGCCCTCGATGCTGTTGCCCTTGGAGCGCAGGTAGCGGTACCCGGCGTCCCGGCCGGTGAAGTCCACGAGCTCCGGGCGGCGCATCGTCCAGTCGTCGTACAACAGGCCTTCCTCGCCGCGGAGTTCCACCTCCAGGCCGCTGATCTCCTGGTTGAGCCGGGCGAAGGCGAGTTTCATGCCGGCGCCCTCGGGGCCGGGCTGGCCCAGGGCGAGCTGCTGGCGCAGGCGTTCGGCGGTGAGGCGGGCGGCCTCGGCCTCCACCCACAGCTTCAGCAGCCGCTGGTGCAGATCGTGGGTGCGCAGCTCGGGGCGCTCGCGCCAGGTCCTGGAGACGGGGCCGATCATGCCGCCCTCGCGGGGCAGGCGCATGCCGCCGATGGCGACGCGTTCGTTGTTGAGCGTGGTCTGCGCGACCCGCCAGCCGTCGCCGACCTCGCCGAGCCGGCGGGAGTCGGGGATGCGGACGCCGGTGAGGAAGACCTCGTTGAACTCGGCCTCACCGGTGATCTGGCGCAGGGGCCGGACCTCGACGCCCGGGTCGGTCATGTCGCAGAGGAAGTAGGTGATGCCCGCATGCTTGGGCACGTCCGGGTCGGTGCGGGCGATGAGGATGGCCCAGCGGGCCAGGTGGGCGCTGGACGTCCACACCTTCTGCCCGTTGACGACCCACTCGTCGCCTTCCCGTACGGCCCGGGTGCCGAGCGCGGCCAGGTCGGAGCCGGCGCCGGGCTCGCTGAAGAGCTGGCACCAGACCTCCTCGCCCGTCCACAGCGGCTTGAGGAAGCGCTGCTTCTGCTCCTCGGTGCCGTACTTCAGGATCGTCGGCGCGGCCATGCCGAGGCCGATGCCGATGCGGCGCGGGTCGTTGTCGGGGGCGCCGGCGGCCTCCAGTTCGGCGTCCACGACGGCCTGGAGGGAGCGGGGCGCGCCGAGGCCGCCGAGGCCCTGCGGGTAGTGGACCCAGGCGAGCCCCGCGTCGAATCGGGCCCTCAGGAAGTCGAGCCGGTCCGTGGTCCCGGGCGGGTGCGCGGCCAGCAACTCGGCTGTGCGGCGCTGGAGTTCGGCTGCGTCGACGGTCATGCGGCGGCTCCGTTCCGCAGCGTGGGCAGCACGGCGACACGGCCGGTGGTGACGCCGTCGGCGACCCGCTGCACGGCGGCCGCGGCCTCTTCGAGCGGCACGCGCTCGCTGACCAGCGGCGCGATCGCGCCCCGGGCGGCCAGCTCGGTGAGCTGTTCGTGGCAGTGCTGGACCAGCTTGGGGTTCTTGGTGTTGTACAGGCCCCAGTGCAGGCCGAGGATCGCGTAGTTCTTCACGAGGGCGTGGTTCAGTGCGGGGCTCGGAATGGTCCCGCTCGCGAAGCCGACGACCACGATCCGGCCCTCGAAGGCGACGACCTTCGCGGACTGGGTGTAGGCGTCGCCGCCGACGGGGTCGTAGATCACGTCCGCGCCCCGGCCGCCGGTGGCCTCCTTCACCGCGCCGACGACGTCCTCGGCCCGCCGGTCGATGACCACGTCGCAGCCCAGCTCGCGGGCGACGGCCGCCTTGCCGGCCCCGCCCACGACGCCGATGACCCGCGCGCCCGCCGCCTTCGCGAGCTGTACGGCCGCGCTGCCGACCCCTCCCGCGGCAGCGTGGACGAGCACGGTCTCGCCCGCCTCCAGGCGCGCCCTGCGGTGCAGGCCGAACCAGCCCGTCTGGTAGCCGATGTGCAGCGCGGCGGCCTCGGCGTCGTCCAGCGACTCGGGCGCGGGCAGCAGGGCGGCCGCGTCGGCGACGGCGTACTCGGCGAAACCGCCGTGCGGCAGGGCCGGGTTGGCGATGACGCGGCGGCCGTCCTCGGTCTCGCCGCAGATCTCCACGCCCGGGGTGAACGGCAGCGGGGGCCGCACCTGGTAGTGGCCCCGGGCCATCAGCACGTCCGGGAAGTTGATGTTCGCGGCACGCACCCTGAGCAGGACCTGGCCCTCGCCGGGCGTGGGCCGCTCCACCTCCGTCAGCCGCATCACCTCGCTCGGCTCGCCGTTCTCGTGCACCTGCCATGCCTGCATGCGGAGCCTCCACGGGACTGCGTCGTCCGACCGGCGTGTTCCGCCGGGGTCGATCGCATACTAAGCGGTCGCTTGCCGGGAGGGAACAGCCGACGGCGCAAGAGTCGCCTCCGTCACCCCTGCCGGGGCCTGGCACGCACATGCATCCGCTCACCCTGCGGCCCGAACAGGCTCAGGAACTCGGCCGGACCCTCCCCCGTCGATCCGAACCAGTGCGGCACGCGCGTGTCGAACTCGGCGGCCTCTCCCGCCGTCATCACCACGTCGTGCTCGCCGAGCACCACCCGCAGCCGCCCGGACATCACATACAGCCATTCGTAGCCCTCGTGGGTGCGCGGCTCCGGCTGCTCCTCGCCCTGGGGCACCAGCACCTTGAAGGCCTGCAGTCCGCCGGGCTGCCGGGACAGCGGCCAGAAGGTGCGCCCGTGCCGTACGAGCGGCTTGGCGCGCACCCGGGGGTCGCCCACCGGCGGCGCGCCGACCAACTCGTCCAACGGCACCTGGTGGGCCTGCGCGATCGGCAGCAGCAGCTCCAGGCTGGGTTTGCGCAGCCCCGACTCCAGCCGGGAGAGGGTGCTGACGGAGATCCCGGTCGACTCGGACAGCGCCGCGAGGGTCACCTCCCGCTCCTTCCGGATCCGTCTGAGCCTCGGCCCGACCTCCGCGAGAACGTCATCGGTAGTCATGCCTCCATATTGCGGAACCGGCAAAGAGGTTTGTCAATCCCGCACCTGTCCGGCGAGCGTGACGGCGGAGGTGGTCACCATGACCGAGAAGTACGAAGTGATCGTCGTCGGCGGCGGCGCGGCCGGCCTGTCCGCCGCGCTCGTCCTGGGCCGGGCCCGGCGCCGGACGCTGGTCGTCGACGCGGGCGAGCCGCGCAACGCGCCCGCCGCGCACCTGCAGGGCTATCTGTCGCGGGACGGGATGCCGCCCGCCGAGTTCCTCGCCGCCGGCCGTGCGGAGATCGCGCGGTACGGCGTCGAGCTGATCCACGACCGGGTGGTGGACGCCGTCAGGGGCGAGGACTTCGCCGTACGGCTCGCCGAGGGCGCCCTTCCGGGGGGAGGCCGGACCGTGCACGCCCGGCAGCTCGTCGTCGCGACCGGACTGAAGGACGAGCTGCCGCCGGTCGCGGGTCTCGCCGAGCGCTTCGGCCGGGACGTGCTCCACTGCCCGTACTGCCACGGCTGGGAGGTCCGCGACCAGGCCTTCGGGGTGCTCGCCACGACCCCGATGAGCGTCCACCAGGCGCTGATGGTGACCCAGTGGTCGAAGGACGTGACCCTCTTCCTGCACACGGTCGCCGAGGAGGAGCTGACCGAGGCGGACCTGCGCAGGCTGGCCGCGGCCGGCGTGCACGTCGTCCCCGGCGAGGTGGCCGAGCCGGTCGTCGAGGACGACCGGCTCACCGGGGTCCGGCTCACGGACGGCCGGGTGTACGACCGGGAGGTGCTGTTCGTCGCGCCCCGGGCGGTCCCGCAGACCGACCTGCTGACCCGGCTGGGCGCCGAGACCGCCGAAACCCCCTTCGGGACGTACCCCGTGGTCGACGGACGGGGCCTGACGACCGTCCCCGGACTGTGGGCGGCGGGCAACGTCTCGGGCTTCGCCGAGCAGGTCGTGAACGCCGCGAGCCGCGGCTACCGAACCGGAGCCGCGATCAACGGGGAGCTGCTGATGGCCGACCTGGACGCAGCACCCTAAGGGGCGCGGGGAACGGCGCGAGCGGCCACGACACGCCCGCGAACGAAAAAACGACCCCGTTCCTCGGCGGGTAAAACAGCGGAGCGCGCCGCACCATGGCTGCATGCTGCTGACCCGGCTCGCCGACGTGTCCCGGGAGGTCGCCGCCACCTCGGCGCGCTCCCGCAAGATCGCCCTGCTCGCCGAACTCTTCCGGGACGCGGAGGCGGAGGACGTGCCGATCGTCATCCCCTACCTCGCCGGGCGGCTCCCCCAGGGCCGCCTGGGCGTCGGCTGGAAGGTGCTGAGCCAACCGGTCGCCCCGGCCGGGGCGCCGACCCTGACCGTGCGCGAGGTGGACGCCCTCCTCACCGAGCTCGGCACGGTGTCGGGCCCCGGGTCGCAGGCCGAACGGGCGCGGCTGGTCGGCGCGTTGATGGGCGCGGCCACCGCGGACGAGCAGCGCTTCCTGCTGGGCCTCATCACCGGCGAGGTCCGGCAGGGCGCGCTGGACGCCGTAGCCGTGGAGGGTCTGGCGCAGGCGACCGGCGCGCCGCCGGCTGACGTACGGCGGGCGGTGATGCTGGCGGGCTCCCTGCAGACGGTGGCGCAGGCGCTGCTCGCGGACGGGCCGCCGACCCTGGAGACGTTCCGGCTCACCGTCGGTCGCCCGGTCCTGCCCATGCTCGCGCACACCGCGTCCTCCGTCACCGAGGCGGTCGGCAAGCTCGGCGTCTGCGCGGTGGAGGAGAAGCTGGACGGCATCCGCGTCCAGGTGCACCGCGCCGGCGACGACATCCGCCTCTACACCCGCACGCTGGACGACATCACCGACCGACTGCCCGAAGTGACAGCCGCGGCAAGGGAGTTGGCCGGGTCGCGTTTCATCCTGGACGGTGAGATCATCGCCCTCGACGAGACGGGACGCCCCCGTTCCTTCCAGGAGACGGCCGGCCGCGTCGGCTCCCGCGTGGACGTGGCGACGGCCGCCGAGGCGGTCCCGGTCTCCCCCGTCTTCTTCGACGCGCTGTCCGTGAACGGCCGGGACCTGCTCGACCTGCCGTTCGCCGAACGGCACGCGGAGCTGGCCCGGCTGGTGCCCGAGCCGATGCGGGTGCGCCGCAGGGTCGTGTCCGGCCCCGAGGACGCCGAGGCCGCGGAGGAGTTCACCAGCCAGACGCTGCTGCGCGGCCACGAGGGAGTCGTGGTCAAGGCCCTCGACGCGCCCTACAGCGCGGGCCGGCGCGGTGCGTCCTGGCTGAAGGTGAAGCCCGTGCACACGCTCGACCTGGTGGTGCTGGCCGCCGAGTGGGGCCATGGGCGGCGCGTCGGGAAGCTCTCCAACCTGCACCTCGGGGCCCGCACCGCCGACGGCGGCTTCGCCATGCTCGGCAAGACGTTCAAGGGCATGACCGACGCGATGCTCACCTGGCAGACCGACCGCCTGAAGGAGCTCGCCGTCGAGGACGACGGCCATGTGGTGACCGTACGCCCCGAACTCGTCGTCGAGATCGCCTACGACGGTCTGCAGCGCTCCACCCGCTACCCGGCCGGCGTCACCCTCCGTTTCGCCCGCGTGGTCCGCTACCGCGAGGACAAGCGCCCGGCGGAGGCGGACACCGTGCAGACCCTGCTCGCCGCGCACCCGGAGGTGCACCCGTGACACCCGCGACACCCGCGACGCCCGCCGCGCCGAGGCGCAGCGCGGGCCTGCTGCTGTTCCGGCGCACGGACGACGGCCCTCAGGTGCTGCTCGGCCATATGGGCGGCCCGTACTTCGCGAGGAAGGACGCCGGGGCGTGGACCGTCCCGAAGGGCGAGTACGAACCCGGCGAACCGGCCTGGGAGGCGGCCCGCCGCGAGTTCCGGGAGGAGCTCGGGCTGCCCCCGCCCGACGGGGAGGCGATACCGCTCGGCGAGGTCCGCCAGAAGAACGGCAAGATCGTCACGGCGTGGGCCGTCGAGGCGGACCTCGACCCGGCGACGATCGTCCCCGGCACGTTCACCCTGGAGTGGCCGCCGAGATCCGGACGCCTCCAGGAGTTCCCGGAACTGGACCGGGTCGCCTGGTTCGGTCTCGCCCGGGCCCACGAGGTGATCGTCACGGCGCAGTCCGCGTTTCTCGACCGCCTGACGGAGCACTCGCCCTGAGCGGATGCGCACGCGTTGCGGCCTCGGGTCCGGCGCGGGAAGGTCGAGACACAGGCAGCTCTTCAGGAGGTCGGTCATGCCCATCGCGACGGTGAACCCGGCGAACGGCGAGACGCTTCGCACGTACGAGGCCATGGGCGAGGAGGAACTGGAGCGCCGGCTCCAGCTCGCGGAGGCCACGTTCCGTACGTATCGGGCGACGCGCTTCGTCGACCGGGCGCGCCTGATGATCCAGGCCGCGAACCTCCTGGACGAGGACCAGCAGGACATCGCCCGGATCATGACCACGGAGATGGGCAAGCCGGTGAAGCAGGCCCGCGCGGAGGCCGCGAAGTGCGCCAAGGCGATGCGCTGGTACGCCGAGCACGCGGAGGAACTGCTCGCCGACGAGGAGCCGGCCGCCGCCGACGTGAAGGACTCCGGCGCCTCGCGCGCCCTGGTCCGCTACCGGCCGCTGGGTCCGGTGCTCGCGGTGATGCCGTGGAACTTCCCGCTGTGGCAGGTGGTCCGGTTCGCCGCGCCGGCGCTGATGGCGGGCAACGTGGGGCTGCTCAAGCACGCCTCGAACGTCCCGCAGACCGCGCTGTACCTGGAGGACCTGTTCCATCGGGCCGGCTTCACCGAGGGCTGCTTCCAGACGCTGCTGATCGGGTCGGGGGCGGTGGACGACCTGCTGCGCGACGAGCGCGTCAAGGCCGCGACGCTGACCGGCAGCGAGCCGGCCGGGCGGGCGGTCGCCTCCACCGCCGGGGAGATGATCAAGAAGACGGTGCTGGAACTGGGCGGCAGCGACCCGTACGTCGTCATGCCGTCGGCGGACGTCGACCGGGCCGCGCAGGTGGCGGTGACGGCGCGCGTACAGAACAACGGGCAGTCCTGCATCGCGGCCAAACGGTTCATCGTTCACACGGACGTGTACGACGCGTTCGCCGAACGGTTCGTGGCGGGCATGACGGCGCTGAAGGTCGGCGACCCGCTTCAGGAGGAGACGGAGGTCGGGCCGCTGGCGAGCGAACAGGGGCGGTCGGACCTGGAGGAGTTGGTGGAGGACGCCCGGCGCAGTGGAGCGGCGGTGCTGTGCGGCGGGCATCGGCTCCGCCGGCCCGAGCTGCCCGGCTGGTACTACCCGCCGACTGTTCTCGCCGGCATCACGCGCGAGATGCGGATCCACCGGGAGGAGGCCTTCGGGCCCGTGGCCACGCTGTATCGGGCGGCCGACCTCGATGAGGCGGTGCTCATCGCCAACGACTCGCCGTTCGGTCTGAGTTCCAACGTATGGACCCGGGACGAGGCCGAGGTCGACCGTTTCGTACGGGATCTGGAGGCCGGCGGGGTGTACGTCAACGGGATGACGGCGTCCCATCCGGGGTTCCCGTTCGGCGGGGTGAAGCGGTCCGGATACGGCCGTGAGCTGTCCGGGCACGGAATCCGGGAGTTCTGCAACATCACCACGGTTTGGCACGGTGCGTGAGCGCCGCGCGGCTACGATCCCGGGTGTGAACCGCGAAGTGACTCTGCCTCTGATCGTCGATGACCGCGGGACCCTGCAGGTGGCTGCGGCCGACGTGAGCAAGCTGCTCCGCACGTTGGGTGGACGGTGGCTGCATCTTGTCGAGGCCGGGGCCGAGGGGCTTGACGAGGACACCGTTGCTGCTTTGACCATTGAGCTCGCAAAGCTTGCCGATCGTATCGATGTGGCTTGTATCGCGCACAGCAGCGGGGGTGCGCCGTAGTGCCCTGGGGCTGGTCGCGCAGTTCCCCGCGCCCCTGACCTGGAAATATCCCCCGAATGGAGTAGCACCGCGCGAAGTCGTCGCCCTAACGGGTGATCGTGGGTGTGCACGCACCCCAGTGGTGAACCACCTTTTGGAGGGACGGTTCATGGCGACTTTGTGCAGGCCCTCGGTGTCGGTTCCGGAGCACGTGATCACGATGGAGGAGACGCTCGAACTGGCGCGCTCCCGCCATGGGGACCACGCCCAGCTGCCGCTGGCTCTCCGGTTGATCGAGAACACCGGCGTCCGGACCCGACACCTCGTGCAGCCCATCGAGGAGACCCTGAAACATCCAGGCTTCGAGGAACGCAACAGGGTCTACGTGGCCGAGTCCAAGGCCCGTGTCCCGGCGGTCGTACAGCGGGCGCTGGACGAGGCGGAGCTGCTCACCAGCGACATCGACGTCATCATCTACGTGTCGTGCACGGGCTTCATGATGCCCTCGCTGACGGCCTGGATGATCAACGAGATGGACTTCGACAGCACCACCCGGCAGCTGCCGATCGCCCAGCTGGGCTGCGCGGCCGGCGGTGCCGCGATCAACCGGGCGCACGACTTCTGCACCGCCTACCCCGAGGCCAACGCCCTCATCGTGGCCTGCGAGTTCTGCTCGCTGTGCTACCAGCCCACCGACCTCGGCGTCGGATCCCTGCTCTGCAACGGCCTGTTCGGCGACGGCATCGCGGCCGCCGTGGTGCGCGGCCGGGGCGGCGAGGGCATCCGGCTGGAGCGCAACGGCTCGTACGTGATCCCCAAGACCGAAGAGTGGATCATGTACGACGTCCGGGCGACCGGCTTCCACTTCCTGCTGGACAAGCGGGTGCCGGCCACGATGGAGCCGCTCGCGCCGGCCCTGCAGGACCTCGCGGGCAAGCATGGCTGGGACGCTGCCGACCTGGACTTCTACATAGTCCACGCGGGCGGCCCCCGCATCCTCGACGACCTCAGCGTGTTCCTGCAGGTCGACCCGCACGCCTTCCGCTTCAGCCGGGCCACGCTCACCGAGTACGGCAACATCGCCAGCGCCGTCGTCCTGGACGCGGCGCGCCGGCTGTTCGACGAGGGTGGCGCCGCCGACCGGGCGCGCGGACTGCTCGCCGGGTTCGGGCCCGGCATCACCGCCGAGATGACACTGGGGCGCTGGCAGCGCACGGACGACGGGAGGGCGTGAGCACGCATGACCGAAGAGACGACGATCACCGAGACCCTGCCCCGGAAGGGCGCGTTGATCCGCGGCCCCGAAGCCCTCCCGGTCCCATGGTGAGCGACGGGCTGCTGGTGCCGCCGGGCCACGGCAGGGTCGTCCAGACCCCGGCCCAGCGGGTGACGTTCAAGGTCACCGGCACGCACTCGAGCGTGGCCTCCACCTTCGAGGTGGAGGTCCCGCCGGGCTTCGACGTGGGCGCCCATGTGCACACCCGCAGCGAGGAGTTGTTCTACGTCCTCGAAGGCGAGCTGGACGTCCTCGCCTTCGAGCCGCGGGTGCGTACGGCCGACAACTGGCAGCTCTGGCAGTCGAGTTCGGGCGCGGGGGTGGTTCGGGCCACCCCGGGCACGGTCATCGTCGTGCCCCCGGGCTGCCCCCACGCCTTCGCCAACCCGACGGACGCCACGGCCCGTGTGTTCTTCCAGGCGTCCCCGCCCCCCGACCACGAGCGCTACTTCGAGGAGTTGCTCGAGATCCTGGCCCCCGGGGGCCCGCCGGACCACGCGGCGATCGAGGAACTGAGGAAGCGCTACGACATCGAACAGCTCACGCCTTTGAGGCACCGGTGAGGAAGGCGCCCCGACGGCGCTACCGGATCGGCATCCCCGACAAGGTCCGGGCGATCACCAGCCGCTGGATCTCGCTCGTGCCCTCGAAGATCGTGTAGATGGCCGCGTCGCGGTGCATGCGCTCCACCGGGTACTCCCGGGTGTAGCCGTTGCCGCCGAGGATCTGGATCGCCTGCCCGGTGACCTTCTTCGCGGTCTCGCTGGCGAACAGCTTCGACATGGAGCCCTCGGCGGCCGTGAACTGCCTGCCGTTGACCGCCATCCACGAGGCGCGCCAGACCAGCAGGCGTGCGGCGTCGATCTGTGTGCGCATGTCCGCGAGCTGGAAGGCGACGCCCTGGTTGTCGATGATCGGACGGCCGAACTGCTCCCGGGTCTTGGCGTAGTCGAGGGCCACCTCGTACGCGGCTCGGGCGGTGCCGACGGCCATGGCGCCGACCGCGGGCCGCGACGCCTCGAAGGTGGCCATCGCCGCGTTCTTGACGCGCTCGCCGCCCGCCTTCGCCCGCTCGCGCGCCCGCGCCAGCCGCTCGTCCAGCTTCTCCTTGCCGCCGAGGAGGCAGGAGCCGGGGACGCGCACGTTGTCGAGGATCACCTCGGCGGTGTGCGAGGCGCGGATGCCGTGCTTCTTGAACTTCTGGCCCTGGGCGAGACCCGGGGTGCCCGCCGGGACGATGAAGGAGGCGTGACCCTTGGAGCCCAGCTCGGCGTCCACGACCGCGACGACCACGTGGACGTTGGCGATGCCGCCGTTGGTCGCCCAGGTCTTGGTGCCGTTGAGCACCCACTCGTCCTTGGCCTCGTCGTACACGGCACGGGTGCGCATCGAGGCGACGTCCGAGCCGGCGTCGGGCTCGGAGGAGCAGAACGCGGCCACCTTGACGTCGCCCGCGTCGCCGTACATCTGCGGGATCCAGGTGCCGATCTGCTCCTCGGTGCCGTTGGCGAGGACGCCCACCGCGGCGAGGCCGGTGCCCACGATCGACAGGGCGATGCCCGCGTCGCCCCAGAAGAGCTCCTCCATGGCCATCGGGATGCCGAGGCCGGTGGGGTCGAAGTACTGCTGCGCATAGAAGTCGAGGGAGTAGATGCCGACCTTCGCGGCCTCCTGGATGACCGGCCAGGGAGTCTCCTCACGCTCGTCCCATTCGGCGGCCGCGGGGCGGATGACGTCGGCCGCGAAGCCGTGCAGCCAGTCCCGGACCTCCTTCTGTTCGTCGTTGAGCTCCATGGTGAACTCGGCCATGTCCCCTCCAGCGGCGGAACGTGCATGTTACTAGCGGTAACCAGAGTCTGTTACCGATCGGTAGGGAAAGTCAACTCCTGATGGCGGGCCCGGAGCCCGCCAGCCCGTTCGATGTCAGGCTGCTGTCAGGTGTTAGTTTGCGCAGGCGTCACCGAATCAGCACCGGGTGGGGAGAGCACATGGACACCACGCAGCGGACCGAGCAGCAACGGTCCGCCGACCGCCGACGGCGCGAGCTGCTGGAGGCCGCCGACCGGGTGGTGCTGCGCGACGGGCCGCAGGCCTCGATGAACGCCATCGCGGCGGAGGCGGGCATCACCAAGCCGATCCTTTATCGCCACTTCGGTGACAAGGGAGGGCTGTACGCCGCCCTCGCCAAACGGCACACCGACGCGCTGCTGGACTCGCTGCGGGCGGCGCTGGACGCCCCCGCCGAGCGCCGGGAGCGGGTCGAGGCGACCCTCGACACCTATCTCGCGGCGATCGAGGCCCGGCCTCAGGTCTACCGGTTTCTGATGCATCCGGCCGACGGGTCACCCGGGGAGCAGGGGTTCGATGTCGGCAAGCACTCCGCTCCGCTGCTTCGGCGGATGGGCGAGGAGCTGGCCCAGGTCATCGAGGACCGGTTGGATCTCGGGCCCGCGAGCCAGCAGCTCGCGCGGGTGTGGGGGCACGGGATCGTCGGGATGATGCACGCGGCCGGGGACTGGTGGCTGGGCGAGCGGCCTTGCTCCCGGGCCGAACTGGTGCGCAGTCTGGCCGACCTGTTGTGGGGCCGCCTCGCGGCGGCCGGCGACAAGATCGGCGGTCCCGGGTTCTGAGGGCCGCCCCGCGCCCCTTCAGACCGGACCGCGCCCTGGGCGCCAGGAGGCTCGGGCCACCTGGCGCATCAGCTTCCGCCTGCGCCGGCCCTCCACCCGGTCCGCGTACACGCGGCCTTCCAGGTGGTCGGCCTCGTGCTGCAAGCATCTGGCAAAGAATCCCGTGCCGTCGACGGTGACCGGCTCGCCGGTCACCGTGACGCCCTCGACCACCGCGTGGTCGTAGCGCTCCGTTCCCGCCTCCAGGCCCGGGAGGGACAGACAGCCCTCCGGTCCCCGCAGCACGATGCCGTCCGCCTCGACCAGCCTCGGGTTCACCACATGGCCCAGATGGCGGACGTCCTCGTCGTCGGGGCAGTCGTAGACGAAGACGCGCAGCGGCTCGCCGATCTGGTTGGCCGCCAGGCCGACCCCCCTGGCCGCGTACATCGTGGCGAACATGTCCTCGACGAGGCGGGCGAGTTCGGGGCCGAAGTCGGTGACGTCCTCGCAACGGGCGTGCAGGACGGGGTCGCCGAGCAGGGTGAGGGGCCGGACGCGCCCGCGGGCGCCCGGGATGGAGCCGTGTCGCATGGCGGCAAGGGTACGGTCCTTTCTGACACGCGCATGCCGTCCACGGGTGTGACGCGGTCCCGGGATTCGGGAGTGCGAATGGATCTCGATAGGCTGACCACCTACCACGTTGCCGTACGGCAGAGGCGCGGCGCGTACGCAAGGAGGATCGAGAACTGATGGCAGGCAACTCGGACCCGCTCACGCCGCGGGCCAAGATCGCCGTGACCGCCGGCAAGGCGGTCGCGGCGGCGTCGCGCGCCGCGGGGCGCGGCAGCGGTTCGGTGATCGGCGGCCGGGTGGCGCTCAAACTCGACCCCGACCTCCTCGCCCGGCTCGCCCAGAACCTGGACGTCGTCCTCGTCTCGGCGACCAACGGCAAGACCACCACCACCCGGCTGATCGCCGAAGCGCTGCGCGCCGCCGGGCCGGTCGTGTCCAACGCGCTCGGCGCCAACATGCCGGCCGGCATCACCTCGGCCCTCGCGGGCGGCTCCGACGCGCGCTACGGCGTGATCGAGGTCGACGAGAAGTACCTCGCGGGCGTGGCCCGCGACACCGCCCCCAAGTGCATCGCGCTGCTCAACCTCTCCCGCGACCAGCTGGACCGCGCCGCCGAGACCCGCATGCTCGCGGAGAACTGGCGTGAGGGGCTTGCCGGTTCCAAGGCCGTCGTCGTGGCGAACGCCGACGACCCGCTGGTGGTGTGGGCGGCCTCCTCCTCGCCCAACGTGATCTGGGTCGCCGCCGGTCAGATGTGGAAGGACGACGCCTGGTCGTGCCCGTCCTGCGGCGGCGTCATGCAGCGGCCCGGGGACGACTGGTTCTGCGGCGAGTGCGGGTTCCGGCGGCCCACGCCGAGCTGGGTGCTGTCCGGGGACCATGTGCTCGATCCGCACGGGTCCGCCTGGCCGATCCATCTGCAGCTGCCGGGCCGCGCCAACAAGGCCAACGCCGCCTCCTCGGCCGCCGTGGCCGCCGTCTTCGGGGTGCCGCCGCAGGTCGCGCTGGAGCGGATGTACCAGGTGCAGGCCGTCGCCGGACGCTACGACGTCGTCCAGTTCATGCAGCGCGACCTGAGACTCCTGCTCGCGAAGAACCCGGCGGGCTGGCTCGAGACGTTCAGCCTGATCGATCCGCCGCCGGCCCCGGTCATCCTCTCGGTGAACGCGCGCGGCGCCGACGGCACCGACACCTCCTGGCTGTGGGACGTCGACTACACGCGGCTGACCGGCCACCCGATCTTCGTCGTCGGTGACCGCAAGCTGGACCTCGCGGTGCGTCTGGAGGTCGCGAACCAGCACTTCCAGGTGTGCGAGAACCTCGACCAGGCAGTGCAGCAGGCTCCGCCGGGCCGGATCGAGGTCATCGCCAACTACACCGCGTTCCAGGACCTGCGCCGCCGCGTCGGCAACTGACCACGAAGGACGTTTCCATGAGCGACAACCAACTGCGGCTGGTGTGGATCTACCCGGACCTGCTGAGCACCTACGGCGACCAGGGCAACGCCCTCGTCGTCGAGCGCCGCGCGCGGCAGCGCGGTCTCGACGTCGCGCGCCTCGACGTGCGCAGCGACCAGCCGATCCCGACGTCCGGCGACATCTACCTCATCGGCGGCGGCGAGGACCGTCCGCAGCGGCTCGCGGCGGAGCGGCTGCGCCGGGACGCGCACCTGTACCAGGCGGTGAACAACGGCGCGATCGTGTTCGCGGTCTGCGCCGGCTACCAGATCCTGGGCCACGAGTTCGTCAACGACCTCGGGCAGCGCGAGCCGGGTCTCGGCCTGCTGGACGTGACGACGACGCGCGGCGAGGGCGAGCGGTGCGTCGGCGACGTCCTCGGGGACATCGACCCGCGGCTCGGTCTGCCGCAGCTGACCGGCTTCGAGAACCACCAGGGCGTCACCCACCTCGGCCCGACCGCCCGCCCCCTGGCCCGGGTCCAGCTCGGCAAGGGCAACGGCACCGGCGACGGCACCGAGGGCGCGTACAACGACACCGTGTTCGGGACGTACATGCACGGCCCGGTGCTGGCGCGCAACCCGCTCATCGCGGACCTGCTGCTGAAGCTGGCGCTCGACGTGAACGCGCTGCCGCCGATCGACGACCGCTGGTACGAGGCGCTGCGGGGCGAGCGCATCGCGGCTGCGCAGCAGCCTGCCTGACCTGGATGTTCACCTGATTTTCAGCGCACCGTCAGCAGCCCGTCTGACAGTGCGTCCGCACAGGTGAGCGGGCACGTCCAGCAGGCGGACGCGTGCTACGGCCCCGCCCCCTCCTGCCGCTAGGGTGGCGGGGATTCGAGCCGGACAGCGTGGTCCGGACCGGCCCACGTGGAGAAGGTTGTTTCGGGCTATGCGCATTGGTGTCCTCACGTCCGGCGGCGACTGCCCCGGCCTGAACGCCGTCATCCGGTCCGTCGTGCACCGTGCCGTCGCCGACCACGGCGACGAGGTCATCGGCTTCCGGGACGGCTGGAAGGGCCTCCTGGAGTGCGACTATCTCAAGCTCGACCTCGACGCGGTGGGCGGCATCCTGGCCCGCGGCGGCACGATCCTCGGCTCCTCCCGGGTCCAGCCCTCGCATCTGCGCGACGGCGTGGAGCGGGCCCGGGGCCATGTCGCGGAGCTCGGTCTCGACGCGATCATCCCGATCGGCGGTGAGGGCACCCTCAAGGCGGCCCGGCTGATGTCGGACGCGGGGCTGCCCATCGTGGGCGTGCCGAAGACCATCGACAACGACATCGCCGTCACCGACGTCACCTTCGGGTTCGACACGGCCGTCGGGGTGGCCACCGAGGCGCTCGACCGGCTGAAGACCACCGCCGAGTCCCACCAGCGGGTGCTGGTCGTCGAGGTCATGGGGCGGCACACCGGCTGGATAGCGCTGCACTCCGGCATGGCCGCCGGCGCCCACGCCATCGTCGTACCGGAACGCCCCTTCGACATCGAGGAGCTGGCCCGGCGGGTCGGCGAGCGGTTCGAGGCGGGCAAGCGGTTCGCGATCGTCGTCGCCGCGGAGGGGGCCAAGCCCGCGCCCGGCGGTATGGACTTCGACGAGGGCGCCAAGGACATCTACGGGCACGAGCGCTTCGCGGGGATCGCCCGGCAGCTGTCGATCGAGCTGGAGTCGCGGCTCGGGAAGGAAGCGCGGCCGGTGATTCTGGGGCATGTGCAGCGCGGCGGCACGCCGACCGCGTACGACCGGGTGCTCGCCACCCGGTTCGGGTGGCATGCGGTGGAGGCCGTGCACCGGGGGGAGTTCGGCAACATGACGGCCCTGCGCGGGACGGACATCGTGATGGTGTCCCTCGCCGAGGCGGTCGAGACGCTGAAGACCGTTCCGCAGGAGCGGTACGCGGAAGCGGAGTGCGTGCTCTAGTCGTCCGACGGTTCGACGCACCGACGGTCACCCGTCCGGCCGTCGAACCGTCACGCTTCGGTGGCCCGTGCGCACTGGGCGCGGGCCGCCTCGGGCGTCACCGCCCGCCCGTGTTCGAATTGACACCCGGCACCTGGGGCCTCGTACTGAACACGCAGGACCAAACCCCCCATTTCCCTCCCCTCTCAGGGAGTCCCCATGACGGTGCAGCAACAGCAGGTCACCCTTCCGACGGTGCTGGTGTACGAGGACGACCCCGGATTTCCTCCGCTGGTCAACATGCCCGTACCGCATCCCGTGCCACAGCTCGACACCCAGCCCTTCCCCACGGCCATCGCGGGCAACACCCCGCAGCCGAACGGTGCCGGACCCGGCACCGAGGCCTTCCGGTACTGGGTGGCGGCCGACGCCCTCAGCAGGGCCAGTCAGACCTGGGGGCCGCTGGTCCCGACCGGGACGCACTGGCATCCGCGCGTCGGACGCCTCCTGACCGCACACCTCGACGCGGGCAACGACCTCAACGCCTTCTACGACCGTAAAGGCCTGTGGTTCTTCCGCCGTACCGTGGCAGGCGTCCTCGTCGCCACATGCGAGAGCAACGAGATCGTCGAGCACGAGACAGGGCACGCGGTCCTCGACGCCCTGCGCCCCCAGCTGTTCGACACCGCGAGCGCGGAGGCGGCCGCCCTTCACGAGGCGTTCGGCGACATCAGCGCCCTGCTGAGCTCGCTCCGGCTGGAATCGCTGCGGATCGGCGTGCTCGCCGAGACGCAGGGCGAACTCGAACTGTCCTCGCGGGTGTCGAGGATGGCCGAGCAGCTGGGCTGGGCGATCCGTCAGCGCCATCCGGAGCGGGTCGACCCGGACTGCCTGCGCAACATGGCGAACAGCTTCTTCTACCTCGACCCGGTGCTGCTGCAGCCGAACGGGCCCGCGAGCATGCTCACCAGCGAGCCGCACTCGTTCTCCCGGGTCTTCAGCGGCGCGTTCCTGAAGATCGTCGCCGGGATCTTCCACCAGCAGGACCTGCAGGACCAGGCCGGTCTGGCGTTCTCCGCCGAGATGGCCGGACAGCTCCTGGTGGACGCCGTCGTGGCCGCGCCCGTGGTGTCCGCCTACTACGCGCAGGTCGCGGGCCACATGATCGCCGCGGACCAGCGCCGCAACGGCGGCAAGTACGGCCCCTCCCTGCGCTCGGCGTTCATCCGGCACGGCATCCTCTCCCTGGAGGCCGCCACGTCCCTCACCGAGCCGGAGCTGACCCGCCGCGCCGCCGCGATCGCCGAGGCGACGCCCGGCGGACCCGACGATCAGGGTCAGACGGCCGTGACGGTCCCGGGGGCGATGTACGGCGTCACCCAGCCGCTCTCCCTCTCCGCCCCGGCGCAGGAGCGACGCTTCGGCATCGCGGGCTCCGACCCGGCCGGCGGCTCGGTGCGGCCCGCCGACCCGGAGCGGGTCGCCACCTCGTTCCTCGAGGACCTGTTCCGCCGCGGCCGGGTCCATGTGCCCGAGGAGCACCGCTCCGCCACGGCGTTCGTCGACGACAGCCCTGCCCGGCTGAAGACCCACGAGATCACACGGAGCGAGACCGGCGAGGGCCTGGCCCTGGTCCGGCGGGGCTTCGACTGACCCCGAGCCTCAGCGGTCGCCAAGCCGGCGTCAGCACGTCGGCCGGCAATACGTCGGCCGTAGACACGTCGGCTCAGTTCAGAAAGCGCAGACGACGGACGGAGAGCCGTCCGTCGTCCGTGCGCTCGACCACATGGGTCGTCCGGGGAGTGGGCTCCTCACCCTCGTAGACCGCCTCGCCGCGCGCCAGCAGGTCGTCGACGAACTTCTCGGTCGCCCGGCGCTCGGCGTCGTCCTGCTGCGCGTCGGCGCGGGCCGTCTCCTCCACCGGCCCCCGCACGTCCACCGTGAAACCGGCGCGCTCCAGCGCATCGACGCCCCGCGTGGTCACCATGGCGAGCACGAGCCGCTCGGAGACCACCTCGGCGGGCACGGCCTCGGTCTCGTCCATGGCCGCGGTCAACGAGCGCAGGTCCTGGCCGTCGCGGACCTCGATCCGCGCCCGAAGCACGGGCCTGCCCTCCGCCGCCGCGAGGGCGAACACGGGGTGGGCCGCGGTGCGCATCCCCGCCTCCCGCGCGAAGCCGCGTTCCTGGGCGTCCTCGCCCACGAAGACGCAGGCGTCGGCCGCGCCGCCGGTGGCGGCGACCGCCCGGTCGAAGATGCCGCGGCTGTCCTTCACTCCCCAGTTCACCAGCGCCGCGTCCGTGAAACGGCCGGGAAACGCCTCCGCCAGCGCCCGTGCCACGGCGGCCTCGGCCGACCCGGGGTTGGAGATGATGCCCTTGCGTGCCTCGCCCAGGGCGTCCAGCGCGGCGAGGACCCGCGGCAGGGGCCGCAGGGTCAGGGAGCCGTCCGGCTCCCTCCGGGGATCCGCCAGGGTCGCGCCGATGTCGAAGAAGATGACAGACATGGCACAAGCCTCCCCGCGGTGAACGCTTCCGAGTCGGGACCGCCCGAGTGAACCGCCCCGGTGCCGGAGGCCGCCGGGGGCTTCTCTACTCTGGTGGGCGGCAGGAAACGTACAACCCCCCACGAATCAGGAGCCGGCGGATGGATCACAGCGGGCACGGCATGACCATGGATCTGCCGCCGTTCACGCTGGGACGGGGTCTTCAGTGGTCGGCGGACCCGTTCTTCCTCGTCGCCTGCCTGGTGGGGCTCGGTCTGTACGGCTGGGGGGTGGTGCGGCTGCGCAGGCGCGGGGACGCCTGGTCGGTGGGTCGGACCGTGTCGTTCGTCGTCGGTGTGCTGACCGTCGGGCTGATGATGTGCACCCGGCTGAACGACTACGGGATGGTCATGTTCAGCGTGCACATGGTGCAGCACATGGTGATCAGCATGCTGTCGCCGATCCTGATCCTGCTGGGCGCGCCCATGACGCTCGCGCTGCGCGCGCTGCCGGCCGCCGGCCGGGGCCGCAAGGGGCCGCGTGAGCTGCTGCTGATGCTGCTGCACAGCCGCTACATGCGGATCATCACGCATCCCGCGTTCACCATCCCGCTGTTCATCGCGAGTCTCTACGCGCTTTACTTCACGCCGTTGTTCGACTTCCTGATGGGCTCCAAGACCGGGCACGTCGCGATGATGGTGCACTTCCTCGCCGTCGGCGTGGTGTTCTTCTGGCCGATCATCGGCGTGGACCCGGGCCCGAGCCGGCCGGGCTATCTGATGCGGATGCTGGAGCTGTTCGCGGGCATGCCGTTCCACGCGTTCTTCGGCATCGCGTTGATGATGGCCTCGCAGCCGATGGTCGAGACGTTCAAGAACCCGCCCGCCTCGCTCGGCATCGACGCGCTGTCGGACCAGAACGCGGCCGGCGGCATCGCCTGGGCGTTCAGCGAGATCCCGTCCGTGCTGGTGCTGATCGCCCTGCTGTTCCAGTGGTACGGCTCCGAGCAGCGGCAGGCCAAGCGCAAGGACCGGGCCGCCGACCGCGACGGGGACCAGGAGCTGGAGGCGTACAACGCCTATCTTGCGTCGCTCCAGGCACGCGGGCGCTGAACCCGGGGCACCATGGAGGGGGACCCGCCCGGCCGAGGGCGGCCCTGAGGAGGGTGTCGCGATGGCCGGTACCACGGACAGTTCCACGAAGACCATGGGGGCGCTCACCGTCGGCGGGCTCGTCATGGTGACCGCCTACACGGTGGCGCTCGGCAGCAACGGCTGGCTGTGGTTCGGCTGGGTCGTGCTGGGGCTGATCACGCTCGCGATGGTCGTGACCAGGACGAGCTGATCACCCGGGGGTGAGCCGGGCCGCCGAGTGCACGCCCGGCTGGTACTTCGGAAGCCGGGCGGTGATCTTCATGCCCGCTCCGAGGGCGGTCTCGATGACCAGGCCGTGGTCGTCGCCGTAGACCTGGCGGAGCCGGTCGTCGACGTTGGACAGGCCGATGCCGCCGGACGGGCTCACCTCGCCGGCCAGGATGCGGCGCAGCGCGACCGGGTCCATGCCGGCGCCGTCGTCCTCGATGACGACCAGGGCCTCGGCGCCGGCGTCCTGTGCGGTGATCTGGATGTGGCAGGTGCCGGTCTTGCCCTCCAGGCCGTGCTTGACGGCGTTCTCCACGAGCGGCTGGAGGCAGAGGAAGGGCAGCGCCACGGGGAGGACCTCGGGCGCTATCTGGAGGGTGACGGCGAGGCGGTCGCCGAAGCGCGCCCGGACCAGGGCCAGATAGTGGTCGATGGCGTGGAGTTCGTCGGCGAGGGTGGTGAAGTCGCCGTGCCTGCGGAACGAGTAGCGGGTGAAGTCGGCGAACTCCAGGAGCAGTTCGCGGGCGCGTTCGGGGTCGGTGCGCACGAAGCTCGCGATCACGGCGAGCGAGTTGAAGATGAAGTGCGGGGAGATCTGGGCGCGCAGGGCCTTGATCTCGGCCTCGATCAGCTTCGTACGGGACTGGTCGAGGTCCGCCAGCTCCAGCTGGACGCTCACCCAGCGGGCCACCTCGCCGGCCGCCCGCACCAGGACGGCGGACTCGCGGGGCGCGCAGGCCACCAGGGCGCCGTGCACCCGGTCGTCGACGGTGAGCGGGGCGACGACGGCCCAGCGGACGGGACAGTCGGCGTGTTCGCAGGTCAGGCGGAAGGCCTCGCCGCGGCCGCTCTCCAGGGGGCCGGCGAGCCGCTCCATGATCTCGGCGCGGTGGTGTGCGCCGACTCCGTCCCAGGCCAGCACCTCCTTCTCGTCGGTCAGGCACAGGGCGTCCGTGCCGAGCAGGGTGCGCAGTCTGCGGGCCGATCTGCGGGCCGTCTCCTCCGTGAGGCCGGCCCGCAGCGGGGGTGCGGCGAGGGAGGCGGTGTGCAGGGTCTGGAAGGTGGCGTGCTCGACGGGGGTGCCCAGCCCGCCCAGGCTTTCCGGGCGTGCGGTGCGGCGGCCCAGCCAGAAGCCCGCGGCGAGGAAGGGGAGGATGGCGATGCAGACGCCCGCGAGGAAGCCGCTCATGCCGTTGGCTCCCCGGCCTTCGTCTCCGCGGCCTTCGTCTCCGCGGCCGTCGTCTCCGCGGCCTTCGTCTCCGCCGCCCGCAGCTCCTCCGTGCGCAGTTCCTCGGGCAGGTGGAAGCGGGCCAGGATCGCCGCCGTGCCGGCCGGGACGCGCCCCGGGGTGGCCAGGGACACCAGGATCATGGTGAGGAAGCCCAGGGGGACGGACCACAGCGCGGGCCAGGCGAGCAGCGCGTGCAGGCCGCCCGTGCCGGGGAAGCCGGCCATGGTCGCGGCGACGGCGAGGAACGCCGACCCGCCGCCCACCAGCATCCCGGCGGCCGCGCCCGGCGGGGTCAGCCGGCGCCACCAGATGCCGAGGACGAGGAGCGGGCAGAAGGAGGACGCCGACACCGCGAAGGCCAGCCCCACCGCGTCGGCCACCGGCAGCCCGCCCACCAGCAGACTCGCGGCGAGCGGTACGGCCATGGCGAGCCCGGTGCCGAGCCGGAAGTGCCGTACGCCGCGGGTCGGCAGGACGTCCTGTGCGAGCACCCCCGCCACGGCCATCGTCAGCCCGGACGCCGTGGACAGGAACGCGGCGAAGGCGCCGCCGGCGACCAGCGCGCCCAGCAGGTCGCCGCCGAGGCCGCCGATCACCCGGTCGGGCAGCAGCAGGACGGCCGCGTCGGCGTCGCCGCTGAGGGCCAGTTCGGGGGCGTAGAGGCGGCCCAGGGCGCCGTAGACGGGTGGCAGGAGGTAGAAGGCGCCGATCAGGGCGAGGACGGCGACCGTGGTGCGGCGGGCGGCGACCCCGTGCGGGCTGGTGTAGAAGCGGACGACGACGTGCGGCAGGCCCATGGTGCCGAGGAACGTGGCGAGGATCAGTCCGTAGGTCGCGTACAGGGGGCGTTCCTCGCGGCCGGCGGCGAGAGAGGTGGACATGCCTCCGTTGCTGCCGCGTTCGGCGGTGGGGACGGCGGTGCCCGCGGCGAAGGTGAGGCGGGCGCCGCGCTCGATGTGGTGGGTGCCGGCGGGGAGGCGCAGTACGGCGTCGTCGTGCGGGCGGCCGTCGACCGTGCCGTCCACCGTCACGGTGAGGGGGCTCTCCAGCTTGAGGTCGAGGGTGTCGTCGACGCGGACGACGCGCTGGTCGCGGAAGGCGGCCGGTTCCTCGAAGGCGCCGCGGGGCGCGCCGTCGCCCTGCCAGGCCAGGGTCAGGAAGAGGGCGGGGACGAGGAGGGCGGTGAGCTTGAGCCAGTACTGGAAGGCCTGCACGAAGGTGATGCTGCGCATGCCGCCCGCGGCGACGGTCGCGGTGACGACGACGGCGACGATCAGCCCGCCCAGCGAGTCGGGGGCGCCGGTGAGGACAGTCAACGTCAGCCCGGCGCCCTGGAGTTGGGGCAGCAGATAGAGCCAGCCCACGCCGACGACGAAGGCGCCCGCGAGCCGTCGGGCCGGCCGGGAGGCGAGGCGGGCCTCGGCGAAGTCGGGGAGGGTGTAGGCGCCGGAGCGGCGCAGCGGGGCGGCGACGAAGAGGAGCAGGACCAGGTAGCCGGCGGTATAGCCGACGGGGTACCAGAGCATGTCCGGGCCCTGGACGAGGACCAGTCCGGCGATGCCGAGGAAGGAGGCGGCGGAGAGGTACTCGCCGCTGATGGCAGCCGCGTTGAGGCGGGGGCCGACGGTGCGGGAGGCGACGTAGAAGTCGGAGGTGGTGCGGGAGATGCGCAGGCCGAAGGCGCCGACGAGGACGGTGGCGACGACGACCAGGGCGACGGCGGGAACGGCGAACGTCGAGTTCATCGCGGTGCGGCCTTCACTTGTCCTCGCCCTTCACTTGTCCTCGACCAGCCGGATGAAGTCCCGTTCGTTGCGTTCGGCGCGGCGCACGTACCAGCGGGCGAGCAGGACGAGCGGGGCGTAGAGGCAGAAGCCGAGGACCGCCCACTGCAGGCGGTGGGCGTCGGGCATCGCCGCGAAGAGGAGGGGCAGCGGGCCGACGAGCAGCATGAGGACGGCGAACACCGTGAGGGCGGCCCGCAGTTGGGAGCGCATGAGGGAACGGACGTAGGTGTGCCCGAGGGTGGTCTGCTCGTCGATCTCGGTGCGCGGGCGGTAGTAGCCGAAGGCACGCCGGGTGCGGCGCGGCGGGCCGGTGACCACCACGCGCCGTTCGACGGGGTCCTGGGGCACGGCTTAGGTCCTCCTCATCAGCAGGTCCCGCAGTTCGCGGGCGTGGCGGCGGCTGACCTGGAGTTCCTCGCCGCCGACCAGGACGCTCACCGTGCCCGCGTCCAGCCGGAGTTCGCCGATGTGGCGCAGGGCGACGAGGTGGCGGCGGTGGATGCGGACGAAGCCGCGGGCACGCCAGCGCTCCTCCAGGGTGGACAGGGGGATGCGGACCAGGTGGCTGCCGCGGTCGGTGTGCAGGCGGGCGTAGTCGCCCTGCGCCTCCACGTGGGTGATGTCGTCGACGGCGACGAAGCGGGTCACGCCGCCGAGCTCGACGGGTATGTGGTCCGGGTCGGGCTCGTGCACGGGGATGCGCGGGGCGGCGGCGCCGCGCAGTTCGGCGGCCCGGCGCACGGCCTCGGCGAGGCGTTCCTTGCGGACGGGTTTGAGGACGTAGTCGACGGCCTTGAGGTCGAAGGCCTGGACGGCGAAGTCCTCGTGGGCGGTGACGAAGACGACCAGCGGCGGCTGCGCGAAGCCGGTGAGGAGACGGGCCAGGTCGAGGCCGTCGAGGCCGGGCATCTGGATGTCGAGGAAGACGACGTCGATGGCCTCGGGGCCGTGCGGGCCGGACTCCAGGGCGCGGTTGATGCGGCGCAGCGCCTCGGTCGCGTCGCCGGCTCCCTCCACACTGCCGATCCGGGGATCTGCGGTGAGCAGGTACAGCAGCTCCTCCAGCGAGGGGCGTTCGTCGTCGACGGCGAGGGCGCGCAGCATGAAGGTGGAGTGTAGGGGCGATCCGCACCGCTGGACATGTACCGGGGTGTGGACGTACGCCCTGGATACAGTGCCCGCATGAACAGCGCGCCCGCCCCTTTCGACGATCTCGACCGGAAGATCATCACGGCTCTGATGGCGAACGCCAGGTCGAGCTTCGCCGAGATCGGCACGGCGATCGGCCTGTCCGCGACGGCGGTCAAGCGCCGGGTGGACCGGCTGCGGGAATCCGGGGTGATCACCGGGTTCACGGCGACCGTGGAGCCGTCGGCGCTGGGCTGGCGCACGGAGGCGTACGTGGAGGTGTACTGCGAGGGGGCCGCCCCGCCGAGGCGGCTGGCGGAGGTGGTGCGCAACCATCCGGAGATCACCGCGGCGATGACGGTGACGGGTGGGGCGGACGCGCTGCTGCATGTGCGGGCGCGGGACGTGGAGCACTTCGAGAACGTGCTGGAGCGCATCCGGGCCGAGCCGTTCATCCGGAAGACGATCAGCGTGATGGTGCTGTCGCATCTGCTGCCGGAGAGCCCGGAGGCGGGCGCGACCCAGCACGCTCCCGAATAAACCTGCGAAGACGCAGCAAACCTGCGCAGACTGTACTCACCACGCAGCGTTCCTGCGTGGACACGCAATGCTCGTTCCTTGTCGTGCGTCCCCGTCAGTTCCTACCTTGGTGTCAACCCTCAGTCGACACCGCAGGAAAAGCGGAGGAACCCTCTGTGCCCGAGAGTGTGACCGACGATCGTGTGCAGCGCCCCCGGCGCTTCCTCGTCTGTGAACCCAGACACTTCGCCGTGCAGTACGCGATCAACCCCTGGATGCGTCCCGACACCCCCGTGGACGTCGATCTGGCCCAGGCCCAGTGGCAGACGCTGATCAGCGCCTATCGGGCCCACGGCCACACCGTGGACGTCGTGGAGCCGGCTCCCGGTCTCCCCGACATGGTCTTCGCCGCGAACTCGGCGGTCGTCGTGGCGGGCCGGGTCTTCGGGGCCCTCTTCCACGCGCCGCAGCGGCGGCCGGAGTCCGTGCACTACGACACCTGGTTCAAGGCGGCGGGCTTCGACGTCCACCGGCCCGAGTCCGTCTGCGAGGGCGAGGGGGACCTGGTGTGGACGGGCCGGTACGTGCTGGCCGGCACCGGGTTCCGCACGACCCGGGAGGCGCACCGGGAGGCGCAGGAGTTCTTCGGCCACCCGGTGATCAGCCTGACGCTGGTGGACCCGCACTTCTACCACCTGGACACGGCGCTGTTCGTCCTCGACGACGACAACATCGCGTACTACCCGGAGGCGTTCTCGGCCGGCAGCCGGGAGGTGCTGGCCCGGCTGTATCCGGACGCGGTGCTCGCCACCCGCGACGACGCCATGGCGCTGGGCCTGAACTCGGTCTCCGACGGCCGTCATGTCTTCATCGCCCCGCAGGCCGAGGTCCTCGCCTCCCGGCTCGCCGAGCGCGGCTATGTCCCCGTCCCCGTCGACCTCTCGGAGTTCCTGAAGGCCGGCGGTGGCATCAAGTGCTGCACGCAGGAGATCCGTTCATGACCGCACCCGTCGTCCCCGCGCAGTCCGCCGATGCCGCCTCCGGGCGTTCCTCCGCCGACCTGATCCGTGCCGAGGAGCCCGTCCTCGCGCACAACTACCATCCGCTGCCCGTGGTCGTCGCGCGCGCCGAGGGCACCTGGGTGGAGGACGTCGAGGGCCGCCGGTACCTCGACATGCTGGCCGGTTACTCGGCCCTCAACTTCGGCCACCGGCACCCGCTGCTGATCGAGGCGGCCCACCGTCAGCTGGACCGTCTGACCCTCACCTCCCGCGCCTTCCACAACGACCGCCTCGCCGAATTCGCCGAGCGGCTCGCGGAGTTGACCGGTCTGGACATGGTCCTGCCGATGAACACGGGCGCGGAGGCGGTCGAGTCCGGCATCAAGGTGGCCCGCAAGTGGGCCTACGACGTGAAGGGCGTCCCGGCCGACCGGGCGACGATCGTGGTCGCCGCGGACAACTTCCACGGCCGGACGACGACGATCGTGAGCTTCTCCACGGACGAGACGGCCCGGGCGGGCTTCGGGCCGTTCACGCCGGGGTTCAGGATCGTCCCGTACAACGACCTGGCCGCGCTGGAGCAGGCCGTCGACGAGACGACCGCCGCGGTGCTCATCGAGCCGATCCAGGGCGAGGCGGGCGTCCTCATCCCCGACGACGGCTATCTCGCGGGGGTGCGGGAGCTGACCCGGCGGGCGAACTGTCTCTTCGTCGCCGACGAGATCCAGTCGGGGCTCGGACGCACCGGGCGCACGCTGGCCGTGGAGCACGAGGAGGTCGTCCCCGACGTCCTGCTGCTGGGCAAGGCGCTCGGCGGGGGGATCGTGCCGGTGTCGGCGGTGGTGGCGCGGCGCGAGGTGCTGTCGGTGCTGCGGCCGGGCGAGCACGGGTCGACGTTCGGCGGAAATCCGCTGGCCGCGGCGGTCGGCACGGCGGTGGTGGAACTGCTGGAGACGGGTGAGTTCCAGCGCCGGGCGGCCGAGCTGGGCGCGGTCCTGCGGGACGGTCTGACCGGGCTGGTCGGCAAGGGCGTCGTCGGCTTCCGGGCGCGGGGGCTGTGGGCGGGCGTGGACGTCGACCCGGCGCTCGGCACCGGGCGCGAGGTGAGCGAGCGCCTGATGGGCGAGGGCGTCCTGGTCAAGGACACCCATGGCTCGACCATCCGGCTGGCCCCGCCGCTGACGATCACCGAAGAGGAACTCGCCTCGGCGCTGACGGCGTTGGAGCGGGTGCTGACCCGGGAGGCCTGAGGGATCCGCGGACCGGCCCCGCAGTCCCCGGGTGGCTCGGCGTCGGTCGTGCAGGCAGGGTGATGATTGAGTCAGGAGGTGGTAGACCACTCTCAGCGACAGAGAGGTCGACCGTGGGCACACACGACGAGGACGACGTTGCCCGTCGGCGGTTCGACGTGGCGGATGCCGCCCCCCTCCTGCTCGACGCGGGCGGTGTGGTCAGGGGCTGGACCAGGGACGCCGAGCGGCTGCTGGGGTATCCGGCCGCCGACGCGGTGGGCAGGGGGCTGGCCGGGCTGCTGACCCGGGCGGACGCCGCGCGGGTGCCGGACGTCCTCGAACGGTGCCGTCGGGAGGGCGGCTGGGCGGGACTGCTGTCGGCCCGCCGCGGGGACGGCCGGCCGATCCCGGTCATGGCCCGGATCACCTCGGCGGACGAGCCCGGCGGCCCGACACGCTGGCTGGTCCTGCTGAACGAGCGCGGCGACGCCCCCGGCTGGAGCATGAGCCGCCCCGTGCTGGAGAAGATGGTGAGCGGCTCGCCGATCGGCATCGCCATCGTCGACACCGACCTGCGCTTCGTGTGGTCGAACGCGGCCCTCGCCCGGTTCGGCGGCGGGCCGCCCGAGCACCGGCTGGGCCTGCGGCTCGCGGACGTCCAGCCGGGTCTGGACTCCGAGGCGATCGAGGCGCAGATGCGGCGGGTGCTGCAGAGCGGGGAGCCCGTCCTCGGGTACGAGCACGTGGGGCATGTACGGGCCTCGCCGCACCGGGAGACGGCGCACATGCTGTCGTTCACCCGGCTCGACGACGACCACGGCCATCCCATGGGCGTGTACTACACGGTCGTCGACATGACCGAGCGCCACCGCGCCCGGCAGCGGCTGGCGCTGCTGGACCGGGCCGGCCGGCGCATAGGCCGCAGCCTGGACATCGGCCGCACCGCCCAGGAACTGGCCGACATCGCCGTGCCGGGTTTCGCCGACGTCGTCACCGTGGACCTCCTGGAGCCGGTCCTGCGCGGCGCGGAGCCCGCCCAAGAGCGACCGACGGACGCCCCGAAGAACACCGTCACCCTGCACAGAGCCGGCCGACGCACAGCCGCCACCGACACCCCCGCAGTCACCCACGCAACCGACTCGCCCCCACCCCAGAACAGCCCGAAAGACCCCGTCCCCCCGCAGGAGGCAGGCCGACGGACGGCCGAGGCCGACGGTCTTAAGGAGGTCGCCGGCGACCCCTCAGCCGCCCACGGAACCGACACGCCCCCGGCGCAGGACGGCCCGGAAGACCCCGTCCCCGGGCACAGGACAGGCCGGCCGACGGGAGGGGCCGACGGTCTTGAGGAGGTCGCCGGTGACCCCTCAGTCACCCACGGAACCGACACTCCCCCGGCGCAGGACGGCCTCGAAGGGTCCGTCGCCAGGGGCGGGGCGGGTCGGTCGACGGGTGGGGGCGAGGGGTTCGGGGACGTCGCCGGTGCCCCCGCCGTCGTCTATCCGGTCGACTCGCCGCCGGCGCGCGCTCTGGTGACGGGGCGGCCCTGGTGGGCCGAGCGGCTCACCGAGGAGTGGGGGGCGGCCTTGGCCCCCGCGGCCGAGCCGCCCAGCGTCCTGGTGGTGCCGGTCCGGGCGCGGGGCACCACCCTGGGCGTGACCACGTTCCTGCGAGGCCACCGGCGTGAGCCGTTCGACGAGGACGACCTGGCCCTGGCCGAGGACCTCGTCTCGCGGGCGGCCGTCTGTGTGGACAACGCCCGCCGCTACACCCGCGAGCGCGACGCGGCCCTGGTGCTCCAGCGCAACCTGCTCCCCCGCCGGCTGCCCGAGCAGGGGGCGGTGGAGGTGGCCGCCTGCTACCGGCCGGCCGACGAGCTGACCGGCCTCGGCGGGGACTGGTACGACCTGATCCCGCTGTCGGCGGCCAGGGTCGCCCTGGTCGTCGGCGAGGTGCCCGGGCACGGCATCGACGCCGCCGCGGCCATGGGCCGCGTCCGGACCGCCGTGCGCACCCTCGCCGCCCTGGACCTGCCGCCCGACGAGGTCCTCGCGCACCTGGACGACCTGGTCACCCGCATGGACCACGAGGACGGCGTGGCGGCGGCTGAGGGCGAGGCGGAGCCGGGGGCCGAGGGGACGCAGACCGCGGGGTCGGCGTGCGTGTACGTCGTCTACGACCCCGTGGACGGGCGGTGCACGATGGCCGCCGCCGGGCACCCCGCCCCGGCCGTCGTCCTGCCCGACGGCACCGTCACGTTCGTCGAGCTGCCCCAGGGGCCGCCGCTCGGCGTGGGCGGCCCGCCGTTCGAGTCGGCCGAGGTGACCCTGCCGGAGGGCAGCACGCTCGCGCTGCACACGGACGGGCTGCTGGCCCAGGGCGAGGACTGGTCGTTGGACACGGACCGGGAGCGGCTGCGGCTGGCCCTGGAGCGGGCGTCGGACCGTCTCGACCTGCGCTGCCGGGCCGTGATCGACGCGCTCGTCCCGGCCCGGCCGCACGACGACGTGGCCCTGCTGATGGCCCGCACGCACCGGCTGGCCGTCGACCAGGTCGCCGACTGGGAGCTGCCCGCCGACCCGGCGGCGGTCGCCGAGGCCCGCAAGACCGCGAGCCGCCGGCTGGCGGACTGGGGCCTCGCCGAGTTGTCGTTCACCACCGAGCTGGTCGTCAGCGAGCTGGTCACCAACGCCATCCGGTACGCCACCGGACCGATCCGGCTGCGGCTGATCCGCGAGCGCTCCCTGGTCTGCGAGGTCTTCGACGGCGGGGCCACCGCACCCCACCTGCGCCATCCGCGCACCACCGACGAGGGCGGCCGCGGGCTGCTGCTGGTCTCCCAGGTCGCCCAGCGGTGGGGCACCCGTTTCCTCCCCGAAGGGAAGATCATCTGGGCCGAGCAGTCGCTCACGGGTCCCGGCGTCTGAGTACAATCCCACATTCGTCACATCACATGAGAAAATGACGCAATACCGGCGGATGGGGCGCGAGCCATGAACGACACGGCGATCGACTACGCGGCGGTGTTCCAGGCCCTGCCGGGCATGGTGGCGCTGCTGACGCCCGGGCTGGTGTACGCCGACGCCAACGAGGAGTTCCTGCGCGTGACGGGCCGCAAGCGCGAGCAGATGGTCGGCCGGCATCTCTTCGACGTGTTTCCCGACAACCCCAACGACGAGGCCGCGACCGGCATGCGCAACCTGGAGGCCTCGCTGCGCCGGGTGCTGGTCACCGGCGAGCGGGACACCATGGCGCTGCAGCGCTACGACGTCGAGTCGGCCGAGCGCCCCGGTGAGTGGGAGGAGCGCTACTGGAGCCCGGTGAACGCGCCGGTGCACGGCCCGGACGGGTCGGTGGTGCTGCTGGTGCACCGGGTCGAGGAGGTCACCGAGCTGATCCGGGCCCGCGGCGGGCGCGGGGCGGGCGGGCACGGATCACAGGTCGACAGCCGGGGTCGCGTCCTGGAGGCCGAGCTGTACACCCGGGCCCGTGAGCTGCAGGAGCTCAACGAGCGGCTGCGCCGCGCGCACGCCCGCGAACGCGAGGTGGCCCTGGTCCTGCAGGAGGCGATGCTGCCGGCCCGCCATCAGGTCGGACACCACCGGGCGGCCGTGCGCTACCGGCCGGCCGTGGGCGCGCTCAACGTGTGCGGGGACTGGTACGACCTGGTCGACCTGGTCGGCGGCAACCGCATCGGCGTGTCGGTGGGGGACGTCGTCGGGCACGGTCTGGAGGCCGCCGGGGTGATGGGCCAGCTGCGCAGCGCGCTCAGCGCGGCCTCCCGGGTCGCCGAGGGACCGGCCGAGGCGCTGAACGTCCTCGGGCGGTACGCGCACGTCGTGGACGGCGCCGAGTCGGCCACCGCGGTCACCACGTTCATCGACTTCGACCACCACACCATCACCTACAGCAGCGCCGGGCACCCGCCGCCCGTGCTCGTCCACGCCGACGGCCGCGTGGAGTTCCTCGACCAGGCCACCGATCCCCCGCTCGACGCCCGCCCCACCCCGACCCCCCGGCCCCAGGCGTGCACCTCCTACGACGACGGCGCCACCCTCGCCCTGTACACCGACGGGCTGGTGGAACGCCGGCGGGAGGACATCGACACCGGTGTGAACCGCCTCGCCGACGCCCTCGCCAGGCACCGGGACGCCGACCCCGAAACCCTCGCCGACGCCGTCCTGTTGGAGCTGCTGCCGCCCGGCGGCGCAACCGACGACACGGCCCTGGTCGTCGTACGGCTGTGACCGTGGGGACGGGCCGCGGACCTGGATCGGCACGGTTCCGGCCGTCGCCGCCTGCCCCTACACTGACACCCCACACCATGCCGGTTGACCTGCTGGAACACGGCCACGAGCCGATCCGCCGGACCCGAGGAGCGACTCCCTTGTTCTACTACCTCCTGAAATACGTGGTGTTGGGGCCGCTGCTCAAACTGCTCTTCCGCCCCCGCATAGAGGGTCTGGAGCATGTCCCCGAGTCGGGAGCGGCCATCATCGCCGGCAACCACCTGTCGTTCTCGGACCACTTCCTGATGCCCGCCGTTCTCAGGCGGCGCATCACCTTCCTGGCCAAGGCCGAGTACTTCACGGGCCCCGGCATCAAGGGCCGGCTGACGGCGACCTTCTTCCGCAGCGCCGGACAGATCCCGGTCGACCGTTCGGGCAAGGAGGCCGGTCAGGCGGCGATCCGCGAGGGTCTGGGCGTCCTGAGCAAGGACGAACTGCTGGGCATCTACCCGGAGGGCACCCGCTCGCACGACGGCCGCCTCTACAAGGGCAAGGTCGGCGTCGCGGTGATGGCCCTGAAGGCCCAGGCGCCGGTGATCCCCTGCGCGATGATCGGCACCTTCGAGGCACAGCCTCCCGGCAAGAAGATCCCCACCCTGCACCCCGTGGTGATCCGCTTCGGCAAGCCCCTCGACTTCTCCCGCTACCTCGGCATGGAGAACGAGAAGGCGGTGCTGCGGGCGATCACCGACGAGATCATGTACGCGATCCTGATGCTGTCCGAGCAGGAGTACGTGGACCAGTACGCGGCCGTCGCCAAGGCGGAGGAAGCCGCCGCGGCCAAGGCGGAGAAGGCCCAGAAACCGGACAAGCCGCAGAAGGAACGGAAGTTCCGTCGGCTGCCGCTGAGTTGACGGACCGTCAAGATGCTTGAGGGGCGGCCGGATTGTTCCGGCCGCCCCTCGTCGCCGTCGTGCTGCCGGTGGTTACGGCTTCGGCGTGGCGTGCGGCGTGCAGGTCACGTCCGCGGTGTCCAGCTTGCCGGTGAGGAGGTAGGCGTCCACCCGGGTGTTGATGCAGGTGTTGACCAGGCCGGTCACACCGTGGGAGCCGGCGTCCTTCTCGGTGATCAGGCGCGAGCCCTTGAACCGCTGGTGCAGTTCGACGGCGCCCTGGTACGGGGTGGCCGCGTCACGCGTGGACTGCACGATGAGCACCTGCGGCAGGCCCTTGTGGGTCTTGACGTCCACCGGGGTCTGCTGCTTGACCGGCCAGGTGGCGCACGGCAGGTTCATCCAGGCGTTGGCCCAGGTCATGAACGGGTAGTTCTTGTTGAGCGCCGTGTTGTCCCGGTCCCACTTCTGCCAGCTGGTGGGCCACTTGGCGTCGGTGCACTCGACGGCCGTGTAGACGGCGTTGCCGTTCTCCGAGGTGATGTTGCCGGCCGTGTCGGTGAGGTCCGGGGCGGCCGCGTCGACGAGGGCCTTGGTGTCCCCGGCGAAGTACTTGCCGAAGACGGTGGCGACCGGAACCCACGAGGAGTCGTAGTACGGGGCGCTCTGGAAGAAGGAGATCAGCTCGGCCGGGCCGACGACCCCGCCGATGGGGTTCTTCTTGGCGGTGGCGCGCAGCTGAAGCCACTTGGCCTGGACGGCGGCGCGGGTGGAGCCGAGGTGGAAGGTCGCGTCGTTGGCTGCGACCCAGTCCTGCCAGTCCTTCCAGCGGCCCTCGAAGGCGACGTCCTGGTCGAGGTTGGCCTCGTACCAGATCTTCTCGCGGGAGGGGTTGACCACGCTGTCGACGATCATGCGGCGCAGATGACCCGGGAACATGGTGCCGTAGACGGCGCCGATGTAGGTGCCGTAGGAGACGCCCAGGTAGTTGAGCTTCTTCTCGCCGAGGGCGGCGCGGATGACGTCCAGGTCGCGGACGGTGTTCGGCGTGGTCATCTGCGCGAGCACGGCCTTGCCGCTGCGCTCGGCGCACCCGTCCGCGTACTCACGGGCGAGCTTGCGCTGCGCGCGCTTGTCGGCCGCGCTGTCGGGGACCGGGTCGGCCTTGGGCGCCTTGACGAACTCCTGCGGGTCGATGCAGGAGATGGGCGCGGAGTGGCCGACCCCGCGCGGGTCGAAGCCCACGAAGTCGTAGGCCTTGGCGACGTTGGTCCACACGGGGGCCTTGGTGGTGACGCGGCGCGGGAAGCGCAGGCCGGACCCGCCGGGGCCGCCGGGGTTGTACACGAGCGCGCCCTGGCGCTCCTGGGGCGTGCCCGTGTTGCCGATGCGGTCGACGGCCAGCTTGATCTGCTTGCCGTTCGGCCTGGCGTAGTCCAGCGGCACGGTGACCCAGCCGCACTGGATCGGCTTCTCCAGGCCCCAGTCGGCGGGGCAGTCCTGCCAGTCGATGCCGGCCTTGGCGGCGCGCTCCGCGGCGATCGCAGCGCCGCGCGCCTCACGGTCCTGCCCGGGGCGGCTGCTGGTCGCGCTCGCCGTGGGCGCCGCGACGGCGCCGGCGAGCAGCGTGGCGGCGACGAGTACACCGGCCGAGCCGAGCGCAGCGGTCCGTTTGGTCGGTCGTATGTCCCTCAAGTGGGCCCTCTCCCTACCTAGTTATGGCGGCAGAGGGATCCTCTCGGCTGTGAGGCGCCTGAGAACAGGTGTCGTTGACCTTCTTTGCCAATCCGATAACCGGAGCAGAACGTACCGCTCACCGGATGTCGAGTGCGGCGAGCGCCTCGTCCAGCACGCGGCGCAGCCGCAGTCCGTCGGGCGCCACGGCGGTGACGAGGGCGGCGGGGCCGGCCAGCGGCATGACACAGGCCTGCTCCCCGAGGACCCGGGCCGCCACCGCCTGCTCGGCGAACTCAGGTCGGACGACGACGAGTTGGCCCAGGGCGCGGTGTCCGGCGAGCACGGCGGGGCCGTCCCAGCCACCGGGAGCGCCGGGCCCGCAGGCCAGCTCCTGATCGAGGACGACCCGCCCGGCGACCCGTACGACGAGCCGGCTGGTGAGCCGGCCGGGCTCCTCCCCCACCCGTCCGAGGACCTGCTCCTCGCGCAGCACCAGCCGGGCCCCGGCGTCGAGGTCGGCCCGGGTGGCGACGTACAGGTCACTGCCCCGGGCGGAGATCAACTGCTCGGGCAGCCAGTGCAGTTCGCCGTCGTCGGCGACCCTCAGGCGCACGTCGTAGTGGGCTTCGCCCTTCGTCTGGCCGGGCAGCGCGATGGTGGCAGCGGCCGATCCCACCCACAGCCGGGCGCCGCTGCCGACGTCCGCCTCGACGGCGAAGCGGTCGCCGCCGAGGGGTCCGCTCATCGCCCCGACGAGCACGACCCGCGCTTGAGCGCCCGTGCCCCGGGTGCGCCGCAGGGCGAGCGGCCCGTCGCTCTCCAGGACGGGCAGCGCGGTCCCCCCACGTCCGTCGCCGCGCGCCCCGATCCGCGCGGTGGCGTGCACACCGCTCATGTCACGCCGTCCAGGCGGCGAGCCGCGTCCGCACCCACGCGGCGACGTCGCTCACCCCGCTGTCGCTGCGCAACGACTGGAAGACGACGGGCAGTTCGGCACGCTGGGCCTTGGCGTCGGCGGCCATCCGGGCGAGGTCGGAGCCGACGTACGGCGCGAGGTCGGTCTTGTTGACGACGAGCAGGTCGGCGGTGGTGACGCCGGGGCCGCCCTTGCGCGGGATGTCGTCCCCGCCCGCGACGTCGATCACGAAGATCTGCGCGTCGACGAGCCCCTTGGAGAAGGTGGCCGTGAGGTTGTCCCCGCCGGACTCGACCAGCACGAGATCGAGCGGCCCGACGGCGTCCTCCAGATCCTCCACGGCCTCCAGATTGGCGGAGATGTCGTCCCGGATCGCGGTGTGCGGACATGCGCCGGTCTCGACGGCGGTGATCCGCTCGGGCGGCAACACGGCTTCCCGGAGCAGGAACTCGGCGTCCTCGCGGGTGTAGATGTCGTTGGTGACGACGGCGAGGGACAGCTCGTCCCGCAGCTCCCGGCAGAGCGCGGCGACGGTGGCGGTCTTCCCGGACCCGACGGGCCCACCGAGCCCGATCCGCAGGGCGCGCCGCAACCCGTCCGGCCGACGCGCGTCGGCACTGACGGCGGCGGGACCGTGGGGGGAGTGACCAAGATGCACAACGGCTCCTATTCAGCCAGGCCGGGCAATTCAGCCTGTCCGGCGTTTGAGGACGAGGCCCCTTCGGGGCCGAACGGGGGTCTGGGGGCGGAGCCCCCGGGGATGGGACGGGAAGGGGCGGCGGGGGCGAGGAATCTAGGAGGCGAACAGCCGCACGGGCCAAGCCGCATGCACCTCCGCCCCGATCTCCAGCAGCGGCGCGGAAGCCGCAGGCAACGCGTCGACCCCGCGCGCCGCCACCGCCGCCCCCGCGGACACCGCCCGGTCGACCACCCGGTCCAGCTCCGGCGCCAGCCGGGCCAGGACGGCGGTCGCCTCGAACGGGTCCAGGCTCAGCAACCGCACCACGGCCGTCGCCGGCCCGCTCACGCTCTCGTACACCGAGCAGTACGCCGCGTCCTGCGCCCCCAGGCCGGCCGCCCGCGCGGTCAGGCCCAGGACCACCGGCTGATGCGCCCCCTTGGGGAACTCCGCTGCCAGGGCGTCCAGTTCGGCGCTCGGCCAGGTGGCGCGGGCGGCCCGCATCAGTTGCCGGCCCAGTCGTCGTGCGGCTGCCCGCAGCGCCGGGGACGGTGTGCGGGCGTCCGCCGCCGCGTCCAGTTGCGCCGGGTCCGCCCCGACGGCCGCCGCCGCGGCCAGCGCCGCCGCCACCAGTCCCGCCGTGTGCAGCCGCCCCCGGCAGAAGGCCTCCAGGCTCGCCGCGTCGGTGATCCGCCCGGCCTTGACCGCCTCCTCCGCCCCGCCGGAGTGCGCGTGCCCTCCGGCGGGGAAGCGGCCGTCGGCCAGGACCAGAAGTGCTGCCCTGCCCATCACGGACCACCTGTCGTCGACGTGTCCATCAGAACAGGAAGTACCGCTGGGCCATGGGCAGTTCGGCGGCCGGAGTCGCCTCGACGAGCTCCCCGTCGATGTGCACGGCGAAACTGTCGGGATCGACCTGGACGCGCGGCCTGGCGTCGTTCTCCCGCATGTCCGCCTTGGTCACCGCGCGCGTGGAGTCGATGGCGACGAACTTCTTGCCCAGCTGGAGCCGTTCCGGCAGTCCGTCCTCGATGGCGAGAGGCGCCACGAAGTTGAACGAGTTCGACGCCGGCGCCCGCCCGATCGCCCCGTACATCGGTCGCGGCAGGATCGGCTGCGGGGTCGGGATCGAGGCGTTGGCGTCGCCCATCTGCGCGTACGCGATCTGTCCGCCCTTGATGACGAGGTGCGGCTTGACGCCGAAGAAGGCGGGCTCCCACAGCACCAGGTCGGCGAGCTTGCCGCCCTCGACGGAGCCGATCTCGCGGCCCAGGCCCTGTGCGAGCGCGGGGTTGATCGTGTACTTGGCGATGTAGCGGCGTACCCGGTGGTTGTCCGCGCGGCCGTCGCCGGGCAGCGCGCCCCTGCGCCGCTTCATCACGTGGGCCGTCTGCCAGGTCCGCATGATGACCTCGCCGACCCGGCCCATGGCCTGCGCGTCGGAGGAGATGATCGAGATCGCGCCGAGGTCGTGCAGGACGTCCTCGGCCCCGATCGTGGACGGCCGGATCCGGGACTCGGCGAACGCCAGGTCCTCCGGGACCGCCGCGTTGAGGTGGTGGCACACCATCAGCATGTCGAGGTGTTCCTCGGCGGTGTTCACCGTGTACGGCCGGGTCGGGTTGGTCGAGCTCGGCAGCACGTGCGGCTCCGAGACGACGGTCATGATGTCCGGCGCGTGCCCGCCGCCCGCGCCCTCGGTGTGGTAGGCGTGGATGCCGCGGCCGGCGATCGCGGCGAGGGTGTCGCCCACGAAGCCGGCCTCGTTGAGGGTGTCCGTGTGGATGGCGACCTGGATGCCCGTCCGGTCGGCGACGGTCAGCGAGGCGTCGATGACGGCCGGGGTCGAGCCCCAGTCCTCGTGCAGCTTCAGGCCCAGCGCCCCGCCCCGGATCTGCGACAGCATCGCCTCCTGGGAGACGGTGTTGCCCTTGCCGAGGAACCCGATGTTCAGCGGGTACTGCTCCATCGCCTCCAGCATGCGCGCGAGGTGCCAGGGGCCCGGCGTCACGGTGGTCGCCTTCGAGCCCTCGGCCGGCCCGGTGCCGCCGCCGACGAGCGTGGTGACACCGGCGGACAGCGCCTCGTCGGCGATCTGCGGGCAGATGAAGTGGACGTGCGCGTCGACCGCGCCGGCCGTCAGGATGCGTCCGTTGCCCGCGATGACCTCGGTCTCGGGTCCGATGACCAGTTCCGGGTGGACGCCGTCCATCGTGTCGGGGTTGCCGGCCTTGCCGATGCCGGTGATCCGCCCGTCGCGGATGCCGACGTCGGCCTTCACCACACCCCAGTGGTCGACGATGACCGCGCCCGTGATGACGGTGTCGGGCGTGCCGTCGGCGCGCGTGGCGCGGGACTGTCCCATGGACTCACGGATGACCTTGCCGCCGCCGAAGACCGCCTCCTCACCGGCGAGGCCGGGGCCGCCGGAACGATCCTCCTCGATCTCGATCAGCAGGTCGGTGTCGGCGAGCCGGATGCGGTCGCCGGTCGTCGGGCCGAACAGGTCGGCGTAGGCGGCACGCGAGATCTCAGGCATCGAGGGCACCTCCGGTCTCCCCGCGCAGCCCGGGCACGACACGGGCGCCGGCGAGGGGGACGAGTTCGACGTCGACGGGGATCCCGGGCTCGAAGCGCACGGCGGTGCCGGCGGCGACGTTCAGCCGCTTGCCGCGCGCGGCGGCGCGGTCGAAGTCCAGGCCCGGGTTGGCCTCGGCGAAGTGGTAGTGGGAGCCGACCTGGACGGGTCGGTCGGCGGCGTTGAGGACGGTCAGCCGGGTGACCTCGCGGCCCTCGTTGTACACGACGGGCTCGTCCGCGAACAGGAACTCTCCGGGAATCATCGAGGCCCCCTCAGACGATCGGGTCGTGGACGGTGACGAGTTTGGTGCCGTCCGGGAAGGTGGCCTCGACCTGCACGTCGTGGATCATCTCGGGGATGCCCTCCATGACGTCGTCGCGGGTGAGCAGCTTGCGGCCGGAGGACATGAGCTCGGCGACCGTACGGCCGTCACGCGCGCCTTCGAGGATGTGCGCCGTGATGAGGGCCACGGCCTCCGGGTGGTTCAGCTTGAGCCCGCGGGCCCGGCGCTTCTCGGCGACGTCGGCCGCCACGTGGATCAGCAGCCTCTCCTGCTCGTGCGGGGTCAGTTGCACGTCCCACCTCACATCCTCGCTCCAGGCCGTGCGGGGCCCGGTTGCCGCGGCCACGGGGAAAAGTCCCTGGTGGCATGGACCGGCAGGCTAGTTGGACCGCGTTTCGGGCCTGTTAACCGGGCGGTGCCCCATGCATGATCCCGACAGCGGGCAGCGTCGCGCTCATCGACGCGCCCAGGCCCTCCCGCCGTACCGGTCCCACGGCAAGGCCGCCCGGGACGGCACCGAGGACCGAACCGTATACAGCTCGCCGGCCGGCGGCGTCCTCACGAGGGGTTCGGCCCCCGGTGTTCCGCCGCGATGCCGAACCGCTGCTGTTCGCGGGGAGCGGACGAGACCTCGCGCACGGCGGAGACCGAGCGGATCACCGGCTCCTGCGCGGAACGGTCCAGCTCGTCGAGTCGCTCCAGGTCGGCGGCGGAGACGAGGGCGACCAGGGGCTTGCCGTGCCGTGTCACGACGACGCGCTCTCCGCCGTACACCACGCGGTTGATCAGGTCGGCGAGTTCAGCCCTGGCTTGCGTCACCGGAATCTCGTAGGCCATGCCCCCATTCTAACGTCACGTACGTCCTGTACATTTTTTACAGATGCGCCTGACGCAGAAGGAGGGGCTTTCCGATGACCCGACCGTCCGCCCGCCATGTCCTGCCCGAGTTCACCGAACGCACGAGCTTCGGCAGCCGGACGATGGATCCGTACTCGAAGCTGCTGGAGGAGCGGATCGTCTTCCTGGGGACGCCGATCGACGACTTCTCGGCGAACAACGTGATGGCCCAGTTCATGTACCTGGAGCACAAGGACCCGGACCGGGACATCGCGCTGTACATCAACTCCCCCGGCGGCTCGTTCAGCGCGATGACGGCCCTGTACGACACGATCCGGTACGTCACCTGCGACGTGGAGACGACCTGTCTGGGCCAGGCCGGTTCGTCGGCGGCGGTGCTGCTCGCGGCGGGCACGCCGGGCAAGCGGTTCGCGCTGCCGGGCGCGCGGATGACGATCCGCCAGCCGTCCCTGCCCGAGCCTGTCGAAGGACAGGCCAGCGATCTCGCCATCCAGGCCGATGAACTGGCGCGCATCCGGGCCACCCTGGAGGGGATGCTCGTCCTGCACACCGGGCGCAGCCCGGAGCAGGTCACAGCGGACATCGAGCGCGACAAGTTCCTCACCGCCCCGGAGGCCCTGGAGTACGGCCTGGTGGACGGCATCATCTCCACCCGCAAGACCTCGGCCGGCGGCCAGGGCGGGAGGTGAGGGGCCGATGGTGCCCGAACTGCCGCCGCTGCCCGCGTTGACGCGCGCCGAGGCCGAGTTGATCGACGGTTACCTCGACGTCGTCGACCTGCTCGGCCGCATCAACCCCGCCCACCACGGCGACACGTACCGCGGGCTGCGGGCCGCCCAGGCGCTGGTGAGCAAGGCCGCCGTGCTGCGTGACGCGCTGACGCTGATGCACCAGCGGGGCGAGAACGAGCTGCACGCCCCGACGCTCGCGCGGGCGCTGCGCGTCCTGGACGGGGAGCGCCGCACGGCGCGCGTCACGGTGCCTCCGCTCTCCGACAGTTGACGCGACCCGGCTTCGGCCGGGCGGTCCGCGCCTCGCGCGTGCCGTCCGGCCCGGAGTTGAAACGGACCAGACGGGCGACCCCCGTTCGGCGTAGCGTGCGCTGTCTTCCACGGCCGGTAGAGGTTGCGCAAATGGGCGCTCTTCGGACGGAATAAAGGGCTCCACCGCTGGTCCGGGGCCCTGTGGCCGCCTTGACACCTGATCGGCCATCAGGGTGTCCACCCGAACGGGTGAGTGGTGAGTAACCCCACAAATCCCCGGTTCCATTGGGATTTTCGGACATCCGTGAGCCAAGATCCCTGACTGACGACAAGCCCCCGCCACAAGAGGCGGGGCGGTCCGGGCGGACGCCGAGTCCTGCCGCCGCCCGGATGACCGGTCGACAGAAGTGCATCGGCAGGAGTGGAGGACCCAAGCACGACGGGTCGCCGGAACGGTCACGCCATGGCCGGGCCGAGCAGCCCTTGGGGTGAAGCCGCGTCAGCGGCCGGGCAACTTCGCCAGCCCGAATCCGACAGGTCATCCTTCACAGGCGGCTGACGAAGGGTTGCGCATGACTGCGCTCAATCGTGTCCCGTCGCTCATGGTCCGGGCCGGTACGGCCTCGGCCTTCGCCATCGCCGCCGTCGGCGGCTCGGTCGTGGTCCCCGGGCTCGCCCCGGACGCCTCGGCTGCCACGCCGGCGACGAAGGCGCTCCAGATCGCGGCCTCCAAGAAGGGCGCTCCGTACAAGTACGGGGCCACCGGGCCGAAGAGGTTCGACTGCTCCGGGCTCACGCTGTACTCGTACAAGAAGGCGGGCAAGACCCTGCCTCGGACGGCGGCCCAGCAGTACAACAAGACGAAGCACATTTCGGCGTCCAGCCGCAAGGCGGGCGACCTCGTGTTCTTCCACTCGGGTTCGAACGTGTACCACGTCGGGATCTACGCGGGTAACGGCAAGATCTGGCACTCGCCGAAGACCGGGGACGTGGTGAAACTGCAGAAGATCTGGACCAAGAGCGTCTGGTACGGCCGGGTCCGCTGAGCCATCGGGTCCTGAGTCTCCCGGGGCGGCGCCGGCGTCCCTGACGCGCCGTCACCGCCCTGGGATCTCGCCCTCCGCCGGGGCAGTCAGGGCTCCGGCCACCGGTTCCGCCGCCGGGACGGTCCACGGGAGTTCGACGGTGACCGTCTTGCCGCCCTCCCGGGTGGGCCGCACTCTGAGCTTGCCGCCGTACTCCGCGGTCAGCCAGCGAATGATCACCAAGCCTCGGCCGTTGTCCTGCTGGACGGCGGCCGGCAGTCGTTTCGGGAAGCGCGGGTGGCTGTCCGTGACGCCGATGCGCAGGTGTTCGTCACGGTCGAGGACGAGGTTCACCGTGAAGGTGGGTGACTGCCCGAAAGTGTGCTGTACGGCGTTGGTGGCGAGTTCTGAGACGATCAGCCGGACGGTGTCGGCCGCCTCCGTGTCCGCCGGCAGACCCCACTCCCCGAGGGTGCCGACCACGAAGCCGCGGGCCGTGGAGACCGAAGCGGGATCGCTCGGCAGAGTGACGGATGCTTCCAGGTGATCTGCCATGGCGACGTCGTCCCTTTCCCACGGGACCGAAGTCCGACACGGTGCGTGTGGTTCGAGTACGGTCCCGGACTGGATGCTTCTTCGCCAGACTGCCATTACCGCGCCGGTCACGGGTGGCGATCCACCAAGTTATGCATATATCTGTCGCTCGATGCGGTGAACTCTGCGACGACAGAGCGTATTTGGACGGCCCATAAGGAGTAAGGAGGAGCCCATGCAACACGGTCCCGCGGTGCGCCGCCGGAAACTGGGCGCCGAACTGCGCACACTGCGTACCCGGGCGGGCCTCACCAGTGGTGAGGCGGCCCGGCTCGTGGGCTGGCACCAGTCCAAGGTGAGCCGCATCGAGACCGGCACCAGTGGGTCAAAACCGGCCGATGTGCGGTTACTCCTCGACGCCTACGGGGTGGCCGATCCACAGCTGCGGGAGCTGATGCTGGCGCTGGCGGGCGCCGAGGGCAGCGGCGGCCGGGACCACTGGTGGCACGCCTACCGAGGGGTGCTGCCGCCCACCTACCGGGACTTCATCAGTCTGGAGTCCCAGGCGAGCGCGATGCGCACACTGGAGACGAGTGTGGTACCGGGGCTGCTGCAGACGCCCGAGTACGCGCGTGCGGTGACCAGGGCCGCGGTGGAGGGCGCCGACGAGGAGCAGCTCGACACCCTGGTGGAGGTGCGGCTGGCCCGCCAGGACGTGCTGCGCGCACAGCCGCCGCTGGAGCTGAACGCGGTGCTGGACGAGGCGGTGCTGCGGCGGGAGGTGGGCGGGCCCGAGGTGATGGCGCATCAGCTCGGCCGGCTGGTGGAGGCGGCCCGGCTGCCGCAGGTGAGACTTCAGGTCCTGCCGTTCTCCGCCGGGGCGCATATCGGCCTAACCGGCCCTTTCGTTATCTTCTCATTTTCGCGCACTTCTGATCTGGATGTGGTTGTTCTCGACCACTTGACGAGTAGCCTCTATCTCGAACGGAAAGAAGACCTCCAGGCCTACACCGAGGCCTTCAACGCCCTTCGGGCAAACGCCCTTTCGCCCGGGGACTCATCGGATTACATCGCCGCGATAGCCGACGGCGCGTAAGGAGGCACCATGTCCGCACTACCGCGGAACGTACCTTCCAGTACCGATTCCGATCATCTCCCGCAGGTGCGGTGGCTGCGCAGCAGCTACAGCACGGGAGCGAACAACTGCGTGGAGACCGCCCGGCCGGCCATCGGCCCCTGGTCCGGCCTGCTCGCCGTGCGCGACTCCAAGAACCCGGCCGGACCCGCCCTGCTCTTCTCCCCCGAGAGCTGGACGGGCTTCACGGCGGCGTTCCGCTGAGCACACCGCAGCACCACACACCGCAGTAGTCGGCAAACGGTGCTCAGCGGCGACCCACGGCCGTGTCACGCCGACTCATGGTCGTGTCTCGTCGATCACCCGTACAGCGCGTTCCAGCTCGGCCCCGGAGAGGTCCGCACGGGCGGTCAGCCTCAGGCGTGAGATGCCGTCGGGCACGGAGGGAGGACGGAAGCAGCCCACGGCCAGGCCTGCCGACCGGCAGTCCGCCGCCCACCGCACGGCCTCCTCCGGGGACGGCGCACGCACGGAGACGACCGCGGCGTCCGGACGCACCGCTTCCAGACCCGCGGCCGTCAGCCGGGAGTACAGCTCGTCCGCCACCGCACGCGCGCGCGGCGCGCGCTGCGGCTCCGCGCGCAGCAGCCTGAGGGCGGCCAGCGCCGCGCCCGCCGCCGCCGGGGCCAGGCCGGTGTCGAAGATGAACGTCCGAGCCGCGTTGACCAGCTGGTCGATCACGCGCGCGGGGCCCAGCACCGCACCGCCCTGGCTGCCGAGCGACTTCGACAGCGTGACCGTGACGACGACGTCGTCGGCGCCCGCGAGACCCGCCGCGTACGGAGCGCCCTGGCCGCCGTCCCCGAGCACGCCGAGCCCGTGGGCGTCGTCGAGGACCAGTCCGGCGCCGTGCTCCCGGCAGGCGGCCGCGAGGGCGGCCAGCGGGGCGGCGTCGCCGTCGACGGAGAAGACCGTGTCGGAGACGGCCACGGCCGGGCCGTCGTGCGTGCCGAGCGCCTTGCGCACCGCCTGCGGGTCGGCGTGTCCGACGACCTGGGTGGTACCGCGGGCCAGTCGGCAGCCGTCGATGAGCGAGGCGTGGTTGCCCGCGTCGGAGACGATCAGCGAGCCGTGCGGGGCCAGCGCGGTGACGGCGGCGAGGTTGGCCGCGTACCCGGAGGAGAACACGAGGGCCGCCTCGAACCCGCAGTGCTGCGCGAGCTCCCGCTCCAGCTCGCCGTGCAGCTCGGTGGTGCCGGTGACCAGTCGGGAACCGGTGGCGCCGCCGCCCCAGGTGCCGGCCGCCTCCACGGCCCCCGCCACGACCCGTGGATGCCGGGCCAGGCCCAGGTAGTCGTTGCTCGCGAGGTCGAGGAGCGGCGAGTCGGCCGGGCGGGGCCGCAGCGTCCGCACGAGTCCGGCGCGGCGGCGCAGCTCCGCCTGCTCGTCGATCCAGCCGAACGCCATGGGTCCTCCGGGCTTTTGTAGGTAGCGGACAGACACTAGCGGCAGCGATCGCCGCCCACGGTGTGGCAATACCCACACGTCGAAGCGGGTGTGTTGTGCGATCCCTACCTTGGCCCGAAGTGGGTGCGTAGGACAGGATCGGCTCTCATGGACCTGCTGAACACGCTGGTGGACAAGGGGCTTCGGCGCGAGCTGCCGACCCGCGAGGAAGCTCTGGCCGTCCTCGCCACTTCCGACGACGACGTGCTGGACGTGGTGGCCGCGGCCGGGAGGGTGCGCCGGCACTGGTTCGGGCGACGGGTGAAGCTCAACTATCTCGTCAACCTCAAGTCGGGCCTGTGCCCCGAGGACTGCTCGTACTGCTCGCAGCGGCTCGGCTCCACGGCCGGGATCCTGAAGTACACCTGGCTCAAGCCCGACGAGGCCTCCCGGGCCGCCGCGGCGGGGCTCGCGGGCGGGGCCAAGCGGGTCTGTCTGGTGGCGTCCGGGCGGGGCCCGACGGACCGGGACGTCGACCGGGTGGCCGGCACCATCAAGGCGATCAAGGAAGAGAACGAGGGCGTCGAGGTGTGCGCCTGTCTGGGCCTGCTCTCCGACGGTCAGGCCGAGCGGCTGCGCGAGGCGGGCGCGGACGCCTACAACCACAACCTGAACACCTCCGAGTCGACGTACGGGGACATCACGACCACGCACACGTACGCCGATCGAGTGGACACGGTCAACAAGGCGCACGCGGCCGGCCTGTCGGCCTGCTCGGGTCTGATCGCCGGCATGGGCGAGAGCGACGAGGACCTCGTCGACGTGGTGTTCTCGCTGCGCGCGCTGGACCCCGACTCGGTGCCGGTCAACTTCCTCATCCCGGTCGAGGGCACCCCGCTGGCCAAGGAGTGGAACCTCACCCCGCAGCGGTGTCTGCGGATCCTGGCGATGGTCCGGTTCGTCTGCCCGGACGTCGAGGTGCGCATCGCGGGCGGCCGCGAGGTCCATCTGCGCACCCTGCAGCCGCTGGCCCTGCACCTGGCCAACTCGATCTTCCTCGGCGACTACCTCACGACCGAGGGCCAGGCCGGCAAGGCCGACCTGGAGATGATCGCGGACGCCGGGTTCGAGGTGGAGGGCGCGGGCGAGGTCACGCTGCCCGAGCACCGGGTGACGGCGGGCGGGGGCTGCGGGTCCCACGAGGGCGGCGGCTGCGGTGCGCACGAGAGCGCGGGCTGCGGATCCCACGAGGGCGGGGGCGTGTGCGGTGGCGCTGCCGCCGCCGTGGCTGAGGCTCCCGCGGTGAGCGAGCCGCGTACGGACCTGGTCGCCGTGCGCCGCCGCGGCGCCGGTACCGACCTCGCGCCCAATGCCTGAGCTGCCCGTCTCCGAACTGCTGGAGCTCGACCGGCGGCATGTGTGGCATCCCTACGGTCCGATGCCCGGCCGGGTGGACCCGCTCGTCGTCGCGTCGGCGAGCGGGGTGCGGCTGCGCCTGGCGGACGGCTCGGGTGAGCTGGTCGACGGCATGTCGTCCTGGTGGTCGGCGATCCACGGCTACAACCACCCCGTGCTGAACGAGGCCGCGCGCGAACAGCTCGGGCGGATGAGCCATGTGATGTTCGGCGGGCTGACCCACGAGCCCGCCGTACGGCTCACGAAGCTCCTTGTCGACATGTCGCCCGACGGCCTGGAGCATGTCTTCCTCGCCGACTCCGGTTCGGTGTCGGTCGAGGTCGCGGTGAAGATGTGCCTGCAGTACTGGCGTTCGCTGGGCCGCCCGGGCAAGCAGCGGCTGCTGACCTGGCGCGGGGGCTACCACGGCGACACCTGGCAGCCGATGTCCGTGTGCGACCCCGAGGGCGGGATGCACGAGCTGTGGACCGGGGTCCTGCCCCGGCAGGTGTTCGTGGACCCGCCGCCGGTCGAGTACGAGGAGTCGTACGCGGAGCAGTTGCGTGCGGCGATCGAGCGGCACGCCGACGAACTGGCCGCGGTGATCGTGGAGCCGGTGGTGCAGGGCGCGGGCGGGATGCGGTTCCACTCCCCCGCGTATCTGCGGGTGCTGCGCGAGGCGTGCGACGCGCACGACGTGCTGCTGGTGTTCGACGAGATCGCGACGGGGTTCGGGCGCACCGGCGCGCTGTTCGCGGCGGGGCACGCGGCGGTGACGCCGGACGTGATGTGCGTCGGCAAGGCGCTGACCGGCGGCTATATGACGATGGCGGCGACCTTGTGCACGTCCCGGGTGGCCGACGGGATTTCGCGGGGCGAGGTGCCGGTGCTGGCGCACGGGCCGACGTTCATGGGCAATCCGCTCGCCGCCGCCGTCGCCTGCGCCTCCATCGAACTGCTGCTCGGACAGGACTGGCTCGCGGAGGTCAAGCGGATCGAGACCGGGCTGCGGGACGGGCTGGCCCCCGCCCTCGACATCCCGGGCGTCCAGGACGTCCGTGTCCTCGGCGCCATCGGAGTCGTCCAGCTCGACCACGCGGTGGACATGAAGGCGGCCACGGCGGCGGCCGTGCGGGAGGGCGTCTGGCTGCGCCCGTTCCGCGATCTGGTCTACACGATGCCGCCCTACGTCACCGGTGACGTGGACGTGGCTCGGATCGCGCGCGCGGTGTGCGCCGCGGCGCGGGAGGGATGAACATGCCGATCCTGGTGATCACGGGGACGGGCACGGAGGTCGGCAAGACCGTCACGACGGCCGCCCTCGCCGCGTCGGCGCTGGCGGCGGGGCGCTCGGTGGCCGTGCTGAAGGCCGCGCAGACCGGCGTCGGGCCGGACCAGCCCGGGGACGCCCACGAGGTCGCACGGCTCGCGGGGGCGCTCACGACGGCCGAACTCGCCCGCTATCCGGAGCCGTTGGCCCCGGCGACGGCGGCACGCCGGGCGGGCCTCGCGCCGGTGCGGCCGTACGAGGTGGTGGAAGCGGCCCAGAAGCTGGCGACGGACCACGACCTGGTGCTCGTCGAGGGCGCGGGCGGTCTGCTCGTACGGTTCGACGAGGCGGGCGGGACGCTGGCCGACGCGGCGCAGGCGCTGCGGGCGCCGGTGCTGGTGGTGGCGTCGGCCGGGCTCGGCACGCTGAACACCACGGAACTGACGGCCCGTGAACTGCGGTGGCGGGGCGTGGAGTTGCTCGGCGTCGTGATCGGCAGCTGGCCCGACTCCCCCGACCTGGCGTCCCGTTGCAACGTGGCGGACCTGCCGGAGGTGGCCGGGGCGCCCCTGCTGGGCGCGCTCCCGGCCGGATCGGGTGCGCTCGCACCCGCCGACTTCCGTACGGCGGCGCCCGGTTGGCTGGCATCGCGCCTGGACGGGACGTGGGAGGCGGAGACGTTCCGGACGAGGACCGGTTCGGGCGCTTAGGGCCGCTCAGGGCCTGTCGTCGCCGTCCGCGAGCAGTCGTACGAGTTCGATGCGGGAGCGGATGCCGAGGCGGGTGAAGACGCCGCGCAGATGGTGGTCGATGGTGCGGGGGCTGAGGGCGAGGCGGGCGGCGATCTCGCGGTTCGTGGCGCCGTCGGCGGCCATGCGGGCGACCAGGAGTTGCTGCGCGGTCAGGTCGGTCGTCGGGCGTCGGCCGCCACGGGCCGGGGTGGCGGCGGGCGCGCCGAGTGCGCGGAGTTCGGCACGGGCGGCCTCCGCGCAGTGCGGGGCGCCGAATGAGTCGAACGCCGCCAGGGCGCTGTGCAGCCGGTCGCGGGCCTCGGTGCGCCGGCGCAGTCGGCGCAGGGCACTGCCGAACAGCAGCTCCGTGCGGGCGCGTTCGACGGCGCGGACGCCTTGGGCGTGCAGGTCGAGGGCCGTGCGGTAGTGGTCGAGGGCGTCGGCGCCCGGAGTGAGCAGGGCCCGGCAGCGGGCGCTGAGGGCGAGGTCGTCGGGGCTGCCGACGGCGCGGGCCCAGCGGTCGTAGTCGGCGTGCGCGGCACGGGCGACGCGGGTGTCGCCGGTGCGGGCGGCGGCCTCGACATAGTGCGGGGTGGCGAGGTGGCGGATGGCCCGGTGGCCGTGACCCGGGCCGGAGGCGGCCAGCGCGCGCAGCCGGGTCGCGGCGGCGTCGTAGCGGCCGGAGCCGAGGTCGAGGAAGGCGAGGGCCCACTGTGCGAGGGCGGCGGGCAGGCCCAGCCCGTGGGCGAGGGCGTACGAGCGGGCGGCCGCGGCCCGCTCCCGGCACAGGTCGCCGTCGCCGGTGAGCGCGGCGAACATCGCCAGGGCGGCCTGGAGATGGCAGGCGCCGTTGTCCTGTCCGGTGGCGTACGCCTGCCGCAGGGCGTCCAGCGCGGCGGTCTCGGCGGCCCGCGGGCGGCCGGTCCAGAACTCGGCGTAGGCGCGGAACTCCATGGCCTGGGACACGCCCGTGGTGAGGCCCCGGGCGCGGGCGGCGGCGGCCGCGCGGACGGTGGCGGTGGCGGCGCGGGTGTGGTCGCCGAGCATGAGCGCGGCGATGCCGGCGTGGACGAGAAGGGTGGGGTCACCGCCGGGCCCGCACCGTCCGGCGGTCGCCTCCAGCAGAACGCGCGCATCGTCGTACCGCCCGTCGACGGCCGCGGCGAGCCCGCCCGACACACCCGGCGGGTCCACTCCCAGCTCCCTGGCGACCGCCCCCACTTCACGACATCGACGCAGGTCACCGGTGTAGACGGCGGCTTCGGCGGCGCGGGCGAGGAGGTGGGAGGCCGGGGCGGGGGCAGCGGGGGCGCGGGGCGCCGGGGGGACGGCGCCGCCGGCGCGCCGCGTGCGGGCCGCGCCTGCCAGCAGGGCGTCGAAGGCCTCCGTCGCGTTGCCCGTGCGCAGGGCGAGGATGCCGGTGAGGGCGTCCGAGTGCGTGCGGGCGGCGAGGGTGCGGGAGCGGTCGCCGTCGCCCGAGTGCCAGGCGTCGGTCGCCGCGTCGGCGAGGAGGCGGGACTGTTCGCGGGGGTCCGCGCAGAGCGCGGCGGCGCGTTCGGCGAGGGCGCCCGAGAGGGCCGGGTCTGCGGCGGCGCGTGCCTGGGCGGCCGCCGCCGTCAGTTCCGCGGCGAGCCGCGCGCTCGGGCCGAGCGCGCCCGCGCCCCGGTGCCAGGACCGCCGGGGCGTCTCCGCCGGCCCGTGCAGGACGCGGGCGAGCAGTCGGTGGACGTCGCGCCGGTCGGCCGGAACGGCCGTCTCGTACGCGGCGATCCGGGTCCAGGCGTCGCGGAAGCCGACGCCGCCGGCCGTGGCGTGGGCGAGACCGGCCGTCTCGGCCGCCTCCAGGGGGCGGGTGTCGAGGCGGGCGGCGGCCACGGCCCGCAGGAAGGCGTGGGTGGCGACCGGGTACTGGTCCGCGGCGGCCAGCAGTAGCAGCAGCCGGGTGTCCTCGGGCAGGGCGCGGATCTCCCGGCGGTAGCCCCGCAGCAGGGCCGGAGCGAGCTCGGCGGGTTCGGTCGGCAGTGGGTCGAGGCCGGCCCGCTGCCGTTCGGTCAGACGCGCCGCGAGTTCGGCGGCGGCGCGCGGATCGCCGTATACGAGCCGGAGCACGCGCACGCGGACGCCGTCCGGCAGCGCCGAGGCCGGGCGCGGACCCGCGTCCGGGGGCGTCGGTGGCGAAGTGCGGTCAAGAGGTGGGGGGTTCACCGGTGTCACCACACAACTGACGTTACTGGCGGGTTACTTGAACCGTAAAGACCGGCGATTTCACCGATGCGGCGCGCGTAGACCCGCCGGACACTCCTGGCAACCCCACCCGTTTCAGGAGGCATCATGCAGCGCCCCAAGCGTCGCATCGCCGCGGCTCTCTCGGCCGTGGTCTCTTCGCTCCTGCTGTCACTGTCCTTCTCCGCCCCCACAGCCCACGCGGCGACCCACAACCCGATCGTCTTCGTGCACGGCATCAGCAGCTCGTCGAGCAGCTGGGACGACTGGGTCGCCGACTTCAAGGCCGACGGCTACGCGGCCTCCGAGCTCGACGCGTGGACCTACAGCTGGTCCCAGTCGAACGCCACCACCGCCTCGCAGCTGGCCACCGAGATCAAGAACGTGCTGGCGAGAACCGGCGCGAGCAAGGTCGACGTCGTCGTCCACTCCATGGGCGCGCTCAGCTCCCGCTACTACCTCAAGAACCTCGGCGGGACGGCGTACGTGGACGACTTCGTCTCCGTCGCCGGCACCAACCACGGCACGTCGGTCGCCGCGTGGTGCAGCTGGCTGTACACCTCCTGCGCCGAGATGGTCACCGGCAGCTCTTTCGTCACCGCGCTCAACTCCGGTGACGAGACCCCGGGCAGCGTGAACTACGCGGCCTACTGGTCGAACTGCGACGCCGCCGTCGACCCGGACTCCTCGGCGCTGCTGAGCGGGGCCACCAATGTCGGCGTCGGGTGCATCTCGCACGACGAGATGAACAACGACCACGGCGTGTACGAACGGGTGCGCGACTTCATCCAGTAGCCGCACGCGACGGAACAGCGGGGGTGCGACGGGCCCGCGCGGGGGAGAATCCAGGTAGGCCCATCCTGCCCGGGAGGTCGCCATGCGACTGTGCTCCACCGGCTCCGGCTCCGGCAAGGTGCTCGGTGATCCCGTCCACCATCCGCTGTTCGCCCGCTGCTACGCCAGGCTGGGCGCGGCCGCGGAGACCCGGGCCGGTCTCGCCGGTGTGCGCGACCGGCTGCTCGCCGGACTCTCCGGCCGGGTCATCGAGATCGGCGCGGGCAACGGGCTCAACTTCGCGCACTATCCCGGCGCCGTCTCGGAGGTCGTCGCGATCGAACCCGAGCGCGGGATGCGGCAGGCGGCGCTGGAGGCCGCTCTGCGCGCCGAGGTCCCGGTCGACGTCGTGCCGGGCATCGCCGAGGCCCTGCCGGTCAAGAGCGAGGCCTTCGACGCGGCGGTGCTCTCGCTGGTGCTGTGCAGTGTGCGGGACGTGCCACGCGCCCTGGCCGAGCTGCGGCGGGTGCTGCGGCCCGGCAGCGAGGTGCGGTTCCTCGAACACGGGCCGGGCGGCGGCCGGGTGATGCGGTTCACCCAGCGCGCGCTGGACCGTACGGTGTGGCCGCACCTGGCCGGCGGCTGCCGGCTCACCCGTGACGCGGTCGGCGCGCTGCGCGAGGCCGGGTTCGAACTCGGCCCGTACGGACGGCTGTTGCTGCCGGAGAAGGGCCCGCGGCTGCCGTTCTCCTACTGCGTGACCGGTACCGCCCGGCGGCCCGACGCACCCGGCTGAGGCCTCACCGCCCGCACAGGCCCCACAGACCTCACCGCCCGCACAGGCCTCACAGGCCTCACAGGCCTCACAGGCTCCACTGGCGCAGTTCCTGCGCGATGTCGGACACCGACGTCTGCCCGTCCTTCACCAGCCGGGCCAGGTCGCGGACCTGTTCGGGCGAGGTGGCGACCTTCAGGCCGCTGGCGACGAGATAGGCGTATGCGACGGCGCAGGCGAACAGGGCGTTGGAGCGCTCCAACGCGGGGACATGGATGAGGAGTTGGAGCAGGGCGGCGGCGCGGGCCTGCGGGTCGTCATAGACGGGGACGTCGAATATCTCGGCCTGGTGGCGTGCCACGGCCGCGACCAGTGCCCCCCAGTCGGTGACCTGGGGGTCCCCCGGGGTGTTCTGTTCGGCGAGCATGAGGAGCCAGGCGAGGTCGATGCGAAGGTCGCTCAAGGGATCAGCGGCGACCTTCGCGCGTACCGGCCTCGCGGGTACCGACCTCGTGCGTACCCGTGCCGCGGCTGCCGCCCTCGCGCTCCGCGCCGAACTCCTCCACGAAGACGGCCTCGTACTGCTTCATGAAGTCACTGGCCGCCTCGACGAACGTATGACCGATTTCCCCGGCGTCCTGTCTGACCAGCTCTTCTATGTAGCGGTTGACGCTCATGCCGCGCGCCGTGGCGCGCTCGCGGGCGGCCCGGGCCGTGCCCTCGTCGACGCGTACGTTCAGCTGGGTCTTCGCCATACCTCGACGCTAGCGCCGGGATGCTAGCAGCCGCAAGGGCGGCCGGGAATCAAAAAGGAATGCGCGGTGTGCGCCGGGTCACACTACGCTCGGCCAGGAGGAGTGCCGACGCGTAGTCGGCCCGTCCACGCGAGCGAGGAGGAAGCCTTGTCCACACCTGCTGCGGAGCACGCCCCCGGCCTGGCCCTGGCCGACCGGATCGCGGCCCGCGCCCGCGGCCTGACCAAGGCGTACGGCTCGGGCGAGACCACGGTGCTCGCCCTGGACTCGGTGGACGTGGACATCGCGCGCGGCCGTTTCACCGCCGTCATGGGACCGTCCGGCTCGGGGAAGTCCACCCTGATGCACTGTCTGGCCGGCCTCGACACCGTCTCGGCCGGTCAGGTGTGGCTCGGCGACACAGAGATCACGGGGCTGAAGGAACGGGAGCTGACCCGGCTGCGGCGGGACCGGATCGGGTTCATGTTCCAGTCGTTCAACCTGATCCCGACGCTCAACGCGGCCGAGAACATCACTCTGCCCATGGACATCGCCGGTCAGAAACCGGACCAGAAGTGGCTGGACCAGGTGATCGACACGCTGGGCCTGCGGGACCGGCTGAAACACCGGCCGTCGCAGCTGTCCGGGGGCCAGCAGCAGCGCGTGGCATGCGCCCGGGCGCTCGCCTCCCGGCCCGAGCTGATCTTCGCCGACGAGCCGACCGGCAATCTGGACTCGCGGGCGGGCCTGGAGGTGCTCGCCTTTCTGCGCCAGGCCGTGGACGATCTCGGCCAGAGCGTCGTCATGGTCACCCATGACCCGGGCGCCGCCGCCCACTCCGACCTGGTGCTCTTCCTCGCGGACGGGCGCATCGTGGACGAGATGGAACAGCCCACGGCGGAGGCGGTACTGGAGCGAATGCGCCTTTTCTCCACGGGAAACCCTCTGACCCCCGGTGTCGACGTCAGCCGCGCGCTGGTCGACGGCGCCCCCGAGAAGGACTGACCCGGTGCTCAAGGCGACACTGCGAAGCTTTCTCGCGCACAAGGGCCGGCTGCTGCTGTCGGCGCTCGCCGTCGTCCTGTCGGTGGCGTTCGTCGCGGGCAGCCTGATCTTCTCCGACACCGTGACGCGCACCTTCGACCGGCTCTTCGCCTCGACGGCGGCGGATGTGACGGTCAAGCCCAAGGACGACCTGAGCTCCTCCGTGCCGACCGGCGCGGTCCAGACCATGCCCGCCTCCCTCGCCGGGCAGCTGGCCCGCGTGAACGGGGTCGCGTCGGCCCACCCGGACGTGAGCGTGGAGAACATCACGGTCGTCGACAACGCGAACAAGTCCGTCGGACCCACCACGGGCGCGCCGACCATCGCCACCGACTGGTACCTCACCGACCGCAGCCCCGTGAAGCTGACCGACGGCCACGCCCCGCACGGCGCCGGCGAGGCCATGCTGGACGCCGACACCGCCGACAAGAAGCATGTGAGGATCGGCGACACGCTCACCGTGATGGCCCAGCCGGGCTCGTTCAAAGTGAAGATCGTCGGCATCGCCACCTTCACCACCACCAACCCGGGCGCGGCCCTGGTCTTTCTCGACCCCGGGACGGCTGCCACGAAGCTCCTGGGCTCGGCGGACAGGGCCACGAGCATCTCCGTCGACGCCGCCGACGGCGTGAACGACACGGTGCTCAAGCAGCGCGTCGCCGCAGCGGTCGGCGCCGGGCCCTACGACGTGAAGACCGCCGACGAGCAGGCCAAGTCGTCGGCGCAGGCCCTGGGCGGGTTCCTCGACGTCATCAAGTACGTGATGCTCGGCTTCGCCGGGATCGCCGTCCTGGTCGGCGTGTTCCTGATCGTCAACACGTTCTCGATGCTGATCGCCCAGCGCACCCGTGAGCTGGGCCTGCTGCGCGCCCTGGGCGCCGACCGGCGTCAGGTGCGGCGCTCGGTGCTCACCGAGGCGGTGCTGCTCGGCGTCGTCGGCTCGACGCTCGGTCTCGCCGCCGGCATCGGCCTCGCGGCCGGGCTGATCAAGCTGATGAGCGCGTTCGGCATGAACCTGAAGACCACGGAGATGGTCGTCGGCTGGGCGACCCCGGTGGCGGCGTACGTGGTCGGCGTCGGTGTCACCTTCGTGGCGGCCTACCTGCCGGCCCGGCGCGCCGGGACCGTGTCGCCGATGGCGGCGCTGGCGGACGCGGACATCGCCGGGGTGGGCCGGCCGCTGAAGGTGCGCGCGGCGGTCGGCGCGGTCGTCGGGGCGCTGGGCGTGGCCGCGCTCGTGGGCTGCGTGTCCTCCTCGAAGACGGCGTCGGCGGCCTCCCTGCTGGGCCTGGGCGTGGTCCTCACGCTCATCGCCACCGTCGTCGCGGGCCCGCTCCTGGTGCGTCCGGTGATCCGTGTCCTCGGCGGCGCCTTCCCGGCGCTGTTCGGCTCCGTCGGCCGGATGAGCCAGCGCAACGCGCTGCGCAATCCACGCCGTACGGGCGCCACGGCCGCCGCGCTGATGGTGGGCCTCGCCCTGGTGGGCGGGATGTCGGTGGCGAGCGCCTCCATGTCCAAGTCCTTCGACCAGCAGATCGACCGGACGCTGGGCGCCGACTTCGTCATCCAGAACGCCAAGTTCACCCCGTTCTCCAAAGAGGTCACGGGCGCCGTGCGCGGCACCGAGGGCGTCGGCCTCGTCGTACGGCAGCGGTTCGCGCCGATCGCCGTACGGCTGCCCGACGGCAAGCGGATCAAGACGACCGCCACCGGCTACGACGATCGGATCGACGACGTCGCGCATGTCACCTACGTGCAGGGGGACTCGGCGGCCGCGCTGGCCGCCGGCGCCATCGGCATGGACGTCGACTTCGCCAAGGACCACGGGGTGCGGCTCGGCACCGTGCTGCCGGTGGAGTTCCCCGGCGACCGGACGACGTCGCTGAAGGTCGGCGCGCTCACCGACCAGGACTCCGCCGAGGGGTTCGGGACGCAGGGCGGCCTGTTCTTCGGGATCGCGACCGTCGAGAAGTATGTGCCGGGCGGGCAGGACTCCGCGCTGTACGTGAACGCGAAATCCGGCACGACGGCCGACCGGCTGCGCCCCCGACTGGACAGGACGCTCGACGCGTATCCGCAGGTGCAGGCCCGTGACCAGGCGGACTACAAGAAGCTGGTGCACGACCAGATCGCCGTCCTGCTGTACCTGGTGTACGCACTGCTCGGGCTCGCGATCGTCATCGCGGTGCTCGGCGTGGTCAACACGCTGGCGCTGTCGGTGGTGGAGCGCACCCGGGAGATCGGGCTGCTGCGCGCCATCGGGCTGGCCCGGCGGCAGTTGCGCCGGATGATCCGGCTGGAGTCGGTGGTGATCGCGGTGTTCGGCGCGGTGCTGGGGCTGGCGCTCGGCCTGGTGTGGGGCGTGTGCATACAGCAGGTGCTGGAGTTGCAGGGCCTGAAGGCCCTCGCGATCCCGTGGGGCACGATCGTCGCGGTCGTCGTGGGCTCGGCGGTCGTCGGCGTCGTGGCGGCGCTGCTGCCGGCGTTGCGTGCCTCCCGGATGAACGTGCTGGCGGCGATCGCTCACGAGTGACGGACGGGGTGGAATCCCGGCGCAGACTCACGTCTCTTGCGGCTGAGGAGAGTTCATGCCGCGTCCGTTCCGTTTCGGCGCCGGCCTGAGCTGCCCCGGGCCCGCCGACGAGTGGCGTGCCACAGGCCGCCGGGGCCACCGACACGAGGCGGCGGGCCGCCGTGGGGCTCTCCGGGCGAGCGGGTCGCTCATCTGCGGTGCACGGTCGAGGAGTTGGAGCCGCTGCGGCGGACTCCTCAGGGGCGGCCGTAAAGGGAGGCGTTCGCTCCGGTCGACGCCGGGATGCGGGCCGGCGACCGTCCGGATTCTGGAATTCCGCGCCGCGGTGCGCCGCCCGTGATGGGATCGCCGCATGTCTGATCTGCGGATACGGGCCGCGACGCCCGACGAACTGGACACCGTCCTCGCCTTCTGGAAGGCCGCCGCCGAGGGCACGAGCATCAGCGACGACCCGAGCGGGGTGGAGCGGCTGGTCGCCCGGGACCCGGAGGCGTTGATCCTCGCGGAGCAGGACGGTGAGCTGGTGGGGACGGTGATCGCCGGGTTCGACGGGTGGCGGTGCCATCTGTACCGGCTGGCGGTGCACCCGCAGTGGCGCCGCAGGGGCATCGGCTCGGCGCTGCTGGCCGCCGCCGAGGAGCGGTTCGTACGGCTGGGCGGGCGGCGCGGGGACGCGATGGTGCTCACCCGCAACGAGACAGCGCATCATGCCTGGCGCGCGGCGGGGTATGCGCCGGAGGAGAAATGGCGGCGCTGGGTGAAGCCGCTCACCGACTGACCAGATCCCTTTGCTGATCCTTTACCATTGGTGGACCGTACGGGTCCGTACGGCCCCCTGACGACTTGTGAAAGGTGTGAGCGTCCGCCCATGGGCGAGCCTCCCAGTACCCGCACGCGACATCGCGCGTTCCTTCCCGCCCTGTCCGATCCTGGGACGGAGGTGACCCGATGACCGAAGTGCTGCTGCTCCTGGTGGCGATCCTGCTGTCGTTCGCGTGCGGCGCCTTCGTCGCCGCCGAGTTCTCGCTGACCACGGTCGAGCGCAGCGAACTGGAGCGGGCGGTGGAGCGCGGCGAGCGCGGTGCCGCCGGGGCCCTCAAGGCCGTACGGAACCTCACCTTCCAGCTCTCCGGCGCCCAGCTCGGCATCACCGTCACCAACCTGGTGGTCGGCATGCTGTCCGAGCCGTCGATCGCCAAGCTGATCGCCGGGCCGCTTCAGTCGCTCGGCCTGTCGGCCACCACGTCGAGTTCGGTCGCCCTGGTGCTGGGCACGGCCCTGTCGACGGTGTTCCTGATGGTCGTCGGCGAACTCGTGCCGAAGAACTGGGCGATCTCCTCCCCGCTGGCGGTCGCCAAGACCGTGGGCAACGCGCAGCGCTGGTTCAGCGCCGCCTTCCGCCCGTTCATCAGTCACCTCAACAACACCGCGAACCACGTCGTGCGCCGCTTCGGACTGGAGCCCACCGAGGAACTCGCCGCCGCGCGCGGCCCGCAGGAACTCGCGGCCCTGGCCCGGCACTCCGCCAGGGAGGGCGCCCTGGAGGCGGACACCGCGGAGCTGTTCGTGCGCACGCTGAACCTGGCCGACCTGACCGCGGAGAACGTGATGACGCCGCGTGTCCAGGTCATCGCCCTGGACGCGACGGCGACCTGCGAGGACGTCGCGAACGCGACCCGGGCGACGGGCCTGTCCCGGTTCCCCGTGTACCGCGGCGGCCTCGACGCGGTGGTCGGCACCGCGCACATCAAGGACGCGCTGGCGATCCCGGCGGAGCGCCGGGTGCGCGTGCCCGTCTCGGAGATCATGCGCGAGCCCCTGCTCGTACCCGAGTCGCTGACCGTGGACCGGCTGCTGGACCGGCTGTCCGGCAAGCGGACGATGGCCGTCGTCATCGACGAGTACGGCGGCACGGCGGGCGTGGCGACGCTGGAGGACATCGTCGAGGAGGTCGTCGGCGAGGTCCGTGACGAGCACGACCCGCACGAGACGCCCGATCTGGCGCCCGCGGGCACGGACGACGACGGACGCGCCCTGTACTCGGCCGACGGCGCCGCCCGCACCGACCAGCTCGCACGCGTGGGCCTGCACGCCCCGGAGGGTCCGTACGAGACGCTCGCCGGTCTCGTCGCCGCCGAGCTGGGCCGGATACCGGCCGTGGGCGACACCGTCGAGGTCGCCGGCTGGCGGATGGACGTCGTGGACGCCTCCGGTCGCCGCGCCGCGCGCGTGCTGCTGCACGCGCCGCCCGCCGCGTCGTCCGGAAGTCTTGAACAGGAGGCCGGGAAGTGACCGCCGTCCAGCTGCTGATCGCCCTGGCGACCCTCGTCGTCAACGCGTTCTTCGTCGGCGCCGAGTTCGCGCTGATCTCCGTCCGCCGCTCCCAGATCGAGCCCTACGCCGATCAGGGCGACCGGCGTGCCAAGAGCGTGCTGTGGGGGCTGCAGCACGTGTCCGCGCTGATGGCGGCGGCGCAGCTCGGCATCACGCTGTGCACGCTGATCCTCGGTGTGGTCGCCGAACCGGCCATCGCGCACCTGCTGGAGCCGGTGTTCCACGCGGTGGGCGTGCCCGAGAGCGCCGGACACGCGGTGTCCTTCGTGATCGCGCTCGCCCTCGCCACCTATCTGCACATGCTGCTCGGCGAGATGGTGCCGAAGAACATCGCGCTCGCCGAGCCGGTACGCAGCGCACTGCTGCTGGGCCCGCCGCTGGTCACCCTGGCGCGGACGCTGCGCCCGGTGATCTTCGCGATCAACGCCTTCGCGAACGGCCTGCTGAAGCTGCTGCGGATCGAGACGAAGGACGAGGTCGCCGCGGCCTTCTCGGACGCCCAGCTGGCTCAGATCGTGCGGGACGCCGGCGAGGCGGGCCTCATCGACGACCGCGCCCAGGAGCGGCTGCACGACGCCCTGGAGCTGGGCCGGCGCCCGGTGCGCGATGTCGTCCTGCCGCTGGAGCGGGTCGTCCACGCGCGCGTGGGCATCACCCCGGAGGGGCTGGAGCGTCTGGCGGCCGAGTCCGGGTTCTCCCGTTTCCCGGTGGTGGACGAGGGGCGCCGGATCGTCGGTTACCTGCATGTCAAGGACGCTCTCGACGCCTCGCCGCAGGACGTGCCGTTCCGGCCGCAGGACATGCGGTCCATCGCACGGGTGCGGGAGGCGACACCGCTGGACGACGTCCTCACCGCGATGCGCGGCAGCCGTACGCATGTGGCGGCCGTACTCGGCTCCGACGGGCGGCTGGCCGGCCTGGTGACCATGGAGGACGTGCTGCGGGAGCTGTTCGGGCAGCAGGCCTGAGGAGAGGTGACCGACCGCTGGGTATGGGACTCGGGCTACCATCTGTGTCGCCATGCAGACGAACCCCACACACACCAGCCTGGTCGCGATCGGCGACTCCTTCACCGAAGGCATGTCGGACCTGCTGCCCGACGGCTCCTACCGGGGCTGGGCGGACCTCCTCGCCGCGCGGATGGCCGCCCGCACCCCCGGCTTCCGGTACGCCAACCTCGCCGTGCGCGGCAAGCTCATCGGACAGATCGTCGACGAGCAGGTGCCGGTGGCGGCGGCCATGGGCGCCGACGTCATCACCCTGGTCGGCGGCCTCAACGACACCCTGCGCCCCAAGTGCGACATGGGCCGGGTCAAGGGCCTGCTCACGGAGGCCGTGGAGCAGCTCGCCCCGGCCTGCAAACATCTGGTCCTGATGCGCAGCCCGGGCCGGCAGGGGCCCGTCCTGGAGCGGTTCCGGCCGCGCATGGAGGAGCTGTTCGTATGCGTCGAGGAGCTGGCGGAGCGGCACGGCGCGCTCGTCGTCGACCTGTACGGCGCCGCGTCGCTCGGCGACCCGCGCATGTGGGACGTCGACCGGCTGCACCTGACGCCGGAGGGGCACCGCCGGGTCGCCGAGGCCGTCTGGCAGACCCTCGGCCACGACCCCGAGGACACCGAGTGGCACATGCCGATGCCGGCCACCCCGCCCCCGGGCTGGGCCGCCCGCCGCGTCGCGGACGCCCGCTTCGCCCGGCAGCACCTGCTCCCATGGATCGGCCGCCGCCTCACGGGCCGCTCCTCGGGGGACGGCCGGACAGGCGCCCAGTTCAGCGCCGAACTCGGCAAAGCCTTCTGGGTCACCCCTGTGGACCACACAAACCCCGGCCCTGTGACGGACTGGCGACAGGTGGGCCCCTAGCAGGGCCTGTCCAGGCGGATCATGGGCGGCCATGATCGGATCGATGCTGCGGTGACGGTGCCGCCTGCAACGCCCGACACCGGACGGCCAAAGGGCCTTCACCGGTCACACTTGCGGTCATGACGAATCCCGACGGGGTGAGTGAGCCGCCCGTCCGCCATCCGCTGACCGCGTCGACCCTGTCCGTCCGGCTGACCTTCGACGGACACACCCTGAGCATCACGCGCCGGCTCTGGCCACTGCCCTGGGGGCGCACCATACGCATCCCGCTGCGCGACGTGATGGCCATTGAGGCGTGGGTGCGCGAGAAGAACCCTGGTGCGGACGGGGGGAAGACGATGAGCTGCTACCGGGTGCGCCGCTACCTGCATGCCGAGCAGCGCTCACGGGACATCCGGATCAGGCGGTCCGGGAGTGCCACGGCCGATGACTTCCGTCGGTTCCAGGTGGCGGTGAACGAGGCGGTGGTTGATCACGCGCGCGGCATCATCGACGCCCGGGGGCCCGGGGCGCCTACCGGTCCGGCGCACTGGGACGCCGGGTTCCAGGCCATGATCGCCCACGGGCTGCGCACGCCCCACCCACTGGCCGAGGACCCCCGCTTGAAGAACCACACCCTGCTTCCCGGCTGGGCCGTGCAGAAATCCGGCGCGTACGTACTCCACCAGCTACGACTCCGCGACGGCGCCCTCCTCGAGTGGCACCGCTTCCTGCACGAACCACTCGCTCCTTCGTCTCCGCAGTAACCGCGTCTTCCTCCTCCTTCGCCATGCATGATGACGGGATGAATCATGGCGACCAGCGCTTCCACGTCATCGTGCTGTCGAACTTCGCGAAGGGCTTCGACAAGTACGCCTTCGCTTACGGTAAGGCGGGGATTCCGGAGAGTACCTTTCCCGACCGGTTCCACCTGCTGACCCGTGCGGAGTTGGGAATCGGCATCGGCAAGGCGCGCCGCCTGCTGGACCGTCTGGCCATACCGGGCGACCGGCTGCTGGTGCTGGAAACCACGGTGGAACCGGACAAGTTGGTGCCCAACGTGTCGACAGGCCTCGGCATGGAACTGCGTGAGGCTCACATCCGGTTGTCAGCCGTCCACGAGCTCGACCACGTGGGCGACGAGTTCACTTTGCGCCCGACAACCGTCGAGGATGCCATGGCGGCTTCCCTGCGTCTGCACCCATCGGCACAGCGCCGCTACGCCGACATGCGACCGCGCTCGGTTTCGCTTCTGCCGGTCGCCGCCGCCTGCCAAGCCCGGTGTTCGTTCTGCTTCTCCTCGGCTTCGATCTCCAGCGACCAAGCGCCGGCCCGGGTCCCGTGGGACGCGGTCGCCCACTGGCTGGAGCGCGCCCGAGCGGCGGGTGCCGAGCGGGCAGTGATCACCGGCGGCGGAGAGCCCACGCTCATACCCTTGGAACAGCTGCTACGGCTGGTGTCCGCCTCCTCGGCGGCCTTCCCGAAGGTCGTGCTCATCACCAACGCGCACACCCTGGCGAAGGGTCAGCACGCCGACCGGGCCGGCCGGCTGGCAGCCCTGAGCGCCGCAGGCCTGAGCGTGCTGGCGGTCTCCCGGCACCATCAGGACGACGCCGTCAGCGACCGGCTGATGATGTTGCGCACGCCGGTGAGCTCTGTGATCAACACCTGGCGTAGGGAACGTGACCGCTGGCCGGGGCTGCGGATGAGGCTGATCTGCGTACTCCAGCACGGGGGCGTGGCCGACGCGGCCGGCGTCGCCGACTACCTTTCGTGGGCCGCGGCTCTCGGCGTCGAGGAAGTCTGCTTCAAGGAACTCTACGTCTCCACCAGCACTGAGTCGCTCTACTTCGAACGCGCCGCCAACCGCTGGAGCCGAGAGCACCAGGTGTCGCTGTCCGTCGTCACCCGCTTCGCCGAGCAGCACGGCTTCGAACCGGCGAGCCGCCTGCCCTGGGGTGCGCCGGTCTATCACGGCAGCTGGGACGGCCGGCCGATGCGGATCGCCGCTTACACCGAACCCAGCCTGCTCTGGGAACGCTCCCATGGGATCGCACGCAGCTGGAACGTCATGGCCGACGGACGCTGCTACGCCTCCCTGGAAGACCGGGCCAGCGAGATCGTGCCGGAAGGTGCGACGGCATGAGGTTCGAGGAGTTCCAGGAATTCCGGCACCGGCAACTCATCGCTGGTTCGTCCCTTCTCGATGCCGCCGAGACCAACGTGTACCGGGCGCTTGCTCCGATGCGACCGGAACCGGCGCCCGACATGACTACGGTGCACCGGTGCGATCTCGCCCGTGCCTGGCTGCGGCGCTTCGAGCTGCCGGAAGAGTGGTCCGGCCGCGCCATGGTCTGCCGAGGGGTCCGTCACGGGCTCGGCGTGGTGTTCCACTGGCTGCGCGCCGTGCAAGCGCGGTTGTGGCTGCCCAGCGACGTGTACCCGGTCTACTTCGAGCTGGCCCGCGCTGCGGGCCTGGCGCCCGCGTCCTACCCGACGCTGCCGGCGCCGGCCCTGCCGAGATCGCCGGCGGACGACCGGCCCGAATACCTGCTGCTCGCCAACCCCAGCAAGCCGCTCGGCCGGTACCTGTCCGATGCCGAGTGCGCCGCGGTGATGTCGTGGTTGCGGGAATCACCATGCCGCCGCCTGCTGATCGACAGCGTCTACGACCTGGGAGCCCCGTTCGCTGCCGGCACACGGCGACTGCTGGACACCGGTCGCGCGGTCCTCCTGCATTCGGTCACCAAGGGATGGCTGTGGCCACGCACATTCGGCGTGGTCCTGCTGGATCCGGCGCAAGCCGCATTGGCCGAAGCGTTCCGGGCCGTTCCGCCGGCGCCGGCGCAGCTGAGGCTCGCCGACCGCCTGCTGACCGAGCACAGCGACGTGCCCCGGCAGGTCGTCGACGCACTGGCCGCACGGGCTGAGCGGTTGTTCGAACGGTTGCCGGACGAGGTGCTCGGGGCCATTCCCACGGCGAGCCGGACGTGTCCCGGCAACTACTTCTTCCCGGTTGGAATCCCGGCGGAGACGCTCCGGCATGAGTGCGGCGTGCTCGCCATGCCGGTCAGCGTGTTCGGGGACAGCAGTTGGTCCGGCTCCATCCTGACCAGCCTTGCTGACGCTTTCGGCCCGACGCCGGCGGTGGCGCGATGAAGCCCCGCGTTCCGGACCAGTCAACCCCCATGGGTACACCGTCCGGGGACGGCCTGCGTGACGGCCGGCGTGACGGCCGTCGTAGGTTCCGCCGAACCGGGCGGTGGCGCCGGCCTGCACGAATCGCCAGTAGAATCCTAGGTTGATTCTAGTGATCAAGTTAAATGACCAGGTCAGAGGCGCTCTTTTTGCTCCATGTGGGGGATCGCGTCTCACATTCCTGTCACTGTTTGCCGGGGGCGTCGTCGCCCTCACCTCCGGGACCTCCCCGGTTGTTCCCCCGATGTCGCCGGCCGGCCCTGATCTGCGAGATTGTCTCGGCTCGACTGGATTCTCCAGGAATGCCCCCAGAAGGCCGATGGGAATGCCTGAGCCCCAAGAGGCCCGTCGCTGCATGGCGGTCGTCGGTGATCGGGTGGGTGTCCCCGATCATGAGAGATGCCTGGACAACGGATCACGTAACGCCGGAAGCGACATGGCGGTGGAGGCCTCACGCCGCAGGATCGCGTCGCGGGGCGTGTGCGGACGGTGCGGTTGGACCCCTACCGCCGCCCCTCCGCCAGCACGGTGCGCCTCACGTGTTCCCCGCTCGGGCTGTCCCGACATGCGCTGTACCAGCGCTGCTCAGGGGCGCAAGGCCGCGGTCGCGCACGTCAACATGCACCTGGCGCACCTGCGCGCGGACGGTGGGCCGCGCGGGGCGGCCTGGTGCGGCTGCCGCACCACCGACTGCGCTGGCATCCGACAGTAGGGACGGTGCGGCGGACCGGCGGTTTTGTTCGTGTATGCGGACCGGCCCGGGCGAGTGCGGCGGATTACGGAAACCTGCACGTGCTGCGCAGCCGCCACTGCCGGTTGCCGCGTCCTTGCCGCAGCCCCACCACCGCGCCCCGCTGTGTCCCCGGGGGCAGCACGATGAGCGCCGGCACCTGATGCTGCGGCCGCGGTGTTCTCCGGCCACCTCCCCGCCGCGGAGGCCGCCGTCCCGGCCCACGAGCCCACTGCGGCGCCCCGGGCCCGCGCCGCCGCCTGTGGGACATCCGAGGAGACGAGGAAGAGAGGGAAGATCGCGCAGCGAATCGTCCCCGACAACCCGCAGCCCGATGCGCTGCGCGAAGAACTCATCGACCTCGGGGATGCGTTCCGCGCCTACCAGCAGCACACGGAACCTGACCTGGCGCTCCGCGCCACACTGCTCGAGCGCAAGGCCCGTGCCTTCGCTCAGTGGGCCGAGGTCACCGGCACCCCCTCTCTACGGCACGAAGCCGACCGCACCCCTCGGGCGGCGACCGCGGAGGAGGCTGCATTCCTCGTCCTCGGTCCCGGCACCGCTTCGCGGGGTATATGGGATCTTGACGCCGGCCGCTCGGGTCGGTGCTCTGGCGTGATTGCCGACGGCCGCGGCGGCATGATCGATCGTGCTGATGCGACTGGCCTGCCTGTGCGTGGCGCATGCGTTCGCTCTGCTGCGTCTGTCGGCGGTGAGCGAGTGGCAAGGAGGTGGGAGGGACCCGGACGGTGGTCGTACCCGCTGCGTCGGCGAACCGGTCGCGGAACCCGACGGTCAGCTGGGCCGGTAGGGGTCAGCGAACGGCTCCAAGGACTGGCGGACCTCCTGTTGGGCGGCGTCCAGGCGCGGACCAGGGCCGTAGTGACGGGCGCGGGCCTTGCCGTGTGGGGCCAGCCAGCCGATGCGGACCAGATCGCGGATGTCGCGGATGGCCTGCTGGTCGGAAAGGTCGGCGTCCTGCTGGTAGACGGTGCGGCGGACCTTTGAGCCCCAGAAGGCGGGAAGCAGGGCGTAGACAACGCGTTCGTCCAGGCCGTCAGCGGCGGTGGCCTCGCCCAGGTTGATCCAGGCGCGGGCAATCAAGTCGGTGCGGCGCTGGGCCTGCTGGGCCTGGCGGTGGTGGGCGCCGAGGCAGAACCGGATCCACGGATGCGTGTCGCGTCCGGGACTCCACTTCGGGCCACCGACCTGCTGGAGGACTTGGTAGTAGGCGTAGGTGTTCTGACCGCGGCCCAGCCACTCCTCGATGCTGGAGAACTCCGGCGGCAGCATCTGCTCGGCCTCCCGGGCGAACACCAGCGTGGACAAGGCGCGGGACATGCGCCCGTTTCCGTCCTTCCACGGGTGGACGTTGACCAGGTTCAGATGCGCCATCGATGCGCGCACGTGCACGGGCGCGTCCAGGTCGCCGTCATTGAGCCAGTCGATCAGCTCCGTCATCAGCCCCGGGACGTGTTCGACATCGGGGGCGGTGTAGGCGGGTACGAGCGGGTCGTCGGGGCTGGTGACATACACCGGCCCGTCCCGCCAGCGGCCTGGGCGCTTGTCGAGGTGGTGTCCCTGGAGCATGAAGTGCAGTCCGCCAAGCAGGCCCGCGTCGTACCGGAACTCCGACCCGGCATCCGCAAGGGCCTGGATGTAGGTCATCGCACGCTGGTAGCCCTCCAGCTCCACCCGGGTACGGTCTGCGGTCTCCAGCGGCTCCTCGCCGGCCATCAGCGCCTCGACATCGTCCACGGTCGCGGCGTAGCCCTCGATCGTGTTCGACCCGGCGATCGCCCGCGCCGTCAGGTTTCGCCGCAACTGCCCCGACCACCGTGGCTGCGCACGCAGCTGATGCCGCAGATTGCGCCGCATCTCCTCGATCTCCGCCAGGACGCGGTGGTCGTCGGCGTCCAGCGCCGGAGTGCTGTACAACATGACTCGATGACACCATGACTACATCATCATGTCAATCGGGGGTTGCCTTGCTGAATCCCCGTCCGTACAGGTCATGCCGCATGTTCGTACTCGTGGAGGACGCCACCAATGAAGTTTCCCAGGGAAACTTCACCTGCGCTCCGGCGCTCACCGTAGCCACGACCGGGACCGCCGGCCCTGCGATCGCCGCGCGGCAGCGGTTCGTTCGCCGGACGTTGTGACGCATGGTGCGCAAGGAGTACGTCAACGGCTCACGGTCGATTCACGGACCGTCAGGCTGCAGGGCATGCGATGCACCCCCAAGGCGACTCGGCCGTCGATCGCGGCGAACAGGTACTGGGCAGCCGTACGGCCGAGGACTTCCAGGTTCATGTCGATGGTGGTCAGCGGGGGCCGGTTCTCGGTGGACAGCACCTCCCAGTTGTCGTACCCGACGACCGCGATGTCGTCCGGAACCCGGCGGCCCCGCTCACGGACCGCCTCGACGAAGCCGGCGGCGATCTGATCGCTGCCGCAGAACACGGCGTCGACCGTGGGGTCGGTGGCGAGCACGGTCTCCGCTGCCTGCCGTCCCCACCGCTGCGACCATGCGCCGAAGTGCACCTGGCCGCCGGCGAGCATGATTCCTGCCTCCTCAAGGGCCGCGAGGGTCCCGACCGCCCTGTCCTGGGCGGCCTGGTAGTGGGTAGGCCCGGCGATGTGGGCGATATGCCGCCTGCCGATGCTCACCAGGTGCTGCACGGCGATGCGGGCGCCTCCGACATCGTCGGGTGTGAACGAGACGTCCTGCGGATCCTCGGAGGGCCCGTAGGCGTAGACGACCGGAACGGCCAGGTCGCGGCTGATCGACGGCCGCGGGTCGGTGCTCTCGCCCACCACGATGATCCCGTCGACCCGGCGGGCCAGCAGTGTGCGTATGTAGTGCTGTTCGCGGACGGGGTCCCCGCGGGCGTCGCAGAGCAGGACGGCCATCTCTCCCGTACCGAAGGCGTCCTCCGCGCCGAGCAGCACCGGGATGCCGAACCGGCCGACGCTGTCGCTGGTGAGCAGCCCGACGGTACGGGTCTGGCCGGAGATCAGGCTCTGGGCGAGCGCGTTCGGCTGATAGGAGAGTTGCTCGGCCGCCCGGAGAACACGCTGCAGAGTCTCGGCGCGGACCTTGCTCCGGCCGTTGAGCGCCTTGGACGCGGTCGCGATCGACACCCCCGCGAGCGTGGCCACATCGGTGATCGTGGTCACCCTTCGCCGCTGAGAACGCATCGTTGGGACAACCACCTCGTCGAGGACACCACCGCCGGCTCCATGGTTCCTGAAGATGGGCCCGGGGACCAGAGGAACCCGCCTTTGGCTTGGCGGGTTCCCGTATCGCCGGCGTCTGGCCGGTGTCTCGCCGTCCTACGGCCGGTGCCTCAGCCGACCCTGGCCGTCCAGTCGTCGTTGGGGTGGTTCAGGGCGAAGGTGAGCGACGGGCAGTCAAAATCGCCGCCGGGGGGAGGCGGGTCGCTGTCCGGCGTGCTGTTGCCCGCTGTGGCCGGTGTCCAGGTCGAGCCGGTGAGCAGCTGGATGCTGCTGCTCTCGAAGGTCTGACCGGACATGTCCCGGCAGTAGTAGCCGACCCCGGTCGAGGGGTTCACCGAGGTGTAGATCTCGAACATGTCCCAGCCGAACGGGTACTGCGGTATGTCGTTGCTGCCCGAGCTGGTGAAGAAGGTGTCCCAGGTGTGCGTCCGGTAGTTGAACAGGTACGCCGTCCACGTGTTGGTCCTGGCCGAGGTCCGGTGCTCGTCCAGGCGGTAGGCGGGCCGACCGTGGACGGTGGTGGTGTAAGTGGCCAGGAAGGCGGAGTCCATCCGGGTCACCTTGCCGACCCCGTCACGTCCGCCGCACCAGTCCCACGCCCACAGCAGTGGACCGTCCGGTGTGTAGGCGGTGGTCATCTCGATGCAGGCGCCACTTGCAGGCATGGCCGTCGGAGCGTAGACGTAGTCGTCTCCGCTGGTGGGCTGGGCGCCCGGGATGACGCTCTGGTCGGCCTGAAGTCCCTGGCTTGCGCCGTTGGGCATGGTGATGCCCCAGTTGGCGTGCAGCTGGGCGTCCAGTCCGGCCCGGGGGTGAGCGGCGGGTCGCACGGTCGTGCGTGTGCGCTCGTCGGCGAGCTGCCGGAACCGGTTGGCGGCGGCGCCGGCCGCCTTCCGCGCGGCCGGACCGGTCAGGCCCGGAACCACACCGGCGATCGGCGCGACCGCGCCGCGCGACGCCGGGTCGTCACCGACCGGCCGGGCGATGCCGGCGGTCGTCGCGGCCGGGGCGTCGGCGTTCGATGGCGTCGACGCCGCCAGCGCCGGGTTCAGACTGCTGGTGGCGATCAGGGCGGCTGCCGCGGTGGCGACTGCGGCTAACGACTTCGTTCTGATTCTGCGCGGAGTTCTCATGTGGGGGGATCCTTTGGGGGGGTGACAGAGATGGCAGGGCCTGGACACGACGTGGTGCCGGGACCGGCAGGCCTTGACCGGAAGGGCGTCAGACCGGAAACACTGCCTGCTGGGCCGCGGTGAGCACCGTCCGGCGCTGCGCGGAGGTCATCAGGCCGGCGCCCACCCGCGCCGACGAGACCGCGTCCACCGCGCTCACCACGGCTGACCGTCCGCCGAACGGACCCCGGTCCCAGACCTCGTCGAGGAAGGTGCGCCCGTCGCCGCCCTTGCGGTTGGTGACCCCGGTGTCGGTCGAGCCGAATACGATCGTCGGTTCGTACCGCTTCCAGTAGGCGTGGTAGCTCGCGGTGGTGCCGATGTAGAACGGGACGAAGGTGAGGCCGTCACGGGTGGTGAAGGTCATCGGGGCCGACCCGGGGCGGATGACCTTGCTCAGGTCGCGGCTGAGCGGGTAGTCGCGGTAGAGGGTCAGGTTCCGGTAGCTCGTCGAGGAGTTCTGGATGACCAGCGGGACCGGTCCGCAGGCCAGGCTCTGGGTGGCGGGGTCGTCCAGCGCGCGCTCGATCCGCAACGTGAAGGGCGCGCTGACCTCGACGGTGTCGCCGCTGCTCCACTGCCGATCCAGGGTCACGTAGGTGCCGGCCGTGGTGATCACGTCCTGCACGGTCCCGTTGAGCCGCACGGTGAACCCGCGTTCGACCCAGTAGGGCACCCGCAGCTTGAGCGCGAACCGGCCGCTGCCGGTGACCGTGAGGGTGCTGGTCCCGGACGGGTCGGTCGGGTAAGCGGTCGTCTGGGTGATCGTCAGCCCGCGCTGCGTCCAGTGCAGCGTGGAGGGGATGTAGAGGTTGACGTAGAGGGCGGAGTCGTCGGCCGACCTGAAGTAGACCGAGTCCTGGAACTTGGTGTGTGTCTCCAGGCCGGTGCCGCCGCAGCAGGTGCCGAGGTTGCCGTAGTCGCGGCGCGCGCCGGGGTTCACCGGGACGAAGTACGTCAGCAGCGGGTCCCAGGAGCTGCTGGTGTTCTGCCGCGAGGCGAGGATCTGGCCGTACAGGGCCCGCTCGTAGTACTGCATGTACGTCGGGTCGGCGGTGTTGAAGAACAGGCCGCGGCTGAGCTTGAGCATGTTGTAGACGCAGCACGACTCGGCGTTGGACGTCTGGATGGTGGCCGCGATGACGTCCCGCGCGCCGAAGATCTCGCCGGAGCCGGCCATGCCGCCGTCGAGGTAGGTGCGGTGCGGCACCACCATGTCCCAGAAGTTCCGCGCGGCGGTGATGTACGAGGAGTCGCCGGAGCGTTCGTAGATCGCCAGGTAGCCCTGGTACTGCGGGATGTGCTGGTTGGCGTGCTCGCCGTCGAGGGTGTCCTGGTCGTTCTCCGCGGCCTGCAGCAGGTAGGTGTTGTCGAAGCACCTGGCGGTGGTCAGGTAGTGCTGGTTGCCGGTGAGGGCGTACAGGTCGGCCATCACCACCGGCATCGCGTTGTACTCCCCCGCGATGTAGATGCTCCACATCCGGTCGAGCTGGGTGCGCGGCAGGTTCCCGAGCCGGCTGTACGCCCAGTCGGCCATGCCCCTCACGATGCCCAGGGCCTCCTGGTTGCCGGTGTACTGGTAGGCGTCGAGCAGGCCGCGCATGATCATGTGGTTGGTGTACCAGGGCGCCCAGACCGTCGGGTACGTGGCATATCGCTCCAGCTCGATGAACTGCGTCTCGGGGTACGCGGCCAGGTAGCCTGCGCGGCTCGGACCGCCGGGGGTGCCGACCTGGGCGGCCAGCGCGGCCTGGCACTGGCCGAGCGCGGTGACCATGTGGTCGGCCCTCGACTTGAAGGCCGGGTCCCCGTCGCCGGCGTAGGCGAGCGAGAGCGCGCTGAGGAAGTGGCCGCCGTAGTGGCCGCGCAGGTTGCTGTCGTACGTCTCCCAGCCGCCCGGCGGCTGGGCGCCGAGCGTGTCCAGGCCGGCGTTGTCGCGGTAGACGGCGAGCATGTTGTCGATCGGGTACTGCCTCAGGAAGTTCAGTATCCGGTCGCGGTTGGCGGTGAACAGGCTGCTTCCGAGAGTCACCTCCGTGTTGTCGAACGGCTTGACGACCCAGCTCGAGGGTGTGGGGAGCGCCATGCCGGCGGCGGGGGACGCGCCGGCGGACGCGATGCCGCGGGTGCCCGCTGCGCGGGCCGGGGTCGACGAGGTCGCCGTCTGTAACGCGGGGACGGCGGCGGCGATCGCCGCCATGCGCAGCGCGTCGCGGCGCGTAAGGTCTGCCATGTGGGGCTTCTCCTGCTCGATCGAGGGGAAGCCGGAGCCAGTTGGAAGCGGCCGGGCCCCGGCTTCCGGTGGTCATGAGGCGAGCGTGCTGGTCACACTCTTGGCGCCGGGGTCGCTGGTGACCGTGTGCGTGCCGGAGTCGTAACTGCCACCGCTGACCGAGGTGACACCGACGGAGGTCAGGATCGGGAGCTGGATGGCGACCATGCCGCCGGGCAGGGTGCCGGACAGCGAGACGGTGACCACCCGCCCGGAACCGGGCTTGGTGACGGCGAGCGAGACCCCGTAGGTGCTGCGGGATCCCGAGCCGACGTCGTAGGAGGAGGTCAGATTGCTCACCGGGGTGGTCTGGCCCGCGGCGATCCAGCTGTTCGGGATACCGCGGCCGATGTAGAGCGGCCGGGTGAAGGTGTACGGGACGGAGCCGGTGGAGGCGCGGCCCTCGGCGACGATGGACTCGATCAGGTCCTGTTGCTGGGCCGAGATCGGCCAGGCGTACGGGATCGCCCCGAACTCGGGCCCGGCGTGGTTGCCGATCCACGGATTGGCGCTGGAGGGCCCGCTGCCGTTGGCCTCCCCCCAGGCGTTGGGGCCGCCCGTGGTCGTCGCGATCTGCCCGGCGTAGCTGGTGATGGGCAGGTCGCGGTACTTCGTCCCGTGCAGGCCGTCGGAGGCGTAGGCCGTGTTGTACGCCGTCGAGTAGCCGTCCAGCGCGGCGAGCAGGGCGGTGACGGCGGCGGCGGCGATTCTGCGGCGGCGTCGCGGCCCGCGCAGGGGCATACGCTTCATCGGGGGATCACCGGCTTCGGTAGTTCCCGTGCGGGGGTGGGCAGGTCGTCATCGCGAGGGATCCTTACCGTGGATGGGGAGATGTGGGGGCCCGCGGTGCGGTTGAAGCCTTGCGATGTGAGCGCCAACAGCCCTTCGGCGCGCGGGCTAACTCCGCGCGTGGAACTGCGGCCTTCCAGCGCCACCACCTTCCCCATGGGGAGGAGCAGGGAATGACGGCACTGGAGCGACCCGGGGCCCGTGGTATGACCCGTGGCGCATCGAAAACCTTTTCCTTGCGGGAAAGTAGGAGCGCTCACATCGATCGTCAATGCCTTGCGCAGAACATTCCTCGGCCGCATTCGGCGGAGACGGGTTGCGGGGCAGAAACGGGCGCCCACCCCATCCCGGCACATAGGCCCCCAACTTGACATCCCGGCTCGGTTCTTGTGGGCGTCGACGGCCTTGTGCGCCGGGCAGTTGGCCGGCGCGGTGCTTGGTGCGGGCCTTGGCCGGCCAGGCGCCGACCTTGACGGTGTCGCCGTCGTGAGCTTGCCCCACACCGCCTGGTAGGACGCGTTCTCGAAGAACGCGAAGGCCAGCACGAAGTACAACACCACTCGGGAGGGCAGCAACCGAACCCTGTGCTCGCGGGCACCGGTGTCATCGAGCACCGCATCAACCAGGTCGGGGTCGATGATTTGCGTCAACTCTGCGGGTGCCGATAAATCATCCGCCCAGGTGACGGTCTAGATCATCGATCTTGGAACGTGCCGACCGCTGGTCCCCCGGTCTTCACCCGGGCAGGGCACGGGCGGCATCATGACCTCTCGTGCTGCTGCGTCTGACCTACCTCGCGGTCACGAACACCTTCGCGCTCCTGCGCCTGCTGCCGATGAGCGATCGCGAGAAGGAAGTTGAGATTCTCGCGCTGCGGCACCAGTTGCTGGTCCTGCAACGCCAGGACGGCAAGCCCGCGTTCACCGATACCGACCGCGTGATCCTTGCCGGCCTGCTCCACCATCTGCCGAGAAAGAGGTTGCGGCGGCTCCTGCTGCTGGTTCGTCCGGACACGATCTTGCGCTGGCATCGCGATCTGCTGAGGCGGCGAAGCGTCGTGGGCGCCCGCCGACCGTCCGTTCGATTCGCGCTCTGGTGCTGCGTCTGGCGCGTGAGAACAGCTCGTGGGGGTATCGCCGGATCCATGGCGAGCTTGCGGCGCTGGGCATCAAGGTCGCTGCCTCTACCGTCTGGGAGATCCTCAAGGAGCACGGCATCCCGCCCGCACCCGAACGCCAGGGCACGACCTGAGCCGCCTTCCTGCGCGGCCAGGCGGATGCACTGCTGGCCTGCGACTTCTTCGAGACTCGTACGCTGACCGGTGCGCGCCTGTACGTCTTCGCGGTCATCGAGCACGCAACCCGCCGTATCCGGATCCTGGGTGTCACCGCGCACCCCACCGCGCAGTGGGCGGTGCAGCTCGGGCGCAATCTCGTCATGGACCTGGAGGACACGAGCAGCGGGTCGAGGTTCCTGATCCGTGACCGTGACTCGAAGTTCACCCAGTCCTTCGACGCGGTCCTGGCCGACGCCGGGATCACGGTTGTCACCAGCGGCATCCGGATGCCGCGGATGAACTCCATCATGGAGCGCTGGATACAAACCTGCCGGCGCGAGTTGCTGGACCGCACCCTCATCTGGGACCAGCGTCACCTGCTCCACGCGCTGCGCGAGTTCGAATCCTTCTACAACGGGCATCGGCCCCACCGGGCCCTGAATCAGGCCGCCCCGCTCCGCCCGCTGCCCCAACCGATCAGCGAACCAGGGGGGATCGCGAACCTGCAGATCCCTCGACGCGACCGACTCGGCGGAACTTTACACGAGTACCAATATGCCGCTTGACCAGCCCGGATGATCAATCGGCACCCACAGAACCGCGTGGTTGACGGCGCGGGCGAGCTGCCGCAGGTGAGCGGCGAAGCTCACCAGGTCGTCGGCCACGTCGACGCACCCGACACAGACGCCCACGGGCAGCAGATCCGGCGTTGCCGGAACTGCGGCAGCCACGTGTCCACGAGCGGCAAGGGCAAACCCCACTCGCCCAGCGGCAAGGCACAATGTGCTCAGGAGCCCTCGACAGAGCACGCGTCCTGACGGCAGAAGCGGGCGTCTCACACTCGTCTCACAGACCCCACGGAAGAGCGCAGGTCGGAGTGCATCCGACCTGCGCTCTCTGGACTCTATGGACGATTCGGCGGCCCTCTGGACGGCAGGTAAACTCCATACACGTGACTTCCGCTGCCGCCAAGCCCCGCATCCCCAACGTCCTCGCCGGACGTTACGCCTCCGCCGAGCTCGCCACGCTCTGGTCGCCCGAGCACAAGGTGAAGCTGGAGCGTCAGCTCTGGCTCGCCGTGCTGAAGGCGCAGAAGGACCTCGGGATCGAGGTGCCGGACGCGGCGATCGCCGACTACGAGCGTGTTCTGGACACCGTCGACCTGGCCTCCATCGCCGAGCGCGAGAAGGTCACGCGGCACGACGTGAAGGCGCGGATCGAGGAGTTCAACGACCTCGCCGGGCACGAGCAGGTCCACAAGGGCATGACGTCCCGCGACCTCACGGAGAACGTCGAGCAGCTGCAGATCCGGCTGTCGCTGGAGCTGGTGCGCGACCGTACGGTGGCCGTCCTGGCGCGCCTGGGCAAGCTGGCCGGCGAGTACGGCGAGCTGGTCATGGCCGGCCGCTCGCACAACGTGGCCGCGCAGGCCACCACCCTCGGCAAGCGGTTCGCCACCGCCGCCGACGAGCTGCTCGTGGCCTACGGCCGGGTCGAGGAGCTGCTCGGCCGCTATCCGCTGCGCGGCATCAAGGGCCCGGTCGGCACGGCGCAGGACATGCTGGACCTGCTCGGCGGCGACGCCGCGAAGCTGGCCGAGCTGGAGGACCGCATCGCCGGTCACCTGGGCTTCTCGCAGGCGTTCACGTCCGTCGGGCAGGTCTACCCGCGGTCGCTGGACTACGAGGTCGTCACCGCGCTGGTGCAGCTCGCGGCGGCTCCCTCCTCGCTGGCGAAGACGATCCGGCTGATGGCCGGGCACGAGCTGGTGACCGAGGGCTTCAAGCCGGGTCAGGTCGGCTCGTCCGCGATGCCGCACAAGATGAACACGCGGTCGTGCGAGCGCGTCAACGGGCTCATGGTCATCCTGCGCGGCTACGCGTCGATGACCGGCGAGCTGGCGGGCGACCAGTGGAACGAGGGCGACGTGTCCTGCTCGGTGGTGCGCCGGGTCGCGCTCCCGGACGCGTTCTTCGCGCTCGACGGCCTGCTGGAGACGTTCCTGACGGTGCTCGACGAGTTCGGCGCCTTCCCGGCCGTCGTCGCCCGTGAACTGGACCGCTACCTGCCGTTCCTCGCCACCACCAAGGTGCTGATGGGCGCGGTGCGTGCCGGTGTCGGCCGTGAGGTGGCGCACGAGGCGATCAAGGAGAACGCGGTCGCGTCGGCGCTGGCGATGCGCGAGCGGGGCGCCGAGCGCAACGAACTGCTGGACAAGCTGGCCGGCGACGAGCGTCTTCCGCTCGACCGCGCGCAGTTGGACGCGCTGATGGCCGACAAGCTGTCCTTCACGGGCGCCGCCGCCGCGCAGGTGGCCGTGGTCGTCGGCCGTGTCGAGGAGATCGTGAAGCAGCGCCCGGAGGCGGCCGGCTACACCCCCGGAGCGATCCTCTGACCCGCGTCGCACGCTTCACCCGGGCGGAGCTGGAGGCCGCCCGCGACCGTCTCGTGCCGGACGTCGTCGCGGGCGGCCTCCGCGTGCTGTTCTGCGGCATCAACCCGGGCCTGATGACGGCGGCGTCCGGCCACCACTTCGCCCGCCCCGGCAACCGCTTCTGGCCGGTGCTGCACCTCTCCGGCTTCACACCGCGGCTGATGAAGCCGGCGGAGCAGCGGGAGTTGCTGTCGCACGGGCTCGGCATCACGAACGTGGTGGCGCGGGCGACCGCGCGGGCCGACGAGCTGAGCGCCGAGGAGTACCGGGAGGGCGGGCGACTGCTGGCGGAGAAGGTGACGCTGCTGAAGCCCCGCTGGCTGGCGGTGGTGGGCGTGACGGCCTACCGGGCGGCTTTCGACGACCGCAAGGCGGCGGTGGGTCCGCAGAAACGGGTCATCGGGGACACACGCGTGTGGGTGCTGCCGAATCCGAGCGGGCTGAACGCGCATTGGACGGCGGCGACGATGGCGCAGGAGTTCGCCCGCCTGCGGGTGGCGGCGCAGGGCTGACGCCGGCGAACGGCGCGCTCATCGGCGGAGCTTGCCGGTTCCGCGGCAGTCGGAACACTCGTACCAGGTCGTGGTCCTGCCGTTGACGTAGGAGGTCTGGTGGAAGCCTCGTCTGCCCTTGCAGGTGCGGCATTCGCCGGGCCCGGGTGGTCGCAGCCACTCGATGACTCCCAGAACGGCCGCGATGATCGCAAGGGCTGTCCACCAGCCCGGCGGTCCCGATCCATGCATCCGCTCATGGTCGACGGCCTCGGGGGTCGCCAGGAAGGAGCTTGCCGGGGGCGCGCGGGAGCGTGTGAGGCCTGGACGGTGTGGAGCTTCCCGGCAGCTTTACGGCGGCTTTACGGCTTTACGGCGGGGCGGTCTCCGTGACGACCAGGAGGAGTTCTATCTCGTCGTCCGGGTCGAGGTCGGCCACTCCCAGGGCCACCCAGCGGCCCTGTTCCGTCACCTGCCAGAGGTATGCGTGGCCTGCCCTGAGGCTCAGCTCGGACCAGGGCTCGGGTATGTCCTCCCGCTCGGTCCGCAGCCGTATCGTCTGCAGGCCGATGTGCTGCGGCTCGCCCCACCGCCGCGTCAGTTCCCCGGCCAGGTCCTCCTTGTCCTCGTGGAACCGCTCGACCGCCTCGACGCGCACGCCGGCGTCCGCCGCCACGAGACCGTGGCTGGTCGCTAAGGCGGCCGGGCGGTCGCCGGGGGCGGCGAGGTACTGCTCGATGTCCATACGGTCCAGTAAACCCGCCGCCACTGACAATTGGCGGCCCGTCAGTGGAGCGCTCGTGCTCACGCGTCCCGGCGTCGCAGCCGCCAGGCGCCGGCGGTCACCGCGATCGCCGTCCACAGGGCGGACACCGCGAGGCCGGTCCAGGGGCCGAGCGTGCTCTCCTGCGCGCTGTGCAGGGCCAGTTGACCGGCCCGGTCGGGGAGGAAGTCCGCCGCACCGCCCGACAGGTCGCCCACCACGAAGGACACGATCAGCAGGAACGGGATGAGCAGGCCGAGCGCCGCCGTGCCGCTGCGCACCACCGCCGTCAGGCCGGCTGCCAGGAGCGCCATGAGGGTCAGGTAGAGCGCGCAGCCGACCACGCCCCGCAGGGCCTGTGCCGTCGTCAGGCTCTCGGCCCTCTCCCCCAGCACCGACGTGCCCACCGCCGCCGTCGCCAGTCCCGTGACCAGGCCGACGGCCAGCATCGGGAGGGCGATCGCCGTCAACTTCGCAGCGAGCCAACGGCCCCGCCGAGGTACTGCCGCCAGCGACACGCGCAGGGCGCCGCCCCGGAACTCGGCGGAGACGGCCGTCACGCCGAAGGTCACCGCCGCGATCTGTCCGAAGCTCACCCCGGAGAAGACGGAGAAGAGCACGTCCGGGTCGGTGTCGTCGGCGCCGGCTGCGCCGGCTGCGGCGGAGAAGGCGACCGTCGCGAGCAGCGCGGCGCTCAGGGCGCCGACCTGCGACCGCAGCGTACGGATCTTGATCCACTCGGCGTGCAGCGCGGGAGTGAACTCCTTGGTCATGCCGCCTCCTGGGCAGGCGCCGCGAACTCGGTGTCGGCGGCGGTCAGGTCGAGGTAGGCCTGCTCCAGCGTGCCTTCCTCGGTGGTCAGTTCGAGCAGGGGAACCCCGGCGTCGGACACGAGGCGCCCGATGTCGTCCACACGCGCGTGCTGCACGCTCCAGTGCCCGTCGGGGTGTTCCACTGCGTCGTGGCCGTGCCGGGCGAGGGCGCTCTTGAGCGCGGTCGGGTCCGTCGTACGGATGCGTACGCGGGGCTGCACGCGCGCGTCGATGAAGTCCCGCATGGGGGTGTCGGCCAGGAGCCGGCCCCGGCCGAGGACGACGAGATGGTCGGCGAAGGACGCGGTCTCGTTCATGAGGTGGCTGGAGACGAACACGGTGCGTCCTTCCGCGGCCAGCCGCCTCAGCACCCCGCGGATCCAGACGATGCCTTCGGGGTCGAGCCCGTTGGACGGCTCGTCGAGGAGCACCACTTGGGGGTCGCCGAGCAGGGCGGCGGCGATGCCGAGGCGTTGGCGCATGCCCAGGGAGTAGGTCTTCACCCGGCGTCGCGAGGCCGGGGCGAGCCCGGTCTCCTCCAGCGTCTCGTCGACCCGGCGGACGGGAATGCGGTTGCTCGCGGCCAGGGCGAGCAGATGGTCGCGGCCGGTCCTGGCGCCGTGCGGGGCGTGCGCGTCGAGCAGGGCGCCGACGTGCCGCAGGGGTTCACGCAGGGCGGTGTAGGCCCGTCCGCCGACGGTGGCGGTGCCCGAGGTGGGCCGGTCGAGGCCGAGGACGAGGCGGAAGGTGGTGGACTTGCCCGCGCCGTTGGGCCCGAGGAAGCCGGTGACGCGGCCGGCCCGCACGCTGAAGGTGAGGCGGTCCACGGCCCGCCGGGGGCCGTACTCCTTGGTGAGGTCGTGGACGTCGATGCTGGTCATGGCCACGACTCTCGCCGCCGGCCCGGGTCGGGCGCCTCCCCCGTGCGGGGCGGGCTTCTCCCCCGCTCGGGGGAGGGCCGTTGTCAGTGGGGGGTGCCACGATGGTCGGCATGGGCCGCTTCCTGCGCCCGCTGCGGCGGGGGATCACGTACGCGCGACTGCTGCATCTGTGGGTGCCGATGCTGGTCGTGAGCGTCTGGATGTACATCGACCCGTCGAGGCCGTGGGTTCCCGCGCTGGTGCTCGTTCCGCTCGGCCTGGTCCCTGCCGTGCGCACCGGCGAGGGGGTGCAGGCCCGGCTGCTGCTCCTGCCGGGCGACCTGGGCCCCGACTTCTCCGTGGCGCCGTCGGCTACCTGGCGGGACCGGCTGCGGACGGTGCTGTGGCTGGAGACGCGGATGGCCCTCGGCGCGGTGGCGCTGTTCGCGTGCGTGTGGCTGCCCGCCCTGGTCTACGACCTGGCCGTCGGCGCGGGCGGGCAGATGTCGGACGACCTGCCGCTGCCCGGTGACGTTGCGCCGGGCTGGTGGCTCGTGCTACTCATCCCCGTCCCCCTGTTCGCTCTGTACGGCGTCGTCGTCGGCCTGGGCGAGCTGATCACCGCGCTCGCGCGCGGGCTGCTCGGCCCGTCGGCGGCCGAGCGGCTCGCCGCCCTTGAGGAGCGCACCGAGCAGTTGCTGGAGCGCAACCGGATCGCCCGGGAGCTGCACGACTCCATCGGGCACGCGCTCACGGTGGCGGTCGTGCAGGCGGGCGCGGCGCGAGCCGCGGGCGACCCGGAGTTCACCGGCCGGGCGCTGGACGCGATCGAGGAGACCGGCCGGGCCGCCCTGGAGGACCTGGAGCGGGTGCTCGGCGTGCTGCGCGAGGCCGAGCGGCCGCTGAACAGCCGGCCGACGCTCGCCGACGCGGACCGGCTGCTGCAGTCCGCGCGGGTGTCCGGCGCGAAGGTCGACGCCGAGGTGACCGGCCCGCTGGAGGCGGTACCGGGACCGGTGTCCCGTGAGGGCTATCGCATCCTCCAGGAGGCGCTGACCAATGTGCTGCGGCACGCGGGAGCCGTTCCCGTGCGGGTCCGCGTGGGCGTTTCGGACGGTCTGCTGCGTCTGGAGGTGCGCAACCCGCTGACAGCCGGCATACCAGGCCCCGGCCGGGGCAGCGGGCTGCGCGGGATACGCGAGCGCGCGGCCCTGCTCGGGGGACGGGCCTCGACCGGTCCTGACGCGGGCGACTGGCAGGTACACGCAGAACTGCCCATGAAGTGATCTACGCTGACCGGATGCCCGTGACCGTGCTCCTTGTCGACGACGAACCGCTGGTCCGCGCCGGGTTGCGGGCCGTGCTGGAGGCGCAGTTGGACATCGAGGTCGTCGGCGAGGCGGCGGACGGGGCGGCGGTGATCCCGCTGGTGCGGCAGCTGCGGCCGAACGTGGTCGCCATGGACGTACGCATGCCGCTGATGGACGGGATCGAGGCCACGCGCGCGGTGCTGCGGACGGTGGCCGAGCCGCCGAAGATCCTGGTCGTGACGACGTTCGAGAACGACGAGTACGTGTATGAGGCGCTGCGCGCGGGCGCGGACGGGTTTCTGCTGAAGCGTGCCCGGCCCGCCGAGATCGTGCACGCGGTGCGCCTGGTCGCCGAGGGCGAGTCACTGCTGTTCCCGGCGTCGGTGCGGCGGCTGGCCGCCGAGTACGGCGAAGGCGGAGGCAACCGCGCGGCCCGGGACACGCTGGAGCAGGCCCGGCTGACCGAACGGGAGGCCGAGGTGCTGCGGCTGATGGCGCGCGGCATGTCGAACGCGGAGATCGCCGCGCGGCTCGTCGTGGGGGCGGAGACGGTCAAGTCCCATGTCAGCGCGGTACTGGCGAAGCTCGGGGCGCGGGATCGGACGCAGGCGGTGATCACGGCGTACGAGTCGGGGTTCGTCGCGCCGGGGTGAGAGGGGTGCGTGACGTCGACGTGAGGGGTGCGTGACGTCATCGGTACCTGTTCGTCACTCGCCGGGATGCCTCCTGCCGAGTACGATCCGCCCACACGCGCACGAGCTGGGAGGACGGACGTTGGGGCAGCTGACCGGCGGGGATCCCTCGCTGTTGCGAAGGATCAATTCCGCGGTGGTGCTGCATGCGCTGCGTGCCACGGACTGCGCGACGCTCACGGAGATCACCCGCGTGACGGGGCTGTCCCGGCCGACCGTCGAGGGGGTCGTCGAGGACCTCATCCAGGCGGGGCTCGTCGTCGAACAGGCGGCGGAGGAGGGTGCCGCGCGACGGCAGGGGCGGCCCGCGCGGCGGTTCCGGTTCCGGGCGGAGGCCGGGCATCTGCTGGGTCTGGAGATCGGCTCGCATCGGGTGGCCGCGCTGCTGGCCGACCTGGACGGCCGGGTGCTGGGCGCGCAGGCCAAGGACGTCGACGAGGACGCTCCGGCGGACGAGCGGCTGGAACGGCTGCGGACGGCGGTCGCCGAACTGCTGCGCCGGGCCGGCGTGCCGCGCTCCTCCTTGCGGGCGGTGGGGGTCGGCACGCCCGGGATCGTCGAGGCGGACGGGACCGTGCGGCTGGGCACGGCGTTGCCCGAGTGGACCGGACTGCGGCTGGGCGAGCGGCTGAGTCGTTCCTTCAAGTGTCCGGTGCTGGTGGAGAACGACGCCAACGCGGCGGCCGTGGCCGAGCACTGGAAGGGGTCGGCCACCGAGTCCGACGACGTCGTCTTCGTGCTGGCCGGGCTGAGTCCGGGCGCCGGCGCGCTGATCGGGGGTCGGCTGCACCGGGGGTACGGCGGGGCGGCCGGGGAGATCGGCGCGCTGCACCTGCTCGGGCGGGAGGCGACCCCGGAGACGCTGTTGTCGACGACGGACGAGCCGCTGCATCCGCTGGACGAGCAGGCGGTCGCGAAGGTGTTCGCGCAGGCGCGCCGAGGCGACCGGCAGGCGCGGGCGGCGGTGGACCGCTTCATCCAGCGGCTGGTGCACGACGTGGCCGCGCTGGTCCTGGCACTCGACCCGGAGCTGGTCGTGGTCGGCGGCTGGGCGGCCGGTCTGGACGGCGTACTGGAGCCGCTGCGCGAGGAGTTGGCGCGCTACTGTCTGCGGCCGCCGAAGGTGACCCTGTCGTTGCTCGGCGAGGCGGCGGTGGCGACGGGGGCGCTGCGGCTCGCCCTCGACCATGTGGAGGAGCAGTTGTTCGCGGTGGAGGGGACGGTGACGGCGCGGCGCTGACCGGCCGTCACCGGTGAAACGCGCCGCGCCCCGGAGGAGTTCCGGGGCGCGGGGGACGTGTCCTCGCACGGGCGGGGGGCAGACCGTTCAGGGAGCCTGCCGTCTGCGACCCGAGGCGGACGCTGTGCTCAGGACGCCTGCTGTTCCGGGCCGTGGTGTATCTCCACGCCGCCCGACGCGCCGAATGTCAGGCGGCACGTGTCAGCGCGATACGTGGCCACGGAGAGCGCCGCGGTACGGCCCTGCGCGAAGAAGCGGGTGGTGACGACGAGGACGGGCGCGCCGGGGAGCCGGTCGAGCTCCTTGGCGTCGTCCGCGCGGGCCGAGCCCAGCTCCACCGCGCGGTCCTGGCCCTGCAGCTCCAGGTGCTGCAGTTCGCGCAGCACCGCACGCGCGTGTGCCGCCTCGGACAGGGCGTCGATCGCGGCGAGGTCGGGCACCGACGTCCGGGGGACGTAGAGCAGTTCCGCGGCGACGGGCTGCCCGTGCGAGACCCGCGAGCGGCGCACGATGTGCACGGCCTGGTCGCGGGCGGTCTCCAGGGCGGTGGCGACGGCCGCGGGCGGAGCCGCGAGCGTGCAGTCCACGGCCTGCCAGGCGTCGTCGCCCGTGCCCGGCCAGACCTGCTGGTCGGTGCCGACGGCGACACCCATGCGCGGCGGCGCGACGGTGGTGCCGACGCCACGACGGCGCTGCAGTCGGCCCTCCAGTTCGAGCTGCTCCAGCGCCTGACGGAGCGTCGCGCGGGCCACGCCGAAACGGGCGGCCAGCTCACGCTCGTTGGGCAGGATCTCCCCCACCGTGAATTCGGAGTCGAGTGCCTCGCTGAGCACGGTCTTGAGATGCCAGTACTTCGGTTCCGGTACCGATTCCAGTTGCGTGGTCCCCACCCTGTCCTCCGCAATCGCCGTGGTCCGGCGGCGTTTTTCGCGCCCTTGTTTATTAAAGGTTGTTGTACTTCTCTGCGACCATAGGGCGGCCCCCACCCTTGGTCAAGACCAATACTCGAACCCTCGGGGCGCCGAGGGCCGACCGCCGGGAAAGCGTTTACAGCGCGTTCGTACAGGCACGTTCTCGTGACACTCCGGCAAAGTCCTCGTCGTCAAACGCGGCCCCCTGGGCGGTCGGGAATTACCGTGGCGGAGGTCTGATCCGACAAACGGGAGGTCGCTGTGCGGTACGCGGTACTGGGTACGGGACAGGTCGGTCGCACGCTGGGCGGAAAACTGGTGGAGCTGGGGCACACGGTGGTCCTGGGTTCGCGCACGAAGGACAATCCGGCAGCCCTGGAGTGGGCTCGGGAGGCGGGCGGCGGAGCGAGCGCCGGCACGTTCGCCGAGGCGGCCGCGGCTGCCGAGGTGGTCGTGAACGCGGTGGCGGGGCGGGCCTCGCTGGCCGCGCTGGAGGCGGCCGGGGCGTCCCACCTCGACGGGAAGGTCGTGGTGGACGTCTCCAACCCGCTGGCGTTCGACGACGGGGAGGCGCGGCTGTCGCCGGTGGAGTCGGACAGCGTGGGCGAGCAGATCCAGCGGGCGTTTCCGCACGCGCGCGTGGTGAAGACCCTCAACACCGTCAACTGCGACGTGATGGTGGATCCCGCGCGCGTGCCGGGCGAGCACCAGATCTTCGTGTGCGGGGAGGACGCGGACGCCAAGGAACAGGTCACGGCGTTGCTCGGGGAGTTCGGCTGGCCGGCGGACCGGGTGCTCGACCTGGGCGGCATCCGGGCGGCGCGCAGCGTGGAGATGTGGTTGCCGCTGTGGCTGGACCTCATGCGCCGCTTCGGTCACGCGGACTTCAACCTGGAGCTGCGCCGGGCACGTTGAGCAACCAGGAAGGCCATCACGGGTCCTCCGGGCCCACCGGGACCGAGTTCACCCACACAGGGGCTACCCGTCGGTAGTAATTGCTGACAAGCTGTCTAAGGGCGTCGTCTCAGCCGGCGTCCAAGGCGTTGTTTCCAGGCATCCGCAGGCCAGTGGCCAGTCCAGACGAGGAGCTTCCCATGTCCGCCACCGTCTCCTTCACGGTCCCCTCTCCCAGTGGCCCGCTGCCCGTGACCGTCTCCTACGCGCGCGTGGGCGAGGGCGAACCGCTGCTCCTGCTGCACGGCATCGGTCACCACCGGCAGGCCTGGGACCCGGTGGTGGACATCCTGGCCGCCGAGCGCGACGTGATCGCCGTGGACCTGCCCGGCTTCGGCGTCTCCCCCGCCCTGCCCGACGGGCTCGCCTACGACCTGCCCACGACGGCCGCCGTGTTCGGCGCCTTCTGCGAGGAACTGGAGCTGGACCGCCCGCACGTGGCCGGCAACTCCCTCGGCGGCCTGCTCGCCCTGGAACTCGGCCGGGAGAAGCTCGTACGGACGGTCACGGCACTGTCCCCGGCCGGGTTCTGGTCGGAGGCCGAACGGCGCTACGCCTTCGGCGTCCTGATGACGATGCGGCAGATCTCCCGCCGGCTGCCGTTGCCCCTCGTCGAGCGGTTGGCGAGCACGGCGGCCGGCCGTACCGCCCTCACCAGCACCATCTACGCCCGCCCGAGCCGCCGCTCACCCGAGGCCGTGGTCGCCGAGACGCTGGCCCTGGCCCGGGCCACCGGGTTCGACCAGACCCTGCGGGCCGGCGCCACCGTCAGGTTCACCGACGACCTCCCCGGCATGCCGGTCACGGTCGGCTGGGGCACCCGCGACTGGCTGCTCGTACGCCGCCAGGGCCTGCGCGCCAAGCAGATCATCCCGGCCGCCCGCCTGGTCCGACTGCCCGGCTGCGGCCACTGCCCGATGAACGACGACCCGGCGCTCGTCGCCCGCGTGATCCTCGACGGCAGCCGCTGACACCCTGGGGGCACGGCTCAACGCCCCCGCGCCCAGGGCGACTCCGACGCCCACGAAGGCGCTGCCCACGGCCTGGGCGGGGCCGTAGGAGCCCGTTCCGACGAGGGGGGCGGTGCAGGCCGCCGCGACCGGGATGAGGCCGGAGAAGAGCGTGGCGCGCTCGGCCCCGATCCGCTGCACGCCCATGTACCAGCACACGAAGCCGACGACGGTGACGACAGCCGCCTGCCACAGCAGCGCGGCGGCCTCCCCGCCGACCGGCTGCCGCAGCCACCCGTCGCCGTCGGCGAGCATTCCGATCGCGGCCGACTCGGCCGCGGCGAGCCCGCACACCGTCGCCGACAGCAGCCGCGGGCCCAGCGGCCGCAGGACGGGCACGGCCAGGACCGCGAAGCCCACCTCCCCGGCCAGCGCGCAGACCGAGCAGGCGATCCCCGCGCCGTCCGTACGGCCCCACCCCTGCACCGTGAACGCGCCGACGGCGACCAGCGACGCCCCGTACAGCACCGGGCGCCGGGGCCGCCGTCCCGCCAGGAGCGGGACCAGTACCGCCACGACGACGGGCGCGCAGCCGACGAAGACGCCGGGGACGGCGGGTTCCGCGGAGCGTTCGGCGGCCAGCACGGCCAGGTTGAAGCCGACCATACCGACGGCCGCGACCAGTGCGAGGCGTGCCCACTGACGGCCCGTGAGCGCACGCAGCCGGGCTCGGGCGCCGGCGCCGGCGAGGGGGATGAGCAGCAGGCAGGCGAGGCCGTAGCGCAGGGCCTGGCCGCCTGCGTACGGGTAGGCGCCGAGGACGCTGTTGGCGGTGAAGGACCCTCCGACGAGGACGCAGGCGAACGCGGCGAGCAGGCTCCCGCGCGTGGTGGTGGCGTTCATGGAGGTGACGCTAGGAACGACGGCGGCCCGGTTTAAGGTCCACTTCCATGACGTCATCGGGGACCAATCCTGACGGCCCGTCCGGCGCGCCCGGCCCGTTCGGTTCGGCGGCCTGGGAGGTGCTGTTGCCGGCCGCTTCCGCCCCGCCGCGCGCGCGTGGGCGTGCGCTCCAGGCCGCGCTGCGGGACGCGGTGCGCTCGGGGCGGCTCGTCCAGGGCACCCGGCTGCCGTCCAGCCGGGACCTCGCCGCCGATCTCGGGGTGTCGCGCGGGCTGGTCACGGAGGCGTACGAGCAGTTGGCTGCCGAGGGCTATCTGCGCAGCGGCCGGGGGGCCGGCACCTGGGTGGGCGGCGCCGTGCGGGCTGCCCCGCCACGCGCGCGTGACCACGCTCCACGCACCCCGGGCGCGCAGGTCGACTTCGTGCCGGGGACGCCGGACCTGTCGCTGTTCCCGCGCGCCGCCTGGGCGGCCGCGCAGCGGGGGGTGCTCGCCGAGCTGCCCCACCACGAGCTCGGCTATCCCGACCCGCGCGGGCTGCCCCGACTGCGCACCGCGCTCGCCGAACTTCTCGCCCGCCGCCGGGGCGTGGTCGCCGATCCGGAGCGCCTCGTGGTGGTCTCGGGCGTGGCCCAGGCGACGGCACTGCTCGGCCTGGCGCTGCACGCGCGCGGGCTGGACGCCATCGGCGTCGAGGACCCCGGAAGCCCCCAGCACAGTGCTCTGTACGCGGCGGCCGGCGTCACCGCCGTACCTCTCCCGCTCGACGCCGAGGGGCTGGCCCTGGAGGCGCTGTGGTCGTCCGGTGTACGGGCCGTGGTGGCGACGCCCGCGCATCAGTTCCCCACCGGGATCGCGTACTCCGCACGCCGGCGCACCGAACTGCTCGACTGGGCGAGGCACGTGGACGGCTTCGTGCTGGAGGACGACTACGACGGCGACTTCCGCTACGACCGCGCTCCCGTGGGAGCACTGCAGGGCCTCGACCCGGAGCGCGTGGCCTACACCGGCTCGGTCAGCAAGTCACTCGCGCCGGGACTGCGGCTGGGCTGGCTGCTCGTCCCCGAGACGCTGGCCGAGGAGGTCGTCGAACGCAAGCGCACGATGGACCTCGGTCATCCCGCCCTCGACCAGGCGCTGTTCGCCCGGTTCGTGGAGCGCGGCGACTACGACCGCCAGCTGCGCCGCTGCCAGCGGGCCTACCGGGAGCGCCGGGACGCCCTCGTGGGCGCGCTCCAGGAGCACTTCCCCGGGGCGCGGGTGTCCGGCATCGCGGCGGGGCTGCATGTCATCGCGGGGCTTCCACAGCGGTACGGGCCGCAGGAGCGGTTTCTGGAACGGGTGGCCGCGGCCGGTGTCGAGGTGCGTGCGCTCGGCGCGTACGCACACGCGCGTGCCGGGGCAGAAGACGGCGCTGCGGAGGTACGGCTCGTGCTCGGCTACGCGCAGCTGTCGCCCGCTCGTATCCGGGACGGGGTGCGGCTGATGCGGGAGGCCGCCGGGCAGTGATGCGGGTCGCATCCCCCCGGTGTGCGGTCAGTTGTTCACTTGCGGTTTCCGTGTGCGCTGCGGCGCACCAGTACTTGTGGCTGTGCACACCGGCCGGTTCCCGCCCCTGGAGGCCCCTCCATGTCACCCAGTCCGTTTCCCGGGCGCCGCAGCGTCCTGCGCGGCTCGCTCGCCGCTTCCGCGGCCCTGACCCTGCCCGCCGAGCTCGGCGCCGCTCCCGCCCTCGCGCTGTCCGGGCGGCCCAAGGCGGGCTGGGGTGTGCAGACCGGGGACGTGACGTCCGACTCCGGGCTGGTGTGGGTGCGCTCCGACCGTCCGGCGCGGATGGTCGTCGAGACGGCGGCGACCGAGTCCTTCCGGGGCGCCCGCCGCTGGCACGGCCCGCTGCTCGGCGCCGGTACCGACTTCACCGGCACGACCCGGCTGCACGGACTGCCCGCCGGCGAGCAGATCCACTACCGTGTGCTGCTCGCCGACCCGGACGACCCCCGTCGCACCGGCGAGCCGGTGACCGGCACCTTCCGCACCGCGCCGCTCGGACGTCGGCACGGGGTGCGCTTCCTGTGGTCCGGTGACCTCGCCGGCCAGGGCTGGGGCATCAACCCCGGCATCGGCGGCTACCGCATCTACGACGCGATGGCCAGGCTCGACCCCGACTTCTTCCTGTGCAGCGGCGACAACATCTACGCCGACGGACCGATCACGGCGACGCAGGCGCTGCCCGACGGCAGCCTCTACCGGAACATCACCACCGAGGAGAAGTCGAAGGTCGCCGAGACCCTCGCCGAGTTCCGCGGCAACTTCCGCTACAACCTGCTGGACGAGAACCTGCGCCGGTTCAACGCCCAGGTGCCGTCCATCATCCAGTGGGACGACCACGAGGTCCGCAACAACTGGTACCCGGGCGAGGTGATCGCCGCCTCCGACGCCCGCTACACCGAGAAGAGCGTCGACGTGCTCGCGGGGCGGGCGCGGCGGGCGTTCAGCGAGTACTTCCCGATCTCGACGCTGCGTCCGGGCGCCAAGGAGGGCCGCGTCCACCGGGTCGTGCGGCACGGCCCGCTGCTCGACGTGTTCGTCCTGGACATGCGGACGTACCGCAACGCGAACTCGCCCGACGACCAGAGGGTGGACCCGCAGGGCATCCTCGGCGCCGAGCAACTGGAGTGGCTCAAGCGGGAGCTGTCGCGCTCGCGTGCGGTGTGGAAGGTCATCGCCGCCGACATGCCGCTGGGGCTGGTCGTGCCGGACGCCACCGAGGGCAGGGCGAACATCGAGGCCGTCGCGCAGGGCGACCCGGGCGCGCCGCTCGGCCGTGAGCTGCAGATCGCCGAGCTGCTGCGGTACATCAAGCACCGGCGGATCACCGGCACGGTGTGGCTGACGGCCGACGTGCACCACACCTCGGCGCAGCACTACCAGCCGTCACGGGCCGCGTTCACCGACTTCGAGCCGTTCTGGGAGTTCGTCTCCGGGCCGCTGAACGCGGGCGCCTTCCCGGCCAGCGCGCTCGACGACACCTTCGGTCCGGAGCGGGTGTTCGTGAAGGCGCCGACCGCCGCGAACGTCTCGCCCGCGGCCGGCTACCAGTTCTTCGGCGAGGTCGACATCGACGGCGACAGCGGCGAGTTGACGGTCCGGCTGCGTGAGCAGGACGGCACGGTGCTGTTCACGCAGGTGCTGCAGCCGGGACGGGTCGGGCAGTAGTCGGGCGTCCGGTCCGGCGTCCCGTACTCTCGACACCACGTGCCGCGCATCGGCGTCATCCCCCGGTGCGCGGTGCGGTCGTGACAGCCGCGACGCACGGCATACGACGCACCGCTGCGATCGTAGAAGAATTAACAAAACGGGCATTTGGAACCTTTACCCATCGGTCACAGTACGTTCGTGATCACGCAACACCGTTCCTCCACAGTGGCTGCATGACTCGAGACATGTCTGATGTGACGCGTGCGAAACGCGGACGCCCTGTGCACCACTGGCGGCGGGACGTGGTGGAACTCGCCGCGCTCTTCACGGCCGTCGCGGTGGCCGACGGTGTGGCGAACCTGGTGGGCCACGGCCCCGACGGCCCGGCGCTGCTGGCCGTCTCCGCCGCCCTGCTGGTCGCCACGGCCGGCTTCCACACATGGTGGGCACGCCGCCACGGTCACGCGCCGCCGACGGGCGATACCGATGCCCGGCCACGCTCCGAGGAGCCGCAGGCCGGGTCGTCCGAGCTGCCCTCCGGGGTCGCCGAGGAGAGCGCCCTGTGGCGGATGCGGACGACCGTGAAGGACGCCCCGGGGTCGCTGGCGGCGCTGTGCGCGGCGCTCGCCGGCCACCGGGTGGACATCCTGAGCCTGCAGACCCACCCGCTGGGCGAGGACACGGTCGACGAGTTCCTGCTGCGTGCCCCGGGACCCCTCGCCGCGGCCGAGATCACCCGCGCCGTCGCGCAGGCGGGCGGCTCGAGCACCTGGATCGAGCGGGCCGACGCCCACGATCTGGTGGACGCGCCGACCCGGATCCTGGGCCTGGCCACCCGCACCGCCCTGGACGCCGCCGAACTGCCGCTGGCTCTGCGGCAGTTGCTCGGCCGGTGCACGATCCGCTCGCTGCCCGCCACGGCCGGGACCCGCGGCCGGGGGCCGGCGGGCGTACCCGTGGAGGGCGTGCTGGAGGAGACCGTGATGCGGCTGCGGGCGCCGGAAGGCGGAGTGATCACCGTGGAGCGGCCGTATCTGCCGTTCACCCCGACCGAGTTCGCACGCGCGCGTGCCCTGGTGGAGCTCGACGCCCGGCTCGGGCCCCGCGTCCCGCTCGGCCAGGACGTGCTGACGCTGCCCGAGGGCGACGACATCACCGTGCGCCGGGCCGACACCGCTGACGTCCAGGCGGCGAAGGCGATGCACGAGCGGTGCTCGGCCCGCACGCTCGGGATGCGCTACCACGGGCCCGTCGGCGACGCCGACCGCTACCTCAACCACCTGCTCAGTCCCCGCTTCGGCCAGACCCTGGCCGTGCAGACGCCGTCCGGCCGCGTCGTCGGCCTCGGCCACCTGCTGTGGGACGGCGACGAGACGGAGGTCGCGCTGCTGGTCGAGGACCAGTGGCAGCGCCGCGGCATCGGCGCCGAACTGCTCGGCCGGCTGGTGGCGATGGCCGTCGAGGCGGGCTGCGAGAGCGTGTACGCCGTGACGCAGGCCTCCAACACGGGCATGGTCGCCGCCATGCGCGGCCTCGGCCTGCCCCTCGACTACCAGATCGAGGAGGGAACGCTCGTGATCACCGCACGCCTGGAGAAGAACGCGGCGCACGAGTCGCCCCGCCGGCACGGAGCACGCGTCACGCGCGACTGACCCGGACGTCACACGTCTGAGGAGCCCGGACGCTCCACGCGCGACCGGCTCCGGACGCACCACGCGTGAGCAGCCCGGACGCATCACGTGTGAGGGGCCCGGCGGTGCGCCGCCGGGCCCTTCTTCATACGGTGACGGACGTCCCCGGCGCCCGCACCGGCCCCAGTGCCCCCGTCAGATCGCCCCACAGATCCTCGACGTCCTCCAGCCCGACCGACAGCCGCAGCAGCCGGTCGCTCACGCCCGCGCCCCGGCGCTCGTGCGCGTCCACGATGCGGTGGCTGATGGACGCCGGGTGCTGGATGAGCGTGTCGACGCTGCCGAGGCTCACGGCAGGGGTGATCAGCCGGACGCCCGCGATCACCTCGTGCGGGTCGCCGGCCACCTCGAAGGCGATCATCGCGCCGCCGATGCGCGGATAGTGGACGCGGGCGACACGCGGGTCGGCGGCCAGTCGCCGGGCCAGTTCGGCGGCGGTCGCCGAGGCGGCCCGCACCCGCACCGGAAGCGTCGACAAGCCGCGCAGCAGCAGATAGCCGGCCAGCGGATGCAGCACACCACCGGTGGCGAAACGTATCTGCCGAAGTCGTCCGGCGAACTCCTCGTCGCAGGCGACCACGCCGCCCAGGACGTCCCCGTGCCCGCCCAGGTACTTCGTGGCGCTGTGCAGGACGAGCCGCGCGCCCTGCTCGACGGGACGTTGCAGCACGGGCGTGGCGAAGGTGTTGTCGGCGAGCAGCGGGACCGACCCGCAGGCGTGGGCGACGGCCCGCAGGTCGACCTCGGCGAGGGTCGGGTTGGCCGGCGACTCGACCATGACCAGGCCGGTGTCGGGGCGCAACGCGTCGGCGATGCCCGCCGGGTCGGTCCAGGTGACCTCGGAGCCGAGCAGTCCCGCCGTCAGCAGATGGTCGCTGCACCCGTACAGGGGGCGGACGGCGACGACGTGCCGCAGGCCCGTCGCGGCGCGCGCGAGCAGGATCGCGCTCAGCGCGGCCATCCCGCTGGCGAAGGCGACGGCGCTCTCGGCGCCCTCCAGCCGGGCGAGAGCCGTCTCGAAGCGGGCGACCGTCGGGTTGCCCAGCCGACCGTAGACGGGCGGGCCCTCCGGCTCCACGCCGGTCGCGGCGAACGCGTCGATACGGGCGGCCTCGGCGCGGCTGTCGTACGAGGGGTAGGTGGTGGACAGGTCGATGGGCGGGGCGTGCAGGCCCTGCCGGGCCAGGTCGTCCCGCCCGGCGTGCACGGCCTCGGTGGCCAGTGCGCGGGTCGCTCCAGACGTACGTACACCGTGGTACGCGTGCGTGCTCGCAGCGGTTGAGTCCATGGACCGCAGGGTGAACATCGAACGGGTCATATTCGTCGAACACCGTGTTACGTTCGGCCAATGGGCGAATCAGTCGTACTGGACCCGGTCGATCTGCACCTGCTGCGGCTGCTGCAGAACGACGCCCGGACCACCTACCGCGACCTCGCGGCGCAGGTCGGCGTCGCGCCGTCGACGTGCCTGGACCGGGTGACGCGGCTGCGCCGCTCCGGCGTGATCCTCGGGCATCAGCTGCGGCTGGATCCGGCCAAGCTGGGGCGCGGTCTGCAGGCGCTGCTGTCCGTGCAGGTCAGGCCGCACCGGCGGGAGCTGGTGGGGCCCTTCGTGGAGCGGATCCGGGCGCTGCCGGAGGCGCTGACCGTCTTTCACCTCACCGGGCCCGACGACTATCTCGTCCATGTCGCCGTCGCGGACATGGCGGATCTGCAGCGGCTCGTCCTCGACGAGTTCACGGCACGGCGAGAGGTCGCCCGGGTCGAGACACGGCTGATTTTCCAGCAGTGGGAGTGCGGACCGCTGCTGCCGCCGACGGGTTCGGGACAAACGCCGTGACGTGCGACGCCGCCGCGTACGAGGATGGTGCGCATGTCACAGACCAACAGCCCGCTGCCCCGCGAGGTCGCCGACGCCTACGTCGACGATCTCATCGCCCTCGACCCGGTGACCGGTACCTATCTCGGTGTGAAAAACAGTTCGAGTCGGCTGCCCGACCTCTCGCCCGCCGGCCAGGAGGCGATCGCGCGGCTCGCGCGCGACACCCTGGCGAAGCTCGACGAGGCGGAGCGGAGGCCCGGCGCGGACAGTGACATCGAGCGCCGGTGCGCGCGCCTGCTGCGCGAGCGGCTGACCGCGGAACTCGGCGTCCACGAGGCCGACGAGGGCCTGCGCTCCGTCGGCAACATGGGCACGCCCGCGCACCACGTGCGCGAGGTGTTCACCGTGACGCCGGCCCAGACCGAGGAGGACTGGACCGCGATCGCCGAGCGGCTGCGCGCGGTCCCGGCCGCCCTCGCGGGCTACCGGGAGTCCCTGACGCTCGGCCTGGAGCGCAAGCTGTACGCGGCCCCGCGGCCGACGGCCACGTTCGTCGAACAGCTCACCCAGTGGTCGGACACGGACGGCGCGGGTCTCGGCTGGTTCGAGGACTTCGTGGCCACCGGCGTCGAGGCGCTGTCCGCCGCGCTGCCCGAGGCGCTGCGCGCCGAGCTGGACGAGGCGGCTCGGGCGGCGACCGCGGCGGTCGTCCAGCTGCGGGACTGGGTGCGCGACGTGTACGCGCCGACGGCCGAGGGCGCGCCGAACACCGTGGGCCGGGAGCGGTACGCCCGCTGGTCGCGCTACTACAACGGCACCGACCTCGACCTCGACGAGGCGTACGCGTACGGCTGGGCGGAGTACCACCGGCTGCTCGCCGAGATGAAGCAGGAGGCCGAGAGGATCCTGCCGGGCGCGGCCACCCCCTGGGTGGCGCTGGCCCACCTCGACGAGCACGGCAAGCACATCGAGGGCGTCGACGAGGTCCGCGACTGGCTGCAGGGCCTGATGGACCAGGCGATCGACGCGCTCGACGGCACCCACTTCGAACTCGCCGAGCGGGTGCGCAGGGTGGAGTCGCGGATCGCGCCGCCCGGCAGCGCGGCCGCCCCCTACTACACGCCCCCGTCGGAGGACTTCTCGCGTCCGGGCCGTACCTGGCTGCCGACGATGGGACGGACCCGCTTCCCGGTGTACGACCTCGTGTCCACCTGGTACCACGAGGGCGTCCCCGGCCATCACCTCCAGCTCGCGCAGTGGACTCACATCGCCGCGAACCTCTCCCGCTACCAGGCGTCCATCGGCATGGTCAGCGCCAATGCCGAGGGCTGGGCGCTGTACGCGGAGCGGCTGATGGACGAGCTCGGCTTCCTCACCGACGCGGAGCAGCGGCTCGGCTACCTGGACGCGCAGATGATGCGGGCGACCCGGGTCATCATCGACATCGGCATGCACCTGGAGCTGGAGATCCCGGCGGACTCCCCGTTCCACCCGGGTGAGCGCTGGACCCCGGAGCTGGCCCAGGAGTTCTTCGGCGCGCACAGCAGCCGCCCGGCGGACTTCGTCGAGAGCGAGCTGACCCGCTATCTGACCATCCCCGGCCAGGCGATCGGCTACAAACTCGGCGAACGGGCCTGGCTGCTGGGCCGGGAGAAGGCCCGGCAGCGCCACGGTGACGCCTTCGACCTCAAGTCCTGGCACATGGCGGCCCTTTCCCAGGGTTCGCTGGGGTTGGACGACCTGGTGGACGAGCTGGCGCGGCTCTGAGCCCCGGTGCGGGCCGGGCCGGAGGGCTGCGGAATTCCGCCGTCCTGCGGCCCGCGCCTGCCCCACCCTCATTTGTTCCCGCGTCCGTCGGCGGAGGTCGTACGGGACGGAGCGGGCGACTTGGCTGTCAGCAGCCGCAGTTCTCCGCGTCCACGGGAGCCGTGAGCCGGTCGGTGTCGCGCCGCTCCCGGCCCTCCCACGTCTCGAACTCGAAGCCTTCACGCGCCCAGTACTCGAAGCCGCCGAGCATCTCCTTGACCTGGTAGCCGAGTTCGGCGAGCGCCAGGGCGGCGCGGGTGGCGCCGTTGCAGCCGGGGCCCCAGCAGTACGTCACGACCGGCACACCCCTGTCGAGGAGCTGGTCGGCCTGCTCGGGGATGAGCGCGGTGGGCAGGTGGACGGCGCCCGGGAGGTGCCCCTGGTCCCAGGACTCGGTGGAACGGCAGTCCAGGACGACGAAGCCGGGGTCGCCGCCGGCGGCGAGGGCCGCGGCCACGTCGGAGACGTCCGCGTGGAAGGCCAGGCTCGCCCGGAAGTGGGCGGCGGCCTCGGCCGGTGCGGCGGGAGCGACCCGCAGGACGGGGTTGACGGCGGTCGTGACGGTCATGGCGGGGCCTTCCGTAGACGGTTCCGAACGGATTTTCGATGACCAGAGATCCGGTGTTTTGAAATCCGGTGTCCTGAAATCTACGACCGGTGATCATCTCCTTGAAGGGGCATTCCCCGGCGTCGGCCTTGCCTCGCCGGGGATTCCCCTGCAGTCTTCGGGTCATGACCGCGTATTCCCCGGACGCCACCGACTGGCGCATCCTCGAGGTCCTCCAGCGCGAGGGCCGGGCCAGCTTCGCCGACCTGGCACGGGCCGTGGCGATGTCGGCGAGCGCCGTCACCGAGCGGGTGCGGCGACTGGAGGAGGCGGGCGTCATCCAGGGGTACGCGGCCGTCGTGGACCCCGAGCGGCTGGGGCTGCCGATCCTGGCGTTCGTGCGGCTGCGCTACCCCCACGGCAACTACAAGCCGTTCCACGACCTGGTGGCCGTCACGCCCGAAATCCTGGAGGCGCACCATGTGACGGGCGACGACTGCTTCGTGATCAAGGTCGCGGCGCGTTCGATGCGACACCTGGAGGAGGTGTCGGGCAGGATCGGCGCGCTGGGGTCGGTCACGACCAGCGTCGTCTACTCCTCACCGCTCCCCCGGCGCCCGGTCGGTCACTGACCCCGCTGCCGCACCGCCGACCCCGATCTCCCCTTGACGACCTCCAGCTGGGCGTGGATCCGCCGCCGCAGGTCGGCGACATGGCTGACGATGCCGACGCTGCGGTCGCGCTCGCGCAGGGAGTCGAGGACGTCAAGGACCTCGTCGAGGGTCTGCTCGTCGAGACTGCCGAACCCCTCGTCGATGAAGAGGGTGTCGAGGCGGACCCCGCCCGCCTCGTCGGTGACGACGTCCGCGAGGCCGAGGGCGAGGGCGAGCGAGGCGAAGAAGGTCTCGCCGCCCGACAGCGTGGCCGTGTCCCGCTCGCGGCCGGTCCAGGCGTCGACGACATGCAGACCGAGCCCGCTGCGCCCGCGTCCGGCCCGGTCGTCGGAGTGGACGAGGGTGTAGCGCCCGGAGGACATCCGCCGCAGTCGTACGGTCGCGGCGGCGGCCACCTGTTCGAGGCGGGCCGCCAGGACGTACGCCTCCAGGCGCATCTTGCGCTCGTTGTCGGCGGAGGTGCCCGCGGTGAGACCGGCCAGGCGGGCCACCCGGTCGTACTCCTCGCGCAGCGGGGCGAGCCGCCGCACGCCGTCGGCCGCGCGCGCGGAGAGCTGGTCCAGCTCGGTGCAGCGGCGGGCGGCGGCGTCCTGGGCGGAGGCTGCCGCGCGGAGGCGTTCGGCCGCGTCGGCCGCCGACCGCTCCGCGGCGGCGAGGTCCGCGGGCGGCTGCTGCGCGGCGGCCGCGGTGTCGGGTTCGGCGAGAACGGCCCGTACGGCGGCCTCCTCGGACTGCCAGAAGTCCAGCCGCCGTTGCAGCTCGCGGTGGGCGGTGTCGTCCAGGAGGGCGTCGGCGGCGGCCTGCGGGGTGTCGAAGCCGGCCCGGAAGGCGGCCTCGTCGAGGCGTCCGTCGGCGGCTTTGAGGCGCTCGGCGCTCTCCTCGGCGACGCGGGCGGTGTCGGCCGCTTCGGTGAGCCGGGCCGTCTGCCGCTCCAGTTCGGCGGCCCGCGCCGCGACGCTCTGCGCAGTGCCCCGCGCCTGCGTCAACTCCTCCTCCAGCACCGCCCGTTCACGCTCCAGGCGGTCGCGGTGGCCCACCCGGGACGCCGCCCGCACCGCGGCCTCGCGCTGCGCCGCCGTACGGCGTTCGTGCTCCTGCTCGGCCTGGCGAAGCTCCTCGCGCGCGGGATGCAGGGCGGAGGCCTCCCGCCGGGCCAGGGCGTAGGCCTGCTCCACCTCCTGGACGTCAAGGGCGAGCCGGTCCGTCGGGGTGTCGCCCGCCTCGGCGGTGGCGGCGGCGAGGGCCTCCCGGACGAGGCCGAGCTTCTGCTCGTCCTCGGTGTGGCGCTCCTCGGCTCGCTGGTATGCGGCGAGTGCCTGCTCCTCGGCCTCGCGGTCGACGTGCCCGGCGACCTTGCGGGCGGGCGCCGGGTGCTCGGTGGCGCCGCAGACGGCGCAGGGTTCGCCGGCGGTGAGGGTGGCGGCCAGCTCGGCGGCGATGCCGTTGAGGCGCTGTTCCTTGAGGTCGAGCCAGTGCGCGCGGGCAGTCTGTGCCTGCTCGCCGGAGGTGAGGGCCCTGCGCCCGGCCGCCTCCAGGTCATGGGCCAGTTCGTCGCGCAGTCGGGCCGCCTTCAGGCGCCGCTGCGCGGGCTCGCGTCGGCCGTCGAGCTGTTCGGCGCGGGTGGCGGCCTCCTGGGCGGACTCGATGCGGGCCTGGAGACCCGCGCGGACGGCGTCCCAGCCGGCGAGCCAGGCCTCGGTCTCCGCCAGGACGTCCTCGTCGTCCCGCTCCCGCAGGTCCAGGTCGGCGCGCTCGGCGGCGAGGTCGGCCAGCCGCCGCTCGCCCCGGCGGGCCGACTCCAGCCCGCCCAGCTCCTCGGCGGCCCGCCGGGCCGCGGCGGCGAGGCCGGCGGCTCCGGCGTCCGCGTACCCCTCCGGAAGCAGGGCACGCGCGCGTGCCGCACGTGCCGACGCCGTCGTGTGCTCGGCGTCGGCGGCCTCGCGCAGCTCCAGTGCCGGCGCCACCGCCTCCGCCTTCCGCGCCCGCTCCATCCGCGCCTGCGCCTCACGGTGGGCGCCGGCCCGCTCCTGGAGCAGCGCGGCACGCTCCCGCGCCTCGGTGAACCGCCGCTGCAGCCGGGCCCGTTCCCGCACCTCCTCCAGGGTGCGCTCGGCTGCGGCCTGCGCGGACTCGGCGGCCAGGCGGCCGCAGTGGGCGGTCGTCAGCAGCTCGCGGGAGGTGCTGCGGGCGACGGCGGCCGCGGCGAGCACCGCCCCGGCCAGCCCCGGCTCGCCCGGGTCGAGCTCGGGCAGCTCCATGGCGTCCCCGGCGACCTGCTGCATCCGGTGCGCGTCGGCGAGCAGCGCGGAGTCGCCCTCACGCACGCGTGCCTCGGTGGTACGGCGGCGCTCGGCGAGCCGCTTCTCGACCTCGGCGAACCGCTGGGTGTCGAAGAGGCGGCTGAGCAGCCTGCCGCGGGCCTCGGCGTCGGCGCGCAGGAAGCGCGCGAAATCCCCCTGGGGCAACAGCACGACCTGGCAGAACTGCTCGCGGCTCATGCCGAGCAGCTGGGTGATCTCCTCTCCGATCTCCTGGTGGGAGCGGCTGAGATCCTTCCAGGCGCCGGCCACGGGGTCGTACTCGCGCAGCCAGCTCTGCGCCTTCTCGACGGTGGTCCCGGGCCTGCCGCGCTTCTTGGCGCGTTCATGCGGCGGCTGCCGGGTGACCTCCAACCGGCGGCCCGCGACGGTGAGTTCGAGGGTGACCTCGGTGCGGGTGCCGGGCGCGGCGTGGTCGCTGCGCAGGGTCAGGCCCTGGCCGCTCTGCCGGGCGCCGGGTACGGAGCCGTACAGCGCGTAGCAGACGGCGTCCAGGACCGAGGTCTTGCCGGCGCCCGTCGGGCCGTGCAGCAGGAACAGCCCGGCGGCGGACAGCTCGTCGAAGTCGACGCTCTGGGGGTCGCCGAAGGGACCGAAGGCGGTGAGGTCGAGCCGGTGCAGCCTCACCGCGCCACCTCCCGCACGGCGTCGTCCGCGCGGACCGCGTCGAAGGCGTCCCGCAGCACACCCTGCTCGCGGGCGTCGGGCCCCGCCCCGCGCACATGGGCCACGAAGTCCTCGGCGATCTCCTGGTCGCTGCGGTCGGCGAGGCGGCGGGCGTAGGAGACGTCCGGGTCGTCGGGTGCGCGCTCGGGGGCGAAGACAAGGCTGAGGGTGTGCGGGAAACGCTCGGTGAGCCGGGCCATGGGGTCGGCCGGGCGGACGGCGTCGGTGAGCGTCGCCTCGATCCACGCGTCCTCGTGGCGGGCGAGCGCGGGGTCGGCGAGCAGCGCCTCCAAGGGGCCGCGGATCCGGGCCAGCGGGCGCGGGACCGGGCAGTCGATCCGCTCGGCGGTGACCTCCCCGCCGGCGCCGAGGTCGACGAGCCACATGGTCTTGCGGTGCGCGCTCTCCGAGAAGGAGTACGGCAGCGGGGAGCCGGAGTAGCGGACCCGCTCGGTGATGGTCTGGGAGCCGTGCAGGTGCCCGAGCGCCGTGTAGTCGACGCCGTCGAAGACCCCGGCGGGCACGGAGGCGACCCCGCCGACGGTGATGTCCCGCTCGCTGTCGCTGGGTTCGCCGCCGGTGACGAAGGCGTGGGCGAGGACGACGGAACGCGTCCCCGGCGCGCGGGCGGCGAGGTCGGCGCGGACGCGGTCCATGGCGGCGGCGAGCACGGTCTCGTGGCCGGCCTTGTCCACGCCGAACTCGTCCTTCACCAGGGCGGGTTCGAGATAGGGCAGGCCGTAGAAGGCGACGTCGCCGAAGGCGTCCTGAAGGACGACCGGTGTCCCGGCCGCCGCGGGGTCCGTCCGCAGGTGGATGCCCGCGCGGCCGATGAGACCCGCGCCGACGCCGAGACGGCGGGCCGAGTCGTGGTTGCCGGAGATCATCACCGTGGGCACGCCGAGGTCGGCCAGCCGGTGCAGACAGTCGTCGAAGAGTTCCACCGCGGCGAGCGGGGGCACCGCGCGGTCGTACACGTCTCCCGACACGAGCACCGCGTCGACCTCGCGTTCACGCACGGTCGTGACGAGGTGACCGATGAACTCGGCCTGGGCGCCGAGCATGTTCACCCGGTGGAACGCCCGGCCCAGATGCCAGTCGGAAGTGTGCAGGAGCCTCATGATCCCCGACCCTAACGGCCGGGTCTGACATCACGGGCGGTTACTCCCGTATCGCACCGTCATGACAGCCACCACAAAGGAGCGTTACGGACATTTCCCCCGACCGTTCGCTCAACGCGTCACACGTCACACGTCACACGTCCCCGTACGCCTCGCCGCCCAGCTCGAAGGCCGCCGTGCCCGCCGTCGCGTCCGCCAGCCAGGCGCGGAAGCCGTCCACGTCGGCGTCCGGGAGGCCGATCTCAATGGTGACGGCCTCGCCGTAGCGGACGTCCCGTACCGCGCGGCCGGTCGAGTGGAGGTCGTTCTGCACCTTGCCCGCGCGCTGGTGGTCCACGGTCAGGGTGGCGAGGCGGAAGCGGCGGCGGGTGAGCGTGCCGAGGGTGTCGAGGGCCTCGCCGACCGCGCCGCCGTAGGCCCGGATGAGGCCGCCGGCGCCGAGCTTGACGCCGCCGTAGTAGCGGGTGACGACGGCGACGACGTACCGCATGTCGCGGCGCAGCAGCATCTGGAGCATCGGCACGCCCGCGGTGCCGCCGGGTTCCCCGTCGTCGCTCGCCTTCTGGACGGAGGCGTCGGCGCCGATGACGTACGCCCAGCAGTTGTGGGTGGCGTCGGCGTGCTCCCTGCGGACGGCGGCGATGAAGTCCTGGGCCTCCTGCTCGGTGGCCGCCGGGGCGAGGGCGCACAGGAAGCGGGAGCGGTTGACCTCGGTCTCGTGCACGCCCGCGTGGGCCACTGTGCGGTACTCGTCCTGCATCCGGCCAGCCTATGCGCTGCTCGCCGACGCCCGATCGCTGAGTCGCCGTCGGCACAGGTGCGGGCGACGATGTGCGGGGTAACCAACGGTGGTGACCATGCGCCGTGCACGAGGCACCGTGCATGCGGCTGCGCCATGGCCCGACCGACCGCAGGGAGCACACAGCATGACCGGCACCGGGGTGAAGGAGACCAGCGCGGGTTCGCCGCACTCCCGGTGGCGTACCTGGCTCCTGGAAGGGCTGAGCGAGCAGACCGCCCGCCATCCGGGGCCGCATGCCACCCCGCGCGCGGAGCAGGAGGGCCACCGGTGGTGGCGCGTGATGTGCCTGACCGGTGTCGACTACTTCTCCACCCTCGGCTACCAGCCGGGCATCGCCGCCCTCGCGGCCGGTCTGCTGTCCCCGCTCGCGACGCTCGTGCTGATCGCGCTGACGCTGCTCGGCGCGCTGCCCGTGTACCGCCGGGTGGCGCACGAGAGCCCGCACGGCGAGGGCTCGATCGCGATGCTGGAGCGGCTGCTGCCGTGGTGGTCGGGGAAGATCTTCGTGCTGGTGCTGCTGGGTTTCGCGGCCACCGACTTCATGATCACGATCACCCTGTCGGCCGCGGACGCCGCAGCGCACGTCGTGGAGAACCCGTTCGCCCCGCACTGGATGTCCGACGGCAACGAGTGGATCACGCTGGTGCTGGTCGGCGCGCTCGGCGCGGTGTTCCTCAAGGGCTTCCGGGAGGCCATCGGCATCGCGGTGGTGCTGGTGTCGACGTACCTCGCGCTCAACCTCGTCGTGCTCGCCGTCTCCGCCCACGAGATCCTCAGCCACCCGGTGCGGATCGCCGACTGGACGCACGCGCTGACCGCCGAGCACTCCTCGCCGTGGATCATGGTCGGGGTGGCGCTGCTGGTCTTCCCGAAGCTGGCGCTCGGTATGTCCGGCTTCGAGACGGGTGTGGCGGTGATGCCGCAGGTCAAGGGGGATCCGACGGACACGTTCGAGGATCCGGGGGGGCGGGTGCGGGAGACCCGCAAGCTGCTCACCACGGCCGCGCTGATCATGAGCTGCTTTCTGCTGCTGTCCAGCCTGGCGACGACGATCCTCATCCCGCAGGAGGATTTCAAGAGCGGCGGCCCGGCGAACGGGCGGGCGCTGGCCTATCTCGCGCACGAGCATCTGGGCAAGGCCTTCGGCACGGTCTACGACGTCTCCACGATCGCGATCCTGTGGTTCGCGGGCGCCTCCGCGCTCGCCGGTCTGCTCAATCTCGTCCCGCGGTACCTGCCCCGCTACGGCATGGCGCCCGAGTGGACGCGCGCGGTGCGGCCGCTGGTGCTGGTGTTCATGGCGGCCGCCGTGCTCATCACCCTGTGGTTCAACGCGAACGTCGACGACCAGAGCGGCGCCTACGCGACGGGTGTGCTGGTGCTGATGCTGTCGGCGGCGTTCGCGTCCACGGTGGCCGTGCACCGGCACGGGCATCGGCTTGCCACGCTGGGCTTCGGGGCGATCACGGCCGTCTTCGCCTACACGCTCGTCGCGAACGTCGTCGAGCGGCCGGACGGCATCAGGATCGCGGCGATCTTCATCTTCGCCATCCTGGTCACGTCGTTCGGTTCACGGGTGCGCCGGGCCTTCGAGCTGCGCGCCGCGGAGGTGACGTTCGACGAGACGGCGTCCCGGTTCGTCGACCGGGCCGCGCGCCGTGGGCCCGTGCAGCTCATCGCGAACGAGCCGCAGGAGCACACCACGCGCGCGTACCGGGCCAAGGAGTGGGAGCAGCGCGAGCACACTCCCATCCCCGGCGGCGGCCCGGTGCTGTTCGTGGAGGTGTTCGTGCGGGACTCCTCCGACTTCACGGCGGACGTCACCGTGCACGGCGACGAGAAGCACGGGGTGCGCAGGCTGCGCGTCTCGGGCCCGACCGTCCCCAACAGCATCGCCGCCGTCCTGCTGGCGCTGCGCGACCGCACGGGTCAGGTCCCGCACGCCTACTTCAGCTGGACCGAGGGCAACCCGGTGAGCCATCTGATCCGCTTCCTGGTGTTCGGCGACGGCGAGGTCGCCCCGGTCACCCGCGAGGTACTGCGCCGCGCGGAGCCCGATCCCGCCCGGCGCCCACGCGTGCACGTCGGCTAGGACCCGGCTGGGACCCGGCTGGACCGGTTCCTAGCTGTCGCCGTCGGGCGGCTTCTTGCCCCTGGGGACGGTCATCGAGGTCAGCAGGGCCGTGCCGGGGGTCAGGGCGCGCCAGTCGGGTCCGTGCCAGGCGAGGACGGCGACGGCCGACGTCGGGAACTTCAGCCGCACCTCGTCCAGGGCGTCGTCGAGGCCGTCCCCGGCCAGGTCGAGGACCAGTTCCTCCAGGCCGGGGTTGTGTCCGACCAGCAGCAGGGTGCCGACCTCGGCGGGCGTCTCGTGGACGACGTCCAGCAGCTCGGGTGGGTCGGCCGCGTAGAGCCGGGGGTCGAAGCGCACCGGGGGCGTCGGGCCGGGCCACTGGGCGGCGGCCAGGTCCCAGGTGTCGCGGGCGCGGACGGCGGTGGAGCACAGGGCGAGGTCGGGCAGGCAGTCGGCCGCGGCGAGCGCGCGGCCCGCGGCCGGTGCGTCCCGGCGGCCGCGCGGGGCCAGCGGCCGCTCGTGGTCGGGGACGCCGTCCGGCCAGGCCGACTTGGCATGCCGCAGCACGACCAGCCGACGCGGCCCCCGGCCGACGGGCCCGGTCACGCCGGGGCCCCCAGGTCGCGGGTGAGTTCGAGGCCGAGGAGACGGTCGGCGTAGGCGTAGGTCTCGAAGCGGGCCCCGTCCGGCAGCTCGGGGCCGGCGTCGGCCACCGACCGCAGCACCCGCAGCACCTGAGGCATGTCCAGGTCGTCCTCCCATGCGGTACGCAGCCGGCCGCGCACGTCCTCGGGAACCGGCCTCGAGGGCCGCCGCGCCCAGTCGGCGACGGCTCTCCTCCACCGTACGAGGGTGTCGTGGGCCTCGCCCAGTACGGCCGCGTCGAGCCGGAGGGGCTCGCTGCGGGGCGTGGAGAGGAGGGCGAGGCGCAGCACGGCGGGGTCGGGGGCCGATACGGCGTCCGTCTCCGGCTCCCCGGGTCCGGCCGCCCACTCGGCCGGCGCGACGGCGACCCGTACGCCGTCCGGGGCCGGGCCGTCCGCCCCCACGACGTGCAGGATCTGTGCCTCGCCCCCGCCGGCGCCGAGTTCGCGGCCGTCCTCGAAGGGGTGCATGCCGAGGGCGGTGGCGCCCGCCCGGAGTTCCGCCTGCTCGCGTTCGCCGGTGAGCAGGGCGAAGACGGGCGTACCGCCCAGTTCCAGCGCGCGAAGGAGCAGATCGGCGACGAGCAGGACGCGGAGCGCCCCGGAGCCGTACCCCGAGGCATGGGCCTCGACACGGGTCAGGCCCCGCCGGACGGGGGCGGCGACGACGGACTCGCCGGTTCGGGCGTCGATGATGCGCAGCACGAGGCCGAGCGTAGGCGGACGGCGGACGGTTCGCAGGCAAGCCGCCCGGAATCAGCGTCCGCCGTGCTCTGTTGCAGTGGAGGACAGCTTGTGTCCGACCCGAAGGAGGCCGCCGGTGTACGGCGACGAGGAAACGATCCGGAAGATCCTCACCGGACTCGGCGACACCTGGGCCGTTGTGGGCCTGTCGTCGAACCGCCGGCGCGCGGCCTACGGGGTCGCCGAGGTGCTCCAGCGGTTCGGCAAACGGGTCGTCCCCGTCCACCCTAAGGCGGAGACGGTGCACGGGGAGCAGGGGTACGCCTCCCTCGCGGACATCCCCTTCGACGTGGACGTCGTCGATGTCTTCGTCAACAGCGAGCTCGCGGGCGCCGTCGCCGACGAGGCGGTCGCCAAGGGCGCGAAGGCGGTGTGGTTCCAGCTGGACGTCGTCGACGAAGAGGCCTACGACCGTACGCGCGCGGCCGGACTGGAGATGGTCATGGACCATTGCCCGGCGATCGAGATTCCCCGCCTGGGCCGCGACTCCTGAAAGGCTGCCCAGGAAATACCCGCACACAGGTCAAAATTGCGCCCGCGGTCTTCAGTGCGACGGTGGCCGATTCCTATTCTGAGCCTCCGATAAATGGCGAACTCACCTTCCAGGTAAGTCATTTATGAGAGGCCGTTGAAAATATGGTAAGCGTAGATCCCCTTTCCCAGGCCAAGGAGAACCCGGGCGCGGGCGGACTGCGCCGGGACGTCGGACTGATCGGGCTGATGTGGGCGTCGGTCGGATCCATCATCGGCTCCGGCTGGCTGTACGGCGCCCAGAAGGCGGTCGTGGTGGCCGGCCCCGCCGCGGTCGTGTCGTGGGTGATCGGGGCCGTGGCGATCGTGCTCCTCGCCCTGGTGCACGCCGAGCTCGGCGGGATGTTCCCGGTCGCGGGCGGCACGGCACGCTATCCGCACTACGCTTTCGGCGGCCTGGCCGGAATGTCCTTCGGCTGGTTCTCCTGGCTGCAGGCGGCGACCGTGGCGCCGATCGAGGTCGAGGCGATGATCGGATACGCCGGGCACTGGAGCTGGGCACAAGGTTTTCAGCATTCCGACGGCACCCTCACCACCGACGGGTTCATGGTCGCCGTATTCCTCATGGCCTTGTTCGTCGCCGTGAACTTCTTGGGCGTCCGGGCGCTCGCGCACACCAACAGCGCCGCCACCTGGTGGAAGATCGCGGTGCCGTTGGTCGCGATATTCGTCATCGCGGCCGGCAATTTCCATCCGGGCAACTTCACTTCGGAGGGCTTCGCGCCGTTCGGCGCGAAGGGCGTGCTGAGCGCGATCAGTTCGTCCGGCATCATCTTCGCCCTGCTGGGGTTCGAGCAGGCGATCCAGCTCGCCGGCGAGAGCCGGGACCCGAAGCGGGACCTGCCCAGGGCGACCCTCGGCTCGGTCGCGATCGGCGCCGTGGTCTATGTGCTGCTCCAGGTCGTGTTCATCGCCGCGCTCCCGCACAGCGCCTTCGCCGACGGCTGGGCCAAGCTGAACTACGCGGGCATCAGCGGCCCCTGGGCGGGCCTGGCGACCCTGGTGGGACTGGGCTGGCTGAGCGCCGTGCTGTACCTCGACGCGGTGATCTCCCCCGGCGGCACCGGCCTCATCTACACCACCGCGACCTCCCGGATCTCCTTCGGCCTGGCCCGCAACGGCTACGCGCCGAAGGTGTTCACGCACACCGACAGGCGGGGCGTGCCCTGGTTCGGGCTGATCATGTCGTTCGTGACCGGCGTCGTCTGTTTCCTGCCGTTCCCCAGCTGGCAGGAGCTGGTCGGCTTCATCACCTCGGCGAGCGTGCTGATGTACGCGGGCGCGCCGCTGGCCTACGGGGTGTTCGCCGACCGGCTGCCGCACCACGAGCGTCCGTACCGGCTGCCGGGCGGCAGGTGGGTCTCCCCGCTGTCGTTCGCGGTGGCCAACCTCATCATCTACTGGGCCGGCTGGGACACGCTGTGGCGGCTCGGCGTCGCCATCGTCATCGGCTATGTGCTGCTCGGCGGCTACGCCTGGTACGCCGTCCGCGCCGGGCTGCCCGACGCGCCCCGGCTGGACTGGAAGGCCGCGCAGTGGCTTCCCGTCTATCTGCTGGGCCTCGGCCTGATCTCCTGGCAGGGCGGTTTCGGCGGCCAGGGGCACCTGGGACTGTGGTGGGACATGCTGGTCGTGACCGCATTCTCGCTGGCGGTCTACTCCTGGGCGAAGGCGTCCGCGTCCCGCCCCGAGGAGATCGAGCGCAGCATCGAGGAGGTCACGGTCGCGGACGCCCCGGCCCACCCATAATGTGCGGCCCATAATGTGCGGGTGACCACCAACTCCCCCTCCTCTCACCACACTCCGGTCGTCGTCGTGGGCGCCGGCCCCGCGGGTCTCACCGTCGGCAACATCCTGCGGGCCGCGTCCGTCGACTGTGTCGTCCTGGAGACGGAGAGCCGTGAGTTCATCGAGCGGCGGCCACGCGCCGGCGTCATCGAGGAGTGGGCGGTGCGCGGACTGCAACAACGGGGCCTCGCACACCACTTGACGGAGCGTGCTCAGCTGCACTCCGCGTGCGAGTTCCGCTTCGGCGGCGAGCGGTACCGCTTCCCCTACACCGAACTGACGGGCCATCACCACTGGGTGTACCCGCAGCCGTTGCTGGTGACGGACCTCGTCCACAGCTACGTCGACGTACGCGGCGGCGACGCCCGCTTCTCGGTGCGCGACGTCGAGCTGCACGACCTCGACACGGCCCGGCCGACGGTGTCGTACACCTGTCACGACACGGCTGAACGGCAGGTGCTGACCTGCGACTTCGTGGTCGGCGCGGACGGGGCGCGCGGGGTCGGCCGGGCCGCGCTGACGCCGGAGCGGGCGCGGATCGCGCGGCACGACTACGGCATCGGCTGGCTGGCGCTGCTCGCCGAGGCGCCGCCGTCCGCCGACTGTGTGCTGTTCGGCGTCCATCCGAACGGGTTCGCCGGGCACATGGCCCGCAGCCCCGAGATGACCCGCTACTACCTGCAGTGCCCGCCCGGCGACGACCCGGAGAACTGGTCCGACGACCGGATCTGGTCCGAGCTGCACCAGCGCCTCGGCGCGTTGGACGGTCCGCCGCTCACCGAGGGGCCGCTGATCGAGAAGCGTGTGCTGGACATGCACGACTACGTGGTCGAGCCGATGACGTACGGGCGGCTCTTCCTGGCCGGGGACTCGGCCCACCTCGTGGCGCCCATCGCCGCGAAGGGCCTGAACCTCGCCCTGCACGACGCGTTCCTGCTGGGCGACTCACTGGTCGCCTACCTGGACGGCGGCGACGGGGCCGGCCTGGACAGCTACTCGGACACATGTCTGCGCCGGGTGTGGGACTACCAGGAGTTCTCCCAGTGGCTGTCCGAGGTCTACCACGGGACCGCGGCCGGCGACCCGTTCCGGGCGGGCACGACGTTCGCCCGGCTGCGCCGGCTGTTCACGTCTCCCACCGCCGCTGCCGCCTTCGCGGAGCAGTACCTCGGGACCGCGGACCACTACTGAGTCAGTCGTGCGGCGGTTCGTCCCCGAGCCGGTGGTCCGCCACGTTCAGGGCCTCGTCCACCAGGCGGCGCAGATGGCCGTCGGAGAGCGAGTAGATCACCCGGCGGCCCTCCTTCCGGGTGTGCACGAGCCCGGCCAGCCGCAGCCGCGCCAGGTGCTGGCTGACCGCCGGCCGGGCCGCTCCGCAACGTTCGGTCAGGGTCGTCACATCGGCCTCGCCGGAGCCGAGCGCGTGCAGCAGGGCGAGCCGGGTGCGGTCGCCGAGGAGGGCGAGGAGTTCGGCGGCGAGGGCGAACTGCTCCTCGCCGGGCGTGCGCGGATGCGCATGGTGTGCAGGTGACAGGTGCATGCGTGCGCTCATACGCACATAATGGCGGGACGGACGCGTGCGCGTCCACCTCGGCGCACCGGAAGGGGATCGACGTGAGCGAGCGGCACGACCACGAACACGGGCACGAGCACCAGCACCAGCACCAGCACGGGCATCACCATGAGCACGCCCATGAGCATCCGCACCACGCCCCCTCCCCGTCCCCATCCCGCTCCCTGGGCCTTCGCCACCGCATCGCCCATCTCCTCACCCCGCACTCCCATGAGGCCGCCGACAAGCTGGACCCGGCCCTGGAGTCCTCGGCCCGGGGCATGCGCGCGCTCTGGCTGTCGTTGGCGGTGCTGGGCGTGACGGCCGTCGCGCAGGCGGTCGTGGTGGTGCTGTCCGGGTCGGTGGCGCTGCTCGGTGACACGGTGCACAACGCGGCGGACGCGCTGACGGCCGTGCCCTTGGGGATCGCGTTCGTGCTGGGCCGGCGGGCGGCCACGCGCCGCTTCACCTACGGCTACGGGCGGGCGGAGGACCTGGCGGGCATCGCGATCGTGCTGACGATCGCCGCGTCGGCGGCCTTCGCGGGGTGGACGGCCGTCGAGCGGCTGCTGGACCCGCGCCCCGTGCACCACATCGGCGCGGTCGCCGTGGCCGCGCTGGTGGGCTTCGCGGGCAATGAGTGGGTGGCGCGGTACCGCATCCGGGTCGGCCGCTCCATCGGCTCGGCCGCGCTGGTGGCGGACGGACTGCACGCGCGCACGGACGGGTTCACCTCACTGGCGGTGCTGCTGGGCGCGGGCGGCTCCGCGCTCGGGTGGCAACTCGCGGACCCGGTCGTGGGGTTGGCGATCACGGCGGCGATCGCACTGGTGCTGCGGGACGCGGCGCGGGAGGTGTTCCGGCGCGTCATGGACGCCGTGGACCCGGCCCTGGTCGACCGGGCCGAGCGGGCGCTGCGGGAGGTCGAAGGAGTGCGCGGGGTGGGCGAGTTGCGGCTGCGCTGGATCGGGCACCGGCTGCGGGCCGAGGTGGCGGTCGTCGTGGACGGCCAGGTGACGGTACGTCAGGCGCACGGTATCGCCGTGGACGCGGAACACGCCCTGCTGCACGCCGTCCCCCGCCTGACGGCCGCGCTGGTCCACGCGGACCCGGCGCCGGCCCCCGGCGAGGACGACCCGCATCTGGCCCTCGCCCATCACGGCATGGCCTGAGCTCAGGCCACCCCGAGCCCCTCCAGCACCACCGCGCCCGGCAGTTCGGCGAGGGCCTTGCCCGGCACCAGGAGCTTGCCGCGTCGGCGCCCGCTGCCCACCAGGACGTACGGCAGGTCGACGACGGCGGAGTCCACCAACACCGGCCAGGCGGCGGGGAGTCCGATCGGGGTGATCCCGCCGTACTCCATGCCGGTCTCCCCGACGGCCGTGTCCATGGCGGCGAACGAGGCCTTGCGGGCGCCCAGTTGGCGGCGGACGACGCCGTTGACGTCTACCCGGGTGGTGGACAGCACGAGGCAGGCGGCGAGGGTCGTCTCGCCGCCGCGCTTGCCGGCCACCACCACGCAGTTCGCGGACTGCTCCAGCAGTTCGGGCCCGTAGTGCTCCACGAACACGGCCGTGTCGGCCCACTGCGGGTCGGTGTCGACGTAGACGATCCGGTCGGCGGGCACGCTGCCGCTCCAGTGACGTACGGCGTCGGCGACCGGGGCGGTCAGCTCGTCGAGGCAGTCGGGGGCGGGGACGGCGGTGTCGAAGTGACCGATGGGTGCGCGCATGATCGCACGCTAACAGCCCGTCCACGCCCGCCCGAGGGGGGTCTCAGCTCACGGGCGGCGGCGGCACCGACACGGTCAGCACCATCTCCGTCGGGACCTCGCCCTGATTGCCGTACCGGTGCGCGGCATTGGCCTCGAACGTGACGCTCGCGCCCGTCGGCACGCGGTACTCCACGCCGTCGACGGTGAGGGTGAGTTCACCGGCGGTGACATGGGCGATCTCGACGGTGCCCGGCGGGTGCGGCTCCGAGCCGCTGCTCTCGCCGGGCATGAGCCGCCAGTCCCACATCTCCAGCGGGCCCGGCGCCTCCGTGCCCGCGAGGAGCCGGCTGAAGCTGCCCTCGTCGGTGTGCCACAGCCGTACCGCCTGCTCGGCGGGAACGACACGGACCTTCGGCCCCTGTTCGTAGTCGAGCAGGGTGGTGATGCTCACCCCGAGCGCGTCGCCGATCTTGACGACCGTGCCGAGGCTGGGATTCGTGCGGGCCTGCTCGATCTGGATCAGCATGCCGCGACTGACCCCGGCGCGGGCCGCGAGCGTGTCGAGGGTGAAGCCGCGCACCGCGCGCCAGTGCTTGACGTTGCGCGCCAGGGACTGAGTCAGGAGTTCGAGGTCCGACACGTTCCGTCCACTTCGGGAGTCCAATATTCTGGATGACAGGGTTCAGCACCTTGCACTACGGTGTGGTGCACCCGACCGTGCACCGAACTGTACTGCGAGGACCCGGTGACAGCACTCTTCGCCCTGGCCACCAGCCTCCTGTGGGGCCTGGCCGACTTCGGCGGCGGGCTGCTGACCCGGAGGACCCCGGCGCTCACGGTGGTCATGGTCTCGCAGTCGATCGCGGCGGCCGTCCTCGGCGTGATCGTGATCGCCACCGGCGGCTGGAGCGAGGCCGGTCCCCGGCTGTGGTTCGCCGTCGCGGCCGGGCTGGTGGGGCCCGTCGCCCTGCTCTCGTTCTACAAGGCGCTGGCGCTCGGCCCCATGGGGGTCGTCTCCCCGCTGGCCACGCTGAGCGTGGCCGTGCCGGTCTCCGTCGGGCTGGTCCTCGGCGAGCGCCCGGGGCTCGTCCAGCTCGCGGGCATCGCGGTGGCGGTCGTCGGGGTCGTCCTCGCGGGCGGTCCGCAACTGCGCGGCGCGGCGGTGCAGCGGCAGGCCGTGCTGCTCACGCTGGTCGCGGCGCTCGGTTTCGGCACGGTGTTCGTGCTGATCACCGAGGCGTCCACGACCGTCACCGGCCTGTTCCTCGCCCTGTTCGTGCAGCGCGTGACCAATGTGGCCACGGGCGGTGCGGCGCTGTACGTCGCTGTCCGGCGCGGGGCGTCCGCGCTGCCCGCGGGCGGGCTCGCGTGGGCCTCGCTGCCGTCGTTCGGATTCGTCGGGCTGGCCGACGTCGCCGCGAACGGCACCTATGCCGTCGCCGCCCAGCACGGCCCGGTCACGGTGGCCGCGGTGCTCGCCTCGCTCTACCCGGTGGTGACGGCGCTGGCCGCGCGCGGCTTCCTGCGGGAGCGGCTACGCGCGGTCCAGGCCGCGGGCGCGGGACTGGCGCTGGTGGGCACGCTGCTGCTGGCGACGGGCTGAGTCAGCCCTCCGGCTCCAGCTGGGCCAGCTTCTCGACGGTCTCCTCGTCCAGCTCCGACAGCGCGACCAGCTGGTCCGGGGTGACCCCGTCCGGTATCGGCACCGGCGCGGGCGTGCGCAGCGGCGGCTGCCAGCCCTCGGCGGGCGTCCAGCGCCGCACGACCTTGGCGGGCGCCCCCGCGACGACGCAATGGTCGGGCACCGTGCCCCGCACCACCGCCCCCGCAGCGACCACGACGTTGCGTCCGATCCGCGCTCCCGGCAGGATCACCGCCCCCGTGCCGATCCAGCACCCGGGGCCGATCTCCACGGGCTCCATGCGCGGCCACTGCTTGCCGATGGGCTCGTGCGGATCGTCGTAGGAGTGGTTCGTGGACGTCACGTACACATACGGGCCGAAGTAGCAGTCGCTGCCGATGGTGACGGTCGTGTCGGCGATGACATGGCTGCCCCGGCCGAGGACCACGCCGTCGCCGAGGCGCAGGATCGGATCGGGGCCGAGGTCGAGGTCGGGCATCAGACCGGCGGTGAGAGTCACCTGCTCGCCGACGATGCAGTGCGCGCCGAGGTGGATCCACGGCTCCCCGAACACCGTGCCGAGCGGGAAGGCGAGCCGGGTGCCCGTGCCCATCGAGCCGAAGCGGAAGCGGCCGGGGTGCTCGGCGGTGACGGAGCCGGTGCGCTGCACCCAGGCCCAGCCCGCCTGGACGGCGCGCTGCCCCAGGCGACGCCGCCATGATGAGAACGTGTTCTTGCGCTTCGGCACCCGCTCACCGTACTCAGCGCGCGTTGCGGCCATGGGTGCGACGCCCTGTGATCTTCGCCCTACCGGGTGGCGTACCGTGCGGGAGGACGACCGACACGAGGAGACGGTGATGACGCACAAGGCGCTGATCGTGGGCATCGGCGGCAGGGAACCCGAGGTCGACGCGGAGGCGTTCGTGGCGCCGACGGCCTCGGTGATCGGGGACGTGACGCTGGAGGCGGGCGCGAGCGTCTGGTACGGCGCGGTCGTGCGCGGTGACGTCGAGCGGATCACCGTCCGGCGCGACGCCAACATCCAGGACAACGTGACGCTGCACGCCGACCCCGGCTTTCCGGTGACGATCGGCGAGCGGGTGTCCGTCGGCCACAACGCGGTCGTGCACGGGGCGACGGTCGGGGACGACTGCCTGATCGGGATGGGCGCGACCGTGCTCAACGGGGCGGTGATCGGGGCGGGTTCGCTGGTCGCCGCGCAGGCGCTCGTGCCGCAGGGGATGGAGGTGCCGCCGGGGTCACTGGTGGCGGGGGTGCCGGCGAAGGTGAAGCGGGAGTTGAGCGAGGAGGAGCGTCAGGGAGTGACCCTCAACGGCACGCTCTACGCGGATCTGGCCAAAGCCCATGGTGAGATCCACGCGTAGGCACTACTCGGCGGCGGCCACCGTCTCGACCTCGGTCTTCGCCTCGGCCTCCCGGGCGGCGCGCTTCGCCTTGCGCTTGATGATCAGGAACGACGCCAAGCCGATGAGCGCCGCTGCCACGAGCCCCAGGTACGAGAACTTCTTCAGCCAGGACTCCGCGACGACACCCACGTAGTAGATGACGGCCGTCGTGCCGCCGGCCCAGGCGATGCCGCCGAGGACGTTGGCGATCAGGAACTTCCAGTACGGCATGTGCAGGACGCCCGCGAGCGGGCCGGCGAAGATGCGCAGGAGGGCGATGAAGCGGCCGAAGAAGACGGCCCACATGCCCCACTTCTCGAAGGACCGTTCGGCGGTGGCGATGTGCCCCTCGCCGAAGTGCCTGGGGAACTTCGCGCCGAGCCAGGCAAGCAGCGGGCGCCCGCCCTTGCGGCCGATGGCGTAGCCGATGGAGTCGCCGACCACCGCGCCGGCGGTGGCGCAGGCGCCGAGGACAACGGGGTTGATACCGCCGTGCTGGGAGGACATCAGCGCGGCCGAGACCAGGATGATCTCGCCCGGCAGCGGGATGCCGAGGCTTTCGAGTCCGATGACCAGGGCGACCACTGCGTAGACGGCGGCCGCGGGCACCGTGTCAAGCCATTCCTGCACGTGCACCGCGCGTTCCTCCCGTTCGACGTCCCTCGGCAGCCTTGCGTACCCGGGAAGCCTACCGGGTCGGTGGTGCAGCGCCGAAGGACCTCGCCCTTGGCCGTGAACCGCCGACGGGGACGCCGTCCTGCCGTGCTCGCCAAGGCGTCAGCGGGCGGTCGGCGACGAGAAGGAGGGGCCGCTCCCCTCGGGCGGCCCCTCCTTCGGCCTTCGGTTCGTCGCTCAGTGACCGAACGAAAGGGGCTTGGTCACGTTCACGACGGCCTCGCCGAGCAGGCGGGGCACCTCGGCGGGGGCCGGGACGGCGTCGAGGAGGGTCGCGGGGGCCGTTCCCGCTGCCGGTCCGGCCGGGTCGGCAGCGGCTCCACAGCAGCCCACCTGGGCGACCCTCGTCCCGAACTCCGGTGCGAGCGGGGCGGGTGCGGCCGGAGCGGGCGCCGGGGCCGTGTCGGGGGCGAAGGGCGCGGCGCCGGGCGGGGTCGAGGACGCCGGGAGGCCCGGATCACCCGGAGGGTGGGCGGTGCCCGGACCGGGCGGCTGTGCCGTCCCGTGTACCTCCGGGCCCAGGGCCCCGGCCGCCGCGTCGGCGGTGTCGAACACCCAGCGCTGTCCGGCCGACCCGTCCCGCTCGGCGACGACGGCCTTCCTCGACCCTCCGGCGCCGCGGGCGACGACCAGGCCGCCGTCCCGGCGCAGCAGGATTTCACCGCGGACGGTCAGGTCGAAGAACGTCTCGCCCGAGTGCACCAGACACGCGGCCAGGGCGGTCGTGCGGTGGCCGGGGTCGGCGGTCAGGCAGAGCGTCGGGGCGGCGGCGCTGCGCAGCAGTCCGTCGTCCTGGTACGACCACTGCTGGGAGATGGCGGACGAGCACGCGGCCACGACGATCGGCGTCGCGGGCTCGGTCCGGCCGCCGTCGGCGTCCAGGCAGAGTCCGCTGTCCGGGCTGCGCAGCCTGCCGTGCCCGGCCTCGGCGGTCCGGGAGTCGGACGCGGAGGCGGCCGACGGGGATCCGGGGGGCGGGCCGGCGGCGGAGCGGCCCGGGACGCCCTGTCCGTCGGCGGCCGGGGTGTTGGTCCCGCCGACCGGCGCGCCCCAGGTGGCGCGGGGCGCGGGGACACCGCTGTCGTCGGTCCAGCCCTTGGCGACGAAGACCGTCGCGACCAGCGCCAGGGAGGTCAGCCCCACACCCACGAGCACGGCCTTGGGCCGTCTGCCCGGCAGGGCGAGCAACCCCGCCGAGGTGGTGCGGTGCCGGCCTTGGCCGGCGAGCGGGCGCACCCCGGCGGGCCGGGCCGGGGCATCGGCGGACGTGGGGCGTCCGGGGCGGGAGTCGAGGTAGCGGCGGGCGCCCCAGCCGAGCACGGTCTCGGCGAGCAGTACGTCCAGTCCGCCGTCGAAATGGCTGAGCTGTTCGGCGGCGTGCCGGCAGAAGCGGCAGTGCGCGAGATGCGAGCGGACATCGGGCAGCAGGGTTCCGCCGCGGCGCAGGGGAACGTCCAGGAGGCGGTTGTAGAAACGGCATTCGCTCGTCGGCGCGAGTTCACGGTGGGCGCGCACGCAGCCGGCCCGGAATTGTTCCCGCGCCTGTTCCAGGACGGCCGCCGCGGTGATGTCGTCCACACCCGACAGACCGGCCGGTACGGATATGGGTTCCGCCTCCACCTCCGTGTGCCACAAGAGGCATTGGGAGGCTGCCGGGAGTGACCGGAAAGCGCGCTCGGCGAGTTGCCGCCTTTCGGAGGTCACGGGCCGTGCCGCGCGCAGTCCCCGGCCGCCGACGGTTTTCCGCAGTTCCGGCAGAACGGCGGACACCCCGTCGGCGCCGGCCCATTCCCTGACCGTCTCCCGTACGGCGACGAGGAGTTGGGGACGCAGAGCGCCCCCCATGCGCCCGTCCGTCAGCCGGCCGAGCACCTCGTGGAACGCGGCGGCGGCCACGAGCCGCGCCGTGTCCTCGGTGCCGGCCAGGCAGACGGTCGCGTACTCGTGGGCCGCCCGCCAGTGGCGGGCGATCAGCAGGGCGACCGCGCGGGCGCGTCCGTCGGCGTCGCCCAGCCGGGCGACGAGTTGGGGGTCGGAATCGCCGGGGGGCCGGCCGGGGCGGGGCGGGTGGGGCGGTCGTGGGGGGTTCGGGGATTGCACGGAACCATTTCCTTCCAAGCCGACGGACGGCACGGAAAACACGTCGTCGGAAAGCAGGTGCCTGATTGGTGCGTACCTTTGGCCTGATCGGGCGCGTTGGCCGGATCCGACCCATCCGTAAGGGGAGGCTCACCTTCGCACACGCGCCTCACAAGAAACAAGGAGTTCGAGTGACCCAAGTTCAAAGTGCGGAAACTTCAGATAAGTTACCGGCGGTATCCGCACCCGCATTCGAAAATAACGCGGACTGCGGGACTCAACTTGTGTACGCGGAAAGCCGGATGAGGCACCGAATCTCCAACTTCCCGCCCTCGCGCGGCCGGCCGCCCCGGCACGGGAGCGGCCCACAGGAATCTCAGATGGGACTCTCGGTGTTCTCCCATCCCGGCGGGCCAGCATGCTCCGCATGAGCACCCCCCACTCCGCACCCCGTGTCCGCAAAGCAGTCGTCCCGGCCGCCGGTCTCGGCACCCGTTTCCTGCCGGCCACCAAGGCGACCCCCAAGGAGATGCTGCCGGTCGTGGACAAGCCGGCCATCCAGTACGTCGTCGAGGAGGCTGCCGCCGCCGGTCTGGACGACGTCCTGATGGTCACCGGCCGGCACAAGCGCGCCATCGAGGACCACTTCGACCACGCCTTCGAGCTGGAGCAGGCGCTCGCCGCCAAGGGCGACACCGTGCGGCTGGACGCGGTGCGCGACCCGGCCCGACTCGCCGACATCCACCACATCCGGCAGGGCGACCCGCTCGGCCTCGGCCACGCGGTGCTGTGCGCCCGCAACCACGTGGGCGACCAGCCGTTCGCCGTACTCCTCGGCGACGATCTCATCGACCCGCGCGAGAGCCTGCTCAGCAGCATGCTCGAGGTCCGCGAGCGGTACGCCGGCAGCGTGGTCGCCCTGATGGAGGTCCCGCCGGAGCAGGTCCACCTCTACGGCTGCGCGGCCGTGGAGCCGTCCGGCGAGGAGGGGGTCGTGCGCGTCACCGGCCTGGTGGAGAAGCCCGCACGCCAGGAAGCGCCGAGCCGGTACGCGGTCATCGGGCGCTACGTCCTCGACCCGGCCGTCTTCGACGTCCTGGAGCGCACCCAGCCGGGCCGCGGCGGCGAGATCCAGCTCACCGACGCCTTGCAGGAGCTCGCGGCGGGCGGCACGGTGCACGGCGTGATCTTCTCCGGCCGCCGCTACGACACCGGCGACAAGGCCGACTACCTGCGCACGGTCGTCCGGCTGGCCTGCGACCGCCCCGACCTGGGACCGGAGTTCGTGGCCTGGCTCAAGGAGTTCGTGGCGGACCTGGAGAACGGCGGGACGCAGCGGGAGCGGCCGGCGGCGTGACGGGCTGACGGGCTGACGGGCTGACGGGCTGACGGGCTGACGGGCTGACGGGCTGACGGGCTGACGGGCTGACGGGCTGACGGCACGATTGCGTCACGGGCCGGGGACGGCGCGACGGTCCCGGCGGTGGTGTGCACCGTCCCCGGGGCCGCCGCTCTCGTACGCACGACGCGTTGGAACCTCAGCCGTTGGGGCGCAGGGTCCAGATCACGGTCATCTCTGCGGTGACGGCCCCGTCCGCGCGGCGGATCTCGATCGCGACCGGGAACTCGGGGCGCTCCCCCGCGTCGACCTGCGCGACGACCTCGGCGGCCGGGCGGCCCAGCGTGGCGGTGGCGGTGACCGCGCCCATGGCCAGCTTCCGGTAGGCGATCTCGGCGCCGACGGCGAGCGGCACGGCGCGGGAGAGCTGGTCGCCGAACGCGGCCAGGACGATCGCGCCGCTGGCGGACTCGCCGAGCGTGAACATCGCCCCGGCGTGCGGCCCGCCCACGTGGTTGTGGAATTCGCCCTGGTCCGGCAGGGCGACCACGGCCTTCTCCGGACCGGCCTCGAGGAACTCGAGATTCAGGGTCCGGGCCATGGGCACCGTGGCGGCGAGCATCTCGCCGATGGACATCTGGTCTGCGCTCATGGCCACAATGTTACCTGCGAGTAGCTTCAGCTGGCCAGCACACCCTGACAAGGGGCGGTGACCGCATCACGCCCCGACGGCACTAGGGTTTCTGGCCATGTGGCCAGGACAGCAGCCGCCCGGGGGAGAGCAGAACCCGCAGGCGCAGAACAATCCGTACCAACAGCCGGGATACCAGCAGCCGAATCCGTATCAGCAGCCCGGTTACCAGCAGCAGCCCAACCCCTATGCGCAGCAGCCCGCGCAGCCGCCCACGCAGCCGCAGTGGGGCGGCCCGGCGCCCGCGGGCGCGCCCACCCCGCCGCCCGGCGGCGGAGCAGGTGGCAACCGGACGAAGCTGGTGGCGATCGTCGCGGCATCGGCCGTCGTCGTGGCCGCCGGTGTCACCGGGTTCCTGGTGCTGGGCGGCGACGACGACAAACCGGTCGACGCGGGCAAGGGCAGCGCGAGCCCCACCAGCTCGACATCCGCTTCCGCGTCGGCCTCGTCCGGCACGGACGACAACCCGCGCAGCAACGAGACGGAGAAGCCGACCGTCGCCGGCTGGAAGGTCGTCGTGAACCCCAAGTGGGGGATCGCCTTCGACGTGCCGGCCGACTGGGAGGTCCAGTCGCCGGGGCTCGGCCAGGGCTTCGAGTGGGAGGACAAGAAGAAGCCCGACGGCTACGACGCGATCCATCAGCAGGGCACGGCCGAGTTCAAGTCGAAGTGGTGCTCCACGGACTCCGACAAGGACGGCAAGACCGACGACACCGCGCTCGCCGTGGTCGGCAGCAAGGGAGCCGAAGGGGCCAAGACCACCGACGAGATCGCGATCAACACGCCCGCCTGGTGGGTCTTCGGCGGCTACACCCAGCCGGACAAGAAGAGCATCACCTTCGACAAGAAGGCCACGCCCTTCACGACCGCCTCCGGCGTCAAGGGCAGTTACGCCTGGGCGCAGTCGACGAACACGCCCCAGAAGGGCAAGTGCGACAGCGACGGCAAGGCGATCACGTTCGGCTTCAAGAACTCCAACGGCGACTACGTGTCATGGAACCTGTACGGGGCCAAGGGCGTGAAGGACGAGCTCCCGAAGGCCACGATCATGCAGATCCTCAGCACCGTACGGCTGCACGGGACGCCGACGCACAACTAGGGACGAGAGGGCGCCCGGCGGCACCGGCCGGGGGCTCTTGTCCCCCGCGGCCGAGGACATGCCGATGTCCTCGGTCCTGGGCGGGACCAGCACAGCTGCGCCCGCAAGGGCCCCGGCCGCTCAGCCGATGCCGAACGCCCCGTCGGGCGGCACGGGCGAGGGTACGGCGTCCTCGTCACGTACCGGGCGTGCGTCGCCGATGAATTGACGCAGGCCCAGGCCGTGCTCCACCCGGGCGGGGAACGCGTCGGAGGCCGTGCGGCGGGCCAGTGCGGTCACGTCGAGCGGGTGGTGCGCGGCGACGAGCACCGCGTTGCCGAACCGGCGGCCGCGCAGGACGGCCGGCTCGGCGATGAGCGCCAGCTCCTCGAACACCGCGGCGAGGTTGGCGAGTTGGGACCGCAGGAAGCCGAAGGGCGCGGCGTCGGCGAGGTTCGCCAGATAGACGCCGTCACCGCGCAGGACCCGTCCGGCCTCCTGGGCGTAGGACAGGGAGGTCAGATGGGCGGGGACCCGGGAGCCGCCGAAGACGTCGGCGACGAGCGCGTCGGCGGAGCCGTCCGGGGCTGCCTCCAGCCAGGCCCGCGCGTCGGCGGCGTGCAGGGCGATGCCCGCGCCGGCCGGCACGGGCAGGTGCTCGGCGACCAGGTCCAGCAGAGCGCGGTCGAACTCGACGACGTCCTGCCGGGAGCCCGGGCGGGTCGCGGCCAGGTACCGGGGCAGGGTGAGGGCGCCGCCGCCGAGGTGCAGCACGGCCAGCGGCCGTCCCGTCTCGGCGACGGTGTCCAGGACGTGCCCGAGGCGCCGCGTGTACTCGAACTCCAGATACGTCGGGTCGTCCAGGTCGACGTACGACTGCGGCGCCCCGTCGACGGTCAGCAGCCAGGCCCGCTCCCGGTCGACGTCGGGCATCAGCTTGGCGATGCCGTGATCGACGTCGCGGGTGACGGGTATGGCTTCCACCTGTTCATTGTGCCTGCACTGCGACCCCCGAAGGGGCGCGGGGCCGTCCCCCCACACGGCTCCCGCGCACCCTCACAGAACGGCGGTCACGGTGCCCGCTCCCACGGTCCTTCCGCCCTCACGAACGGCGAACCCGAGACCCGGCTCCAACGGAACCTCCCGCCCCAGTTCGACGGTCATGACGACCCGCTCCCCCGGTCGCGCCACGGCCGCCTCCCCCAGGTCCACATCGCCCACGACGTCAGCCGTGCGGATGTAGAACTGCGGCCGGTACCCGGTGGCGACAGGCGTCGTACGTCCTCCTTCGCGCGCCGAGAGCACGTACACCTGGGCCGTGAACCGACGACTGGGCCGGACACTCCCCGGCGCCGTGACCACATGGCCCCGCCGGACGGCGTCCCGTGGCACCCCACGCAACAGCAGTGCCACGTTGTCCCCCGCCTGCGCCTCCTCCATCGGCTTGCCGAAGGTCTCCAGGCCGGTGACGACGCTCTCCAGCCCGGCGCCGAGCACTTCGACCCGGTCACCCACCCGGACCGTGCCCCGCTCCACCGCGCCGGTGACGACGGTCCCCCGGCCCGTGATGGTGAGCACGTTCTCCACGGACAGCAGGAACGGCGCGTCGAGATACCGCTCGGGCATCGGCACATATGTGTCGACCGCGTCGAGCAGCGCGTCGATGGAGGCCGTCCACCGCGGGTCGCCCGCCAGGGCCTTGAGCCCCGACACCCGTACGACGGGCGCGGCGTCGCCGCCGTAGCCGTGCTGGGTGAGGAGTTCCCGGACCTCCAGCTCGACGAGGTCGGCGAGCTCCTCGTCGGCGGAGTCCGCCTTGTTCAGGGCCACGACCACGTGGTCGACGCCCACCTGCCGGGCGAGCAGCACATGCTCGGCGGTCTGCGGCATGATCCCGTCGAGCGCGGAGACGACGAGGATCGCCCCGTCGAGCTGCGCGGCACCGGTGACCATGTTCTTGACGTAGTCGGCGTGGCCCGGCATGTCGACGTGCGCGTAGTGCCGGGTGTCGGTCTCGTACTCGACGTGCGCGATGTTGATGGTGATGCCGCGCGCGGCCTCCTCCGGGGCGCGGTCGATGCGGTCGAACGGCACGAAGGTGCCGGCGCCGCGGTCGGCGAGGACCTTGGTGATGGCGGCGGTCAGGGTGGTCTTGCCGTGGTCGACGTGACCCATGGTGCCGATGTTCAGGTGCGGCTTGGTGCGCACGTAGGCGGTCTTGGGCATGGCTGTACCTCGAAGCGTGTCCGTAGGAAGCGGGGACCCCGGGGAGCTGGCCGACCCTCCCCCTGCGGGGTCGCCGGACGATCCGGAGAGGGTCAGCTTCGGGCGCCGTCGACAGCGGCCACGAGGAGCGGGACGGCAGCCTTCGGTGCATCCGCGACTGCGGATGCTGTGAGGACGAAGGCGTACCGGAACATGGTGTCGATGATCGCCGAGGGTTCGTTCGGTGTCGAATGGTTTTCGACGGTTTGAAACGGGATGAGAGGGAGGGGTGCTGTCCTGATGACCGGCATCAGCACGACCGAGTGGTGGGAACTGCTGCCGGAGGGCATCCGCGAGCAGGTCGACGCATATGTCCTCCAGGACGCCCTTTTTCCGGCGGTGCGCGCCGTCTGGGAGGCCGGACGGGCCCAAGGCCTGGGCCTCCACGACGCGCAACTGGTCGTCCACGAGCGTTACATCCACCACAGTGACCGGATCGCCCGGACCCCGGACGATCCGCTGGACCTGGACTCGCTGACGGCACGTGCGGCCGGTGCGCCGGGGCGCGTCGTGGCGATAGAGGCCGTCTGGGACGGGGACACGGTCCACGACTGGTTCGTGATCCTGCGCGCCGTCACCGCCGACCCCGAGGGCGAACACCCGCTGGCCACGCTGTACCGGCGCGCAGCCGTACGGCACCTCGCCGACGCGGACCCCGGCCCGCTCCACCCCTGCGCAGCCGTGGCCGACGAGGTGGGCAGGGCGCTGGCCGACCGACTCTCGGTGCCGTTCCGCTTCGCGAGCCCGCACGCCCCGGACGACGACGCGCCCCGCCGACGCCCGCACCTGTGACGGTCGTGAGACGGACCATACGGCGATCACACCTGTCCGTCCGTTACTGTCGCGAGATGCTCGATGCCACCACCCGCTCTGGGGGCACCGCCACGGCCCCTCCCCGGGCCGCCGCGACGGAGCTCGTCGTCCCCGTACCGGCTCCCGTGCCCTTCGCCACGTCCGTCGCGGATCCCGTCGCCGCGTCCGGCGGTATCACCGCGCGCTGCAGCAGAGCGCTTCGCTCGCCCTGGGCCCGGTTCGCGCTGCTGGTCGCGCTGCTCGCGGGGGCCGCGTCGAGCGTGCTGCTCTTCGAACCGCAAAAGCTCCTCGCGGACGGCTGGCCACCGCAGTTGGGAGGCGTCTCGGCGGCCGCCGTCTTCGCGGTGGCGTACGGCCTGTGCACCGTGGCGTTCGTGCCGAGACCGCTGCTGAACCTGGCCGCGGGCGCGCTGTTCGGCACGCAGTGGGGTCTCACCGCGTCGCTGGCGGGCACGGTGCTGGGGGCCGGCATCGCGTTCGGGCTCGGCCGCGTCCTCGGGCAGGACGCGCTCCGTCCGCTGCTGCGCGGCCGGCTGCTCAAGGCGGCGGACGGCCAGTTGAGCCGGCACGGCATGCGCTCGATGCTGGCCGCCCGGCTGTTCCCGGGGGTGCCGTTCTGGGCCGCGAACTACTGCGCCGCAGTCTCCCGCATGGGCTGGCTGTCGTTCCTGGTCGCGACCGCGCTGGGGTCGATACCGAACACCGCCGCGTACGTCGTCGCCGGGGCGCGTGCCTCCTCGCCGACCTCGCCCGCCTTCCTGATCGCCATGGCCTGCATCGCCCTGCCGGCGGTCGGCGGCGCGGCGGTGGCCTGGCGCAAACGCCACCACCTGCGCAGGACCTGACGCCTCGAACGCCGGAGAACGTCTCGTCTCAAACGCCTGACGACATCTCAGACGCTTTCGAGGATCATCGCGTTGGCGAGCCCGCCCGCCTCGCACATCGTCTGCAGGGCGTAGCGGGCGCCGCGTTCACGCATCGCGTGGACGAGCGTCGTCGTCAGACGGGTGCCGCTCGCGCCCAGCGGGTGCCCGAGCGCGATCGCCCCGCCGTGCACGTTGACCTTGGCGAGGTCGGCGCCGGTCTCCTGCCGCCAGGCCAGGACGACGCTGGAGAAGGCCTCGTTGACCTCGAAGAGGTCGATGTCGTCGAGCCGTAGCCCTGCCCGGTGCAGCACCTTCTCGGTCGCCGGGATCACGCCGGTCAGCATCAGCAGCGGATCCGAGCCGGTGACGGCGAAACTGTGCAGCCGGGCGAGCGGGCGCAGACCGAGGCGGGCGGCGGTCTCGCCGGAGGTGATGAGCACGGCCGACGCACCGTCGTTGACGGGGCTCGCGTTGCCCGCGGTGACGTTCCACTCGATCTGCGGGAAGCGCTCGGCGAAGGCCGGGTCGTAGTAGGCGGACTTGAGGCCGGCGAGGATCTCGGGCGTGCTCCCGGGGCGTACGCACTCGTCGCGCGAGACACCCTCCAGGGGCGCGACCTCGGCGTCGAAGAGGCCCGCCGACCAGGCCGCGTCGGCCTTGCGGTGCGAGGACACCGCGAAGGCGTCCATCTGCTCCCGCGTGATCGACCACTTGGCGGCGATGAGCTCGGCGCTGACGCCCTGGGGGACGAGCCCTTCGGGGTAGCGCTCGGCCACGCCGGGGCCGAAGGGGTCCTTGCCGGGCGGCACGTTGGACCACATCGGCACCCGGCTCATCGACTCGACCCCGCAGGCGACGACGAGGTCGTAGGCGCCGGACATGACGCCCTGGGCCGCGAAGTGCACGGCCTGCTGGGAGGAGCCGCACTGGCGGTCGACGGTGGTCGCGGGGACCGTCTCGGGGAAGCCCGCCGACAGCAGCGCGTAGCGGGTGGTGTTCATGGCCTGCTCGCCGACCTGGTCGACCGTGCCGCCGATGACGTCGTCGATCAGCGCGGGGTCGACGCCCGAGCGCTCGACGAGGGTGCGCAGGGTGTGGGCGAGGAGTTCGACGGGGTGGACGTGGGCGAGGGAGCCGTTGGGCTTGCCCTTGCCCATGGGGGTGCGTACGGCTTCGACGATGACTGCGTCACGCATGTGCGGGGCCTCCATGACGAGCACGAGCAGGGATGCCTGCGGCGCCTACTGGTGAGTAGGAAATTCAAACCCACCATAACTCCGAGAGTTGGAAAATCCAACTGACCCGGGTTTGTTTTTCCAACGCTCCCCTAGACTGATCGCATGGCCGCCACCAAAGACTCCAAGGACTCCAAGGGTTCCGAGGGCTCCAAGAGCTCCTGGGGCTCGAAGGCCCCGCGCCCCTGCTCGATCGCCGACGCCCTCGCCCTCGTCGGTGAGAAGTACTCCCTGCTCGTCCTGCGGGAGGTATGCATGGGCAACGGCCGCTTCGACCAGCTGGTGCGCAACATCGGCGCCCCGCGCGACATCCTGGCCACCCGGCTGCGCCGCCTCGTCGACGCCGGGATCCTGACCAGGCGCGCCTACAGCGAGCGCCCGCAGCGCTTCGAGTACCGGCCCACACAGGCGGGGATCGAACTGGAGCCGCTCCTGATGACGCTCATGGCGTGGGGCGACCGCCACCTCCGTGAGGACGACGACCGCCCCATGGTGATCGAGCACGCCTGCGGCAACGAACTGGTCCCCCTGGTCACCTGCTCGGCCTGCGGCGAGGAGGTCCGTCACGAAGACCTGACCGCCCACCCGCAAACACCGGGGTGGACGGTGGCAGGCCCGTCGGCGGCGTAGCACGTCAGCCGGCCGGGATCGGGGGTGCGCCCGAAGTCGCCTCAGGACACGGCGGCGCTCTCCGCGAGGCCGAACACCGTCTCGCACTCGGAGCACGTCACCCGGCCGAACAGATGGACCAGCCAGCCGGCCACGACGTCCTGTCCCGCCCCCAGAGCCAGGGCATGCAGACGGGCCCCGATCCCGGTGAGTCCGGCGGGGTCGGCCGGATGGAGTTCGGCCTCGCGCTCGTCGAGGTACTGCGGGGGCAGGGTGAGGACCGCGTCGCCCGCCTCCGGCAGCCCGCTGTTCTGCATCAGCACCGTGATGCGCAGGTCGCCCTCGTTGACCAGCCGGTGGATGGTGCCCGGTGTGAACCAGGCGACCGTGCCGGGCGCGAGGGGCGTGACCTCGTACCCGGACGCCGTCAGGGTCCGCACGGCGCCGCGCCCGCCCGTGACGACATACCCTCCGAACAGGCCAGGTGCATATGGGGAGTTCCGCCGTGCAGGCCGTCGGCTGCGGGCCAGTCGTACACGCACAGGTGCGAGACGGCGACCCCGCCGGGCAGCCCCCGGTACGCGTTCACCACGGGTGCGTCTCCAGGTACTTGGCGATCTCCTCCCGCTCCCAGGCGCCGTCGGCCACGACCACCCGGTAACTGCGGGTGAGGGTGTCGCCGGGAGCGAGCACGAGTTCTTCGAAGAAGGCCCAGGAGGGTGCGATCCCCGCGAAGGGCTCGTTGCGGACGAACCAGTGGGCGGGGTGGGCGCCGTGGGCGCCCAAGTGGTCGTTCCCGGGGGCGTGTTCGAAGACGACGGTGGCGTGGCCGTCGGCGCCGTCGTGCTCGCCGGAGAGCGCGAGCCAGGAGCTCTGCGAGGCCATCAGCCCGGGCCCCTCGCCCTCGGGGCCGATGATCCGGCCGTCCCGGAAGGCGCGCGGGCCGCGCCAGAACAGGCCCGTGTAGCCGGCCAGCTCCCGCCCCGCGGTGGTCGGGCTGCCGAAGCGGAGCGGCTCGTCGCGGCGGTTGGTGACGGCGCTGGTCCAGGTCAGCGCCCAGGCACCGGCGTCCGGGTCGACGTCGTGCACCTCGATCCGGCGCGCCTCGTCCGCCCACAGCTCGCCGCTGTACGGGTGCCAGGTCAGCCGCTCGGCGATCACGGCCCGGCCGCCGACGGCGGACACCTCGTCGAAGCCGATGTGCGCCATCGACCCGACACGCTCGGGGAGGGCGAGATACCCCTCGCCGTGGACGTACGAATTGCCGCCCCACAGGTTGGCGTCCGAGAGGTGGGAGGCGGTCAGCGACAGCCCCTTGTGCCAGCGGTGGTCGTTGGGCCGGTAGTCCGTGACGAGACCGCCCCGAAGCGTCCGCAGCGGGTGCAGGTACGGCTTCGGCGCCTCCCAGGCCGCCTCGGGCCGGTAGACGTAGGAGAGCAGTTCGACGCCGGTGACCGGGTCGGTCACCGTGACGCGGTCGCCGTGGGCGTGGACGAGACGCAGGTCGCCGCTCATGCGGACACCTCCGCGTCGACCGTGACCGGGCTCGGGTTCGGGTTCGGGTGCGGAGCCCAGCCGGGGGCGCCGCCGTGCAGGGCCGTGTAGTACGGGTCGCCGGGTCCGACCTCGCCCCGCTTCACCGTCGTGTCCGTGAACGCCGACTTGTACAGCGCGGTGATCAGCTCCAGGCTGGTGCGCCCGTCCGCGCCGCTGCTGCGCGGCCGCAGGCCGGCCCGCATGCTCGCGACCAGCTCGCGCAGCTGCGCCAGGTGCGAGCTGGGGACGTCCGCGCCGAAGTCCTGCCAGGCCGCGGCCTGCTCGCCGGGGACCGCGGGGGCGGGGGTGATGCGCCAGTCGGCGTTGGAGTGGCCGTAGAGGTGGGTGAGTTCGACGGTGGCGCGCTCGCAGTCGATACGGATGCGGCTGACCTCGTCGGGGCTCAGGACGCTGTTGACGACCGTGGCCATGGCCCCGCTCTCGAAACGGACCAGCGCGGTGGAGACGTCCTCCGTCTCCACGTCGTGCACCAGCCGGCCGGCCATCGCCCGCACCTCGCTCCACGGACCGAGGAGGTCCAGCAGCAGGTCCATCTGATGAATGCCGTGGCCCATGGCGGGGCCGCCGCCCTCGGTCTGCCAGCGGCCGCGCCAGGGCACGGCGTAGTAGGCGGTGTCGCGGTACCAGGTCGTCTGGCAGTGCGCGACGAGCGGCCGCCCGAGAGCCTGCTCGGCGAGCAGCCGCCGCACGTGCCGCGACCCGGATCCGAAGCGGTGCTGGAAGACGATCGAGGCGTACGGGCCGCCGCCGCTCTCCGCCCCCTCCTCCGCTGCTACGGCGTCGTAGTCGGCGAGGGTCGGCACCGGCGGCTTCTCGCACCACACCCAGGCGCCGGCCCGCAGCGCGGCCACGCTCTGCTCGCGGTGCAGGGTCGGCGGGGTGCAGATGGTCACCAGGTCGGGGCGCTGCTCCGCCAGCATCCGCTCCAGATCGGTGTAGCCGTGCGGAACGCCGCCCTCCGCGCAGAACGCCTCGACGGCACCGGCATCGATGTCAACAGCCGCCACGACCTCGATCTCGCCCTCGGCGGCGAGCTGCTGGAGGGCGGGCAGATGGGAGCCGCGACCGATGGCGCCGGTACCGATGACGGCAGCCCGGATACGGCGCCCGGCGAGCGGCGCGGGCAGCGGAGCGGACGGCCGACTGGATGGGGACATGGGCGTGATCAGCACTCCTCCGACGAACGGCCACAAGACCGGACGGGCCAGCAACCAAGCAGAAAGCCTGCAGCACGCACGCGCAGCAAGCGCTTTCCCTGAGCAGCAACGTATGCGGCGGCCGGGCAGCCGGTCAACCATGTGGGGGTGTCGGACGTGCGGGCGCGTGCCGGCCGGGGCGGGAGGCGGGTGTCGTCGGCGTCAGCAGTGGCGGGGCGCCTGCCAAACCCCTGTGCCGGGACCGCTGTCGCGGACCGCTACGCTTCCCTCGGCACACACTTGATCACCTGATCACTTCGCGCGGCGGGCCTGCCGTCGCCGTCGCCCTCCCCGATCGGCACTTGGACTCCGTAACCTCATGTCTTGGTTTGAATCCCTCATCCTCGGACTCGTCCAGGGGCTGACCGAGTTCCTCCCCGTCTCCTCCAGCGCGCATCTGCGGCTGACCGCGGCGTTCTCCGGGTGGAAGGACCCGGGCGCCGCCTTCACGGCGATCACACAGATCGGCACGGAGGCAGCGGTGCTGATCTACTTCCGCAAGGACATCGGCCGGATCATCTCGGCCTGGAGCCGGTCGCTGTTCGACAAGACGTTGCGCAAGGACCACGACGCCCAGATGGGCTGGCTGGTGATCGTCGGCTCGATTCCGATCGGCGTGCTGGGCGTGACGTTGAAGGACCAGATCGAGGGCCCCTTCCGCGACCTGCGGATCACGGCGACCATGCTCGTCGTCATCGGCATCGTGATCGGCGTCGCCGACCGGCTCGCGGCCCGCGACGAGACCGGCGGAAAGCACCGCGCGCCCAAGCAGCGCAAGTCCCTGGAGAACCTGGGCGTCAAGGACGGCCTGATCTTCGGCCTCTGCCAGGCCTGCGCCCTCATCCCGGGCGTCTCGCGCTCCGGCGCCACCATCAGCGGCGGCCTGTTCATGGGCTACAAGCGCGAGGCGGCGGCCCGCTACTCCTTCCTGCTGGCCATTCCGGCCGTACTCGCCTCCGGGGTCTTCGAGACGAAGGACGCCCTTGAGGGCGGTCACGTGGCATGGGGGCCGACGATGTTCGCGACGGTGATCGCCTTCGCGTCGGGATACGCCGTCATCGCCTGGTTCATGAAGTTCATCAGCACCAAGTCGTTCATGCCGTTCGTGTACTACCGCGTCGTCCTCGGCATCGTCATCATCGCCCTGGTGACGACGGGTGCGCTCAGCCCGCACGCGGCGGAGTCCGCGGGCTGACCCCTTCATCACCACCGTTGCCCGCCGCTCCCCACCGCTGCTCGCCGGACTCGCCGGCGAGCCGTCCGGGTTGATCGATCAGCCGTGACCAACCCCATATCTGCACGCGTAGTGGTCCGGTAGCGCAGTGTCAGTGCTTCCGCCTAGGCTTGGCGCATGTCCCCCAATTCTGTGACCTCTGGTTCCGTGCGGTCTGCAGCCGAGTTAAACGAGCGGATCCGGGCCCTCTGGCGACGCGCGGGCGGCTCGTTGTCCGCCCAGGAGCGGGCGGAGTACGAGCTGCTGGTGGTGGAGTGGGCCGCGGCGATCCGCGGCGAGGTGGTCACGGCGGCCTGATCCCCGCCCGCCTCCCACGGACCGTGAGCGGCGGACGGGTCTGGGCAGGGTCCGGTCACTCGCCCTGTCGGCTACTCGTCCTGTCGGCTACTCGCTCTCTTCGGCCAGGAGGGCGGTCAGGCTGTCGAGGAGCATCGTGCTGCCCTGCTCGGCCATGGCGCATTCCTCGGCGGTGTCGCAGGTCTGGTGGAGCCCGATCCGCGTGTGGCGATCGTCCTGTTCGTCGAGTTCCATGGTCATGGCCGCGGGCGCGGACCTGCCGGGTACGTCCATGCCGACCACCAGGAGACGGTGCTCGACGACCTCGAGATAGGAGCCGGTCAGCGGGACCTGCTCGCCGTCCGGCGTGGCCACCGTGGCCTTCCACGCTCCGCCCGGCCGTACGTCCATCTCGACGGATCCGGCGACGGCGTAGGCCCACCGGGCGTACTGCTCCGGGGTGGTCCACGCCTGCCACACCTTCGCCACGGGGGCGGACAGGGTCCGGGTGAGGTGGTAGGAGAAGCCGTTGGCCGGGGTGGACTGCTCGGTGCTCATGGTGCGTCTCCTTGTGCGGATGCCTGGTCGGGAAGGTCGCCTGGTAGACACCCGCGGACGCGGAAACTCATCGCTGCGGCCCGCCCCACAGGTGGGCCGGCCCAGCGCGCCGAGGGCGGCGGCTGTCGGCCGCCGCCCCCGACCGGGACCGTCAGGGATTTTCGATGGTGATGAAGGGGTCCCACTGGAAGTACCCCTTCAACTGCCGATGGCGGTCCAGGATCTGGAAGGAGAAGTGGTACACGACCTTGCCGGGCTTTTTGACGGTCGCCCGCCAGTAATGGTCCTGGTAGTTCTGCGTCACGAATTCCGGCCTGCCCTCGCTCCCCTCCTTCGGAATCGGAAAGATGCCGTCGATCACCTCTATCTCCGGCGTCCTGATGAGCTGGTGGTCCGTGTCGCTGCTCACGTACCTGTAGAGCAGCGCCTTGTAGTCACTGCTGAGCGACAGGGTCGTCTCGCGCCACCGGATGTTGTCCCCGGGTTCGGCCCGCAGGTTCAGCTCGGCCCCCGACGTACCGACGATGTGATCGTGCCGCGTCGTCATGTAGATCAGGCTTTCGTCGACGTACGTCGGTGCGTCGGGGTTCCGCGACGCGTTGGGATTCTGCTCGACGATCGTGGCCGCGTCGAACGCGATCAGGACGTTGAGATCAGCCATTTCCTGCCCCTTTCGAATACGAGAATTTCCTGGGTTTTCCGGTTCAGGCCGTCGCGGATGGCTTCGGCACTTTGTAGGCCATCGCCCGCGGGTAGTCGTGCCGGCGCAGGCGGACGCGGACCAGCAGCGGTCCGGCGTTGACCGGGTCGTTCGGGTCGGTGAGGCGCGCCAGCAGGTCGTCCAGCTCGAAGGCGTGCGTGATGCTGATCCCGTTCGCCGGGGTGTTCTTGCCGGCGAAGACGTCCGCGAGGCGGTCGTAGTGCCACGGGTGCAGGACGTTGTAGAAGTCAGCGCCCTCCGGGTCCGCGGAGCCCGGCTCGGAGTAGTAGGACGGGTGCACCAGCATCTGCTCGATGCCGTAGAAGTGCCCGTTGTCCATGACGAACACCACCGACCGGAGCCCGAGCCTGGTGTGGGTGGAGATCTCCTGGCACGTCTCCTGGAAGGCGCCGTCGCCGACGAACACCATCGGGCGGGCGCGCCCGCGTTCGGGGGCGAGCGCGGCGCCGGTGGCCGCGCCCACCGACCAGCCGATGGACAGCCAGCTGACCTGTGACAGGAACCCGCCCGCGGGCAGGGCCAGGTTCATCGAGCCGATGAGGGAGAACGCGGCATCGGAGACGACCGTCCAGTCCTCCTCGGTCTCCTGGCCCAGGAAGTGGTTGATCCGGTCGAACGCGCCGTCGTAGGTGAGCTGTTGGCGGTCGGCGTGCCGGGACCGCGAGCCGCTGGTGCGCAGGGAGGCCCGGTGGTGTCGCAAGCCGGCGGGGCGGCCGTCGAGCGGGCCGTGGTGGGCGTGGGCCTCGGCGTAGTAGTCGGCGGCCGGGCCTCCGGAGCCGTAGGCCTTCACCAGGGCGTCCTGGAGGGCGGGCAGCAGCTGTGCGAGCTGGACGTCGGGAAAGTAGGAGGTGCCGACGCTGACGCCACCGTGCGCGGCCATCACCCAGTCGCCGCCGACGCACTGCTCGCCGCCGAGGTTCTTCGACGTGGACCAGGCGCCGAGGCCGATCCGGCAGGTGGCCCAGTCCTTGAACATCCGGTACACGTCCGGGTGACTGGCGTGGCCGTTGTAGACGCCGTGGAACTGCGGCAGGTCCTCGTCGACGACGGCCTTCGCGCCGACGGTGGTGCAGAACGGCACTCCGGTGGCCTCGACCAGGTCGGTGAGCTGCCCTCCGAGGCGGAACCGGTCGATCTCCTCGCCGGCCCACACGATCGGGCGGGGCCTGCCGTCCGGTCCTGGATGCTCCTCGACCAGGGTGAGGATCGCGTTCACGGCCTGGTCGAGCATGGCCTGGTTGCGCGCGCTGAACGGCCGCTCGTGACGGACGATCGGCTCCTCGGGCCCGGGGCAGGGCTCGTCCCACAGGTCCTCCATGACCTCCAGATAGACCGGCCTGCGCTCGGAGAGGCACGCGGTGAGCGCGGCGTCGATCTGACCGGCGGCCAGCCCCGGGTTGGAGATGACCTGCGCGTCCACGGTGACCTGCCGGTAGACGTCCAGGTTGCTCTCCGGGCGGGGGCTCATGTGTGAGGTGAGCATGCCGAGAGCGCGGTAGTTCTGCCACTGCTCGTACGGCGGGGAGGCGTTGACGGCGATGAGCGGGACCTGCTCGACGTAGGCGCCGCCGCAGGCGTTGAGCAGGTTGAACGCGCCGACGCTGTAGGTGACCGCGGCCGCGCCGACGCCGTGGATGCGGGCGTAGGCGTCGGCGGCCTGGCCCGCGCCGCCCTCGGTGGGGGTGCCGACCCACTCGATGTCGCCCTCGGCCCGCAGGGTCGTCAGAAACGGGCCGAGGTGGTTGCCGGGGACGCCGAACAGATGGGTGATGCCCAACTCGGCCAGCCGCAGGGCGAGATAGCGGGCGACCGTGCAGCCGGGGGTGATCGCGGTCATGAACACTCCTCCGCGTTCGGGCCCGGGGTGGTGACCGGCGGAGCCTGGTGTACGGCGACGGCGGCGCGGACGGCGCTCTCCAGGGCGCCCTCGATCCAGGCGTGCTTGAGGGAGGTGTGCTCTCCGGCGAAGTGCACGGGGCCCTCGGGCCGGGAGACGTCCAGGTGGAAGCTGGTCATCTGGTGGGCGGTGTAGAGGGCGGCCTCACCGAAGGCGTACGGGTCGCGGGCCCAGCTCTGGGTGGCGCCCCGGCCGGTGAAGAACACCTCGATGCGGCGGCCGTGCAGGGCCTGGAGGTTGCGCAGCGCATAGACGTAGCGCTCCGCGTCCCGCATGGAGTCCCAGCGCGCGGCGTCGTCGGACCAGCAGTACGAGGCGAGCACCACTCCGCCGGTGCTGCCCTCGACCCGGTGCGACGGGTAGTACATGAACCGGTTGGGGTTGTCGGTGGCGGAGCCCCCTCCGAAACAGTGGGTGGCGGGGCGGACCGCCGGTCCGCGCAGCGGCAGGGCACTGTCGATCTGCCGCATCTCCTCGGTGACGCTGCCGTCCTTGACCGCGGCGCCGAGCAGGCCGGCGTCCTGGCCGGGGAGCATGAGGGTGGGACCGGTCTGCGATGCGGCGAGCGTGAGCGCGGGATCGGGGATCGCCTCGGCGCTCAGCCGGTAGAACTCGTGAAGGCCCGGTGCGATGCTCTCGAGTTCGTCCCGCCAGTCCTCCTCGGTGAACTCCCACCACCGGTGGCTGAACTCCAGCAGCACCTTGGTGGCCTGGTCGTAGTGGGTCTCGATGACGGCACGGCGCTTCTTGTACGACATCGAGGGGACGATCTCCACGAAGCGCAGGGCGGAGAACGGGATGGTGACGATCGCCAGGTCCGCCGTCCACAGACGCGGCGGGGCCTGCGGGTCGTTCTCGGCGACGGTCTGCACGGCCACGCCCCAGCCGTCGGGTCCGACCGCGCCCGTGCCCTCGGGGTCGGTGTCGCGGCTGGGGTCGTGGTACTCGAGGCGGATCATGCGGTGGCCGAGCCGCACCTCGTCGCGCAGGCCCTGGTGGAGGGCGTGCGGCAGGCGCCAACTGCCGCCCGGTATCTCCCAGTAGCGGACACCGGGGTTGATGTCGCTGCGGCTCAGGAAGCTGTGGAAGAAGGAGAGGTGCAGCCGGGAGGACATGTTCTCCAGGGTTCCGACGGCCTCGATCGCCTCGTCGCTGAGCCCGGCGTGGTCGCGCAGGAAGCCGCCCATCGAGTAGCCGTCGAAGTCATGGATCACCCGGGCCCAGCCTTCGACCCACTCGTCGAACGGCTTGTTGACGCGCTTTCCGTCGACGACGTCGGAGTAGTAGTCGCGCACGCTCTCCAGCGCGTCGTCGACCATCTGCACGACGGGGGCGCGCACCTCGTCGTCGGTGAGGTGGAAGCCCTCGTTGATCCGTTCGGGAGTGGTGGCGTAGTCGGCACGCCGCACCTGGACGCGGTTGGCGCGGATCCAGGAGTTGCCGCGCTTGTCGGGTTCCCGGAAGTCGGGGCTCTCGTCGCCGTACGTCCAGGTCCGGCCGGTGAAGGAGGTGTATGTCACCGGGGGGACGGGGACATCGGGCCGGCTGCCGGTGGAGGGGTCCACGTCCACGTTGTAGAACTGGCGGCGGCCGAGCCCGAGTTTGTCCACGAGGGCGAGGACCAGCGGGTGGAAGTCGGGCAGTCGCATGGCGCCGGCCTCGGCGTACTGGGCGTGGTCGTCGAAGGGCTGGTGGTGCTTGGTCGCGCGGAAGGTCTTGATGCGTCCGCCGACGCGGCCGGCGTTGGCCTCCAGGACGGTGACGTCGTGACCGGCGTCCTTCAGCAGGCGGCCGGCGACGAGGCCGGTGATGCCGGCGCCGATGACGAGGATCTTCTTGCGCGGGTGGCGGGTGGAGCCCAGGTGCCCCGTGTCGATGAGGGTGTGGAGATAGCCGAGCTTGAGGTCCTTGTCGTCCGGCCCGACGAGGAGGAGTTCACGGGCGAGCCTGAGGCACGTCTGCCAGCGCGCACGGGTCGCGGAGTTGCCCCGTGGAATGTCGGTCATAGCTTGCGATCGTAGATATGGAGAAACGATTTCCTGGCCCCTCCGACGGATAAAGTCCTAAAAACACCGATCGCACCGTCTGGCGGAATTTTGACTTGCCCGGATTTCCCTTGCAAGAACCGAAGGTTCGCCAGGGACGGAAGGGAAATGGGAGTTATTCCGACAGACGATTCGCTCGCGGAACAACGAAATCCGGCACGGAACACCGGAATCCAGGACCCTCGATGACGACAGTTCCACCGACCGGCCGGGACGAGGGGGAACAGGGAGAACGGGGAGGACGGCACACTCCGGCCAGTAGTCGCCGCCACACGCGCCGGGACCGCCCGGCGTGGGATCCGAACGTTTACACGGGGCCCTGCAAACAATTCGAAAACGGGGGACAACGGCATGCCCGCGCCCGTCACCAGGAGGCCGGTGTGCAACACCCACTCCTCCGCGAGGAATCCGCCGAGCAGGGAGCCGAGCGGAGTCGGCCCCATGCCGACACACGTGATCGTCGCCGCCGCACGGGCTTGCATCCCGTCCGGGGTGACCGCCTGCCGGACGGCCATGACCGTGACATTCGCCAACTGGCCACCCGCCCCGAACGTGAAGCCGGCCGCAAGGAGCGCGGCAACCCTCACCGCAGAGGAGCCGTGCAGCGTGGGCACGCACAGAACTGCGCTGTCGCCGACTCCCGCCGCCGACACGAGCACCGCGCCATGACCGAACCGGCCCGGCAGGCGCGCGGCAGGAAGAGCAGGTAGACGGGAGACGGTCATCAGGGCGGCGAAGGAGAAGTCAACGACCCGGGACTGAAGTCCCGGGTCGTTGGCGGCTCTTTCACTCGACGAATCTCCCACCGCGCGTGAACACGGCCGACAGCCGAATGAGAGGTTCGCCTGCAGAGGAAGGCGGTTGGCCTTCTGGCCGGACATGATGGCCTGGGTGAGCGGTCGTGACGGGGCGGCTGCGGAGCCGAGGGAGGTCTCGATGAGGGTCGTATTCGTGCACGGCGCGTGCGCGCTGGATGCCGGCTGGTGGTGGCACCGGATGGTGGAGCCACTTGCCGCCCTGGGTGTGGAGAGTCGCAGCGTGGAACTACCCAGCTGCGGTGAACGGCCGGGAGCGGCGTCCGGAACGGATCTGCACGCCGACGCCGACGCGGTACGGGCCGTGCTCGACGAGGAGCCCGCGCGTCCCGCCTTGCTGTGCGGGCACTCCTACGGCGGGATGGTGATCACGGACGCTGCGGCGGGCCGGGACGACGTCGGCCACCTCCTCTACGTCACCGCGGTGGTGCCGGACGCCGGCGAATCCCTCGCTTCCCTGGCCGGACCCGAGCCATCCCCCTGGGTCGTGCCCCGGGATGACGGCACGGTCGTCCCGAACACGGCGGCCGACCTGCGGGGCGCCTTCCTGCACGACTGCGACGAGGAAGCAGCGTCGGGCGCCCTCCGGCGGTGGGGACCACAGTCACAGGAGGCCTTCGCTCAGGTTCCGCGCGGCGTGGCCTGGCACACAACCCCCTCGACGTACGTCGTCTGCACCGAGGACCGGGCCACGCCACCGGCGAAGCAGCGGGAGTTCGCCCGGCGGGCGTCCCGACAGATCGACCTGCCGACCGGCCACCATCCGTTTCTGTCCCACCCGGAACTGCTGGCCGAGGTGATCGGCGAGATCGTCGACGGGTTCGGCACGCCTGCCGTGTGAACAAGCGATGACAGGCACTACCGCAGTGCTGTCCCGCGCGGCTGGACGACCGCCCGGCCGGGGGCTGATTCTCGAAGCATGCGCGGAACCGAACGGCGCTAACGTGCTATCGGTGTTGAAGATCGGGGGAGGAGCCCAGGGTGACCAGGACGTGGTGGGTCATGCAGCGAGAGGTGCAGGTTGGTGAACTCCGTGAATACGGGATCGACCAGCCGACATTCTTGTGCCACTTCTTGCCTGGGCCGGGCTGGAAGCCCGTCAGTCCGCTGTTCGAAGCGGGCGGCCATACAGGGCCCTGACCCTGACGGGAGCCGGCACGCGAAGGCCATCCGGCCTTTGATGGATCTGGGACTCACCCTGCACCCTTCGGACGGGAGCGCCCCCTTGGGCCTCTTCAGAGACTGCATCCTGCGCATCTATGGGGACACGGCCCGTCTCCGTTGCTGATCAGCAGACAAATGCCCGTGCCTGTCCAGGCCGGCTCTGTTACGGTGCCGCTTCGTGAGTACGGACATCCATGGCGGCATCGAGTTTCGTCACCCCGGCGCCGACACCGACTACTACGACGGTGAGCCTTGGGTGGCCGCCATGGACCTTTGGCCGTTGTACGACCAGACCGACTACGCGGCCTTCGGCTGTCTCTTCGGAGTGCGCAACTACGCGGGCTTTCACCCGCTCGCACCAGACCGCGGTCTTCCCGTCGATCTGTCGAGTGGCATGCGCTCGCAGCTCGAGCCCTGGGTCGCAGCGGGAAGCCTGTACGGCGCGAGCTGGGTCAGTTGGGCGGAGCTTGCTTCACTGGATCCCGCGACCACGCCGGGACATTTCATCGGACTGCTGACCTGGCACGCGACATCGCTGCCCTCGACCCTGCACCAACAGCTCGTGCCCGATCCATGGCCGTCGGAAGTCCTGGCCGCAGTAGGCGCGCCGCCCCCGGACCTCAACAGCACGACGGGACATGTGGAATGGACCACCGACGAAGTGATGTGCAGATACGAACCGTTGACCGCCGGCGCTGTCCTGGGTCCTGAGACCCACTGGCCCCATGTCTTCGCCGTGATGAAGGCTCTGGCAGGCCGCTTCGGCGATGACGGCGTTCGCCTCGTCGTGGCGTTCGACTGACCGCACAGAGTCCGTCCCCTCACACCCCACGGGACTTTGTGATGACCCACGTCAAGCCGCGTTCACAGACCTTTCTTTCACTGGCGCACACAGCGGTACCGAGGCTGGGGGAATGCGGCGGTTCGAGTACTGCGCCCCGGCACGGTAGTGGTTACTCTCCAGTCACGTTGACCTGCGGGGATGGCTCGAGCGGACTACCTTTGACGAGTGGATGTGCGAGGCGGCGATTGCTGGATAGAGTCGTCTCGTTACAACTGGTTGCGGGGACAACCAAAGTGCCTTTCGGCTGCCCCCGTCCTGGGGAGGGCCTGCAGCACATGAGTCGTCGCTCTACTGGTTCTGTCGGCGTCTGGGCTGAGATGCAACGGCAGCAACAGCGCCAGCTGGAAGCCGAAGCCAGACGGCGGAGACAGCAAGAACAGCAAGCGCGGGCCTACCAGCGGCGAGCTGCCCAGAGCCACCGGGAGTACCGACAGGCAGAGGCTCTACGGCGCACGGAAGAACTGGACGCGCAGGTTGCGTCGTTGCAGGGCCTTCTTGCCTCAGGCTGCCTGACTCCGGCCTTCCGGGCTGCCTCTCTCATGCGACCTGAGGATGTCCAGCCCTTCGCTCCAGGCCCATTGGCGCAGCCGGTGCCCATGCCGGATTTCAATCACTACCAGACGCAGAGCGGCTGGACTGCGAGTCGCAGAGCCCAGGCGCAGGCCGAAGCACGAGCGCGCTTCGAGCGTGACTGGCAGGCTGCCCAGGCCGCGGAGACGCAGCGACAGCAACAACTGGCGTCGTATCAGCGGGAGTACCAGCAATGGGTTGACGCCCAGTTGGCAGATGTACGGCGGCACAACGCCGGCATCAGCGCGTTGACCGAAGGCGTAAGGCGGCAGGACCCCGACTCCGTGATCGAGTACTTCTCCGCCGCCCTCTACGCCTCGACGGCATGGCCGGAGGGTTTCCCACGTCAGGTGGCAGCTGCCTATGACCCGGCAGCACGGCAATTGGTGCTGGATTGGGAGTTGCCCGCTTACAGCATCGTGCCGGAGGTCAAGGCCGTTCGGTACATGTCCGGGGTTGACCAGGACAAGGAGACTCCCCGCCCAGTGGGCCAGCGCCGTGCTGTGTACAGGGAGGTTCTGGCTCAGTGCATGCTGCTTGTTCTGCACGAGCTGTTCGGCGCGGATGAGCTGGGTGCGCTTGAGTCAGTGGCCTTGAACGGGTTCGTCGATGGGCATGACCCTACGACCGGCCGGCCGGGCCATATGTTCCTCGCAACCGTCATGGCCTCGCGCTCTTCATTCCGTGACTTGCACTTGGCGCAGGTCGACGCGAGTAGTTGCCTGGCTGACGCACTGCGTGGGCAGCTCTCGGCTCGACCGGACCAACTCACACCGGTGCGGCCGAGCAAACGACCGCAAGAGGTCGGGAATCGCGTTGTCGCCCACGGCGGCGATGAGGAACCGGACCTGTTCGCCATGGACCCGATCGCCTTCGAGGATCTCGTTGCCGATCTCTTCCGTGCCATGGGTATGCAGGCAGTGACCACCCAACGCTCCAACGATGGCGGCGTGGACGTCGACGCACTGGATCCGACACCGATCCGAGGCGGCAAGATCGTCGTGCAGGTGAAGCGCTACCGCAATACGGTGCCGCCCACCGCTGTGCGCGACTTGTACGGAACCGTGCAGGACGCCGGCGCCAACAAGGGTGTCCTCGTGACGACGTCGGGATTCGGCCCAGGCTCACACACCTTCGCCAACGGCAAGCCGCTGGAACTCATCTCGGGCCCCGAACTCGTAGACCTGCTGCATCGTCATGGGCTGCGTGGGCGGCTCGGTGACGGCGGTCGGCACGTCTCAACACAGCCGACGCCCTCCGTGCCGGACACTCGGCTGCCGGACGACTACAACGTCTTGGGCATGTCGTGGACCGGAAGCGTCGCCTTGGACGTGTGCGCTCTGGTCTGCCGTGGCAACCGGGTCCTCAGTGACGATCACTTCGTCTTCTTCAACAACCCTCAGACACCGGACGGCTCAGTGAGGGCCCTGCCCGCAACGGTGCCGGACAAGGCCGCGATCTGCGTCTCCTTCGAGGGGTTGCCCGACGAAGCCGACCGGTTCGTACTGGTGGCAGCCATTGACCCGGAGGTCAACCCGGACGCCGACCTCTCTGGATTCACCGACGCGTTCATCCGCCTGCTCGACCCGCAGCTGGCCGAGATGGGACGGCTTGAGGTCTCAGACGGCCGGTCACAGGAAACGGCCTTGGTACTCGGCTCCTTCCGCCGGAGGATGAACGGAGACTGGGACTTCGTGCTGGGCGGCAAGGGCTACACGGGCGGCTTGGGTGAACTCGTTCAGGATTTCGGCATCGAGGTGGAGTAGCTCGACCTGGGTCCAGAGCTGCTGCGCTCGATGAGGGTCCGTGGAACCTGACGGGCCACACACGGCTGATCACCCTGAAGACACTGGCGTGGCACCCACACCTCGGACGCTGTTGCCGACAGGTGCCGTCGCAACGAGCGGCGGTCGAAAATCGGTGGCAACCTGCACCTGGCGGACCCCACGCTGTACGCCATGAAAGCACCGCACCACCGGATCCGTGCGCTTCATACGGCATCCACTATCACCGTCTACCAGGCGTACTCCCCTGAGATCGGACTGCCCGCCATCCGCGACGGCCGCTTTCCGGCGGCGTGGAAGCCTGACCGTATGACGTGGATCAAACCCAGTTTCCTGTGGATGATGTACCGCTCCAACTGGGGCACGAGCACCGGGCAGGAGACCGTCCTTGCCGTCGAGATCACTCGCGACGGCTTCGACTGGGCACTGCGCCACGCCTGCCTGTCGAGCTACGTCCGCGGACTGCATCCCGATCGCAGCACCTGGCAGCGTGACCTCAAGCGCGCACCGGCCCGTGTGCAGTGGGATCCCGAACGCGACCTGCACCTGCGTCCCCTGTCGCACCGCTCACTGCAGCTGGGGCTCTCCGGCGAAGCATCGTCGCGTTACGCGAACGAGTGGATCGTGTCCATCAGTGACGTGACCCCGCTCGCCAACGAGATCCACGCCCTCGTCAACGGCGGTGAACTGGACTCAGCGACCCGGCTTCTCCCTCAGGAACAGGAATACCCCGCCAGCGACGAAGTACTGGCCCACGTGCGTCCCTGACCGGCAGCCCGGACACACCGGCCGGCATCACCCACAGGTCACACCGCAGCACATGCTCGCTGGTCGGGGGGCAGGCAAGGTGGCTTCCCACCACATGCCAGCAGCATGAACAGGGTCTGTGAACACGGCTTGATGATCCATGTCGTACGCTCCCGGCTCCACGTCGATGGGATGCGGCCGGTGCGGGCCACCGCTTTGCCGATCTGTGGGCGATACGCCTGGTAGACGGTGAGCGTGGACTCGGTGTGGCGGGCACGGATGCGGAACCTCGGTTCGGGTTCGGGCTCGGGCTCGGGCTGGACGGGTCGGTCGTTCAGGTCGTTCAGGTCGTTCACGGCAGCAGCCTGGCCGATCGGTCCGGCGCGGGGCCACCCGATTACGTATCGATCTCCGACCGATGCCGCACAGAGCTTGGCTGAGCAGCCGCCATGCCCAACACTCGGGCCATGACGCAGCGTGTGGAACTCGCTACCGTGCTGGACCGGCTGGCCGTCGACGGCTTGATCACCGACTACGCGGTGGCGGTCGACGACGGCGACTGGACCGCCTATCAGGAACTGTTCACGTCGGACGGGCGGGCGGACTACCGTTCGGCCGGCGGCATCGAGGGGGATGCGGGGAACGTCGCCTCATGGCTGGCCGAGAGCATGCAGGTGTTCGCGATGCGGCAGCATCTCATCGTCAACCGGCGGGTGCGGTTCGGGATCCTGGAGCAGGACACGGGCGACACGGCCCGGGTACAGGCCGACTACGTCAACCCGATGCGGTTGGCCACGAACGGTGACGGCGACGGCTCCCCGGCCGGCGCGCCCGACTTCGTCTGCGGCGGCCGGTACGCCTTCGGGCTGCTGCGGACGTACGACGGCTGGCGGGTGCGTGACGTGGTCGTACGGGAGAAGTGGCGGCGGCTGCCGGGCTGAGCCGAAACGCGCCCTGTCGTAGATCGTCCGGGGCGCGCACACTGGAGGCACCCAGCGGGCAGGGAGGCGCCTCATGGAGATCCGGGAGAGCCGGATGACGCTCGGCCACTGGCTCACCTCCCCCAGGCGGCGTTCGGCCGTCGCCGCTCTCGCGGGCGCGCTGCCCGTGCTCGCGTTCCCGGCGCCGGCGCTGTGGTGGTGGGCCTATGTCGCGCTGGTTCCCTGGATCCTGCTGGCCCGCTGCGCGCCCACGGCGAGGCGGGCGGCGTACGACGGCTGGAGCGGCGGGTTCGGCTTCATGCTGGCCATGCATCACTGGCTGCTGCCGAGCCTGCATGTGTTCACGCTCGTCCTCGCCGCGCTGCTGGGTGCGCTGTGGGCGCCGTGGGCGTGGCTGGTCCGCCGGTTCCTCGCCGACGACACCAGAGGCACCGGAGGTACCGGAAGCACCGGAGACGCCGGAAGCACCGGAGGCGCCGGAAGCACCGGAGGCGCCGGGAGCACCGGAGGCGCCGAGAGCACCGCCCCGTCCCGCGGGCGGCTGTTCGCCGCGCTTCTCGTGCTGCCCTCGGCGTGGCTGGCCGTGGAACTCGTCCGTTCCTGGCAGGGGCTCGGCGGGCCCTGGGGCATGCTCGGGGCCAGCCAGTGGCAGGTGGAGCCCGCGTTGCGGCTCGCCTCCGTCGGCGGGGTGTGGCTGCTCAGCTTCCTGGTGGTGGCGGTGAACGTCGCCGTCGCCGTCCTCGTCGCCGTTCCGGCGTCCCGGGTGCCCGCCGTCGCCGGTCTCGTCGCCACCGCCGCCACGGCCTCGGCCGCGTGGATGTGGGCGCCGCGCCCCGACGTCGACGGGCGGGCCCGGATCGCGGTGGTGCAGCCGGGTGTGATCGACGGCCCCGACCGGCGCTTCGACCGCGAGGAGCAGTTGACCCGCCGGCTGGTCGGGCAGGACGTCGATCTGGTCGTCTGGGGCGAGAGCAGCGTCGGGTACGACCTCGCCGAGCGGCCGGATCTGGCCAGGCGGATCGCGGCGTTGTCCCGGTCGACCGGCGCCGACATCCTCGTCAACGTCGACGCCCGCCGCTCCGACCGGCCCGGCATCTACAAGAGCTCGATCCTGGTCGGCCCGGACGGCCCGACCGGCGACCGGTACGACAAGATGCGGCTGGTGCCCTTCGGCGAGTACATACCGGCCCGTTCCCTGCTCGGCTGGGCGACCTCCGTCGGCAAGGCGGCCGGCGAGGACCGGCGGCGCGGCACCGACCAGGTCGTGATGAACGCCGCGCCTGGCCTGCGCATCGGGCCGATGGTGTGCTTCGAGACGGCCTTCCCCGACATGAGCCGGCACCTCGCCGAGGACGGCGTGGACCTGCTGGTCGCCCAGTCCTCGACCTCCACCTTCCAGCAGAGCTGGGCGCCCGCGCAGCACGCCTCGCTGGGCGCGCTGCGCGCCGCGGAGACCGGGCGGCCGTTCGTGCACGCCACCCTCACCGGCGTCTCCGCCGTGTACGACGCGAGCGGCCGCCGTCTCGGCTCGTGGCTGGGCACGGAGGCGAGCACGACGGCCGTCTACGACGTCCCGCTCGCCGACGGCGTCACCCCGTACGTCCGCTACGGGGACTGGCCGGTCCACCTGGCCCTGTTGGTGCTCGCGGCCCTCGGGGTCACGGAGGGGGCGCGGGCGGTCAGGCTGCGGCGGAGCGGTCCCGCACCGCTCGGATCACCCGCTCGCAGAGTTCGTGAGTCGCCAGCGCATCCCGGGCGCTGAGCACCTTTCCCGCACGTACGGCGTCGAGGAAGGCGAGGACCGCCTGCTCGATGCCGCGCTGGCGGGCCACCGGCACCCAGTCGCCGCGCCGCCGCACGGTCGGCTGCCCCTTGTGGTCGATCACTTCGGCGAGGTTGACGACCTGGCGCTTGGTGTCCTGCCCGGACACCTCCAGGATCTCCTCGTTCGAACCGCTGAGCCGGTTCATCACGCCGAGCGCGGTGAAGCCGTCTCCGGCGAGCTGGAGGACGACGTGGTGCAGCAGTCCGTCCTCGACGCGGGCGCGCACGGTCACGTCGTCGACCGGGCCGGGCACGAGGAAGCGCAGGGTGTCGACGACGTGGATGAAGTCGTCGAGGATCATCGTGCGAGGTTCCTCGGGCAGCCCGATCCGGTTCTTCTGCAGGAGGATCAGCTCGCGTGGATGGTCGGCGCACTGCGCGTAGCCGGGCGCGAGCCGCCGGTTGAAGCCGACGGCGAGGGAAGTGTTCCGCGTTTCCGCGAGCCTCACGAGCCGCTCGGAGTCGGCGAGTTCGTAGGCGAGGGGCTTGTCGACGTACGTGGGGACGCCCGCCTCCAGCAGCCGGGTGACGATCCCGGGGTGGGCGGCGGTGGGCGCGTGCACGAAGGCCGCGTCCAGTCCGACGGCGAGAAGCGCGTCGAGGTCGCGGTGGCGCTGCTCGCGGGACAGGCGCAGGGTGTCGGCGACCCGGTCGAGGGTGGCCGGGGTGCGGGTCTGCAGGTGGAGCTCGATCCCGGGCAGCGCGCCGAGCACCGGCAGATACGCCTTCTGCGCGATGTCACCGAGCCCGATGCAGCCGACCTTCACGAGCGCTCCCTCACTGCCTGCCCCGCAGGTCGCGGGCTACTCGCCTGTCACTGCCCGACTCACCTGCGCGTGCCTGTACGTACCTGTGCGTACCTGCACGGCAGCATACGGCCCCTCCTCGCCACCGCGGCAGGCCCGGCAGGCGCGGCAGCGCGCGGCAGCGCGCGGCAGCGCGCGGCAGCGGAAAATCGCTGGTGGCGGCGGGCCGGCCGGGGTGACCATGCGGGGATGACGACGCAGCGCACCGGGCCCGCCCAGAACGCCGACGAACGCACCATGTTGGAGGGGTGGCTGGACTACCACCGGCAGACCTTGGCAGCGAAGTGCGAGGGCCTCACCGACGTCCAGTTGCGCACCGCCTCGGTGCCGCCGTCCAAGCTGTCCCTGATGGGCCTGGTGCGGCACATGGCGGAGGTGGAGCGCAGTTGGTTCCGCAGGGTGCTGGTCGGGGACGGCGCGGCGCCGATCTACTACAGCGACGAGGACCCGGACGGCGAGTTCCACCTCACCGAGCAGGACACCTGGGCGCAGGCCCACGCCGCCTGGCAGGCCGAGATCGAGGTCGCCCGGCGGCACGCGGCCGGCTTCGCCCTGGACGAACTCTCGCGCGGCCGGAGCAGGTTCACCGACGAGCCGTTCAGCCTGCGCTGGATCTACACCCACATGATCGAGGAGTACGCCCGGCACAACGGCCACGCCGACCTGATCCGCGAGCGCGTCGACGGCGCGACCGGCGACTAGCACCCTCACGTCAACCCGACCGACCCCGTCCCCTCGTACGGGGTGCGAGATCACCCGTGCGGGGCAACCTTCCCTCGTCGGCCGTCGCGCGGGCGGCCGCGACCGCCAAAGTGGCGCGGGTGCATCGAACGACGACGACCACCGCGACGCTCCTGGTCACCATGGCCTTCTCGGCCCTCGCCGGGTGCGTGACGATCCAGCGTCCGCCCGCGCCCGGACCCGCCGTGGCGCCGTCCCCGCCCTCCTCGCCGTCCGTGCCGCGGCCGGAGGGGCAGCCCAGGACGCAGGTCGTGCAGGCTCCGGCCCGGGAGGCGCTGGCGCTCGTCGGACCGTCCCCGAAGCCGCGGCCCACGGTGCCGGCGCAGCGTCGGCGGCCGGCGGCCGCGCCGGGGCTGGTACCGGCGCCGGTCGCGCAGGCGCCCTCGTCCCGTTCCCGTCCGCACCACCCCCGGCCGGCCCCCATCGAGCCCCGGCGGCGCGCACGGCCGCGCGTGGAGATCCCGGACGGGGTGCAGGAGGCGCGCGGGAACACCGATGTGTGTGCGCTCGGCAGGAAGTACGGCGGCTGGCAGCGGAACAGCCCGGAAGCGGCGATCTGCGCACAGACCTACGGGCGGTGAGGCCCCTCCCCCAGCTGTAGTTCCAGCCTGCTGATCGCCGCCCGTACGCCGTCGCCGTAGCTGTCGTCGCGCAGTGCCGAGGCCGCCGTGCGGGCCCGGCGCACATGGGTGCGGGCGGCCTCGGCGCGGCCGAGTTTCACATAGTCCGCGGCCAGGTTGAGATGCAGCGACGGATAGAGCGCCCGGGCCTCGACCGACCCCTCGTGCTCCTCCGCCGCCGTCAGCGCCCGCAGGTCCCAGGCCAGCTCGTCCGAGGGGTCGTCGTGGGTGTCGGCCAGGTAGTGGGCGAGGGTGCAGCGGTGCAGGGGGTCGCCGTCCTCGCCGAGCTCCGTCCACAGGTCGAGGAGGCGGTGCCGGGCCTCCTCGCGGTCTCCCCCGTGGTGCAGCATCACGACCTGCCCGATGCGCGTCAGCAGGGCGTCCGGTGTCGTCTGCCCCTGTCGCTCCGCCACCGCGTCCTCCTTGCGTCCCGGGACGACGCCGCGTCCTCGGGACGACGCTAACGGCAGCCGAGGGCAATCCCGGTCAGGCGGCACCGGTCCGGCCCGCGGAGGGACCGGCCCGGCGGCAGCGGTCTCAGACCAGGTTCGGGATGGTCCAGTCGATCGGCTCGTGGCCCTGCTGTGCGACGGCCGCGTCGATCTGCGTGAACGGGCGGGAGCCGAAGAACTTCTTCGCCGACAGCGGGGAGGGGTGCGCGCCCTTGACCACGATGTGCCTGCTCTCGTCGATGAGCGGGAGCTTCTTCTGCGCGTAGTTGCCCCACAGCACGAACACGGCCGGGTCGGGCCGGTCGGCCACGGCGCGGATCACCGCGTCCGTGAACTTCTCCCAGCCCTTGCCCTTGTGCGAGTTCGCCTCCCCGGAGCGGACCGTGAGGACCGCGTTGAGCAGCAGGACGCCCTGCTGCGCCCACGGCATCAGGTAGCCGTTGTCCGGGATGGGCGTGCCCAGCTCCGCGTGCATCTCCTTGTAGATGTTGCGCAGGGAGGGCGGGATCTTCACCCCGGGCCGCACCGAGAAGCACAGGCCGTGCCCCTGGCCCTCGCCGTGGTACGGGTCCTGGCCGAGGACGAGCACCTTCACCCGCTCGTACGGCGTCGCGTCGAGTGCGGCGAACACCTCCTCGCGCGGAGGGTAGACGGGGCCCTTCGCCCTCTCCTCCTCGACGAACTCCGTCAGCTCCTTGAAGTAGGGCTGCTGCAGTTCGTCGCCCAGAACCCCGCGCCAGGACTCGGGCAGCATGGCGATGTCGGTCACGTCAACGTCCTTTGATGTGCGGTCGCTTCAGATGACAGAACCTACAGGCGACCACTGACAATCGACGCGGCCGACCGCTCACCAGCTGGTTTTGCGGGACAGCTCCCACACCATCATGATCGTCGACGGGTCCAGGGAGCGTTCTCCGCCCGAGACGTCCTCGGAGGAGGCGATGTACTGCTTGCCCTGCCACAGCGGCAGCAGCCGGGCGTCGTCGACGAGGATCTGCTGGGCCTCCTCGAAGTCCTTGGTCACGTTGGCGCGGTCGCTCTGCTGACGGGAGTGCGGCAGCAGCACCTGGGTGATCCGCTTGTCCGGGTACGGCGTGCCGAGGGCGTTCTGCTCGCCGACGAAGGGGGCGATGAAGTTGTCGGCGTCGGGGAAGTCGGGGGCCCAGCCGCGCCCGAACACCGGGTACTCGCCGTTCTGGTAGCCCTTGACGTAGGCGTTCCAGGGGCGGCTCTTGAGGGTGACGGAGAACAGGCCCGAGGCGTCCAGCTGGCTCTTGAGCTCCTTGAACTCCAGGCCGGTGTCGGAGCCGTAGCGGTCGGTGGTGTACCAGAGGGTCAGCGGGACGGGCGTCTTGATGTCGGCGTCGCTGAGGATCTTGCGGGCCTTCTTGGCGTCAGGGTCGCCGAAGACGTCGAAGAATGCGGTGGTGTGGCCGGTCAGGCCGGACGGGACCATGGAGTACAGCGGGTCGACGGTGTCCTTGTAGATCTTGTGGGCGATCGCAGCGCGGTCGACGACCTGGGCGACGGCCCGGCGCACGGCGAGCTTGTTCGACACCGGGTCCTTGGGGTTGAACACCAGGTAGTTGATGTTGCTGCCGGCGGCCTCGATGAGCTGCAGGCCCTCGTTGGCGGCGCCCTTGCCCTCCAGGTCGACGACGTCGTCGGCGGCGAGCCCCTGGTAGGTGATGTCGATGTCCTTGGCGCGCAGGGCCTTGACCATCTCGCCGGAGTCCTGGAAGTAGCGGATGGTCACCGCGTCGTTCTTGCGGTCGGCGAAGCCCTTGTAGTTGTCGTTGCGCACGAGGACGGCCTGCTTGCCCTCCTCGTAGGAGCGCAGCCGGTACGGCCCGGAGCCGACGATGCCGTCGTCCTTGCGCAGGGATCTCGCGGGGTAGTCGTCGGGGTCGACCAGGGACATGCCGGGGGTGGCGAGGACGAAGGGGAAGGTGGCGTCGGCCTTGTTGAGCCGGAAGATCACCTCGTGCTCACCGTTGGTCTCCACGCCGGCGAGGCTGCCCAGCAGTCCGTTGGGACCGGTGATCGCGTTGATCGTCCTGATCCGGTCGATCGAGTACTTCACGGCCTTGGCGTCCAGCTTGTCCCCGTTGGAGAACTTCAGGCCGTCGCGCAGTTCGCACTTGTAGGTGCGGTTCGAGCTGTCGGTGAACACGCAGGACTTGGCGGCGTCCGGCTGGGGATCCGTCGCCCCGTTGGGGTAGCTCAGCAGGGTCTGGTAGATGTTGCGGAACAGCTCCCAGGAGCCGTCCCAGGCGGCGGCCGGGTCCAGCGTGCTGGGCGCGCTGGTGGTGCCCACGACGATCGGCTTGGCGTCGTCGGAGCTCTCCTCCCCCAGGAGGCTGCACCCGGCCACCAGGGATATGGACACGATCGCCGCCATCTGCTGCAAGGATCGGTTCCGGTTGAACACGCGCACGCTCCTCGATCTGCCATGCCAAGGGTTGGCAGACCATACCGCAGCGAAAGATGGCGTGAACCAGCGCCTGTGGAGCGTTCTTGATCACTCTGGGTATGACGACGTTGTCATCCCCGTGCACGACGCGCACATGTCGTCTTTTACGACGACACGGGCGCCGTTCCGGTCAGGGAAACGACGCCCGTGCTCGCGTGAAGGGGGTTGGCCCTACGCCACGCCGGCGTTCAGGAAGATGCCGCCGTCGACGACGAGGGTCTGGCCGGTGATCCAGTCCGACTGCTCCGAGGTGAGGAACGCGGCGGTGCCGCCGATGTCGGAGGGCACGCCGAGCCGGGCCAGCGGGTAGGCGGCGGCCGCCTCCTCCTCGCGGCCCTCGTACAGCGCCTGGGCGAACTTGGTCTTCACCACGGCCGGGGCGATCGCGTTGACCCGCACCCGCGGCGCGAACTCGTGCGCCAGCTGCTGGGTCAGGTTGATCATCGCGGCCTTGCTGATGCCGTACGCGCCGATGAAGGGCGACGCCGAGAGCCCCGCGACGGAGGAGATGTTGACGATCGCGCCGCCGTTGTCCTTCTGCCAGGCGTGCCAGGTCTTCTGTGCGAAGCCGAGCGCGGAGACCACGTTGGTCTCGAAGACCTTGCGGGCCACGTCCAGGTCGAGATCGGCGATCGGGCCGAACACCGGGTTCGTACCGGCGTTGTTGACCAGGAAGTCGACGCGGCCGAAGGCCTCCATGGTGCGCTCGACGGCGGCGGCCTGGTGCGCCAGGTCGTGGGCCTTGCCGGCGACGCCGATGACCCGGTCGGCGCCGAGCTGTTCGACGGCCTCCTTGAGGGCGTCCTCGTTGCGGCCGGTGATGCAGACCCGGTCGCCACGGGCGACGAGGGCCTCGGCGACGCCGTAACCGATGCCGCGGCTGGCGCCCGTGACGAGGGCGACCTTGCCGGAGAGTTCCACAGTCATGATTCCCGGTTCCCTAGTCGAGCGGTCCGCCGGCCACGTACAGCACCTGGCCGGAGACGAAGCCTGCGGCCTCGTCGGTGAAGAAGGCGATCGCGTTGGCGATGTCGTCGGGCTCGCCGACGCGCGCGACGGGGATCTGGGTGGCGGCCGCGGCCTTGAACTCCTCGAAGCCCATGCCGACCCGGGCGGCGGTGGCGGCGGTCATGTCGGTGGCGATGAAGCCGGGGGCGACGGCGTTGGCGGTGATGCCGAACTTGCCGAGTTCGATGGCGAGGGTCTTGGTGAAGCCCTGCAGACCGGCCTTGGCGGCGGAGTAGTTGGCCTGGCCGCGGTTGCCGAGCGCCGAGGAGGAGGACAGGTTGACGACACGGCCGAAGCCGGCGTCGACCATGTGCTTCTGAACGGCCTTGGTCATCAGGAACGAGCCGCGCAGGTGCACGTTCAGGACCGTGTCCCAGTCCGAGGCGCTCATCTTGAACAGCAGGTTGTCGCGGAGCACGCCCGCGTTGTTGACGAGGATCGTCGGCGCGCCGAGTTCCGCGACGACGCGGGCGATCGCCGCCTCGACCTGCGCCTCGTCGGAGACGTCCGCGCCGACCGCGATCGCCCGGCCGCCCGCCGCGGTGATCTTCTCCACGGTGTCCTTGCAGGCGGCCTCGTCGAGGTCGACGACCGCGACCGCGCGGCCCTCCGCGGCCAGTCGTACGGCGGTGGCGGCTCCGATGCCGCGCGCCGCGCCCGTGACCACGGCGACCCGCTGCTCAGTGGTGGACATTGCTGGTTCTCCTCGCCCTTGAGAAAGCCTGTTGCGCCCGGGGGGTGGGCGCTCGATGCGCCCGACTGGTGAGCGACCGCTTAGTACCTTCGGCAGACGTGACGCTAGAAGCCCTGGCACCCGGTGTCAACGCCACACGTCGCCGGTGTGATCGATTACCTCACCAGCAGGTCCAGCAGCCGCTCCGTCTCGGCGGCCGGATCGGCGGTCAGCCCCGTGTGCACCGGGCCCGGCTGGACGATCGTCGAGCGTGGCGCGATCAGCCAGCGGAAGCGGCGGCCGGCGTCGTCGACCGCCGCCTGCCCGGCCGACGCGCCGCCCGCGCACACGCCCTCGACCGCCCGCAGGGCGGCCCGCACCCCGGCCACGTCCGCCTCCGGGTCCAGCGCCAGCAGCTTCGCCTCGTCGAGGTGGGTGCGGGCGCCGACGTAGTCCTGGCCGCGGCAGTAGACCAGCACCCCCGCGTTGATGCACTCGCCGCGCTCGACCCGTGGGACGACGCGCAGCAGGGCGTACTCGAAGACGTCCCGGTCGCCGCCCTGGCCCGGCCTGATGATGTGGCGCTCGGTCACTCGGTCCCCTTGATGCGGTCGTGGATGACGGCGGCGCGCGCGAGGAGCGGTGCCGCGTAGGCGCGCCGGAGCGCGTCCGGGGTGTCGAAGCCGGGTTCGCCCGTCAGCCAGACGTCGGGAATCTCGGCGGTCACCTCGGCGAGGAGGTCTGCGGTGATCTGCGGGGCCAGCTCCGCCGCCGCGGCCTGGACGTCCGGCCCGAAGGGGGCGAGCGCGTGATCGGAGGCGTCGTAGGGGCGGGCCGCGGAGGTCTCGGCGGTGGGCCAGTTGTGCTGCCAGATCATGGTGGCGCCGTGGTCGATGAGGACCAGCTCACCGCGGTGCACCAGGAGGTTGGGGTTGCGCCAGGACCGGTCGACGTTGTTCACCAGCGCGTCGAAGAAGACGATCCGGCCGGCCTCCTCGGTGCTCACCGGGAACGCGAGCGGGTCGAAGCCGAGGGCGCCGGAGAGGAAGTCCATGCCGAGGTTGGTGCCGCCGCTGGACTTCAGCAGCTCCTGGACCTGCTGGTCGGGTTCGCCGAGGCCCAGCAGGACGTCGAGCTCGACGGTCACCAGCCGGGGCACCCGGAAGCCGAGCCTGCGGGCGAGTTCGCCGCAGACGACCTCCGCGACGAGCGTCTTGCGGCCCTGGCCGGCGCCGGTGAACTTCATGACGTACATACCGAAGTCGTCGGCCTCGACGAGTCCTGGCAAGGAGCCGCCCTCACGCAGGGGGGTGACATAGCGGGTCGCGGTGACTTCCTTGAGCATCGCCCCAGGTTACTGGGCCTGCGGCGATGCACGGTCGACAGCTTGGCGACAGCTCTGGCTTACGCCGCGCTCATGCCGAACGGGTCAAGATCTCGACACTGTCCGGACTTGGCGCGGGCGCTGAACAAGCGGTGCCCGCGGCTCGTACCTCTCGGCAGATCCACGCGACCCCCCTGGAAGGGAACCCCCAGCATGACCAGCGCATCGATCAAGTCCGCGTCGGGGCCTGCCCGCCGTACCGTCGTGGCAGCCGCCGGAGCCGCGGGGCTCTCCGTCGCGCTGACCGCGTGCGGAGGCTCCGACGACGACTCGTCGAGTTCGTCGTCGTCGGCCGGCGCCTCGGGTTCCACCGGCTCCACCGCAGCCGCGAGCACCGGCGGCACGGGCGGCACGGGCGGCGGCAACGCCGGGGCCGGCGCCGCGCTCACCAAGACGGCCGACATACCCGAGGGCGGCGGCAAGGTCTTCGCGTCCGAGAAGGTGGTCGTCGTCCAGCCGACGGCGGGCACGTACAAGGCGTTCTCCGCCGTGTGCACCCACCAGGGCTGCGCGGTGAAGTCCATCTCCGACGGCGTGATCAACTGCCCCTGCCACAACAGCAACTTCTCGATCGCGGACGGCAGCGTGAAAAGCGGGCCCGCTCAGAAGCCGCTGCCCGAGGTCAAGATCAACGTCAGCGGCGACTCGATCACCCTGGCCTGACGCCCGGTCCGCTTCACAGGGTTCACCGGAGGCAGGCCAGCACCTCGTCCGTGGTCGCGACCGTGGCGACCAGGGCGAGGGTGTGGCGGATCATCGCGGGGGTGTAGTCGGCCGGCACCCCCGCGACGGCGTCCGAGGGCACCACGGCCGTGTAGCCCCGGTTGACGGCGTCGAAGACGGTGTTGGGGATCGCCACGTTGGCCGAGACCCCGGTGACGACGAGCGTGCGGCAGCCCAGGTTGCGCAGCAGGGGGTCCACGTCGGTGCCCTGGATGGGGGACAGTCCGTGCAGCCGCCGTACGACGAGATCGGCCTCGGCGACCTGGATCGGCGGCGCGACGCGGACGGCGGCGGTGCCGGTGAGCTGCTGGACGGGCAGCCGTTCGGCGGCGCGGAACAGTCGGGCGTTGCGGGCGGCGCCCCGGCCGTCGGGGCGGCGTTCGGCGATGGCGTGGATCACCTGGACGCCGCTGTCGTGGGCGGCGTCGACCAGCCGGGCGATACGGTCGAGGACGCCCGACTGCCGTGCCTCGCGGGCGAGTTCGGGAAGCGCGGCGTCCGGTCCGACGACTCCCTGCTGGCACTCCACCGTGAGCAGGACGGTGCTCGCGGGGTCGAGGAGCTCGCTGAGCACGTCGTACGAGGACACGGCTCCTCCTGAAGTCGCTGTGGGCGGGCGACACTAGTCACCGTTGCAGGGAGAAGGAAGAAGAACCATCCTTTTCTGACGCAACGTCAAATTTCAAGACAGCACAAGAAATGGGGGGCCGGATGACCGTCACTCAGCGCCGGGGCCGGAAGATCATGATGACGCCGGGCGAGCTGGACGCGTTCCTCACCGTCCACCGCACCTGCCGCGTCGCGACCGTGTCCACCGACGGCGCCCCGCACGTCAGCGCCCTGTGGTTCCTCTGGGACGGCACCGCGCTGTGGCTGTACTCGGTCGTGCGCAGCAAGCGCTGGACGGACCTGCGCCGCGATCCCCGGGTCGCGATCGTGATCGACACGGGCGAGGAGTACGACGCGTTGCGGGGCGTCGAGCTGTCCGGCGCCGTGGAGTTCGTGGGCGAGATCCCGCGCACCGGGCAGCTGTGCGCGGAACTCGACGCGGTGGAGACGCTGTTCGCGCGCAAGAACTTCGGCCTGGACGCGATGCCGCACGACGGGCGGCACGCGTGGGTGCGGCTGAAGCCGGAGAAGATCGTGTCCTGGGACTTCCGCAAGCTGGGCGGCGCGTAGGGCGGGGCACAGAACCGATCGGCCCGGCTCAACTCATGGACTCCCCCGCCGCCTTGAGCGCCTCGACCGCCGCCCGGATCGACGGGCGGCGGTCGGCGTCCGCCCGCCAGACCACGTACACATGCCGGCGCACCCGCTGCCGCAGCGAGACCGTCACGACCCCCTCGGGCATCGGGTGGCGTCCGAGCCGGGGGGCGATGCACACCCCCAACCCAGCGGCCACCAGCCCGAGTTGGGTGTGCGTCTCGGCCGCGCGATGGCCGACGATCGGTTCGATGCCCCGCGAGCGCAGGGTGAACATCAGCCACTCGTGGCAGAACTCGCCCTCGCCCCAGGTGATCCACTCGTCCTCGGCGAACTCCCCGAGGTCCACCTCGTCCCGGCCGGCGAGCGGATGCCCGGCCGGCATCGCGACCTCGGCGGGGTCGTCGAGGATGGGCGCCTTGACCAGCCCGTCCGGAATCGGCATCGGCTTGTTGTACCAGTCCAGGACGACGGCGAGGTCGAGGTCGCCGCGCACGACGCCGGCGATGCCGTGCTCCGGCTCCAGCTCGCACGAGCGCAGCCGCAGCCCCGGGTGCGCCTTGCGCAGCTCTGCGAGCGCGAGGGGAAACAGCCCGCGCGCCGCCGTCGGGAACGCGGACAGCCTCAACTCCCCCACCACCTGCCCGCGTTGAGCCTCCAGATCGGCCTGTGCGAGCTCGACCTGCGACAGGATCCGGCTCGCGTGCTCGGCGAGCAGCCGCCCCGCGTCCGTCAGCCGCACCCCCCGCCCGCGCTTGGCGAGCAGCTGCTGCCCGACCTCCCGCTCCAGCTTCGCCAGCTGCTGCGAGACGGCCGACGTGGTGATGTGCAGGCCCATGGCGGCCCCGCTGACCGATCCGTGCCGGGCGAGGGCGTCGAGGGTGCGCAGGCGCTCCAGGTTCAACATGTAAGCAATGCTACGAGGTACCGCTCGAAAATTCTCGATTGTGCTACGCGGTAAGGCTCGGCACCCTTGACCCCATGACCACCGCCACGCCCCCGGCCGACCCGCGCTCGTCCTCCCCCGAAGCCTGCGAAGTCCCCACGCCGGCGGGAGCCCCCACCCACCCCCGACGCGCCCTCGACTGGCGCCTGCGTTTCGGCGCGCTGTCGCTGATCTGGGGTTTCAGCTTCCTGCTGATCAAGGTGGGCACCGAGGGTTACGCCCCCTTCCAGGTCACCCTGGGCCGGCTGCTGTTCGGTACGACGGTGCTGGCGGCCGCGATGGCGGTCAAGCGGGATCGGCTCCCGCGCGACGCGCGCACCTGGGCGCATCTGACCGTGTCCGCGTTCCTCCTCAACGCCCTGCCCTTCTCCCTGTTCGCCTACGCGGAGCTGACGATCCCGTCCACCCTCGCCGGCATCTGCAACGCGACCTCACCGCTGTGGGGCATGGCCCTGTCCCTGGTGGCCCTGTCGGAGGACCGGCCGACCCGGCTGCGCGTCGCGGGCCTGGGCCTCGGCTTCCTCGGCGTCCTCACGGTGCTGGGCGCCTGGCAGGGCTTCCACGGCCTGGACGCGCGGGGCACGACCCTGGCCCTGCTGGCCTCGCTCAGCTACCCGATCGGCTGGATCTACCTCCGCCGCACCCTGGCGCACACCGGCTCCTCGGCCCTGTCGATGACCGGCGCGCAACTGTTCCTGGCCACCCTCCAACTGGCCGTGGTCACCCCGCTGTTCACCACCTTCCCGACCCGCTTCCCCGTCGTCCCCCTGCTCGCGACGGCCGCCCTGGGCGCGCTCGGCACGGGCCTCGCCCTCCTGGTCCAGTACGGCCTGGTCGCGGAGGTCGGCCCGACGACGGCCCAGATGGTCACGTACTTCATCCCGGTCATAGCGACGGCGGCGGGAGTCGCCCTGCTGGGCGAACACCTGAGCTGGTCGACCCCGGTGGGAGCGGCCATAGTCCTGGCAGGAGCGGCGCTGACCCAGGCGAGGGGCACGTCGTGAGCACGGGCGAGGTGTCTCACCCGGCGTAGTTCCGCAACGGCGACGACCCGACCGCCGAGGCGATCGCCTCCGCCAGCACCTCGGTCTCCTGCTGCGTCAGCGTCGACACCGTGATCCGGATCCCCGGTGGAGACGCGATCCGGAACCGCGCCCCGGGCGCGACCGCCCAGCCCGCGTGCAGCAACCGGGCGACGGCCCCCGTCTCGTCCGGCACGGGAACCCACACGTTCATCCCACTGCGCCCCCGCGCCTCGACCCCCCGCCGAGCCAGGGCGGCGATCAGTGCGTCACGTCGGCTGCCGTACGCCGCCGCCACCGCCCGCGCGTCGACCGCGCCGTCGGCCGTCAGCCGCAGCACCGCCCGCTGGATGATCCGGCTGACCCAGCCGGGTCCCAGCCGCTGCCGCCCACGGACCCGGTCGAGCGTGACGTCGTCCCCGGTGAGGACGGCGAACCGCAGGTCGGGCCCGTACGCCTTGGCGGCCGAGCGCACGAAGGCCCAGTGCCGGGTGACGCCCGCCAGGGGGTGCAGGGGGAGGTCGACGATCCGATGCCCGTGATCGTCTTCGACGAGCAGCGTTGCCGGGTGTGCCCGCAGCACGGAGCGCAGGGCACGCGCGCGTGCGGCGCTCACCGCCGCGCCGGTCGGGTTCTGCGCCCGGTCGGTGACGATCAGGGCGCGCGCCCCGGCCTCCAGGGCCCGGCGCACGTCGTCGGGCAGCGGTCCCTCGTCGTCGAGGCCGACCGGCACGGTGCGCAGCCCGAGCGCCGGCACGAGGTCGAGCAGCGAGCCCCACCCGGGATCCTCGACGGCCACGGTGTCGCCCGGCCTGAGATGTGCGGCGAGGACGCGCTCGATCGCGTCCAGGGAGCCGGAGGCGACGGCCACGGGGCCGGCCGGCACGCCGTCCGCGTCCAGCTCGGCCCGTGCCAGGCGGGCGAGCTCGGGTTCCACCGGCGCGTGCCCGTACAGAACCGGCTCCCGGTCGCCCTGCGCGGCGGCCCATGCGAACGCCGGCGCCAGCGGTGGCAGCAGAGCCGTGTCCGGATTGCCGGCCGCGGCGTCCCGCACGCCCTCCGGCACCTCCACCCGGATGACCTCACGCCCGGTCGTGGCGGGCTTGGCCCGCACCCGGCTGCCCCGGCGGCCGTCGGTCTCGATCACCCCGCGCTCACGCAGGGTGCGATAGGCGGCCGCGACGGTGTTCGGGTTCACCTCCAGCGCTGCCGCCAACTCCCGCATGGGGGGCAGCAGTTGCCCCGGACTCAGTTCACCCGCACCCACCGCCGCCTCGATGCTCGCGGAAATGTCTGCTGCGCGCCGACCTTTGATCGGATACTCTCCTAGCACAAAGCCAATTATGCACTAGTGCAATGGAGAGCGCCATGCAGGGGTCCCCGGAGACGACGACACAGGCCGCCGCCTACCTTCCGACCGACCGCACGATCCCCACACGGAGCGCGGAGCGGGCCTCGTACGACAAGGATCTGGTGCACGCGATACTCGACGAGGGCTACGTCTGCCACCTCGGCTTCGTCCGCGACGGCAGGCCGGTCGTGCTGCCGACGCTGTACGGCCGGGTCGGCGAGACGCTCTATGTGCACGGCTCGACGGGCTCGCGTCCGCTGCGGATGACGGGACAGGCGGACCCGGGGCTGGCCGTGTGTCTGACGGTCACGCATGTCGACGGTCTGGTGCTGGCCCGCTCGGCCTTCCACCACTCGATCAACTACCGCTCGGTCGTGGTGCACGGCATCGCCCATGACGTCACGGACCCGCAGGAGAAGCTGACGGCGCTCGACGCCCTCGTCGACCACGTCGTCCCGGGCCGGGCAGCCGACTCACGCCCCGCCAACAAGAAGGAACTGGCGGCGACCGCGGTGATCCGCCTCGACCTGAACGAGGTCTCGGCCAAGGCCCGCACGGGCGGCGTGAACGACGAGCCGGAGGACCTCGCCCTCCCCCACTGGGCCGGCGTGCTCCCGCTGCACAAGGGCTACGGCACGCCCCTTGCGGACGCCGGCCTCGCACCCGGAACCGAACTCCCCGGCTACCTCGCGGCGTTGTGATGCTCATCCATCCATGGGACGCGCCTCGCGAGGACGCCGAGTGGCAACAGTGGCTGTCCGCCCGTGACTTCGGCCAGCTCGCCGTCAACGGGCTGCCGGGGGAGCCCCCCTTCGTCCAGCCCCTGCACTTCGCCTACGACCCCGACGCGGGCGACGCCGTCACCCACCTGGCCCGGCCCAACCCCCTGTGGTCCGCCCTGCAGGCGAACCCTGAGGTGACACTGAGCGTCGTCGACGATCATGTCTTCGTCCCCGGCCCGTGGCAGGCGCCGCCGGGCGCCCCCACCGAGCACGGCACCCCCACGAGCTTCTACACGGCCGTCCAACTCCGCTGTACGGCGCACATCGTGGACGAGCCGGCCGCCAAGGCCGACCTGCTGCAACGCCAGTTGGGCCACTTCCAGCCGGAAGGCGGCTCGGCCCGGCCCACGGTCGGCGAGGAGCCGTACGGCCGCATGCTCTCCGGCATCCGAGGCATCCGGCTCGAAGTGACCGCCGTACGAGCGAAGTTCAAGTACGCGGCCCACCGGCCGCCCGAAACCCAGGACCGCATCGCCACGGGCCTGGCCGCCCGCGGCGGACCGGGAGACGCGGCGGCCCTCGCCCACCTCCTGCGCCGCCGCCGGACATGACGGCGCGGGGGCCTGGCGGTTGCCGTGAGCACCGCGCACCCCGCGCCGCTGCGGCGGCCAGGCACGTCGGCGGGCAGCCGGCCCGGAGGGGTTCCGTCAGGCCTGCGCCGGACCGGCGGCCCGTGTCTCCGCGAGGGCCAGGCCGGCGACCGAGGCCAGCATCAGCAACGTGCCGGTGAGTGTCGTGGCAGTGAGGCGTTCGCCGAGAAGGCCGACGGCCAGCACCGCCGCGCTCACCGGTTCGAGGAGCATGATCACGGAGACGGTCGCGGACCGTACGACGGCCGCGCCCGCGAAGTAGAGGGCGTAGGCGAGAGCCGTGGGCACCGCCGCGATGTAGGCCAGCAGCGCCAGCACCCGAAGGGGTTCGGCGCTGTGCGGCACCAGCCCCTCGACCAGGGCGAACGGCAGCAGACACAGGGCGGTGACGGCGAACGCCCCCACGGTGGTGGCGGAGGCGTCCGCGTCGCCGTCACGGCCCCAGCGCCGGGTGAGCAGGGTCATCGCGCTGTACCCGGCCGCCGACAGCAGTGCGAGCAGCACGCCTCGGGGATGGACGGCCGAGCCACCGCTGCCGGCGAACAGCACCCCCAGTCCGGCGAGCGCCCCGGCGACGGCGAGCACTCCGCCGCGGCCGAGCCGCTCCCCCAGGGTCAGCCGGGCGCCGAGCGCGATGAGGACGGGCCCCGCACCGAGGGTGACGACCGTCGCCACGGCCAGTCCGGTGTCGGACACGGCCGCGAAGTACGCCGTCTGGAAGAGCGCGAGGCCCAGGCCCGTGACCGTGGTCCGCCGTGCCCTGCGGCGCAGCGGCCCGGGTGCCGGCACGGGCGCCGTGGTGGTCGCGGCGCGCGGGCGCAGCAGGGGTCGGGCGGCCAGCAGCACGACCAGCCCGGCCGCGCAGCGCCAGAACGACAGGGCGACGGCGCCCAGGTCGCTGGTCCGGTAGACCAGCGAGGCGGCGGCGCCGGCCGTACCCCAGGCGGCGCCCGCGACGATCAAGTAGAGCAGGGCCCGCCGAACGGGCAGGGAGACAGAAGCAGAGCCTGAAAGGCCGGAAAGGGGGGACACGCGTTCTCTCCGCACAGAAGGTCGGGAAGGGACCGCCGCATGGGCAGCGGTCCTCGGACTTCTTCTGCGGGCAGCACCGTCCCGCCCGGCAACAGGTGCCGGGCGTGCTCAGGAGGGCCCGCCTCAGGCGGCCGGAGGCGGAAGAACGAGTGCGTTCGAAGGCATGATCGGCACCCTAGGCGGCCGTGCCGCGGGCCGACAACTCCCTTTCGGGCCCGCCGGCGGCCACCGGCTCCGGGGAGCCCTTGGCGGGAGCGGACGACTGTGCGATGAACGCGCCGAGCAGGACCACCGCGCCCCCGACGATCTGCGGTGCCGAGAGATGCTCGCCGAGCAGCACCCACGCGAGGACGGTCGCGATGACGGCCTCCAGACAGGCCACCACGCCCGCCACCTGCGGGGAGAGCCGACGCACGGCGAGCACGCCGGTGACGTACGCGACGACCGTCGCGATCAGCACGATCCAGGCGAGCAGCAGCCAGGCGGGGACGTCGGCGCCGTTCATGCCCGCGGTGTGCGCGAGCACGCCCCAGTCCATGCCCCACGGGCGGGCGACGACACTCAGCACGACGGCGCCCACGAGGAGGCCGTACGCGATGACGCCGAGGGGGTCGGGGGCGTCGTCGCCCGAATCGCTGCCCTGGTCGGACAGGACGAAGTAGCCGACCTGGCAGCAGGCCGCGGCCAGCGCGAGCAGCAGTCCCACGGCGTCGAAGCTCAGCCCCGACCAGACCTCGACGACACACGCCAGCCCGCCCACCGCGAGGACCACCCCGAGCGCGGCGGCACGCGTCACCGGCCGCCGCTGCACGAACCGCACCCAGCCCAGCACGAGGGCGGGCGCGAAGTACTCGACGAGCAGCGCGACGCCGACCGGGATCCGGGATATCGAGGCGAAGTAGAACGCCTGCACTCCGGCCACGCCGAGCAGGCCGAACCCGGCGAGCAGCGCGGGCCGGGTGCGCAGCAGCGTGCGATGGCGCACGGCGAGCGGCAGCATCACCAGGGCCGCGCCGGTCACCCGCAGCCACACCACGTGCAGCGGGTCCAGGCCCGCCTCGATCAGCGGCTTGGCCGCGACCCCGGATCCGCCGAAGGCGATGGCCGACCCGACCGCCAGACCGAGCCCGAGGCCCTTCCCGCGGTTGCCCTGACTGCTCACAGACGTATGCACCGCCACATGATGACAGGCGACGACATGAGCGTCACCCCCGTTGACACCTGTCTCATCGGCTGGACGGGCCGGACCCCCGGACCGGGAGGGCGGGGCCCTGAGCGGGCAGGCGGGCGGATCGGGCGGGCGGGCGTCGTGCAGCCGGCGTCGTACAGGCGGCGTCGTACAGGCGGGCGGTCGTGCGGGGAGAACGGAAGTCCGCTCAGTAGGCGGGTCCGCCGCCCCCGGCATACGCCTCGTGGCCGTCCAGGCCGTCCTCCTCGTGCTCCGCCAGGCCGTCCTCGATCCGTGCGCGCAGCTCGTACACGTCGACGCCGGCATGGGTGAGGACCTCGACGGCCCGCGCCTGCGGATCCGCGACGATCGCCGCGAGCAGGTCGACGCCCCGGGCCGGCGCGCCGTCACGCCGGTCGGCCCGCGCGCACGCGTGCTCCAGCGCGGCCGCGGCCAGCGGAGAGAAGCCCTCGACGACGGTCACGACGGGCAGCGCCCCGGAGTCCTCGACACCGCTCTGCCAGCGCAGGCCGTAGCCGATGCTGCGCTGTACGAGGTAGCCGAGCAGCCGGGCGAGCTGGGGTCCGCCGCCGAAGGCCGCGCGGGTCCGGGGGTCGTGCTCCAGGAGCGAGTGCAGGACGTGGGCGGTGTCGATCTGCCGGTCCCCGTCCCGGACCGCCCGTCTGCGGGCGGCGGCGAGCGCCGCCGCGGGCTCGGCGCCGAACCGGGGATCGTCGTCCATGGCGTGGGCCGCCTGTTCGCGGGGCGACTGCCGGGGAATGCGGGGTTGCACATCCCTACCCCATCAGCCCCGGCAGGGCGCCGTCATCCCCGGAAGGAAGCATCTTCGGGTCCCACGCAGAGCGGAGCAGGGACGGCGGAATCTCCTCCCTACGGATGAGATCGGGCCGTTTCGCCTTCAGGGGCGCGCGCCGCCTTGCCGCCCGCCTCACGCGACCGCCGAGTACAGGGTCTACGCTCCGGAGGACGCACTGCCCGCCGACCTGTCCCGGCAGGCGTGGCCCTGCCATGACGAGGGGCCCTTCCCGCGCGTGTGGGACGTGTTCGACACGGCGGTGATACGCCGGGCGGGGTGAGCTCCACGCTTTCTGACGGTTCGTCAGTATTGAATGTTCGAGGCGGTGGAGCTACGTTCCGCGACACCGCAGCCCGAGTTGGCCGATACAGAGTCCGATACGCGGTCCGACACAGAGTCCGATACGAAGAGGTGGTCGCATGGCCGAAGTCAGCGCGGAGGCACGCATCCAGGCGCCGGCCGAGAAGGTGTGGGCCCAGCTCACCGACTGGCCGACGTACGGGGAGTGGAACGCGACCCACACCAACTTCCCCGGGGGCGGCCCCGAGACCCTCGAGGTGGGCGCCACCTTCCAGGAGAACATGAAGCTGATGGGCTTCCCCGCGGAGGTCGAGTGGACGGTCGCGGAGCTGGAACCGGCCCGGGTGCTGGTCATCCGCGGCAAGGGCCCCATGGCGGTGTCCGTCGCCACGCGCTACACCCTCACTCCCGACGGCGACGCCACGAAGGTCCGCATCGACGGCGAGTTCACCGGCGCGGCCGTGTCGCTGATGGCGGGCAAGCTGAAGGACTCGGGGACGGCCGCGCTGAACGAGTCGCTACGCAAACTGGACGGCCTGGTCGCCTGACCACGGGCCGCACCCCGCGCACCCGGCACGCGAAGGCGCCCCGCGGACAACTCCACGGGGCGCTCGTCCGTCGCCGCACGACGGCGGTCAGTCCTCGTCGGCGAGGATGAGGTACAGCTTCTTGCGGGCGTCGTTGATGACCGCGAGCGCCTTCTCACGCTGTTCCTTGCTGCCGGTCTTCCAGACCTGCCCGAAGGCCTCCATCAGACCGAAGCCGGCCTGGCGGATCTCACCGAGGGCCTCCCAGTCGACCCCGCGCGTGGCCTCCTCCCAGGGAGCCTCCGGGCCCTCCTCGGACGCCGTGCGGCCCTCTTCGGTGAGCGAGAACAGCTTCTTGCCGCCTTCGCTCTCGCTGGTGATCAGACCCTCGTCCTCCAGGAGCTGCAGGGTCGGGTAGACCGAGCCCGGACTGGGCTTCCACGCCCCGCCGCTGCGCTCGGCGATCTCCTGGATCATCTCGTAACCGTGCATGGGCCGGTCCTTGAGCAGGGCCAGGATCGAGGCCCGTACGTCACCGCGCCGCGCCCTCCCCCTGGGCCCCCCGCGCCCTCGCCCGCCCCAGGGGCCGGGACCGAAGCCGCCGAAACCGGGACCGCCGGGCCCGCCGGGACCGAACCCCGGACCACCCGGGCCGAAGGGCCCGAAGGCCGCACGCCGTCCCTCGCCGCGCCGCCGGTGTCCACCGTCGAATCCGTGGTCGCGCATGGCCATCACTCCGTTTCTGCCATCTCTGTTCATTCCATCGCTGATCTGTCGCGATGCGTCAACGATATATCGGAACAGTTCGCTTGGCAAGGCTCTGCCCCTTAGAGTGCGGCCATGGCATCGGACGGCACTTCGCACACCGCCTCGAACGGTTACCTCTCTCAACTCTTCTCGCTGGACGGCCGGGTCGCCCTCGTGACCGGCGGCAGTTCCGGCATCGGCCGGGCCGTCGCCGGGGCCCTCGCCCGGGCGGGCGCGAGCGTGGTGGTTGTGGCACGCAAGGAGGCGGAACTCGCCGCCACGGTCGACGAGCTCACGGCGGACGGCTGCCGGGCGGCCTGGGTGAGCGCCGACCTGAGCACCCGCGACGGGGTGCGCGCGGCGGCGGAGCGGGCGGTCGAGGCGTTCGGTGAGCCCGACATCCTCGTCAACAGCGCCGGCATCAACCTGCGGCCGCCGATGGGCGAGCTGGACGAGGAGGTGTGGGACGCCACCATGGCGGTGAACCTGGAGGCGCCCTACCTGCTGGGCCGACGCTTCGGACCCGGCATGGCCGAGCGGGGCTTCGGACGGATCATCCACATCAGCTCCCAGCAGGCGCACCGGGCGTTCGTCCAGAGCGGCGCCTACGGGGTCTCCAAGGGGGCGCTGGAGTCGCTGGCCCGCTCACAGGCCGAAGCGTGGTCGCCGTACGGCGTCACCTGCAACACCCTGGTGCCCGGCTTCGTCATGACGCCGCTCAACGCACGGTTGTCGTCCGACCCGGAGCGGGTGGCGGCGCTCGCCGCGCGCACGATGGCCGGGCGCAACGGCCTGGCCGAGGACTTCGCCGGAGCCGCCGTCTTCCTGGCCGGCCGCGGCTCCGGCTACGTCACCGGGCAGGCGATCTTCGTCGACGGCGGGTTCTCGGTGCACTGAGCGCGCGTGTGTCCTACGCGGCCTGCGGGGCGAAGTGGACGAGGTTGTCGTCCCCGTCGGGCTGGACCACGCCGTACGTGCTCTCGGGGACCTTGTTCCAGGCGCCGGGCAGGTTGCCCAGGGGCTCGGAGACGACGAGGCGGGTCTCGTCGGAGACCTCGCGCAGGAACGCCACGTCGGGATGGAGCTCCCGGAGTGTCTCGACGCGGGTGCTGTAGAAGAGCGAGCGTGAGGCTCCCTGGCTGGAGTAGCGGAAGGCCCACAGCCCTACCCCGTCGGTCACGGCGATCGTCATCTGGAGCGGGAACTCCACCCCGTGCCCGTGGCCGGTGCGTTCCACCAGGCCCGCCATCCGGGCGACGGCGCCGGGCGGATCCTCCTCCAGGCCGAAGGTGAGCGCCAGGAAGAACATCAACTCGGAGTCCGTCGACCCCTCGATGTCGAGGAAGAGTTCCGGGTCGACGGCGAGGGCGAGGTCCCGGCGCATCCGGTGGAAGTCGGCGATTCCGCCGTTGTGCATCCACATCCAGCGGCCGTGCCGGAACGGGTGGGAGTTGGTCTGCTGCACCGCCGTGCCGGTCGAGGCCCGGATGTGGGCGAAGAACAGCGGTGAGCGGACGTGCCCGGCGATCTCCTGGAGATTGCGGTTGCTCCAGGCCGGGCCGATGTCCCGGACCACCGCGGGGGTGTCCATGCCCGGCCCGTACCAGCCGACGCCGAACCCGTCACCGTTGGTCGTCTCGACGCCCATCCGGGAGTGCAGGCTCTGGTCGATCAGTGAGTGCGCCGGCCGGTACAGGATCGTTTCCAGCGGCACGGGGGTGCCCGAATAGGCGAGCCAACGGCACATCGTCCAGCCTCTCGGTCAGCGGTCTTCGGACGTGTCCGGCTTCACCACGCACAGAGCCCAGATGACGAACACGGAGAAGGCGATCACCACGACCGACCAGACCGGATACTGCGGCAGGGACAGGAAGTTGGCGATGACGATCAGCCCGGCGATGGCCACGCCCGCGACCCGCGCCCACATCGACGCCTGGAACAGCCCCAGGCTGACGATCACGGCGGCCACGCCCAGGGCGAGGTGGACCCAGCCCCAGCCGGTGACGTCGTACTGGAAGACGTAGTTGCGGGTCGTGATGAAGATGTCGTCCTGGGCGATTCCCATGATGCCGCGGAAGATGTCGAGCACTCCGGAGAGCATGAGTGTGACGGCCGCGAACACCATCAGGCCCTCGGCCCAGTGCTGCTTGGCCGTGTGCCGCTTGACCGACGGCGCGTGAGTGCTGTGTGTCGTCATCCCGGTGCCTCGATTCGGTTGGGGTGTTGCCCGTTGTCTCTTGCGGGTTGCGTGCTGCGAGTTGCGAGTTGAGTGCTCAGTGACGGGAGCCGCTCAGGACCAGTTCCTTCGCCCTGGCGAACTCCTCGTCCGTGATGTCGCCGCGGGCGCGGATCTCGGACAGCCGGGCGAGTTCGTCGACGCTGCTGGACGTGCCGGCGTCGCCGCCCCTGGCCGTCTCGCGGATGTAACTGTCGAAGGCCTTCTGCTGCTCACGCGCCTGCGCGGTCTCCCTGCGCCCCATGTTCTTGCCCCGGGCGATCACATAGACGAACACGCCCAGGAAGGGCAGGACGATGCAGAACACCAGCCAGCCGGCCTTGGCCCAGCCGCCGAGGTCGTCGTCGCGGATGATGTCGACGACGACCCGGAACAGCAGGACGAACCACATGATCCACAGGAAGAAGACCAGCATGGTCCAGAAGGCGCTCAGCAGCGGATAGTCGTACGCGAGGTACGTGTCCCCACTCATGTCTCTCCTCCGTTCCGGGCGTTCGCCCGCCATCCCGACGACATCCGGTGTACCGACATGCCGTCGCATGCCGTTCTCAGCGTGCCCACGGCAAGCGGCCCGCGCCTCACCCGAGACGGGTGAGAGTCTGCGCCGGGAGGCGGGAGCATCCCTGCTCAGACCGTCCCGGCAGGAGCCCCCGGCCCCGCCGTACGCGCCCGTCGAAGCGCGGCACGCCACGCGAAGGCGACCGCCGCCTCGATCAGACCGAGCAGGACGAGCCACAGGCCGAGCAGCCGCGTCAGCGCGCGGGCCGACTCGGTGGGCAGCGCCAGCACCACGATCCCCGCCACGATCGCGAGCACCGCCGCGCCGAGGACGACGCCCCGGTGCGGGAGGTCCTTGGCCGCGAGGGCCGTGTAGAGGGTGAGCATGCCGGACACCAGCCACAGGACGCCGACGACCAGGGAGAGCGCCGCGATCGTCTGCAGCGGGTGTCTCAGGCACAGCACCCCGGCCACCACGTACAGCATCGCCAGGAGGAGGCCCGTCAGCCGTTCGCCGTGGTCCTCCCGGGCGAAGGCCGCGACGAACCGGAACGCCGCGGTCACCAGCAGGTACAGGCCGATGAGGACCGCCAGGACGTGCAGGGTCTCGTCCGGCCAGACCAGGATCAGGACGCCCGGTACGAAGCTGGCGACCGCCGAACCGAGGATCCAGGTCCAGGAGCGGCCGAGCACGGCCAGGGTGTCGGCGGGATCGTTGCCCAGCGGCCCGTTGTGCGGTGCGGGACCAGGCGACACGCTCATGACTCCTCCTCGCGCCCGGCGGGCAGTTGGCGCATCTCCAGGACCCGCAGCCCCAGGGACTGGCAGCGGGCCAGCAGCCCGTACAGGTGCGCCTCGTCGACGACGTATCCGAACAGGACGGTCTGACCGGACATGACCACATGATCCAGCTCCGGAAAGGCCCTGGTCAGTACCTCCGACAGCTGTCCGTCGACGCGGATCTCGTAGCGCATGAGCTGCTCCCGGGACGGCCTGGGACAGGCGGACTGCGCCCTTTCCCCACGATCCTCCGTCCCGAGGAGACGGACGGCTTCACCCGGTGGAGGTGATAGACCGCAGGACGGCACCCGCGCCGCCCTCTTCAGTGCTTCAGTGCGTCAAGAAGAGCTTGAAGGCGATGATCAGCAGACCCAGCGCGAGATTCACCGAGGCGGTGGTCGCGACCAGGCGCCACGAGGCTCCGTCGCGTCGTGCCGCGGACGCCGACCAGCCCACCTGGCCCGCGACGGCGACCGCGAGCGCGAGCCAGCCGGCGCCCTGCAGGCCGAGGCCGAGCAAAGGGCTGACGGCCACGGCGACGGCGGGCGGAATGGCGGCCTGCAGGATCGGCCACTCGTCGCGGCACACCTTGAGCACGATCCCCCGGTCCGGGCTACGCCGTGCCAACCGCGCCCCGAACAGCTGGGCGTGTACATGCGCGATCCAGAAAACGACGCCGGTCAGCAACAGCAGCAGCACAAGTTCCAGGCGCGGGAACGAGCCCAGATTTCCCGCGCCGACGACCACCGAGGCCGCGAGCATGGAGCCGTAGACGCCGCCGGAGCGGTCGGCGGCGGTCCGGCGCTCGGCGGCGCGCGCCCGGGCCGCCGCGATGTGGTCGGGCCTGGACATCGCGGCCTCCCTCGACGAGTCGGACGGTTCGGTCGGTCGGGCCGGTCAGCGCGACGGCCCGGTCGTGCCGGCCGGCCTGCCGGTCCCGGGCCGGCTCGGACGTTCGGCCTTCCGGGTCGGCAGATGCGACGTGACCAGGAAACTGGCGAGCGTGATCCCGCCGGCGGCCAGGATCGCCGCTTTCAGACCCTCGAGTTGCGCCGAGGCGTAGGAGTCCACGAGGGCGTCGACCTCGGCGGGTGGCAGCCCGGCGTCCTCGGCCGCAGAGCGCACCTGCTCGGTGGGGACGAAGGAGATGCCGGCCTCCAGGGCGACACCGGTCTGCCGACGGGTCTCCTCCGAGAGCCGGGGATGCTCCTCCACCCGTGTGGTGAAGGCCTGGGCCAGGGCGCCGACCAGCAGCGATCCGATGAGCGCGGTGCCCAGCGCGGAGCCCAGGTTCTGCGCAGTGAACTGCAGCCCGCCCACCTCGCTGCGTTCGTCCTCGCCCACGGAGGACTGGACGACGTTGCCCAGCTGTGAGGCGAGCAGGCCCATGCCCACCCCGAGAAGTGCCATCGCCCCGGCGAACTGCGCGTCGTCGATGACGGGGTCGATGGTGGCCAGCAGCCACACGATGGCCGCGGTCAGGGTCAGCAGCGCGAGCCGGACCACCCGGCGCGGTCCCGCCACCCGCCCCAGCCGGGCGGCGCCCATCGAGGCCGCGAGCATGGTGATCGACACGGGGAGCAGTCGCAGGCCGGTCTCGAAGGCGTCGAAGCCCTGCACGACCTGGAGATACAGCGGGATGGTGAAGAACAGTCCCAGCAGGATGAGGTTCTGGCTCAGCAGACACATCAGGCCGGATCGCAGCGCGGGCCTGTGCAGCAGCGCCAGGTGCACCAGCGGCTCCGAGCCGTGCGCGTCCCGGCGCCGCTCCCAGTGCACGAAGACGGCGAGGACGGCCGCTCCCGCGCCGACGACGAACAGGGTGGGCGAGAAACCCAGGACGGTGAAGGGCGGGTTGCGGGGCTGCACCCAGCCCCACGTGCCGCTCTGCAGGACGCCGAGCACGCCGAGCGCCAGTCCGGCCGCCGAGAGCGCGGCGCCCACCCCGTCGAGGTGGGGGGGCGTACCGGTGCGCGGGGACTCCGTGATCACCCGGCGGAAGCACAGCATCACCAGCACGACCACGACCTCACCGACGAAGACCAGCCGCCAGGTGAGATACGTCGTCACCCAGCCGCCCAGCAGCGGCCCGACCGCGATCCCCGCGCCCGCGAGACCGCCGATGACGCCGTAGGCCACGGCCCGGTCCCGCCCGTGGTAGGACTCGGCGACCAGCGCCGCCATGGCCGGCAGGACCATCGCGGCGCCCAGTCCCTCGATGACCGACCAGCCCAGCGTGAGCACCCACAGGGTGGGGGCGGCGGCGGTGAGGGCCGATCCCGTGGCATAGACGACGAGGCCGAGGAGGAAGGCCCGTCGTCGTCCGAGGATGTCCCCGAACCGGCCGCCGATGATCATGAAGGCGGCCATGACCAGGGCGTACAGGGTGATGACGGCCTGGATGGCCGTCACCTCGGTGTCGAAGTCCTCGACCAGTTGGCTGATCGAGACGTTCATGACGGACGTGTCCAGGACCATCAGGAACTGGGCGGTGCCCAGGACCATCAGGGCCCGCCAGCGGGTCGTGGTGTCCACGACACCATCGCAGCCGAGAAATCCGGCCGCCGCCTCACCCACGAAGGGGGAACTTCACAGCCCGGACGACCCGGTCGGTCCCAGCAGGTTCAGCTCGCGGGCGCGGCGTACCGCGTCGCCTCGGCGGTTGACCGCCAGTTTCCGGTAGGCGCTCTTGAGGTGCGTCTTGACCGTGTTCACCGACACATACAGGTCGGCGGCGATCTCCTCCGTCGACATCATCAGGGCCAGCCTGCGCACCACGTCGCGTTCGCGTCCGCTCAGCTCCTCCACGACCGGGGGCGGCGCACCGTCGGACGACGGCACCCCGGGGGTGAGCCAGTCCCCGGCCGGTCCCCGGGGGGAGGCCGTGGCCAGGTAAGGGCGGATCCACGGCCCGGCTTCGCGGAAGGGACGTCGCAGCCCTTCGCGTCGTGCCTCGCGCAGTGCCTGGGCGACGAGCCTGCGCGCATCGGCCACGTCGCCCGCCTCGTCCGCCGCCTGCGCCAGCACCAGCGCGGCGCGGACCGTCACAGCCGGGCCGGCACGGCCCTCGGCGCGCACGCCGTCGAGCAGGTCGGCCGCCGCGCCGGGCCGGCCCGCGGCGAGCTGTGCCCGCGCGGCCGCCACCGCGCACGCGGGCTGTTCGTCGGGCGTCGACCGCAGGACCTCGAAGGCCGTCTCCGGGCGGCCCTCGGCCAGGTGGGCCGCGGAGACCACGAGCGCCGTCTGCCCCTGCGCCCAGGGAGAGAGCACCACGGCGGGGACGGCTCGTTCCGCGGCCGCGCGCGCGGCGCTCGGGTCGCCACGGGCCAGGTGCAGGCGGGCGGTGGCGATGGCCCGGCCCGCCTCCATGACCGGGTCCCGCAGCGCGGGGTGCGAGCCGGCCGCCTCGTCGAGGAGTACCCGGGCCAGGCGCAGCTCGTCGCGGTCCACGGCGACCGCGGCCAGGACCAGCCGTCCCATGCCGGAACCGGACGGCTGGGGCAGGCCGTAACGCTCCGTCTCGGTCAGCGCGGCCCGCGCCGTGCGTTCCGCCCTGCCGGGCCAGCCGTTCAGATAGTCGATCAGAGCCAGCCGGCCGAGTGAGTCCTCCCGGGCGAGCGCCGTGGACGCGCCTGCCGAGGCCCCGGCCACCCTCGACAGGGCGGCCCGCGCATCGTCGAACCGCCCGGCCCACAGCCGCGCCGAGCCCAGGTGGGCCAGCAGCAGGGCGGTGAGTTCGGGATGCCTCTCCAGCAGTTGCGCGGGTACCTGGTCGCGCAGTGTCTCGGCGGCCGCCGCGGCCAGCTCCGCCCGGCCGGGCGCACCGGTCAGCCGGGCGGCCAGCGCCTCCAGCAGCGCACAGCTCAACCGGACCGCCACGAGGCCGGACGCCTCGCCCGCCGGACTCCACCCGGCCGCCGTCAACGCGCCTTCGGCCGCAAGACCGTCGCCTCCCCTCTCCGAGCCGTGCTCCCCCCACTCCCACCGCTCCACCTGCTCCCCCGCGTCCCCCGGCTCCCCCGGCAGGCCCAACTCTGCTGCGGTCAGGCCAAGTTCGGCGGTCAGGCTCTCCTCCGCGCGACGCAGGTGGGTCAGGCCGCGGCCGAGGTCGCGGCGGGAGAGCTCATGGGCCGCGCGGACCAGGTCCGAGGCGGGGCTCCTGGCCTCCGGCCCCATCCGGGAGAAGAGCGCGGCGAGTTCGTCGGAGCGCAGGCCGGTGAAGAGCCAGCCGATGGCCAGATCGTCGACGAGGGCGCCGGCGGTGAACTCCCAGTCGCCGGCGGCCGCGCCGTGCCCCAGCGTCTCCGCGAGGGATCCCGAGCCGCGCAGCCACCGCGCGGCCCGCCGGTGCAGTTCGGGTTCCAGACCCGGCGACCGCATCCGCAGATGGGCCCGGAGGATCTCCCCGAACAGCGGGTGGAGCCGGTACCAGTCCTGCGCGAGGTGCTCGACGAACGCGTTGTCGCGGCACAGACCGACCAGAATGGGCCCGGCGTCGGTGCGCTCGGTCAGCGCGTTCACCAGCCCCGGGCAGAAGCGGTCGAGGACGCTGACCCGCAGCAGGACGTCCTGCGTCTCCGGAGACTGCCGCCTGAGCACCTCCGCCAGCAGGAAGTCGGCGACCGTGGTGCGGTCGGCCTCGAACTCCTTCAGATACCTCTCCGGATCCGGGTTCTCCCGCGCGGCGAGGGCGCACAGCCGCAGTCCCGCGGCCCAGCCCCAGGTGCGTTCGACGAGCCCCTGTGTGGCGTGCGCCGGAAGCCGCAGGCCGTGCAGCTCCAGCAGCTCGGCCGCTTCCTCACAGGTGAAGGCCAGTTCCGCGGCCCGGATCTCGGTGAGCCGGCCGGCCGCCCGGTACCGGTGCAGCGGAAGCAGCGGTTCGGTACGGCTGACGAGGATCAGACGCAGGCCGTCGCCGGCGTGGTGCAGTACGAACTCCAGCTGTTCTGCGATCTGCGGGTCGCTCACCCGGTCGTACTCGTCGAGCACCACGATCGCGGGCCGGTCCCTGGCGCACAGCTCGGCGGCGAGCCGCGCCAGCAGTGTGGGGGGCACGTGGCTCGCGTCCGTGGGGCAGCCGAGCTCCGCGGGGAGAAAGACGCCCGAGGCGCGCAGGGCCTGGAGCAGATACGCCCAGAACATGCCCGGGCCCTGCTCCGCCTCGTCGGTGGTGAGCCAGGCGACAGGCGCCTCGCGCACCGCGGCCCAGTCGGCGACCAGCAGCGTCTTGCCCGCGCCCGCGGCGCCGTTGACCATGGTCAGGGGTGTCCGCAGCGCCTGGTCGAGGTGGTTGACCAGGCGCTCACGCCGCAGGAACGTCACCGGCCGGGCCGGTACGACGAACCGTGTGCGCAAAAACGGCTCTCCCTGGGGATCGGCGTCCGCAGCCGTCGGCTGCGGAGCGACCTCCTCGACACCGCCCATGGCGATCACCGCCCGTGGTCGTCGGATCATGGGTAGCGCTCGCTCCCAGGATCCCAGGGTTGCGCCCCGGACGCGCCCCGAGGGATCCGCGGCCCAACGGTGCGGCCGCTCACGGGGCGGCGGAATCGGGCCAGGACTCGCCGATTGGCCTTGGCCGACGGCTCGGCCGACCCCCTACCGTCACCGGCATGCGGATTCGAATCGTCGACGCCTTCACCGACCGCCCCTTCGCCGGCAACCCGGCCGGGGTCCTCCTCCTGGACGCCTTCCCGGACGACAACCGGCTCCAGAACATCGCCCTGGAGGTCAACCACGCCGAGACGGCGTTCGCCCACCCGCTCCCCGAGGGCGGCGAGGCGGACTGGGCTTTGCGCTGGTTCACCCCCGTCGCCGAGGTCGACATGTGCGGCCACGCCACGCTCGCCACGGCCCACGTCCTGCACACCACCGGCGCCCATTCGGGGCCGGTGCGCTTCGCCACCCGCAGCGGCGTCCTCATCGCGACGCCCGCCGAGGACGGCTCGATCACCCTGGACTTCCCGACCGCCCCGCTGACCAGGGTCGAGGTCCCGGCCGGGGTCGCCGAGGCCCTGGGCGCCGAGCCGCTCGACTGCCACGACACCGGCCCGCACACCGGCGACCTGCTGGTCGAGCTCGCCGACGAGAAGACCGTCCACGCCCTGCGGCCGGACCACAAGGCACTGGCCGCCTACTCCCGTCGCGGCATCATCGCCACCGCCCGCGCCGAGAACCCGGAGCGGGGATACGACTTCGTCTCCCGCTGCTTCTTCCCGAACTTCGGCATCGACGAGGACCCGGTGACGGGCAGCGCCCACACCGCCCTGGCCCCCTACTGGTCCGAGCGCCTCGGCCGCACCGCCCTGACCGGCCTGCAGGCGTCCCCGCGCTCCGGCCGTGTCCGCACCGAGGTGCGCGGCGACCGCACCCTGCTGACGGGCCGCGCGGTCACGGTCATCGAGGGCGAGCTGCTCGCCTAGTGACCGGGTCCGCCCCCGTGGGGTGGCTCACGCCGTCGGCAGCCACCCCACCTTCCCGGCCAGCAGCGCGTATCCCACGAAGGCACCGATGTCGAGCAGGGAGTGCGCCACGACCAGAGGACCCACCCGTCCCCAGCGCCGGTAGAGGTAGACGAAGACCACGCCCATCACCATGTTGCCGATGAAGCCGCCGATGCCCTGGTAGAGGTGGTACGAGCCGCGCAGCACGGAGCTGGCGACGAGCGCGGTGCCCGGCGTCCAGCCCAACTGGCCGAGCCGGCGCAGCAGATAGCCGACGACGATGACCTCTTCGAGGATCGCGTTCTGCATCGCGGACAACACCAGCACGGGGTACTTCCACCACACGTCCGGCAGCGCCTCCGGCACCACCGTGAGGTTGAAGCCGAGACCACGGGCCGCCAGATAGAAGGCGATGCCGGTACTGCCGATCACCGCCGCCATCGCCGCCCCACGGCCGAGGTCCGGCCAGGGCCGGGTGCGGTCGAAGCCCAGCGTCCGCAGCCCCTGTCCCTCACGCAGCAGGAGATGCGCGACGAGGGCGACGGGGACGAGCGCCGTGGCGATCCCGAACAGCTGCCAGGCGAGATCGAGCCACGGACGGCCCGGCGCGGCCGAGGCGTTGAGGGTCGCCGCCTGGTCCTTCAGACCTCCCGGTTTGGTGACCGATCCAACAAAACTGATCAGGGCGGACACACCGCTCGCACCGAGCGAAAGCCCCAGAACGAGCAGCGTCTCGTCCCGGAGCATCCGTCGCGAGAGCCGCTCCTGCGGAACAGAATCAGCCACCTACCCCTGCCTCCACCTGCACACGTGCCTCCAGTTGCGTGACCCCGCCGCATCCCCACCCCTGCCGCATGTCGTGCGGAGCGCTTGCGCCACCGGGAACTACGGGCCGGCAGGGAGGGTCGCCACCGTCATGGGACGTCACAGCTTGCCCGATCGGTACGGGGCGGGCGGCAGCGCCCCCCGCCCTCGGATGCGCCGACGCACCGAGGCCGTCGCCACCGCCGTCCTCCTCACCGCCGCCGCCGGGGATACCGCGGCCGGGGACACCGCGGCCGCCGTGCGGGGCAGCCTGCCGCCCTTCGCCTACTCCCGCCGCGACCAGCCCCGTGCGCTCGCGGCCGGCGAGCCACGCAAAGCCCTCAGCCCTCAGCCCTCAGCCCTCAGCCCTCAGCCCTCAGCCCTCAGCCCTCAGCCGAGGGGAACAACCTCGGGGACCCCCACAGGCCAGGTGTGCACCGGCTCCCCGTGATGCATCAGCTCCGCATACCGCCGCGTCGTGGCGGCAAGCGCCGCGTCCCGCGACAACCCCGCCTCCACCGCCCGGTGGAACGTGGCCACCTGCCACGTCGCCCCGTTGGCCCGCCGCCGGCACCGCTCCTCGATGACCCCCAGATACAGATCACGATCGGCCGGCTCGACCCCCCACCCGTTCAGTCCCGCCTCGGCCAGCGGCAGCAGTTCGTCGCGGACGAGGCTCACCGCGTCCACCTCGACCACACCGCCCAGCCGCCCCCGCCGCGGCCACTGCAGCCGCGCGTCGATCCCGTACCGGCAGGCCGCGTCGAAGTTGGCCGCGGCCGCCTCGAACGGCAGCCGGGACCAGACCGGCCGGGACTCCTCGGCCAGGGCCCGGACCACGCCGTAGTAGAAGGCAGCGTTGGCTACCACGTCCGTCACCGTCGGTCCGGCGGGCAGCACCCGGTTCTCCACCCGCAGGTGCGGGACGCCGTCGGCGATGCCGTAGACGGGCCGGTTCCAGCGGTAGATGGTGCCGTTGTGCAGGACGAGCTCGGCGAGCGAGGGCACCCTGCCCGCCGCCAGGGCCTCCAGGGGGTCCTCGTCGTCGCAGATGGGCAGCAGCGGCGGGAAGAAGCGCAGGTTCTCCTCGAACAGCTCGTACGCCGAGCTGATCCACCGCTCCCCGAACCATGTCCGCGGCCGCACGCCCTGCGCCTGCAGTTCCGGCGGCCGGGTGTCGGTGGCCTGCTGGAACAGCGGGGGCCGCGACTCCCGCCACAGCTCGTGGCCGAACAGGAACGGCGAGTTGGCGCCGACGGCGATCTGCGCGGCGGTGACGGCCTGCGCCGCGTTCCACACCGCGGCGAAACGGCCCGGCGTGACCTGCAGATGCAGTTGCACGGAGGTGCAGGCGGCCTCGGGCACGATCGACTTCGAGGTGCACGACAGCCGCTCCACGCCGTCGATCTCGAGCGCGAAGTCCTCTCCGCGGGCGGCCGCGATCTGATCGTTGAGGAGCGTGTAGCGGTCGACGTCGGAAAGGTTGGACGAGACCAGGTCGTCGCGGTCGAGAGTCGGCAGAATACCGATCATCACGATTCCCGCATCGACCTCGCTCGCCTTTCGATGGGCATATGCCAGTGACGTACGGAGTTCCTCCGCGAGCCGGTCGAATACCCGACCCCCCAATCGATGGGGAGCTATGTTCACTTCCAGGTTGAACATGGCGAGTTCTGTTTGGAAATCTCGGCTCGCGATCCTCTCCAACACTTGCCCATTCAGCATTTTCGGCAGACCGTCGGCGCCCGCGAGATTCAGTTCGATCTCGAGCCCCATGAGGTTCTTGGGGCGGTCGAAGCGCTTCTGGGCCAGGAGCCGCTCAAGCCCCGTCAGACACCGCCGCAGCTTGTCCCGGTAGTGCTGACGATCGGACAGGTCGAACGCGCCTGCCACGACCTTCTCCCCCATCGAAGCGTCCCTCCTCGCATGGGCGGGCCGGCGATCCCGGCCGCCGGATGTCCCGGGTCAGGGGGGATGATGCCCAGCCGAGCCGATCGATAACGTCCCCCGCCGCGCACGCACACGCTACGCTGACCGAAAGCCACCGGCGGTGACCGGTGGCACATTCACCGGGCATGCGGCCGGTCGCCCTTTCCTGAACTCGGAACTCGTGAAAAACGCCGACGACAATGGGCCGACCACTCCGCACTCATAACCCGAGGTCATCGCGTCGCGTCCCGCTCTGAATCGGGATGATTCACACGTATCACCGACCGAATGAACCCTTGCCGAGTGTCCCGGGATCGACTAGACGAAACACAGTCTCAACACGTGTCGTATAAACTCCGCGAACAAGGCAGAGAAGGTTGGCGCCCACGGTCGAAGGAGCCTGTCGTCGAGGTGACGGCAGGCCGCTCGCGCACCCCGGCAACCCCAGACCCGGGGCCCCCGCCTCTCCGACCTGTCGAGAGCTAGCTGACAGCGCCGTCCGCCCACGCCCTCGCGCCACCGTGCCTGTCGAATGAGAGGCGACCCACCATGCCTTTGCATGTCCCCCCGGCTCCCGCGCCCGCCCTTCGCTCCGTCCTCACGGCACTCGGTTCCCCCACCGCGGTCCGCGAGGCTCGTACGCCCTCCCTGCGCGCCGCTCAGGGTGAGGCCACCCCCGAACTCCCGCTTCCGCTGCACGTTCTGGAGCGGATCACGCCCGAAGGCGTGGCCGCGACAAGGCTGGCCGGCTGGCGCTTCCTGATCCGCTGCGACGACCGCGCCGTGGCCGCGGCCGAGACCCGGCTCACCCCGGACGGCTGGGCGTTCTCGCACTTCTTCGAGGGCCCCTACATCGCCTCCACCGAACGCGCCCTGCGTCAGGCCGAGTCGACCACCCAGCCGTACCAGGCGCGGCTGCTGTCGGTGCCCGGGCTGTACATGCTCACACTCTGGCTGCACGGCGACAGCGCCTCGGACGGCACCACGGGCCATCCCGCCCCGACCGACCTGCTGGTGCCGCTGGCCCCGGCGCCGCCCGGGATCGCCGCCCACAGTCCGCACCGCGTCGCCGACCTGCTGCCGGTGCTGACCCTGCGGGTGACGCCGGCGCCGCCCCCGCTGCTCGGCTCACCGGCCTGATCGACCCGGCCGGCCCCGGCACCCCCGTACCCCGTCACCGCGGCCCGATGGCGGGGTACGGTGCTGCCCCACGGTCCGGAACCTCAGCACCCTCCGTGCCCTTCCGTGCCCCCTGGCGTGTCCGGCCCGGACTAGCCCCATCCGACCACCAGGAACCATCCGAAGTGACAGTGCGGTTGAGATGAACCGCCCGCGCGGGTGACGCGTCATGAACCTGTGAGAAGCGGTGCCGCGAAATCCCTGCGGATCGACCTCCGTAGGGCAACACTGGGTTCCGACCGACTTATCACAACGGGGGGCGGCCATGAACGACGCTTCAAGCCGCGGGTCAGACACGACAGCCATCTCACTCATCACGCCAGAGCGGAAGTTCCCATCCATGTGCCAGCACCAGCCACCGTGTCCGACAGCGACCTCAGCCGACCGGGAGTCCGCCCGCCTCGTGGCGCACCACCCGGAACAGGGCTGGAGCCTGCTGTGCAACGGCGTCCTGCTCTTCGAGGACACCGGTGAGCTCCTGCCGGACGGCCAGGTCATCGCCCCTCACCGGGTCGTGACCGCCGCCTGAGCACGACCCGCACGACCCGGACGGCGCGGGACCGCCGTCCGGTGACCTGAGGGGCCGGCCGCAATCACCCACTGCGCACCGGCCCCGACGCGTGTCCGGGGCCGCTCACTCCCCGTAGTCCCCCGGTCTCCGCGCGATACGCTCCCTTGTGTGTCTGTATCTCTTCCCACGGCCCCGTACTTTCCGGAAGACTCCTGGAAGTTTCGGCGCAGCGTCCGAAGCGACGCGACGGAGGTGGCGAAGTGACAGCGGACGATGAAGTGACAGCGGACGATACGGCGTCGGCGTCCCGGGGCAGGGTCACGATCACGGAGATCGCCCGCCAGGCCGGCGTCTCGGTGCCGACGGTGTCCCGGGTGGTCAACGGGCGTTCGGACGTCTCGCCGCAGACCCGGGCCCGGGTCGAGGACCTGCTGCGGGTGCACGGCTACCGCAAGCGCCCCGCCGCCTCCCCCACCCGTGCCGCCCTGCTCGACCTGGTCTTCAACGACCTCGACAGCCCCTGGGCGGTGGAGATCATCCGAGGCGTCGAGGAGGTCGCTCACGCGGCCGGGGTGGGCACGGTCGTGTCGGCGATCCACGGCCGCTCGGGCGACGCCCGGGAGTGGATGCGCAACCTGCGCTCCCGTGCCTCCGACGGCGTCATCCTCGTCACCTCGGCCCTGGAACCCACCCTGCACGAGCAGTTGCGCATCCTGGGCGTCCCGCTGGTCGTCGTCGACCCGACGGGCTCTCCCGCCGCCGACACCCCCACCATCGGCGCCGCGAACTGGTCGGGCGGTCTGGCGGCCACCGAGCACCTGCTGTCGCTGGGCCACCGCCGGATCGCTCTGATCGCCGGGCCGCCCCGGCTGCTGTGCTCCCGGGCCCGCTTCGACGGCTACCGGGCGGCCCTGGAGGCGGCCGGGCTCTCCGTCGACGAAACGCTCGTCGTCCCCGGCGACTTCCGCCCCGAGTCGGGGTTCACCGGCTGCACCGCCCTCCTCGACCTGCCGGAGCCGCCGACCGCCGTGTTCGCGGCCAGCGACCAGATGGCCCTCGGCGCGATCGAGGCGCTGCGCCGGCGCGGACTGCGGGCCCCCGAGGACATGAGCGTGGTCGGGTTCGACGACCTCCCCGAAGTCCGCTGGTCGGCCCCGCCGTTGACGACCGTCCGCCAGCCCCTCGCCGACATGGGCAAACTCGCCGCCCGCACGGTCCTGAGCCTGGCCCGCGGCGAGCGCCCCGACTCGCCGCGGGTGGAACTGGGCACGGAGCTGGTGGTGCGTTCAAGCACCGCCCCGCCTCGCACCGCTAGCTGAGCGCGTCCCGGATCGCGTAGTACGCCGGCTTCGGCGCGAACTGCTCGTCCCACGGCAGGGCGGCCCCCTCGCCGGGGAAGAAGGCCGGAATCCACGAATACTTGTCGGTGTAGTCCCAGACGGTGATGCCGACGCATCGCCGCACCGCGAGGCATGCCTCGGTCATGTCCCGGTACCAGTCGGCCTGTTGGGCCAGTTTCTCGTCGGTCGCGGGCAGCAGCATCCGCACGTCGACCTCGGTGAGCGCGGTGTCCAGGCCGAGCCGGGAGAAGCGGCGGAGGTTGTCCTCAAGGGTCGTCGGATAGCCGTACTGCAGGGCGAGATGGGCCTGCAGGCCGATGCCGTCGAGCGGGACCCGCTGCGCCTTCAGCTCCTTGGCGAGCCGGTAGTAGGCGTCGCTCTTGGGTCCGACGGCCTCGATGTTGTAGTCGTTGAGGTACAGCTTCGCCTTCGGGTCGGCCTGGTGGGCCCAGCGCAGCGCGTCGGCGATGTAGCCGGGGCCGAGCGTCTTGTAGAAGATCGTCTCGCGGTAGGTGCCGTCCTCGTTGAACGCCTCGTTGACGACGTCCCAGGAGTAGACCGTGCCCCGGTAGTGGCGCACCTCGGTCTGGATGTGCTTCTTCAGGACGGCGCGCAGCTCGTCGGCCGTCCACTCCTTGCCGGTCAGCCAGCCGGGCAGCTGGCTGTGCCAGACGAGGGTGTGGGCGCGGACCTTCTGGTGGTTCGCCCGGGCGAGGCCGACGATCTCGTCGCCGTTGGTCCAGTCGAAGACGCCCTGCTGCGGCTCGGTGGCGTACCACTTCATGCCGTTGCCGGGGGTGATCATGTCGAACTCGCTGCCGAGGATCTTCGTGTAGGCGGTGTCGGTGAGTTCGGGGTTGTCGGTGGCGCTGCCGAAGTAGCGGCCGTGGCGCTGCGCGAGGTCGGCGAGGGTGGCCCGCGGCTTTCCGTGCGCCGGACTCTCCTGGGCCTGGGCGGCCGGTCCGGTGACGACGCCGGCGGCGACGAGGACGGCGGCGAGGGTTCCGGCGAGTCTGAGCCGGGTGCGGGCGGCGGTGCTGGGCATGGGGCGACTCCTCACTTGGGGGGTGGGTGTGAGCCGTACGGATCCGCGGGCGCGCGTCATCCCTTCGAGGCGCCGGCGGCGAGACCGCCGACGAGCTGGCGTTCGGCGACGGAGTAGCAGGCCAGGGCGGGAACCATGGCGAGGACGAGATAGGCGAAGACGCGCGCGTAGTCCGCGGAGTACTGGCCCTGGAACTGCTGGACGCCGATCGGGATGGTCCACCAGGTGGGCTCGTTGAAGACCAGCAGGGGCAGCAGGAAGTTGTTCCAGCTGGCGACGACGGCGAGCACTGAGACCGTGCCGAGGGCGGGCCTGGCCATGGGCAGCAGGATCCGCCAGAAGAAGCCGAGCGGCCCGCAGCCGTCGAGGGTGGCCGCCTCCTCCAGCTCGGCCGGGATCTCCCGGAAGAACCCGCGCAGGATCACGATGGTCATCGGCAGCCCGAACGCGGCCTGCGGCAGGATCACCCCGAGCGGGTTGTCCAGCAGGTCCATGGAGCGCAGCAGCAGGAACAGCGGCAGCGCCGCCACCGCGAAGGGAAACATCAGCCCCAGGGTGAACAGGGTGAACAGCATCTCCCGCCCGCGGAAGGCGAACCGGGCGAAGGAGAACGCGGCGAGCGCGGACACCGCGACGACCACCACGGTCGTCCCGGCCGCGATGAGCGTGCTGCTGCCGACCATCCGCCAGAACGAACCGGAGCCGAGGATGTCGGTGTAGTTGGAGATGACCCAGGGGTCGGGCAGCCCGATGGGATTGCGGGAGAGCTGGTCGGTGGACTTGAAACCGGACAGCACGGCGTAGACGAGCGGTACGGCCATCACCGCGCCGACGATCCCGAGGATCAGGTGCAGCGGCAGAGTCCGGCCGGTCCTGCGGGGGCTTCGGCCGGTCCCGCGGGCGCTCCCGCCGGTCTTGACGACGCTCACGAGCCGCCTCCTCGCATGGTCGTGGTGGCGCCCTGGAGGTCGCGGCGGAGCACGAACCGCTGGTAGGCGAGGGCGAAGACGAGGCTGATGCCGAACATGGCCACGCTGATCGCGCTGGCGTAGCCGACCTGGTAGCGCTTGAAGCCGTACTGGAACATGGTCACGGCCATCGTCTCGGAGTGGTGGTCGGGACCACCCGCGGTGACGACCCACACCAGGTCGAAGAGCTGGATCGCGCCGATGACCGACAGGAAGACGCTGATCCGCAGGGTGGGCGCGAGCAGCGGCAGGGTGATGTTGCGGAAGCGCTGCCAGGGGCCGGCGCCGTCGATCAGGGCCGCCTCGGTCAACTCGGCCGGGATGGACTGCAGCCCGGCCAGGTAGAGCATCATGTGGAAGCCGAAGAACTTCCACGTCATGACCAGGAAGAGGGTGGCCATCACGGTGGAGGGGTCGGCGAACCACTGCCCGCCCACCCCGTCCAGCCCGATCGCGCCGAAGACGTGGTCGGCGAGGCCGTCGTCCGGGGCGAAGATCATGCTGAACAGGACGCCGGTGATCGCCTCGGAGAGGATGTACGGCGCGAAGAACAGCATCCGGTACACGGCCCGGCCGCGGATCTTCTGGTTGAGCGCGACCGCGAGGGCGAGCGCGAACGGCAGCTGGAGCAGGAGCGAGAGTCCGACCAGGAGCAGGCAGCGCCACAGGTCGCCCAGGAACACCGGGTCCTTGAAGAGCCGGGTGAAGTTGTCGCCGCCTATGTAGTTCTCGGGCATGCCGAAGCCGCCCCAGCGGAAGAACGAGGCGTACAGCGCGAACATCATCGGCAGCAGGACGAGCGTGCCGAACAGCACCAGTGCGGGCGCCTGGAAGCCGACGGCGGTGAGCCAGTGCAGCGCCCGCCGCCGCGCCCGGCCCCGGCTGCTGTCCGCGGCCGGGGGCGGGAGGTGGACGTCCGGGCCGCTGCGCTTGTCCGGGAGGAAGGTGGAGGTCATCGCCTGCTACTGCTCTTCCTTCGCGACCTTGGTGATCGACTCGGTGACCTGCTTCGGCGACTTGGAGCCGGCGATGAGGGCGGCCACGCTGTCGTTGACCTCCTGGCCGAGGGCCGGCGCGTACGCCTGGTCCAGGTAGAGCTGGAAGCCGGTGGCGGCCTTCAGCTGCGCCTGTACGGCCTTGACGTTGGGGTCGACGATGGCGCTGTCGGCGGCCGGGACGACGGGCAGCACTCCGGTCTTCTTGACCAGTTCGGTGTCCGTGGCGGCCGAGGCGAAGAACTTCAGGAAGTCGACGGCCGCCTGCGGGGCGCCCTTGCGCAGGGCGTGCCCGCCGCCCCCGCCGAACACCTCGGTGATCACGCCCTTGCCGCCCTCGACCGCCGGGAACGGGAAGAAGCCGAGGTCGGCGCCGAGCCCCTTGCCCGAGTCGGCCTCCACCGAGGGCGCCCACTGGCCCATGAGTTCCATCGCCGCCTTGCCGTTGCCCACGGCGGCGGCCTGGCCCGTGGGGCTGGAGTAGGCCGCGCCGAGGAAGCCCTTCTGGAACGGCTGCAGATCGACGAGGTCCTTCAGGTGCTGACCGGCCTGGACGAACCCGTCCCCGGTGAAGTCCTTGTCGTCCCCGGCCTTCTGCAAGGCCTCGACACCGGCGGTGCGCATCGCCAGGTACGCCCAGTAGTACATGCCGGGCCATTTCTCCTTGCCGGCCAGCGCGAGCGGGGTGATCTTGGCGGCCTTCAGCTTCCGCACGGCGTCGAGGAAACCGCTCCAGGTGGTGGGCGGGGCGCTGATGCCGGCCTGCTTGAAGAGCGCCTTGTTGTACCAGAACCCGATCATGCCGATGTCGAACGGGATGCCGTACACCGTCTTGTCCAGCAGGTAGGGCTCGCGGGCGACCGACAGCAGGCCCTCCCCCCACTCCTTCGTCCGGTCCGTGAGGTCCTCGACCAGCCCGGCGTCGACCTGCTGCTTCAGGACACCGCCGCCCCAGGTGTGGAAGATGTCGGGGAGCTTCCCCGAGGCGGTCAGCGCCGTCATCTTCGACTTGTAGGCGTCGTTCTCCAACTGGACGATCTTGATCTTCACCTTGGGGTTCTGCGCCTCGAACTGCTTGGCCAGAGCGGCCCAGACGTTCTTGGCCGGCTGGGTGGTGGAGATGTTCCACCACTCGATCGTGGTCGTCCCCGACGACCCCCCGTCCGAGTCGCCGCCGCAGGCGCTCAGTGCCGTCATGCTCAGACCGGCCGCGGCGGAGGCCGCCAGGAAGCCGCGGCGGGAGAGTGCCGGGTCACCCATCATGCGCTCCTTGATTGATCGAAAGTTTCGAACCAGATCCAGAAAGCTTCGCTGCTGCCGCACCCTAGAGACACCCTCCGACGGGTGGCAACCCCTTGAACACAGGGAATCCAGGGGCCCGCTCAAGAAACCAGGCCTGAAGGGATCACCGAAGACGCCGAAACATTCGGATGCGGTGGCGAACATTACGGAGCGCGGCGCGGCGCGAGCCCCGTGGCCGGAAACGAACCCGTCCGCGCAGGGGGCCGGGCGTCCGGCCCGCGACCAGTCTTAACGGAAGCTTGACGCCGTCCGGCCCATGATCCGTGGGCCCGGGCGTCACTCTCCGCTTACGCTGATGCCGCCGTCCGCGTGATGGCCGAAACCACACGCTGAGCCGCACATCAGGAGCACGCCGATGGCCACCACCGAGCACCCTCCCCCCAGTCGCCTGCGCGCCTGGATGCTGGAGGGCCTGTCCGACATGGGCAAGGGGCACGCTCAGCAGACGGCCCCGAACGCCGAGGCCAAGCCCGAGCCCAAGGGGCAGCGCTGGTACCGGGTGATGTGCCTGACCGGCGTCGACTACTTCTCCACCCTCGGCTACCAGCCGGGCATCGCCGCGCTCGCGGCCGGTCTGCTCTCCCCCGTGGCGACCATCGTGCTCGTCATCGTCACCCTGGCGGGCGCCCTGCCGGTCTACCGGCGGGTGGCCGAGGAGAGCCCGCACGGCGAGGGCTCGATCGCCATGCTGGAGCGGCTGCTGTCCTTCTGGAAGGGCAAGCTGTTCGTCCTGACCCTGCTGGGCTTCGCCGCCACCGACTTCCTGATCACCATCACCCTGTCGGCCGCCGACGCCTCCACCCACCTGGTCGAGAACCCGCACCTCACCAGCACCCTGCACGACCAGCAGATGGTGATCACGCTCATCCTCGTCGCCCTGCTCGGCGCGGTGTTCCTCAAGGGCTTCCTGGAGGCCATCGGGGTCGCCGTCGTCCTGGTCGTCGTCTACCTCGGTCTGAACGCGGTCGTGGTGGCCGTGGGCCTGTGGCACGTGCTCACCGAGGGCCAGGTGGTCACCGACTGGTCCAACGCCCTGACCGCCGAGCACGGCAACGTCTTCGCGATGATCGGCGTCTCCCTGCTGGTCTTCCCCAAGCTGGCGCTGGGCCTGTCCGGCTTCGAGACCGGCGTCGCGGTCATGCCCCACGTCCAGGGCGACCCGGACGACACCGCGGAGAACCCCAAGGGCCGCATCCGGGACACCAAGAAGCTGCTGACGACCGCCGCCCTGATCATGAGCGTCTTCCTGATCGCCACCAGCTTCATCACCACCGTGCTGATCCCGAAGAAGGAGTTCGAGCCCGGCGGTCAAGCCAACGGCCGCGCCCTCGCCTACCTCTCCCACGAATACCTGGGCAACGCCTTCGGCACGGTCTACGACGTCTCGACCATCGCGATCCTCTGGTTCGCCGGCGCCTCCGCCATGGCCGGGCTGCTCAACCTGATGCCCCGCTACCTCCCCCGCTACGGCATGGCCCCGCACTGGGCCCGCGCCGTGCGCCCCATGGTCATCGTCTTCACCCTGGTCGCCTTCCTGGTCACCTGGATCTTCGACGCCGACGTCGACGCCCAGGGCGGCGCCTACGCCACCGGCGTCCTGGTCCTGATGTCCTCCGCCGCGATCGCCGTGACCATCGCTGCCCGCCGCGCCCAGCAACGCGGCTGGACCATCGGCTTCGCCGTCGTCTCGGCGGTCCTGCTCTACGTCACTGTCGTGAACGTCATCGAGCGCCCCGACGGCGTGAAGATCGGCGCCTGCTTCATCGCCGGCATCATCCTCGTCTCCCTCCTCTCCCGGCTCGCCCGCGCCTTCGAGCTCCGCGTGACGAGCGTGACGCTCGACGACATGGCGGAACGTTTCATCCGGGACATGGCCAGCCGCAAGATACGGTTCATCGCCAACGAGCCCGACCGCCGGGACAAAGCCGAGTACCGCGACAAGATCGAGCAGATCCGCGAGGACAACGACATCCCCGGCGAGGACTTCGTCTTCGTCGAGGTGACGGTCGTCGACCCGTCCGAGTTCGAGTCCGGCCTCACCGTGCGTGGAGAGGTCCTGCACAACCGCTACCGCGTCCTGACCCTGGAGTCGTCCTCCATCTCCAACGCCCTGGCCGCGCTGCTCCTGCACACGCGCGACTCCACCGGCTGCCTCCCGCACATCTACTTCGAGTGGACCGAGGGCAACCCCTTCGCCAACTTCCTGCGCTTCTTCCTCTTCGGCCAGGGCGAGGTCGCCCCGGTCACCCGCGAGGTCCTGCGCGAGGCGGAACCGGACCGCGCCCGCCGCCCCCGCGTGCACACCGGCTGATCCCGGGACCCGGCACCGTCAGAAACGCGTAAGAATCCGGCCGGTCAACGTCAGAACCCCGTCAGCACCCCTCCACGCGGCCCCCGGAGCGGCCTACCTTCGGGCTCATGCAAGGGCCGGAAGCAGGGCAGGGGCAAGGCCGCGGCGGCGGCGGACCGGCGTACCCGACCGTCGACCGCCGCCGGCGCGCCGACGTCCGGCTCGCGACGGGCTGCGCGCTCGGCTTCTGCGCTCTGGCGTTCCTGGTCGACTGGGACGCGGAGACCCTCACCCTCCCCCGTGCCCTGCTGTGGCTGACCCTCTCCGCCGGCGTCCTCGCCGTGCTCCTCCCCCCGAGGGTCGCCGCGGGCCCCGGCCTGCTGGCCGTCAGCGGCCCGGTCCGTCGGCGCCAGGTGCGCACCGACGCGCTGGTCGCCGTACGCCAGTACGCCGGGGCCTCCGCCCACCTGGTCCTGTCCGACGCCCACGGACACCGGCTGGAGCTGGACCCCCGGGTACTCACCGGAGACCCGCTGCTCTGGCACGAACTCGACACAGGAGCACGCCGTTCCCTGGAACGCGGCACCCTACGGGAAGGCGCAGAGGTGCTGGAGCGCCTGCGTCACGAGATCGACGACCCGATCGCACGGGAGATCCTGAAGGCCTCGGGCCTGCTCTGAAGGACGCCCGCGGCACTCCTGGCTCGCGCCCAACGGACTCCGCCGCGGCGGCCACACCACGATCCGCCCTGAGGCCCGTCCGCCGAAGAGGCACAGCGGCCCTTGATCTGGGCGAACTCGACAGCGAGCGCGGCGGCGTCCACCACGCCCCTCTGTCCCCGGCCGCTGTCTCCAGCCGCAGCGTGCCGCACCGCCTGTCCGGCCCGCCTCGACGGGTGCCGCGCCCGAACCCCGCCCAGCTGAAATCCAGCGTCACGTCCCCCGGGACGGCTCATCGGCAGCCGCCGCGGCACCGACCAGCCGGCACCGCCCTCGCGCGTTCGCCGGTGCCGGTCGCCGCGCCGAGGACGGCCAGGGTGCGCTGGTCGGCGGGGTTCATGCGGACGAGTGCGCAGACCGCGGCGAGCCGGGGGCGACCGGCAGGTCGGCCGCGCCCATGCCGGCCGTGAGCGCGGTCGGCCCCCTCCCCCGGCATCCGCACGGCAGGGCAGCCTCCACCCCGGCCGGCGGGCGCATCCACGGTCGGCCGACCGTCCCCCGCGGTCGCGCTCAGCGCCTGCACGGCCCGGCCCCCGCCCCATGTCCACCACCTGCCGCTCACGGCCCTATCGTGACCGGCATGCAGAGTTACACAATCGGCCAGGCGGCACGGCTGCTCGGCGTGAGCCCCGACACCGCACGCCGCTGGGCCGACGCCGGCCGGGTGGCGACCCATCGCGACGAGGCCGGACGGCGCCTCATCGACGGCAAGGACCTCGCTGCCTTCTCCGTGGCACTCGCCCGGGCCGACGGCCCCGCCGAGGACACCCCGTACACGTCGGTCCGCAATGCCTTCCCCGGCATCGTCACCGCGATCAAGCTCGGCGACGTCGCCGCCCAGGTGGAGATCCAGGCCGGCCCGCACCGTCTGGTCTCCCTGCTCACCCGCGAGGCCGTCGAGGAACTGGGACTGGAGGTCGGCATGGAGGCCACGGCCCGCGTGAAGTCGACAAACGTACACATCGACCGCACCTGAACGCGACGCAGACCCACGCATACCCGGCATAAACCGAGCAGAGCCCTACCGTTGGTGCCCATGACCCTGAGCATCCGCAATCAGCTCCCCGGCACCGTCACCGCCGTCCACCCCGGCGAGGTCATGGCCACCGTCACGGTCCGCCTGGCCGGCGGCCAGGACGTCACGGCGGCCATCACGTTGGAGGCCGTGAACCACCTCGGCCTCACCACCGGTACCGCCGTCCGCGCACTGGTGAAGTCGACGGACGTCTCCCTGGCCACCGGCCCGGTGGACGGCCTCTCGATCCGCAACCGGCTCCCCGGCACGATCACCGGTCTCATGATCGGCAGCGCCATGGCCGCGGTGAAGATCACCGTGGCGGGCGGCGAACTCACCGCGGCGATCACCAAGGACGCGGCCACCGACCTCGGTCTCTTCGTGGGCTCCGACGTCATCGCACTGATCAAGGCGACCGAGGTGTCCCTGGCCACCGATTAGACACCCCGCCCACGGCACAGAACGCCTTGGGGGCGCGTCGAGAGCGGTGCGACGGACTCCAGGCTCGGCGCCGCAAGCCCTGGCCCATGAGCGCGCCGAACACGTCCCGCTCACGGACCAGGGCCTGAGCAGCTCCGCAGCGCGCAGACGAGTCGGGATCACCCCCCGTGCCCCGCGCACCCCGACCGCGGCGGCCGGCTCCAGGCAGGCCCTGCCCGGTCACTGAGAGGTGCCCTGATCATCGGCAAGGACGGCGACTCGGCTGGGAAACCCCAGCCGAGCAGCGCCTCGCCCGCTCAGTCCTCGTACGCGTCCAGCGGGGGGCACGAGCAGACCAGGTTCCGGTCGCCGAAGGCCTGGTCGATCCGGCGCACCGGCGGCCAGTACTTGTCGGCGGCGGACACTCCGGCCGGGAAGACGGCCTCCTCACGCGTGTACGCGTGCTCCCACTCCCCGCCGAGCGCGGCCGCGGTGTGCGGGGCGCCCCGGAGCGGGTTGTCCTCGGCCGACCACTGGCCGGTCCCGACCTTCTCGATCTCCGCGCGGATGGCGATCATCGCCTCGCAGAAACGGTCCAGCTCGATGAGGTCCTCGGACTCGGTCGGCTCGATCATCAGTGTCCCGGCCACCGGGAACGACATCGTCGGCGCGTGGAACCCGTAGTCGATGAGCCGCTTGGCGACGTCGTCGACGCTCACCCCGGTCGCCTTGGTGAGCGGCCGCAGGTCGATGATGCACTCGTGCGCGACCAGCCCGCCCGGGCCGGTGTAGAGCACCGGGTAGTGCGGCTCCAGCCGCTTGGCGATGTAGTTGGCGCTGAGCACCGCGACCTGCGTGGCCCGCTTGAGCCCCTCGCCGCCCATGAGCCGCACATAGGCCCAGGAGATCGGCAGGATCCCGGCGGAGCCCCAGGGAGCCGCAGAGATCGGCCCCACACCCGTCTCCGGCCCGGCGGCGGGCTGCAGCGGGTGGTTCGGCAGATACGGCGCCAGATGCGATCGTACGGCGACCGGCCCTACCCCCGGGCCGCCACCGCCGTGCGGGATGCAGAACGTCTTGTGCAGGTTCAGGTGCGAGACGTCCCCGCCGAAGTGCCCCGGCTTGGCGAGCCCGACGAGCGCGTTGAGGTTGGCGCCGTCGACGTACACCTGCCCGCCCGCCTCGTGCACCTGCGCGCAGATGTCCGCGACGTGCTCCTCGAAGACACCGTGCGTGGACGGATAGGTGATCATCAGCACCGCCAGCTCGTCCCGGTGCTGCTCGATCTTCGCCCGCAGGTCCTCGACGTCGATCTCGCCGTCCCCGGCGGTCTTCACGACGACGACCTTCATACCCGCCATGACGGCGCTCGCCGCGTTCGTGCCGTGCGCGGACGACGGGATCAGGCAGACCGTCCGCTGCTCGTCCCCGTTGCCCCGGTGGTACCCGCGGACGGCGAGCAGCCCCGCCAGCTCCCCCTGCGACCCGGCGTTCGGCTGCAGGGACACCTTGTCGTACCCGGTGACCTCGGCGAGCCGCTCCTCCAGCTCCCGGATGAGCGTGAGGTAGCCCTCCGCCTGCTCGGCCGGCGCGAAGGGGTGCAGCTGCCCGAACTCGGGCCAGGTGACCGGCTCCATCTCGGTGGTCGCGTTGAGCTTCATGGTGCAGGAGCCCAGCGGGATCATGCCCCGGTCCAGCGCGTAGTCCCGGTCGGCGAGCCTGCGCAGATAGCGCAGCATCGCGGTCTCGGAGCGGTGCCGGTGGAAGACGGGGTGCGTCAGGATCGCGTCGGACCGCAGCTGCCCGGCGGACAGGGCGTCGGCGGTGGCCGTGTCGAGCGACTCGATGTCGCCGTCCACGCCGAAGGCGGCCCAGACCGCGGCCACCTGCGCCCGCCCGGTCGTCTCGTCGCAGGCGATCGACACCTGGTCGGCGTCGACGAGGTGCAGGTTGACCCCGTGCTCCCGCGCGGCGGCGACGACCTCGGCGGCCTTCGCCGGCACCCGCACGGTCAGCGTGTCGAAGTACGACCCGTGCACGACCTCCACACCTCCGGCCGCGAGCCCGGCGGCGAGGATCGCCGCGTACCGGTGGGTGCGCAGGGCGATCGCCCGCAGCCCCTCCGGCCCGTGATAGACGGCGTACATGCCCGCCATCACCGCCAGCAGCACCTGCGCCGTGCAGATGTTGCTCGTGGCCTTCTCACGCCGGATGTGCTGCTCACGCGTCTGCAGCGCGAGCCGGTAGGCCTGGTGCCCGTCCGCGTCGACGGACACCCCCACGAGCCGCCCGGGCAGGCTGCGCGCGAACTTCTCATGGACGGCCATGTAGCCGGCGTGCGGCCCGCCGAAGCCCATGGGCACCCCGAACCGCTGCGTCGTGCCGACCGCGATGTCCGCCCCCAGCTCACCGGGCGACTTCAGCAGCGTCAGCGCGAGCAGATCCGCGGCCACCGTGACGAGCGCGCCGAGCCCGTGCGCCTCGTCGACGATCGCCTTGAGGTCGCGCACGGCGCCGGAGGCTCCGGGGTACTGCACGAGCACGCCGTTGATCTCGCGCCCGGCGAGCTCCGCCGGGATGCCGTCGCTCAGATCCGCGACGACGACCTCCACGCCGGTCGGCTCGGCACGGGTCTCGATCACAGCGATGGTCTGCGGCAGCACGTCCGCGTCGACGAGGAAGAGGCCCTTCTTGTTCTTCCCCATCCGCCGGGACAGCGCCATGGCCTCGGCGGCGGCCGTGGCCTCGTCGAGCAGCGACGCGCCGGAGGTGGGCAGACCGGTCAGGTCGGCGACCATGGTCTGGAAGTTCAGCAGCGCCTCGAGCCGACCCTGCGAGATCTCCGGCTGATACGGCGTGTAGGCCGTGTACCAGGCCGGATTCTCCATGACGTTGCGCAGGATCACGGGCGGCGTGAACGTCCCGTAGTACCCGAGCCCGATCATCGAGTCGAGAACCTGGTTGCGGTCGGCCAGCGAACGCAGTTCCGCCAGCACCTCGGCCTCGGTGCGCGCGCCCGGCAGGTCCAGCGTGTCGGCGTTCTTGATCACATCCGGTACGGCGACGGCGGTGAGCTCGTCGAGCGAGCCGTAGCCGACCTGCGCGAGCATCTTGGCCCGCGCCTCGAGGTCGGGCCCGATGTGGCGCTGCTCGAAGGGGATTCCCTGTTCGAGTTCGGAGAGCGGAATGCGATCGGCGGTCATTTCTGAGGCCTCCTGGTCTGACGACCTTCGAGGGTCACCACGGCGCGGGTACCCGGACGGCCTCCCCCTCTGTCATCTCAACCTGAGAGCTTCACCGGCCGCCCGAGGACAGCCGGCTTTCACCGTCGGTGAGAGCGGACGCCGTCGACGCCGTCGGCACCCGCCCTGCTTTCCAGAGTGACCTCGTCCGTGCGGTACGTGAGCCTGAGAGATTCCGGGGAGGATTTGCTCCTTCGGCGCCTCCGATGGTGTCCGGAGGACTCTCCCGCACGGGGTCAGCAGCCGTTGTCAGACTACCAGCGAGGTCAACGCCACCCTCTCGAGTGGCCGCCCGTCCCAAAGTGCTCTTTTGTAGTGCTTACGGATGAGTTGCGACCAAGTGGAGGGCCCGTGCAGACCGACATCGATCCGCGCAACCTGATCGGCCGCAAGGCGTTCGACCGCAACGGCACCAAGATCGGCACCGTCGACGAGGTCTACCTCGACGACGCCACCGGCGTCCCGGAGTGGGCGGCCATACGCACTGGTCTGTTCTCCCGCGACGCCTTCGTCCCTCTGGAGCCCAGCGAGCTGGTCGAGGGCACTCTGCACATTCCCTTCGACCGGGCTCTGATCAAGGACGCCCCGGACTTCGGCGTGGGCCGCCACCTCTCTCCGGAACAGGAACTCCAGCTCTACCACCACTACGGCCTCGACGTGGCCGCCCCGCCTCCGCTCCCCGACCACGACTTCGGCCGGCTCGCGGGCACGGACGAGAGCTGAGCCCCTCAGACACAGGCCTGTATCAGCTCCCGAAGGATCCCGGCAGGGTCGTACAGCGGCCGGGCGCCGTCCGTGACGACTCTCCGCGTCCCGTCGTCGACCGGATCGGCCCGCGCCCAGTCGGGAGAACCGACGCCCACCTCCACTTCCAGACCGGAACCGGTGACATACCGCCATTCGGTGATGGGCCCCCATTCCTGCACGCGGACCAGCTCTCCCAGAGACAGTTCCCGCGCCCAGGCGTCGTCGGCGGCGTACTGGTCAGTGGCCGTCGACAACACCACGAGATCGACGTCGGAATCGGGTCGCGCGGCGCCACGCGCACATGACCCGACGAGGAGCAGCCCGACCACGTCGCTCCGGTTCGCGGCCCAGCGGGTGACGCGATCCACCACCTGCCGCATCTCCGCCTCACGCTCCGGCGACACCCCACCCGCGTCCACGACCCGGCCTCCGTGCAGTTTCATCCAGCTCTCCCCTCCCCTACCGGCGCCACCTCGCAGGACGCCGCCGCCTCTCCGACTCACCCCACACCGTGAGCGGCTTCACTCTGTGTAACTGATCCGTCTCGCCGGGAGTTCCCAGTCCGGCCGTCCTCCTCAGGTATTCGCCGCACCAGCGGCAGCGGATCCGCCGGCTCCAGCTCCGGGTCGTCGGTCCGGAACGTCCGCACCCGTCCCGGCTCCGACTCGGGCGTCTCGAACCGCACCGTGACCCGGCCCAGCCCACTGCCCTGCACCCACCCGTGGCCGAGCTCGGCATGCCGCACGTCGTGTCCCGGCCGCCACTGGTGCTCGACCGGCACCGGCTCCTCGCCGACGGGCTCGTCCGCGAGTTCCTCCTCGGGCCCTGCCGCGCGCTCCTCCGCCGCCTGCGCGAACAGGTCCTCCTGCGTGAAGTCCGCCAGCCCGCTGACGCCCACGCCGAGCAGCCGCACCCCACCCGTCGTGTCCACGGAGTCCAGCAAGCGGGCCGCCGCCTCCCGGATCACCGCCGGGTCGTCCGTGGGACCGCGCAGGGTCTCGGACCGGGTGAGCGTGGAGAAGTCGTACCGCCGCACCTTCAGCACGATGGTCCGCCCCGACAGACCCGCCCCCCGCAGCCGCCGCACACACCGGTCCGCCAGCCGCTGCACCTCCAGCTCGACCCGGACCCGATCGTGGATGTCCACGTCGTACGTGTCCTCGACCGACACCGACTTGGTCTCCCGCTCGGCCACCACGGGCCGGTCGTCATGCGCCAGCGCCATGGCGTGCAGGGCATGCCCATGGGCCTTGCCCAGAAGCCGAACCAACTCGTCCTCACCGGCCTCGGCGATCTCGTCGACCGTGGTGATCCCGGCCCGCCTCAGATGGTCGCCGGTCGCCGGGCCGACCCCCGGCAGGGTCCGCACCGACATGGGCCCGAGCAGCGCCCGCTCGGTGCCCGGCTCGATCAGCACGAGACCGTCGGGTTTCGCCTGCTCCGAGGCGATCTTCGCGAGCATCTTGCAGGAGGCCAGACCCACCGAACCCGTGAGCCCGGTGACCGCCCGGATGTCCGCGCGCAGCCTGATGCCCGCCAGCCGCGCCGACTCGCTGTCCCAGGCCGCTTCCCCGGCCTCCAGGTCCACGAAGGCCTCGTCCAGACTCAACGGCTCCACCAGCGGCGACAGCGCCCCGAGCAGCTCCATGACCTGCTCGCTGATCGACCGGTAGAACGCGAAGCGCGGAACGAGATAGGCCGCGTTCGGAGCCAGCCTGCGCGCCTGGGCCATGGGCATCGCCGAGTGGACCCCGAAGACCCGCGCCTCGTACGACGCGGTCGCGACCACTCCGCGGGGCCCCAGACCGCCCACGACCACCGCTTTCCCACGCAGACTCGGCTTGGACGCCTGCTCCGCCTGCGCGAAGAAGGCATCCATGTCGAGATGCAGGATCGTGGGCGCGTTTCTCACATGTCCGATGCTGCACCACACCACTGACAATGAGGTCGTACAGCCGCCCCTCACATCGCGCGAGGGGCCTCAGACCGCCCGGTTGCGCCTACGCGCCAGCTCGTCCGCCGGGTTGTGCCCGACGAGCGTCTCACCGGTGTCGACCCGCTCCCCGTGCAACTGCGACAGCGCGCTCTCGACGTCCCGCCACACCACGCCCACGGCGATCCCGAAGATCCCCTGACCGCCCTGGAGCAGCGCGTGCACCTCGTCCGGAGAGGTGCATTCGTAGACCGTGGCGCCGTCGCTCATCAGCGTCATGCGCTCCAGGTCGCTGAACCCGCGCTCCCGCAGATGCTGGACGGCGGTGCGGATGTTCTGCAGCGACACCCCGGTGTCGAGGAAACGCTTGACGATCTTCAGGACGACGACGTCCCGGAAGCTGTACAGCCGCTGCGTACCCGACCCGTGAGCGGGCCGCACACTCGGCTCGACGAGCCCGGTGCGGGCCCAGTAGTCCAGTTGCCGATAGGTGATGCCCGCGGCCGCACAAGCCGTCGGGCCGCGATAGCCGATCTGCTCGGACGCCATGGATGTCGCCCCTCCGCTGCTCGGCACGGCCGCCGGTCGATGAGGGGCGTGATCGGCCGCGCTGCCGTGAGGGGGATACCCCCTGCCCGAGCGCAGCTGAGAGCTTGGGGGAGGGTACGGACCGCTCCCCCCGACACCGAGTCCGGGGGCACCCCCAGCCGTACCGTCGCCGCTGCTTCTCACGCCGACCTCCGTCCTTGACCTGCCTTCTCGACGGTAGGCAGTCACCAGGGGTGCGTCAACGATCGCCACACTCGGCACGCCGAGTGATAATCACCCTAGGAGTGGTTTCCCGCACCCCACCGCGGGGAAAGGCTAGCCGAATGCGCCGAGAACGAGCCGTAGGACGCTCTCACTCGCCGCCGGCATTTGCCGTGAACAGGACGGGCGCCCCGTACGGGACGCCCGTGTCACGCCTGTGTGCCGACTACTGGTTGCTGGTGCCGAAGTCCTCGGGCGAGATCTGGTCGAGGAACTCGCGGAACTTCTCCACCTCGTCCTCCTGCTCGTCCGGGATGGCGATCCCCGCGTCGTCGAGCACCGTGTCACTGCCATAGATCGGTGTCCCCGTGCGCAGCGCCAGCGCTATGGCATCGGACGGCCGCGCGCTCACCTCGACCCCGCTGGCGAAGACCAGCTCCGCATAGAAGACGCCCTCGCGCAGATCCGTGATGCGCACCTCGGTGAGCTCCTGGCCGACGGCCTCCAGCACGTCCTTGAACAGGTCGTGGGTCAGCGGTCGCGCGGGAGCCATGCCCTGCTGGGCGAAAGCGATGGCCGTCGCCTCCCCCGGTCCGATCCAGATGGGAAGGTAACGGTCGCCTCCCACTTCACGCAGTAGCACGATCGGTTGGTTGGAGGGCATCTCGACCCGGACACCTACGACATCGAGCTCGTTCACACAGCAACCCTAGGCCGTGCCCGGGACGTTTGGGTAGTCGGGCCGGGAACGGGTGACCGATCCGCCCTGGGCAAAACCGCCCGCTCAGGGCAGCCGCACCCCGAGCGCGGTCTGGACCAGCGCAGCGTGCAGCCGCACCGTGAGCCCCGCGAGTTCCTTCGTACGGGCCTCCGCATGGGCCCTGGTCTGCGGATTGCGGTGACGCCTGAGCGGAGCCACCACCTGGTCCACGAGCCCGGCCTCACGATCGGCCGCGGCCTTCATCACACGCAGATGCCGGGGCTCGATCCCGAACCTGCCCAGCTCCGCCACGAGCGCGGCCACCGTGGCAGCCTCGGCGTCGTAGACCCCGTCCTCCAAGGGCACGACGAGCCCGTACGACTCCCACTCCGCGAGCTCCGGCTCACCGATTCCGGCAGCCGCCAGCAGCTCGGACCGGCCGATCCGGGCCACGGTGGGCCCCTCCGACGGCTCCAGGACCGCCTCGCCGTCCCGCTGCCGGCCGACGGACGGCAACGGCGCGGCCTCGCCGCGTTCCATGGCGTCCAGATGCTCGCGGATGACCTTGAGCGGCAGGTAGTGGTCCCGCTGCATCCTCAGTACGTGACCGAGGCGCTCGACGTCCTCCGCGCTGAACTTGCGGTACCCCGACGGGGTCCGCTGCGGCTCGACGAGCCCTTCCGACTCCAGGAAACGGATCTTGGAGATGGTGACGTCGGGAAACTCGTCGCGCAGCGCGTTCAGCACGGTGCCGATGCTCATCGGGCCACCGTCCGCGGCGGCGGCGCCGTGGCCGACACCGCCCCTCGGTGTTCGAAGCATGGACCTTCCCTGGGGTCCCCCCGGACGGCGTCCGGGGAGGGTCAGTAGCCCCGCTGGCTCGCGTAGAAGACCAGCCGGTACTTGCCGATCTGCACCTCGTCACCGTTCGACAGAGCGACCTCGTCGATCCGCTCCCGGTTGACGTACGTGCCGTTCAGACTGCCGACGTCCGCAACCCGGAACGTGCCGTCCGGATTGCGCCGGAACTCCACATGGCGACGAGAGACCGTCACGTCGTCGAGGAAGATGTCGCTCTGCGGATGACGGCCGGCCGTCGTCAGGTCGCCGTCCAGAAGGAAGCGGCTGCCCGAGTTCGGACCGCGGCGCACGACCAGCAACGCGGAACCCAGCGGCAGCGCGTCGACCGCGGCCTGCGCCTCGGGAGACAGCGCGGGCAACTGCGTCTGACCGGTGACCTCGGCGTCGTAGGCCTCAAGACCGGAAATGGAGATGGTGGAGGTCGTCTCCGACGCGCGCTCGGGCGTCAGCCCGGGACGCAACGGAGCGCCACAATTGGAGCAGAAGCGGCTGTTCTCCGCGTTGCGGTTACCGCACCTCGTACACACCAGGGCCGACATAGGGGAAAACCCTCCACCCGCACTTGAGGTTGACGGTTGGCCGAAACCTATGCCGCCGGACTGCGCAGGGTCAACAGACGCCGCACCCTGACCTCCGGAAATGTCGCCGCCCGGACCACCCACCTGGTCCCTGAACAACGGCCGCTGACCCTCTGCATCAGGCTGTGCGCGATGACGAGCGGTCGCGTTGTCGCTGCCCTCTCGCGCGCTCTTGCCGAACAACTTCGCAAACAACTTCACGGGCGATTCCCCTTGACCGAAACAGACCCGCCCGTGGGGCAGGACGAACCCTGACTGAATACACCGGCCGACCCGGACACCTTCACAACGTCCATGTCCACCAGACAGTTTCCACCACGCACCACCCGATCGGTGCGTCGACCCCCCGCAACCTCATGCCCCTGCCGGACGCCCCGCATGCACCACCGGTTCACTGGACCGACGACCGAGCGTAGTCAGGCTGCTTCGCCGCTCGCAAGGCGTCCACGACGATCTTGTCCGACCGCTCGACGGTCACGGTGGCCTGCTCCTTCTCAAGAGTCTGCACCACGCCTCCAGGGATGTTCAGCGCCGGCTCGAGGTCCTGCGGGTTGCCGATGACCTTGAAACGAAAGGGCGCGTTGATCTTGTTCCCGTCGACGCTCACGCTCTTGCCGGAATCCGTCAGGTACGTGCCGGCGACGACCCGCACACCGTTCACCTGGATCGCCTCGGCCCCCGCCGCGCGCAGCTCCTGGATCGCGTCGAGCAACATGTCGGCCTGGACCGTCCCCTTCGTGTCCTCGATGGTCATCGTGATGCCGGGCCCCTGCGCAGCCACCGTGCCCGCCAGAATGCCGAGTTGCCTCTCCTTCTCGACCGTCTGCTTCCGGGCCTCCTCGGCCTGGTCGGAGCTGTTCTCCAGCTCCTGCTGCTGCTTCTCGAGTCCCTGCTTCTCGTCCGAAAGACGCTGACTGCGGTCGTCCAGTTCATCGAGGATGCGTACAAGATCTTCCTGCCGCGCGCCGCGCAGAGCGTTGCCGCTGTCGCTGTTGGAGGCGACCTGGACCGCCAGGCCGAAACCGAGGCCGAACAGCAGCAGAGCCACGATGAGTTGGGCCCGCGACACCCGCGGCGGCCACAGCCCCTGAACCAGCCGCTGCCGGCCGGTCAGCACGGGCGCGGCCGGCTTCTCGGCCGCACCGTCCTCAGACGACGTCACAGGCACCTCGTCGGGCAACTCCTTGCGCAGCCTGTTCCCGGGTGCCTCATCCTGCTCGCTCATCGGCCTCACGCCCGGAAGACGTGCCGACGGATCGCCGCGGCGTTGGAGAAGATCCGGATGCCGAGGACGACCACGACACCCGTGGACAGCTGCGACCCCACGCCCAACTCGTCACCCAGGAACACGATCAGGGCGGCCACGACCACGTTCGACAGGAACGACACCACGAACACCTTGTCGTCGAAGATGCCGTCGAGCATGGCGCGCAGCCCGCCGAACACGGCGTCCAGCGCCGCCACCACGGCGATCGGCAGATACGGCACGACAGCTGCCGGAACCTCTGGCTGGACCAACAGGCCGGCCACGACTCCCACGACGAGGCCCAGTACGGCGATCACGATGCGTCCTTCTCAGTTCTCGGCTGTGCTGTACGTACGATCACACTCGGTGCGGCGGGCAGCCGGATGTCGTTCGCCACGGAGATGGCCGTCCGAATGCCGTAGTTCTCCTGCAGGGCGTTGAGATACAGCCCGTCGGCGCTGTTCTGGAACCGGGTACTGAGATTTTTCCCGTCCCCCACAGCGAGCACCGTGTACGGCGGCACCAGCGGCTTGTTGTCGACCAGTATCGCCTCCCCCGCGGCCCTGATCGCCGACAGCGCCGTCAGCCGCTGTCCGTTGATGGAGACCGCCTCGGCGCCCGACGCCCACAGCCCGTTCACCACACGCTGCATGTCACGGTCCCGGACCCGCCCGGTGTCGGAGAAACCGGAGGTCTCCCGCGGGTCGCCGTCACCGCCCGTGGTGGCCTCCTTGGCATCGTCCACGACCAGTCTGACGCCCGGGCCGTGCACCTCGACGGCGCCCGACAGGATGCCCACCAGGTCCGCCCGCTCACTGCCCCCGCTCTGCTTGAGCGCCTTCTGCTGCCGGGCGCTCACGTCGTCGCGCAGCTCGTCGACGGTGCTCTCGAGCTTGTCGGCGGCCTTGGTCTCGCGGTCGATGCGATCGATCAGTTCCTCGCGCTCCTTGGCGACGACCGGAGCCGCGACCCGCGCCTGCGCCGCCCCGACGGTGACCACGAGGGCCGCGAGCACCAGCCCTGCGGCGAGACCGAGCTTCGCCCGCACCGTCTTGGGCAGGCCGCCCGCGCCTTCGGCCCGCTTGCGGGCGGCGGCCTCGGCATACCCGTCGTCGAGGCTGTGGTCCATGACTTTGGTGAGCAGCGACATGGACGCGTCCGGACGCGACGCGCGCGCGGGTGTGCTCCGAACGGGGGGCTGCTGCGGCATGCCGCACATCGTCGCACGTCGCGCCCAGTACCTCCGAATGGCCCCACCGGCGTGCCGGACCGACCCCCTTGGGGGCACGTGTCCGGCACGCGCGCGTGCGCGTGGTTCAGCGTCCGGCGCTGTCCACGACCGACGACCACTCGTCGAGCAGGGCCTGCGCGGACGCGTCGTCCGGACCCTCCGCCCACAGATGGGTGACGGCCTCGGCCGGGTCGGGCAGCACCATCACCCAACGCCCGTCCGTCTCCACCACCCGCACACCGTCGGTGGTGTCCACGAAGCGATCTCCGGCCGCTTCGACGACCCGCCGCATCACCAGCCCCTTGACGGCCCACGGGGTCGCCAGATCCCGCTTCAGGACGTGCGCCCGCGGGATCCGCGCATCGATCTGGCTGAGGGTGAGCTGTGTCCGCGCCACCAGCCCGATCAGCCGCACGAAGGCCGCCGTACCGTCGAAGACGCTGCTGAACTCCGGGACGATGAAGCCGCCCTTGCCGTCCCCGCCGAAGATGGTCGCCTCGTCCTGCCCGACCCGCGTCAGGTCGTCGGGCGACGTCGTCGTCCACTCGACCTGCGTCCCGTGATACGCCGCCACCTGCTCGGCGATCCTCGTGGTGGTGACCGGCAGGGCCACCCGCCCGCTGCGCCGCTCGGCGGCCACCAGGTCGAGCAGCACGAGGAGCGCCCGGTCGTCCTCGATGATGCGGCCCTTCTCGTCAACGAGGGAGAGCCGCTCACCCACCGGGTCGAAGCGCACGCCGAACGCGGCCCGCGACGAGGCCACGATCTCCCCGAGCCGCACGAGCCCGGAGCGCCGTTGGTCGCCCGTCTCCGTTGGTCTGGCCTCGTTCAGGCCGGGGTTGATGGTCAGCGAGTCCACCCCGAGCTTCCCCAGCAGGCTCGGCAGCACCAGCCCGGCGCTGCCGTTCGAGGCGTCCACGACGACCTTGAGCCCGGATTCGGTGATCCCCGTCGTGTCCACGTTCCGCAGCAGCGACCCGGTGTACGAGTCGAAGACGCTGGCCGGGAAGTACAGGTCCCCGATCTCTCCGGGGAACGCCCGCCGGTACTCCTGCCGCGCGAACACCCGGTCCAGTTTCCGCTGACTGCCCTGCGACAGGTCGGCGCCCTGCCCGTCGAAGAACATGATGTCCACGGAGTCCGGAACCCCGGGCGAGGTCCGGATCATGATCCCGCCGGCACTCCCCCGCGCGGTCTGCTGCCGCGCCACGGGCAGCGGTACGTTCTCCAGGTCGCGTACGTCGATGGCGCTGGCCTGGAGCGCGGAGATGACCGCCCGCTTCAGCGCACGGGCGCCACGGGAGTGGTCCCGGGCCGTGGTGACCGTCGATCCCTTCTTGAGGGTCGTGGCGTAGGCCCCGGCGAGACGCACGGCCAGCTCGGGCGTGATCTCGACGTTCAGGATTCCGGAAACCCCGCGGGCGCCGAAGAGGTGCGCCTGCCCCCGCGACTCCCAGATCACCGATGTGTTGACGAACGCGCCGGCTTCGATGGTCTTGAAGGGATAGACCCGCACATTGCCCTGCACGATCGATTCTTCACCGATCAGGCATTCGTCGCCGATGACGGCGCCGTCCTCGATCCGGGCCGCCCGCATGATGTCGGTGTTCTTCCCGACGACACAGCCTCGCAGATTGCTGTGCTGCCCGACGTACACGTTGTCGTGCACGACGGCCTTGTGCAGAAACGCCCCGCTCTTCACGACGACGTTGGATCCGACGACCGTGTGCTCGCGGATTTCGGCGCCGGCTTCGACCTTCGCGTAGTCCCCGATGTACAGGGGCCCACGCAGTACGGCGTCGGGGTGTACTTCGGCGCCCTCGGCCACCCACACGCCGGGCGAGATCTCGAACCCGTCGAGCTCGACGTCCACCTTGCCCTCAAGCACGTCGGCCTGGGCCTTCACGTAGCTCTCGTGTGTGCCGACGTCCTCCCAGTAGCCCTCGGCGATGAAGCCGTAGACCGGCTTGCCTTCCTTCATCAGCTGCGGGAAGACGTCACCGGACCAGTCGACGGGAACATCGGCCTCGACGTAGTCGAAGACTTCGGGCTCCATGACGTAGATACCCGTGTTCACCGTGTCCGAGAAGACCTGGCCCCAGGTCGGTTTCTCCAGGAAACGCTCGACCTTGCCTTCTTCGTCGACGATGGTGATGCCGAATTCCAGCGGATTGGGCACACGCGTCAGACAGACGGTGACCAGCGCACCCTTTTCCTTGTGGAAGTTGATCAGCTCGGTGAGGTCGAAGTCGGTGAGGGCATCGCCGGAGATGACGAGGAAGGCGTCGTCCTTCAACGCCTCCTCTGCGTTCTTGACGCTTCCGGCGGTACCGAGTGGCTTCTCCTCGTTGGCATAGCTGAGCTCCATTCCGAGCTCCTCGCCGTCACCGAAGTAGTTCTTGACCAGAGACGCCAGGAACTGGACTGTTACGACGGTCTCGTTGAGCCCATGCCTTTTGAGCAGCCTCAGAACGTGCTCCATGATCGGCCGGTTGGCCACCGGCAGGAGCGGCTTGGGCATGCTTGAGGTCATAGGGCGAAGGCGTGTGCCTTCGCCTCCGGCCATCACGACGGCCTTCATGTCGGAAGCGTCCTCCTAAAAAGAGACGACGGTCTAGCCGACTTCACCCGTCCAGATTGTCCCGCACTTTCCCGCCGCGGGCCATCGAGCCACTGCTGCTGCCGATCGGCGAGGTCAGTCGGCCATGGCGTCCGCACGAACGAGGCGGCGGACCTGTACCACGTAGAGGACTCCTGCCCACCAGTAGAGCGTTGTACCCCATCCGGCGAACGCCCATCCGAAAATAGCAGCGAGTGACGCCAGCCATCCACTTCCGTCACTGAGCAGAAGCAGCGGGAAGGCGTACATCAGGTTGAAGGTGGCCGCCTTCCCCAGGAAGTTCACCTGCGGCGGGGGATACCCGTGACGCCTGAGGATGCCCACCATCACCAGCAGAACCAGCTCACGCGCAAGAAGTACAGCGGTCAACCAGAGAGGAAGAATCTCCCGCCAGGTGAGACCGACCAAAGTCGAGAGAATGTAGAGCCGGTCTGCAGCGGGGTCGAGGAGCCGGCCGAGGCTGCTGATCTGGTTCCAGCGCCGTGCGAGCTTGCCGTCCAGATAGTCACTGACCCCGCTGAAAGCCAGCACGAGAAGGGCCCAGCCGTCGCTCTGCGGGCCTCCGAACTCAGGCCGGAGGATCAGCCACAGGAACACGGGCACGCCGACGAGACGCGCCATGCTGAGGATGTTCGGGATGGTGAGCACCCGGTTTGTCTGGACACGGGTCTCCTGGACCTCCACCCGGGGGCCTCCAGTAGAAAATGAGCCAACGATGCCCCCTGACCATACCCCAACGCAAAAAAGCTCTGGCCCTCGGGCTGTATGCCCAAGAGCCAGAGCTCTAAAAGGAGTTCGGCGGTGTCCTACTCTCCCACAGGGTCCCCCCTGCAGTACCATCGGCGCTGTAAGGCTTAGCTTCCGGGTTCGGAATGTAACCGGGCGTTT
>NZ_JBVIJX010000020.1:0-95698 GCF_055581185.1 Streptomyces sp. NPDC031474
CCGCCGCCCCCGCGGCGGTGCCGCCGGCCAGCCGAATGAACCGTCTCCGGCCGTATTCGGCACGCCTCTTTCCAGCCATAACTCTGGTCCCCCCCAAGGGTGTTGAGCAGCAGTGATCATTAGATGATCTTGTTTGGCGGTGTTGTGGATCGTATGTGAAACCTGTGGGTTTCCGTGTGGGTCAAGAGAAGTTCAACCGAAGGTGTGGGAGGGGTAGTTGGGGCAAAACGGTGCGTTGCGGGATGTTTGGCTAGGGGTGAGGGTGTTCTGTGATGGAAATGTGATCTGCCGTATGCGTCGGTGCCGGATATATGCGCATGGTGCGAAATCAAAAGCCGGTAAAGGATCGAGGTCGTTTAACTGACTGTTCGGGGGCGGTGACTTTTGGTGTTCGGGGCGGGGGTGGACTTGGGGACTGGTTGGAGGCGTAGGGCTGCCGGTGTCGTATCGGCGGCTCTGCTCATGTCAGGTGCATGTGGAATCGTTCCTTCGACTTCCGCCTACGCGGCCGGATGCACCGGCGGAGTGGACTCCGACTTCAACGGCGGACGGCATACGGGACACGGCGATAGCGGACCCGCAGGCGACGGTGTCGGGCCAGGAGGGCGCGGGCGCGATCCAGATCGTCCTCGGCGGCGGCAAGGGCGTGACCACGCTGTCGCAGGACACGCCGAACATCTCCGACGTCGCCGAGGCGGGCGACCAGTTCGGCTTCTCGCTCGCCGTGTACGACGCCAACCTCGACGGCTGCAGTGACATCGCTGTCGGAATGCCGTACGAGGACGTCGGCTCGGTCCAGGACGCAGGCCTCGTGCAGCTCATCTACGGGTCGACAGCGGGCCTCGGCCAGGGGACCACGGGTTCGCTCGGCTTCCGCCAGGGCGCCGACGGCAACATGGCCGACGCCTACGAGGCCGAGGACTGGGTCGGCTACTCGGTCGCGGGCGGTGTGTCGGCTACGGGCGTGCCGTTCCTCGTGATCGGGGTCCCGGGGGAGGACAGCTCGGGGCTCACGGACATGGGGCTCGCGGCCTACGCGTACGGGGTCACTCCGGCCGTCACTTCGTTCCATCAGAACAGTCCCGGCATGTGGGAGGACGCGGAGCCGTACGACCGCTTCGGCGCCTCGGTCGCCGCCACCAGCCGGTACTTCGTGGTCGGCGCTCCAGGGGAGAGCATCGGAACGGTCGCCTTCGCGGGCGGCCTCCAGGCCCTCCAGCCGTCGCTCAACACGGACGGCGTCCCCAACCCCCTCTACGGCATGGGGCAGGGCCGTACGGGAACGTCCGACACCGCAGCCCAGACGGACGACCGGTACAGTTCCGCCCTTGCGATGGCTCCCTACCGTCCGTCGGGAGCGGCCACCACCACCGACTCGATCCTTGCCGTGGGGGTGCCGGGAGAGGACCTCGGTACCACGGTCGACGCCGGGGCGGTGCACGTCTACCAGATGAAGGCGGACGGCACAGTGGTCCTGCTCAACTGGATAGACCAGAACGCCGAAGGCGTCGAGGAGAAGGCCGAACCCGGTGACTTCTTCGGCCAGCAGCTCGCGGCGGTGAACACCACGACCAACGTGGTGGGTACGGCCAGCACCATGCGCCTTGCTGTGGGCGTGCCCGGCGAGGAGTCGACGGAGGAGGCCCCGGAGGCGGGCGGTATCCAGATCTTTCCGCTGATCGGCGCGCCTGGTGCCTCGGACACCTGGATCGAGCCCGGCAGCGGCATTCCCTTCGGACCGTCGGCCCGGACGTACGCGGGCATCAGCCTCGGCGCGAGTCCGTCGCTGCTGTACGTGGGCCTGCCTTACGGGCCGGTCGACGGGCGGGCGGTCCACGGCTTCCCGTGGAATACAGCCTCGGGTGCTGCGCCGACGCAGACGTGGAAGCCCGGTGAGGGCGGCATTCCCGCGGGCGGCGTCGCCTTCGGGGCGGCGGTCCGATGAGTTCTCGTCGACCACGCGTCATCCGCCGGAAAGGGCCTTCAGGCGAACGGACTTCGCAGACAGACACGAGCCGAGTGGAGAGTGGACGCGTGTCCGCAGGCAGACCCAGATCGACACGGCGGGGCCTGGTTCTCCGCGCCGCCGCTGCGGCGGCCGTCACCGGCGTGGTGGTGACCGGGGTCGCGGCTCTCCCGGTCAACGGGGGTACCTCGGCGCGGGATCAGGCACAGAGTGTCGCCGACCAGCCGATGGTGACCGAGCAGCAGGCGATGGCCGTGGCGAAAAAGAGCGGCAAGCAGACGGAGGTCGAGGGGCTGCGTACCGAGCGCAGGGATGTCTTCGCCGAGCCCGACGGCACCTTCACGGCCCGCGAGTACACCGAGCCGGTGCGCACGGTCCAGGCTGGGAAGTGGGTGGACGTCGATGCCAGGCTGGTGAAGCGGGCGGACGGGAGTTGGGGGCCGAAGGCGGCCACCGTGGACCTCAGCTTCTCCGCCGGTGATGCGGGGAAGCCGTTCGTGGTGATGGAGCGGGCGGGCCGTGAGTTCGCCTTGACCTGGCCGTATGGCGACCTGCCCACGCCGACGGTGGCGCCTCCTACACGGATGCGGAGGAGTTCACCGGCCACCAGTTGGAGGCGGCGACCTACGACGGCGGCAAGCTGGTCTCCAAGACGATCGACGCCCCGTGGAAGTACTACACGGCCACCCAGACCAGGAGCTGGGGCACCACCCGCGCGGCGATCGTGCGCAGTCAGACCGGCCGTGGCTTCAGCCTGAAGTCCGACGGCACCTGGCGCGAAACGAAGTCCACGACGACGTACGACACGTCCAACGGCACCGGCCGCGTCCTGGAGGTCGACGACCTTGGTGACGTCTCCACCGCCAAGGACGACACCTGCACCCGTACCACCTACGCGGACAACGCGGCGAAGAACATGCTCTCGCTGCCCGCGCGCAGCGAGTCCGTCACTGTGAAGTGCGCGACGGCCCCCGACCGCAGGACCCAGGTGCTGGCGGACGAGCGCACCTCCTACGACAAGGGTGCGTTCGGTGCGGCGCCCACGAAGGGCGACGCCACCAGGACCGAGCGGATGACGTCGCACGACGGCACCACGGCGACTTACCAGGTCACCGGTGCCACGACCTACGACGACTTCGGTCGCCCGCTGTCCCAGCAGGACGCCAAGCAGTACGGGACGACGAGCCAGACGAAGACCGTCTACACCGAGACGAACGGCCTGTTGTCGAAGACGGTCGTCACCAACGCCCTCGGCCACACCACCACCACCGACTACGCCCAGGCGTGGGGCATGTCGGCCGGCCAGACCGACCCCAACGGCAAGCGCACCGACCTCGCCTACGACGCCCTGGGCCGCCTGACCTCCGTGTGGTTGGCGGACCGGGCGAGCAGGCAGACGCCGAGCATCAGGTACTCGTACAACGTCCGCAAGGACAAGGTCACCTCGATCAAGACGGAGAAGATCGAGAACGACGGCACCTACGGCGCCGAGTACCAGCTCTACGACAGCATGCTCAGGCCCCGCCAGATCCAGACCGAAGGCCCGGACGGCACCCGCATGGTCGCCGACACGTTCTACGACGCCACCGGCAACGTCAGGAAGACCAACTCGACGTACAACGCGGCCGGCGCGGCCGAGGGCGAACTGCTCCTCGTGAGCGACAGCCAGGTGGGCTCTCAGAACCTGATCGAGCACGACGGTCTGGGCCGGACCACGGCCGACATCTTCGCGGTCTCTGGCGCCGAACAGTGGCGCACCACGACCGCTTACGACGGTGAGTCGACCCATGTGAACCCGCCGACCGGCGGCGTGCCCACGACGACGATCACCGACGGCCAGGGCAACGTCTCCGAGATCCGCCACTACCGGGGTTCCTCGCCCGGTGTAGGGGTTCCGTACGACTCGACGAAGTACACCTACAACACGGCGGGTCTGCTGGAGACGGTCACCGACGCCAAGAACAACGTTTGGCGTTACGAGTACGACCAGCTGGGCCGCAAGAAGCTGAGTGTCGATCCCGACGCGGGCACGTCACGCACGGAGTACGACGAGCTGGACCGCCCGATCGCCACGTACGACGGACGCAACAAGAAGACCTCCACGGTCTACGACGAGCTCGGACGCGTGCTCTCGACCTGGCAGGGCGACGCCGGTACCGGCACCAAGCTGAGCGAGACCAGGTACGACAAGGCGGGTTGGCTGGGCCAGGCCTACGGCTTCCTCAGCTACATCTCGCCGACGGAGTACTTCGCCACGGTCGTGCAGTCGATGGACTCGCTCTACCGTCCGCTGAAAACCGCCTACCAGATCCCCGCCTCCCAGGGCTCCCTGGCCGGTACCTACGCCTTCACCACCACGTACCACACCGACGGAACGGTCCAGACCGCAGGCATGCCCGCCATCGGCGATCTGCCGGCGGAGAGCCTGGTCTACACGTACGACGACCTGCAGCGGCCGACGTCGATGACGGGCGACGTCAACTCGTACGTCACCGACACCGTCTACTCCGAGACCAGCCAACTCCAGCAGTTGGAGCTGTCCAACGGCAGTGGCAAGAAGGTCTGGCAGACCTTCAACCATGAGAAGGGCACCGACCGGCTGACCCGCTCGATGGTCGACGTCTATGGCGCCACCGCCCCGGCGAAGGACTCGTACTACTCCTACGACCAGTCAGGCAACGTCCTCTCCATCTCGGACACGGCGAACACCTCGACGCCGGACCTGCAGTGCTTCGCCTACGACGGCCGGCAGCGACTCGCGGACGCCTGGACCCCGGCGGCCACCGCGACGACCGCGGCCGGCTCCGGCACCCGCGGCTCCACGACACCGGTGAACGGCACGGGCCCCACGGCCTGTGACACCGCGGCCGGTTCGAGCACGCTGGGCGGTCCGGCCCCGTACTGGAAGTCGTACGAGACGGACGCCATCGGCAACCGAATCTCCGAGACCAACCACGACACCGGTCTCGACGCGACGAAGAACATCACCCGCACCTACGAGTACGGCGGCGCGGGCGCGCTCGGCGACGGACCGCACCAGGTCACCAAGGTCACCGAGAAGACCCCGACCGGGGACAGGCAGACGTCGTACGAGTACGACGACGCGGGCAACACCACCAAGCGCACCATCGGCGGCAACGCCCAGTCCCTGACCTGGAACGACGCTGGCAAGGTCAGCGAGGTCACCGAGGCGAACGGCTCGAAGACCAGCTACCTGTACGACGCGTCCGGCAACCGTCTCGTCCGCAAGGATCCCTCGGGTACGACCGTCTACCTGCCGGGCACTGAGCTGAAGCTGTCGGCTGACGGCACCAAGAAGGAAGCGACCCGCTACTACGAGTACGCCGGCCAGACCGTCGCGGTCCGTACCGCGGCAAAGCTCTCCTTCGTCGCCGCCGACCACCACGGCACGGGCGAACTGGCGATCGACGCGGCAACCGGCGCGATCTCCCAACGGCGCTTCGACCCCTACGGAGTGGAGCGTGGCGAGAAACTCGGCCCGTGGCCGGGGGAGAAGGGCTTTGTCGGCGGCACGATCGACGCCTCGACCGGCCTGACCCACCTGGGGGCGCGGGAGTACGACTCGGCGATCGGCAAGTTCATCTCGGTCGACCCGATCATCGACTACACCCAACCGCAACAGATCAACGGCTACGCCTACGCCAACAACTCGCCGGTCACGGAGGCGGACCCGAGCGGACTGCTGTCGGCGGCGTGCACTTTCGCCGGGATCTCTTGCACCAGTGGCTGCGGCAATTTGTGCGCGCCCGAAGAGACCAAGGTCACCGAGGCGAAGGCAGCGGTCAGCGAGGCTGAGGGCCAGCAGGCAAGGGCCAAGCAACGCATTCAGTCCGCGGGCAAGGCGCTGATCAAGATCGCCCGGGACATCCTGGGCGTGGACGCGGCTCTGGACTGCATCTCCAGCGGAGACGTCGGAGCCTGTGGCGAGACCCTGCTCAACATCGCGGGCAGCTTCGCGGGCGGCCTCGCCGGCAAGATCATGGCCAAGTACGGGGCTCCGTGGAAGTGGGCCAAGGGCCTCAAACTCGTCAAACGAGTGACCGGCCTGGTCAAGGACCTGATCGGCGGCGCGAAGGGCCTCTTCAAGGCGAACAAGGCCCTGGGCAAGGCCAGAATGGGGCTGGCCAAGGCGACGGAGAAGCTGGCGGAGGCTAGAAAGAAAGCCGCGGCGGCACTGAAGAAAAAGGGCAACGACTCCTGCCCGGTGCCAGGACTCAAGCACAGCTTCCTGCCCGGCACGAAGGTTTTGCTCGCCAACGGCAAGAACAAGCCGATCGAGCAGGTGAAACTTGGCGACAAGATCACCGCCACGGATCCCAAGACCGGGAAGACGACCGCTCACGAGGTCGTCGGCACGATCGTCACCGAGGACGACAAGCACTTCGTCGACTTGACGATCAAGGGTAAGTCGGGCAAGCCCGAGACCTTGGTCTCCACCACAACTCACCCCTTCTGGGCAGACTCCAAGAAGGCGTGGATCGACGCCGGCGACCTTAAGCCCGGCATGCGATTGCACACCGCGGAGAATGGGTCGGTCGAGCTCACAGGCATCCGCGCCTTCGACAAGCGCCAGCGAACGCACGACCTGACGGTCAGCGACGTGCACACGTACTACGTCTTGGCGGAAGACACGCCACTTCTCGTGCACAACTGCGGTAGCGCCGTCGAGGCTGTCCTCGAGGAGGCGGAGAACGTCGCGGATCTCACGAACTCGCAGCGACCCAAGGTGATTGAGGCGCTCCAGATCGGAGATCAGAAGCCTCTGATCGCCCACAGCGACGGCGGTGTCGGCACACGGGCTGTGCACCCGCAGGTACAGGCCGTCCTCGACTCCATCCCCGATACCGCGCGGGGGAACAATCATGGAGGTTGTGGGTTGGTGGAATGCCTCACGCAGGCGTTGAATGCAGGACAGGATCCGACCGGAGCCACCGCGGCCGCCGCTCTGGGGCGCGCCCGGACGAACTCGAGATTCAAGGACACAATTGGTCCGTGCGACAGTTGCAAGGTGCTGGTCGAGCACTTCAGCATCGACTTTCTGACATGACGGGACGAAGAATGGCGAGATTCACTCCCGAAGTGGAGCGCGTACTACGTCTCTCCGGCTGGTCCCCGGGTCGGCAGACGGACATTGAGGCCTGGAAGGAGCAACTCTCTGACTTCACGTGGCATCCGGCAGCGGAGCGGTTCCTGACGGAGTTCGGCGGTATGGCGGTTGACGTGAGCGGTCGCGGGGTCAACGTTGCGCGGGAGCCGTTCGAGATCGATCCGGAACTGGCCGTAGGGGAGGAGGGAGCGTTCCAGCAACTGTCGGAACGCTTCGGCCGCAAGTTCTTCCCCATTGGGGAGATCGGGCGCGGAGAGTTCCTGCTGGCGATCGATGAGGACGGCGTCCTGTACCTGCTCGCTGCCTGGGCCTTCCGCCTAGGTCCGTCGGATGAGGCGCTGGAGAACCTGATCAACGGAGTGAAGGCGGTGAAACTGCCGCTCCCCGACTGAGGGGTCGGGGCCCGGTTTGACACCTCAAGCCGGGCCCCATAGCCCTGACGCCTCAGCGTGGCGACTGATGTGCGGCAAGCCGTACTTCTCTTCCGAGGGTGTTGGCTTTCGCCCGACCGCGGAGAAATTGCTTTTCCGGTAGAGCGAACAACCGCTCTGGCCGTGGTAGTCGAGCATCGCTGCGCCCGCGACAGATATCGACCGGTGCTGGCAGTTTTCTGAAACCTACCCGCTTCGGTCCTGGTGAGCTGCCGGTTTCGGAGAATGAAACGGATCCTCTGGGGCTATGAAGGCGGCTATCAGCGCTGCCAGTGGGCGCGTGTCGGTAGTGAGGATGCGGTGCGGTTCGTCGCTTTCGCGGAGGAGGATCGTTCCGGTGGGGGTGGTGGCGAGGTAAACGCAGGATGAGGCTTCCTCGCTGTATGTGGATTTCTGCCAGTTGAGTTCGGTCATGGCTTGGCCTTAGGTGTGTTGGGCGATGCGGTGGATGAGGTCGCGGGAAGGCGCGGGTTCCAGAGTGGCCTGCTCCATGCGGTCCAGGATGAGTCGGTACTTGGCCAACTGTGCGACGGAGTCGATGAGTTCGCTGCCATGGGCCGCGTCGAGCTGGGCGGTGTCGAGGGCGGGGACCGGCCCGTGCGCGTAGTCCAGGCCGTGGCCGACGGTGGGGAAGGCCGTGCCGTCGAACGGGATTACCCGGACGGCGACGTGGGGCTGTTCGCTCATCTTCATGACGTGGTCCAGCTGGGCGCGCGCCACTTCCCGGCCGCCGAAGCCCATACGTAGGGCGGCTTCGTGGATGATCGCCGTGTACTGCGGTGGCTGGTCCCGGTGGAGGATGGCCTGGCGCTTGATCCGGTGGGAGATGCGGTACTCGATCTCATGTGGGCGTAGAGCCGGCACCACCTGGCGGAACAAGGCGCGGGCGTGCTCCGGGGTTTGGAGCAGGCCGGGGATGTTGATGACCTGGGCGACGCGTAGAGCGACCGCGTGGTGCTCCATCTCTGCGACGTCCAGGAAGCGGGGTGGCAGCGTGTCCCGGTACTCCTCCCACCAGCCGCGTTCGCGGTGCGTCGCCATGGCCACGAGCGCGTCGACGAGGGCCTCGTCGGTGCAGTCGTAGTTGTGGGCGAGTGTGCGGATGCGCTGCTCGCTGAGGCCGAAGCGGCCTGTCTCGATGTTGCTGATGCGTGCCTGGTTCGCGCCGATCATCTCGCCGGCCGCGCGGGCGGTGAGGCCCGCCTGCTCGCGGAGCTTGCGCAGTTCGGTGCCCAGGCGGAGTTGGCGTGCCGTGGGTGTCTGCCGTGGCGGCATGCTTCCGCTCCCTTGCCTTGCGTTGTACGAGTCACCCACACGAGTGGAACGTCGGATACATCCGAAGATTCTGTAGAAACCATTCTACGTACCCCGCTACGGTGAGTCCCGAGCCGCTCACCCGGCCCCGCCGACAACCCGGAAGCGCACCGCGCCGCACTTCACATGCGTGCGCGGCACTGCCACCGACCGGTCGGGCCGGACCGTCGAGTGAGCCAACTTCCCCCACCGCAGGAGGCGTTCATGGTCACCGTATCCCCGTCGGAGTGCGAAGCGGTTCCAACCTGGGCGTACACACTTCAACTGCCCCATGACCCACGGGCCGCCCGGATCGCCCGCGTCACGCTCAGAGCCGTTCTCGTCGGACACGGCATGCGCCAACTCCAGGACCCCGCCGAACTGTTGGCCACGGAGCTCGTCACCAACGCCTACCGGCACTCCGCAGGTCCAGCCGCCCTGCGCCTTCGCGGCCTCGGCGGCAGTCGGCTCCGCGTGAGTGTCTGGGACGCCAACCCCTACATCCCACCCCCCTTCGACAAGCGGTCCGGGTCCCGCCGTCTCCCCGTTTCGGCGGGCGCTGACGCCGAGGGTGGGCGCGGGCTCTTTCTCGTATGCCATTACGCCGAGGCGTGGGGTGGGTATCCGCTCGGCGGCGGCCTCTCCGGGGGCGGCGGGAAGCTTCTGTGGTGCGAGGTGGGTGGGTGAGCGTGCCGAGGGGCGGGCGGCTGTCACAGCCCGGCGCTATCGTGGTGCAGGCGACACGCTCTGTAATCAGTGGAGGATCGTGGTGACCGTCATGACCGAGCGCCCCCGGGCCATAGACACCCCTGTGAGTGGGTCCTTTGAGGACATGCTCCGGATCGTCGAGGGACTGGACACACCTGCCGGCTACAAGGCCGAGCTCATTCGGGGGAAGATCGTCGTGTCGCCGTGGTCGAAGCTGCGTTACCTGCGTCCCATGCGAAGTCTGCGTGAGCAGGTGGAGGCGCACGCGCCCGACGGGCATGTCACGGAGACTTCCCCCTTTCTCTTCGTCTTCCCTCCCTCCGAGCGCGGCTACGGGCCCGATCTCTTCGTCGCCGACGTATCCGCCTTCGACGTCGAAGGCCGGCACGCCGACGGCGCCGCCCTCTCCCTCGCCGCCGAGCTGACCTCCGACTCCACCAAGGATGTCGACTGGGTCGACAAGATGGAGACGTATGGGCGGGTTGTGCCGGTCTACCTGCTGCTTGATATGCGGGTCGGGGAGATCAACGTTCTCTGGGATCCGTCTCCCAAGGGGTACCGGTCGCGGACCAACGTTCCCTTCGGGCGGCCTGTGCGGATTCCCGCGCCGTTCGACTTCGAGCTCGACACGTCCGGGTTCGGCGTCCCGGGGGGCGAGAACCCCGAGGACGAGCAGAGGTGAGATGAGCGGGCCCCGGCCCGGTTTGACCCCCGGAGACGCGCCCCGTAGCCTTGACCCTCGGCGTGTCGACTGGCATGCCACATCCCCGTAAACCTTTTCCTCCTGGTTGCCGGTACTTCGGTGGTCGGGAGAGGCCGTCCGTGTTCGTTCCCGGGTGGCTGGACTTCGGGGGTGCCGTCCCAGAGCGAGAGAGTGAGATCAGCGTGTACGCCATCGTGCGCAGCGGTGGTCGCCAGCACAAGGTTGCTGTCGGCGACATCGTTGAGGTTGACAAGATTTCCACTGCCAAGGTTGGCGACACGGTCGAGCTCTCGACCCTGCTCGTTGTCGACGGCGACGCTGTGACCAGCGACCCGTGGGTGCTGGCCGGCATCAAGGTCCAGGCCGAGGTCGTGGACCACCACAAGGGCGTCAAGATCGACATCCTTCGCTACAAGAACAAGACCGGCTACCGCCGTCGTCAGGGCCACCGCCAGCAGTACACGGCGATCAAGGTCACTGAGATCCCCGCGGCTGCGAAGTAAGGGACTGAGGAGACATGGCACACAAGAAGGGCGCATCGTCCACCCGGAACGGTCGCGACTCCAATGCCCAGCGGCTCGGCGTGAAGCGCTTCGGCGGTCAGGTCGTCAACGCGGGTGAGATCCTGGTCCGCCAGCGCGGCACGCACTTCCACCCCGGCGCGGGCGTCGGCCGTGGCGGCGACGACACGCTGTTCGCCCTGCAGGCCGGTTCGGTGCAGTTCGGCACCCACCGTGGCCGCAAGGTCGTGAACATCGTCCCGGTCGCCTGAATCAGTCGCATCACCTGCGTCACCTGATTCACGGCTCAGACCGAGCGTTTCGCGAGGCGGACCTCACTTCCCTTACGGGAAGGCGGGTCCGCCTTTCGCGTGTTGACCAAGTAGTCGGTACAAGTAGTACCCGCGTAATACCCCTGTTTTCGTAGTGCTGGAGGCACCCACCATGACCACCTTCGTGGACCGCGTCGAACTGCATGTCGCCGCGGGTAACGGGGGCCACGGCTGTGCCTCCGTCCACCGTGAGAAGTTCAAGCCGCTCGGCGGTCCCGACGGGGGCAACGGCGGCCGTGGCGGCGATGTGATCCTGGTCGTCGACCAGTCGGTCACCACGCTCCTCGACTACCACCACAAGCCGCACCGCAGCGCCACCAACGGCAAGCCCGGTGAGGGCGGCAACCGCTCCGGAAAGGACGGCCAGGACCTGGTCCTGCCGGTCCCGGACGGCACGGTGATCCAGGACAAGGCCGGCAACGTGCTCGCCGACCTGGTCGGCCACGGGACGTCCTACGTCGCGGCCCAAGGTGGTCGTGGCGGCCTCGGCAACGCCGCCCTCTCCTCGGCCCGCCGCAAGGCACCCGGCTTCGCGCTGCTCGGCGAGCCCGGCGATTTCCACGACATCGTCCTGGAGCTGAAGACGGTCGCGGACGTGGCCCTCGTCGGCTACCCGAGCGCGGGCAAGTCGTCGCTGATCTCCGTCCTGTCCGCCGCCAAGCCGAAGATCGCGGACTACCCGTTCACGACCCTCGTCCCGAACCTGGGCGTGGTGACGGCGGGCGAGATCGTGTACACCATCGCCGACGTGCCGGGCCTCATCCCGGGCGCCAGCCAGGGCAAAGGCCTGGGCCTGGAGTTCCTGCGCCACGTCGAGCGGTGCAGTGTGCTGGTGCACGTCCTCGACACGGCCACGCTCGAATCCGAGCGTGACCCGCTCTCCGACCTCGACATCATCGAGGAGGAGCTCAAGCAGTACGGCGGCCTCGGCAACCGTCCGCGGCTCGTGGTCCTCAACAAGATCGACGTGCCGGACGGCAAGGACCTCGCGGAGATGGTGCGACCGGAGCTGGAAGATCGCGGTTACCGCGTCTTCGAGGTGTCCGCGGTCGCCCACATGGGGCTGAAGGAGCTCTCCTTCGCCCTCGCCGAGATGGTGGGTACGGCGCGCGCGGCCAAGCCGAAGGAGGAGGCGACCCGGATCGTCATCCGTCCCAAGGCGGTCGACGACACCGGCTTCACCGTCAGCCTGGAGGAGGACGGTCTGTTCCGCGTCCGGGGCGAGAAGCCCGAACGCTGGGTTCGGCAGACCGACTTCAACAACGACGAGGCCGTCGGCTACCTCGCCGACCGGCTCAACCGTCTCGGTGTCGAGGACGCGCTGATGAAGGCGGGCGCCCGCGGCGGCGACGGCGTCGCCATCGGCCCCGAGGACAACGCGGTCGTCTTCGACTGGGAGCCGTCCGTGACGGCCGGCGCCGAGATGCTCGGCCGCCGCGGAGAGGACCACCGCTTCGAGGAGCCGCGCCCCGCGACCCAGCGCCGCCGGGACAAGCAGGCCGAACGCGACGAGGCGGCCCAGGAGTTCGAGGGCTTCGAGCCCTTCTAGCCCTCCGAGCTCGTCCAGCCCTCCGAGCTTGTCTAGCCCGTCCAGCCCTCTTCCCTTCACCTGTCGGACCCGTTGCGGTGAGCCCGCAACGGGTCCTTCTTTGTCCCGTCACTTGTCATGCACGCGAATCCTGAGTTCAGCCGATGGCAGCGAAAAGAGGGACCGGCCGGGCCGCGTAACGACGCTCAGGCCCCCGTAAAGGCTGCCCTCGCGGAACGTGTGGAATTCCGCGGCAATGACCTGTCCGTCGCAATGACCTGTCCGACGGGCTCTATTCGAGGCCGGCCGGAACCGATCCGCGACGGGCCGGTCATGCATATGAAGAACACGTGTAGTCCGACCTCACGGGACGTGAAGATCTCCACATCCAACGGATGGACGTACGAATGGTCGGGGGCCCGGCAGGCCGGGGGTCGCCCGGATCGGATCGTGCCCGAGGTGGCCGCTCAGACCCTGTACGGGGCGCCGGCGGCGGTGGTCGCGGGCCCGCCCGGACCGCGGCGCGCGCCGTGCGCCGGACCTAGCCGAAGGAACTCGTACGCGTACCCGGACACCGGTGCCTCAAACGGCTGCGGCGGCGCTGACACCCGTCCACAGACGTTAGAGTCAGCCTCGTCACCGCCGCTGTCACTGCGGTCATTCTCGTCACTCTCGGCAATGGGTTACGCCTTGTGGAGTTACTCACAGGATTTCCAGGGGGCTTCCATGGGAAGCCGCGTCGACGGCTCAGCAATCGCCTGCGGTGGAAGGTGAATGCCAGGTTGCGAGCATATTTGCAGCGAACGACGCTCACCTTGCATCGCGGTAACCGAAAGTGGGACGCTTTCACCGTCCCTGTCGTCCCAAGGTAGGTCCTCTGTGTCCCAGCGCATAGCCAAGCCCCGTACCACCGCAGTGATCCTGGCCGGTGGCACCGGTCAGCGGGTGGGTCTGTCGATCCCCAAGCAGCTGCTGAAGATCGCCGGCAAGGCCGTCATCGAACACACCTTGACCACCTTTGAGAAGGCCGACTCGGTCGACGACATCATCGTGCTGATGGCGCCGGGCTATGTGTCGGACGTCGAGAAGATCGTGTCCAAGGCCGGGTTCGAGAAGGTCCGGGCGATCATCGAGGGCGGCTCCACGCGCAACGAGACCACCGAGCGCGCCATCGCCGCCCTGGGTGAGGGACTGGCCGACGGCGAGGACCTCAACGTCCTCTTCCACGACGCCGTACGCCCCCTGCTCTCGCGGCGCGTCATCGACGACTGCGTGGCGGCGCTGGAGCGTTACCAGGCCGTCGACGTCGCCATCCCGTCCGCGGACACCATCATCGTCACGCGCACGCACGGCGAGGACGGCGAGTTCATCACGGAGATCCCGGACCGCTCCCGGCTGCGCCGCGGCCAGACCCCGCAGGCGTTCAAGCTGTCCACCATCCGCCGGGCGTACGAGGTGGCGGCGGGCGACCCCAACTTCCAGGCCACGGACGACTGCACGGTCGTACTGCGCTACCTGCCCGACGTGCCGATCCACGTCGTGGCGGGCGACGAGTACAACATGAAGGTGACCCAGCCCGTCGACGTGTTCCTCGCCGACAAACTGTTCCAACTGGCCTCCTCGGCCGCCCCCGAGCAGATGGGCGAAGAGGTCTACCGCGAGCTCCTCACCGGCAAGACCGTGGTCGTCTTCGGCGGTTCGTACGGCATCGGCAAGGACATCGCCGAACTCGCCGGGTCCTACGGCGCCCACGTCTACGCCCTGGGCCGCTCCACCACCGGCACACATGTGGAGAACCCGGAGGAGGTCGACGACGCCCTGTCCAAGGCGTACAGCGAGACGGGGCGCATCGACTACGTCGTCAACACCGCGGGCGTGCTGCGCATCGGCAAGCTGGCCGAGACCGACAACGCGACCATCGAGGAAGCGCTGAAGGTCAACTACCTGGCCCCGGTGCAGATCGCACGTTCGGCTTACAAGTACCTCGCCGAGACGAAGGGCCAGTTGCTGCTGTACACCTCCAGCAGCTACACCCGCGGCCGTGCCGAGTACAGCCTCTACTCCTCGACCAAGGCCGCGATGGTGAACCTCACCCAGGCCCTGTCCGACGAGTGGGCCGGTGACGGCATCCGGGTGAACTGCGTCAACCCGGAGCGTACGGCGACGCCCATGCGCACCAAGGCCTTCGGTCAGGAGCCCGCGGGCAGCCTGCTCTCCTCCGAGGCGGTCGCCCGCACCTCTCTTGACGTGCTGCTTTCCGAGCTCACCGGCCATGTCATCGACGTCCGCCAGCAGGACCCGACGGCGGCCGCGGGCAAGGCCTCCGGCTTCGAGCAGGCCCTGGCCGGCGTCCTGGACCGTCAGGACGGCGTGGCATAATCAAGCGTAAATAGCCAGCGAATTTTCAGGCCTCTGTGGCTCCCTGTTTACGGAGAATTCACAGAGGCCTGAACCCGTAAAGCTTTCGAAACATCCGAAAAACCTCCGAAACCTTCACAAAGGATTTTCCGGACTTTTTAGGCACCTATGACCGGCCCCCTCCCAGAGCAGGTTTCTCCGTGATATCCACCGCTATTCGCGTAGCCCGGGTGGGCTCCGCGGCCGAACTGGCCGCGGCGGTCCTCATGATGCTGGGCTACCCCGGCCTCATGGCGGCCGCGCTCGTCCCGAGCGCCCCTGCCTTCGCCGCCGCGGCCGCCGTGACGTACCTGGCGGACCTCTACCTTCACCGCAAGGGCAGTCGCCTCATCGGCCTGCTGTCCAAGGTGCGGGCCGGTCTGTCCACCCGGTTCCTGGTCCGCGAGCTGCTGCTGATCCTGCTGCTGGCGAGACTGGACCTCTCCCAGGAGCCGGTCTTCTACGCGGCGATCGCGTGCTTCACGGTGTTCTTCGGTCTCCAGGCCCCGCAGGGCGCGCTGGTCACCCTGATCGGTAAGCGCCGTCAGATGCCGGTCGCGACCAGGAACGTCGACATGGCCTCCCGGCTGCGCATACCGGACGCCCCGCCGCGTCTCCTGCTGCGCCGCGCCACCGTGAAGATGCTCCACCTCGACCTCGCGGCCGTCGTGGGCCTGCTCGTCTGCGCGCTCACCGACTCGGTGCGCCCGGGCTACGTCGGCATCGCCGTCACGCTCGGTCTGGGCGCGCTGTACGTCCTCGCCCTGGTGCCGCACCTGCGCGGGCGACGGCTCCCGCCGAGGGCCCCCAAGGTCCTGGCCGCGGTCAGCGCCTGGCTGCGCGAGTACCGCCCGGAGACGGTGCTGTACTTCTCCGGCTCCGACGACTCCGCCTACCAGGTCAACATGTGGCTGGAGACCATGGAGCAGATGGAGGCCCGGCCGCTGATCCTCCTGCGGGAGCGCACCATCCTGGAGAAGATGGCGCCCACCTCCGTGCCGGTCATCTGCGTGCCCGGCGGGATCCATCTGATGAACCTCGACCTGTCCATGGTGCGGGTCGCGCTGTACTGCGCGAACGTCGGCAAGAACATCCACCTGCTGCGCGTGCCGACCATGAAGCACGTGTTCATCGGCCACGGCGACAGCGACAAGGCCGCCAGCGTCAACCCGTTCACCAAGGCCTACGACGAGGTGTGGGTCGCCGGCCGCGCCGGCCGCGACCGGTACGCCATCGCCGACGTCGGCATCCGCGACGAGGACGTCGTCGAGGTCGGCCGCCCGCAGCTCGCGCCGATCGCGGCCGGGCACGACGCTCCCCCGCGGGACCGGATCCCCACGGTTCTCTACGCGCCCACCTGGGAGGGCTGGGACGACAACCCGGGCAACACCTCGCTCATCCTGGCCGGCGAGAACATCGTCAAGAAGCTGATCGCGGCCGAGCCCCCGGTCCGCGTCCTGTACAAGCCGCACCCGTTCACGGGCAACCGCAGCGCCAAGGCGGCCGCCGCGCACCGGCGGATCACCGCCCTGATCAAGAAGGCGGCCGCCGAGCGCGCGGCCGACTCCCGCTTCACCGCGGACCCGGCCTCACAGGCGAAGGCCAAGGCCGAGCTGACCCGCCTCAAGGCCCGCCTGGACGGCCTCTCGCTGGCCTTCGACGAGCGCGCCGACGAGGCCGTGACCAGCCGTGACGGCATCGTCGACGTCCGCAAGCACGAGGAGGCCGCCCGGCTGCGCGCCGAGTGGAACGAGACCTACTGGCGCTCCTTCCCCTCCTTCGAGCACCGGGTGATCACCGGCGCGGGACCCCGGCTGTACGACTGTTTCAACGCCTCCGAGGCGATGGTCTCCGACATCTCCAGCGTGGTCTCCGACTTCATCGCGAGCGGTAAGCCGTATGCGGTGACGGACTCCGCGGAGCTGGGCGCGGAGGAGTTCCGGCGCCAGAACACCGCGGTGCGTGCGGCGGTGCTCCTCAGCAACAGCGCCGCCGAGCTGGACCAGCTGCTGGACGCGGTGCGCGACCCGGGGGCCGATCCGCTGGCCAAGGACCGCAAGGAACTCAAGGAGTACCTGCTCGGCACCGACGAGCCCACGTCCCTCGAACGGTTCGACACCGCGCTCACCGACCTGGCGCTGAAGGCCGAGGCACGCAACGTCGGCCAGGAGTCCCACGGCGCGGTGCTGATGGATCCGCTGGACGGCCCGCCGGACGACGAGGCGGAACTGTCCAAGGGTGTGACGGCCGTCTGACGCCCGCCTGACGGACGTGTGCTGAGGCCGGGCCCCTCGGAGGGATAATCTCCGGAGGGCCCGGCCTTTCGCGCATCCTGTGAAATGGAACACGTGAGGAAACCGAGGCAACCCTCTGCGTTCATCCGTCGTCTACCGGATGTCCAGAGGTTCATTGGGGGGACAGTTGCGTGGTGAGAGGGAACAGTGACCGTTGCGCAGCCTGACGTCACCGTGGTCATCGGGGCGTACGAAGCGATGCCGTACCTGGTCGAATGCCTGGCATCGGTCGAGGCACAGACGCTGGACCCGGCCCGCATCGAGGTCATAGCCGTGGACGACGGCTCCCGGGACGGCACCGGGGAGTACCTGGAGGAGTTCGCCGCCCGCGCCCCCATGGCCGTCACGGTGATCCGGCAGGAGAACTCCGGCGGCCCCAGCGGCCCGCGCAACGTCGGCCTCGACAAGGCCACCGGTCGCTATGTGTTCTTCCTCGACGCCGACGACAGGCTCGGCGCCGAGGCCCTGGAGCGCATGGTCGCCATGGCCGACGCCAACGCCACGGACGTCGTCCTCGGCAAGATCCAAGGCGTCAACCGCAACGCGGCCAAGTCGATGTTCGGCAAGAACGTCGGGCGTACGGACGTGTTCTCCTCCAACATCAAGTTCACGCTGAGCGCGCAGAAGCTGTTCCGCCGCGAGCTGCTGACCCGGCACGACATGCGCTTCGACGAGTCCCTGTGGACGGGCGAGGACGCCCTGTTCACCATGGAGGCCTATCTGCGGGCCGACGGCATCTCCGTGGTCGCCGACTACACCTGCTACTACCTGGTGGGCCGCACCGACGGCAAGCAGGTGACGAAGACCGGGAGCTACACGCTGCGCTTCGACTCCGCGCGCGCCCTGATGGGCCTGCTGGAGCGCCTGGTTCCGCCCGGCGCCAAGCGTGATGTGCTCATGGTCCGTCCGTTCCTGGTCACCGTGCTGCCGCAGTTCGGGCCCATCTTCCTCAAGAACGACGAGGAGATCCGGCGCACCAAGCTGGAGCTGGCCAAGCCGCTGATGGACGCCTACTGGAACGAGGGCGTGGCCCAACGCCTCAACGTCCATGAGCGGCTGCGCCTGGAGCTGGTCGCCCGGCAGCGCGCCGACCTCCTCGTGGACGTCCTCGAGTTCATCCAGGCCAAGACCGAGCCGACGCCCGTGCTGAAGAAGCGCAACACCCAGCTCTATCTGGCCTACCCGCACTACGGCTCCGCCGAGGCCGGCATCCCCGACCGCGTCTACCTCGCCGAACCCCGCGAGGCCAAGGCGTACCCCGGCTGGCGCAAGGACCCCACCGAAGCCTTCCTGCGAGGCTTCACCCGCAAGGTCCGCCGAAGGCTCAGCAGACTCCGCCGACGCACGGTCAGACCGGGGGGACCCGCGGCGGTGTGAGCGAGGCCCACCGGGTCGAGGTCCGCGGGCGTGCCCGCCAGGAGCGCCGCGATGTTGCCGTGCCGTGGATGCGCGAGTCGAACGAGTAGTCGAACTAGCGCAAAGATCAGGTTGCCGCCGTTGGCGGCCATCACATCGCGGTGGAGGGCTTCCCCGACGGGGACGACGTCCAAGGGTCCGCCGCTGTCCGCGAAGTGAAACCCGCGCGCGGCCTGCGCCCCTGTTCGCGTAGATTGCCTGGCGGGCAGCCGTGGACCTACGCGAGGGGCGAAGAACAAGGTGGCAGGGGCAAGGCAGGCCGTGGGCGAGGCCCGCAGGATCGTCGTCAAGGTCGGCTCCTCGTCGCTGACCACCGCCTCCGGCGGCCTCGACGCCGACCGGGTCGACGCGCTCGTCGACGTCCTCGCCAAGAGCCGCAGCGGGGGAGAGAAGGAGATCGTCCTCGTCTCCTCCGGCGCCATCGCCGCAGGCCTCGCCCCGCTGGGCCTGCGCCGCCGCCCCAAGGACCTCGCACGCCAGCAGGCCGCCGCGAGCGTCGGCCAGGGCCTGCTCGTGGGCCGCTACAACGCCTCCTTCGCCCGCTACGGCGTCCGCGTCGGCCAGGTGCTGCTGACCAGCGACGACATGAGCCGGCGCGCCCACCATCGCAACGCCTCCCGCACCCTGGACAAGCTGCTCGCGATGGGTGCGTTCCCGATCGTGAACGAGAACGACACCGTCGCCACCGACGAGATCCGCTTCGGGGACAACGACCGGCTCGCCGCCCTCGTCGCCCACCTCGTCCACGCCGACCTGCTCGTCCTGCTCTCCGATGTCGACGGCGTCTACGACGGCGACCCCAGCAAGCCCGGCACCTCGCGGATCGCCGAGGTGCGCGGCCCCGCGGATCTCGCGCACGTCGAGATCGGCAGCGCCGGCAAGGCGGGCGTCGGCACCGGCGGCATGGTGACCAAGGTCGAGGCCGCCCGGATCGCGGCCGCCGCCGGCATCCCCGTGGTCCTCACCAGCGCCGTCCACGCGGCCGACGCCTTCACCGGCGGCGACACCGGCACCTACTTCCACCCCACCGGCAAACGCTCGGCGGACCGGCTGCTGTGGCTTCAGCACGCGTCGACCCCGCAGGGGTCGCTGACCCTGGACGACGGGGCCGTGCGGGCGGTCGTCGAGCGGCGCACCTCGCTGCTGCCGGCCGGGATCGCGGCCGTCGAGGGCGAGTTCAGCGCCGGCGACCCCGTCGAACTGCGCGACACCGCCGGGCGCGCGGTGGCCCGCGGCCTCGTCAACTTCGACGCCAAGGAGATCCCCCAGCTGATCGGCCGGTCGACCCGGGACCTGGCGCGGGAGCTCGGCGCGGAGTACGAACGCGAGGTCGTCCACCGGGACGACCTGGTGATCCTTCACCCGTAAACCGCTCGAACGGTCCGTACCGGTGGGGGACGTTCCGTGAAACCGCCCCACGGAGGCGTGCGGCCTGCTCAACTTTGTCTCAGGGACAGGCTGCGGGAGTCCGGCGGGCGACCGCGGCACACATTCCGCACGAGCGCTGCGTAAAGGAGGCCGTCGTGAGACGAGTGCGCCCTGGGGTGGCAGCGACCCGTGGGAGTACCGGCGAAACCGGATCGACGTCGTCCGTGTCGTCGGCGTCCTCGGCGTCGTCCTCGCGTACGGCCGGGCCGGCGTCGTCACGCGCGGCGGGTTCGTCGTCGCGGGCGCCCGGCGAGGAGCGCGCCCTGACCAGTGTGGCGGCCGGTGAGCGGTACCGGGCCCAGGAGGCCGCCGAGGCGAAGGGCGAGCAGCCCATGGACGTCGCCCGGCTGTGGCACGTCACCCTCAGCGTGTCCGGCGAGGAAGCCCCGGTGAAGGAGGTCCGGCGCGCCCTCGAACAGCTCGCCCACGACCACCCCTTCCTCCTGACCAGCAGATATGCGGGCGATCACGCCGAGATCCGGTACTGGGAGGAGGCCCGCGACCTGCATGACGCGGCCGCCGTCGCCCTGCGCCTGTGGGGGGAGCACCGCCAGACGGCGGGGCTGCCGCCCTGGGAGATCGTCGGCCTGGAGGTCATCGACCGCCAGACCTACCACCAGCGCATCGCGGAAGGCTACGGCCCGGCGCCGGCGACCCCTGTCGGGGTTCACCCCTATTGACACCGTTTATTGACACCGTTCGCGAGTGTGTCGCGGCGCGGCGCGCTCGGGGGACGCCTCAGGGTGGCCAGGCCCGCCTCGGGGGTGCCCCAAAGTTCGCCTCAGGGATGTCTCGCGGGGTGGAACGAAGGGTGGACGGGTCCGCGTGGCGCACTACCCTTCCCGTATGACCACGCTTTCGCCGTACGACTCCATGTCCCCGGTCACCCGCGCCGCCTACCGCGCCAAGGCGGCCGCCGCCGACCTCGCGCCGCTGCCCCGGGCCGCCAAGGACGACGCGCTGCTCGCCATCGCGGACGCGCTGGAGGTCCGCACGAGCGAGATCGTCGAGGCCAACGCCGAGGACATCGCCAAGGCCCGCGAGGCCGGGACCAGCGAGTCGATCATCGACCGGCTGACCCTCACCCCGGAGCGGGTGCGGGCCATCGCCTCCGACGTGCGGGACGTCGTGGCGCTGCCCGACCCCGTCGGTGAGGTCGTCCGCGGCTCCACCCTCCCCAACGGCATCGACCTGCGCCAGGTCCGGGTCCCGCTCGGCGTCGTCGGCATCATCTACGAGGCCCGCCCGAACGTCACCGTGGACGCCGCCGCCCTCTGCCTGAAGTCCGGCAACGCCGTCCTGCTGCGCGGCTCGTCCTCCGCCTTCGAATCGAACACCGCTCTCGTCCGGGTGATCCGTGACGCCGTCGGCGGCGCCGGGCTGCCCGCCGACGCCGTCCAGCTGGTGCCCGGCGAGGGCCGCGACAGCGTGCGCGAGCTGATGCGCTCCCGCGGTCTGGTCGACGTCCTCATCCCGCGCGGCGGCGCCTCGCTCATCCAGACCGTCGTCACGGAGTCCACCGTCCCGGTCATCGAGACCGGCACCGGCAACTGCCACGTCTACGTCGACGCCCACGCCGACCTCGACATGGCGATCGACATCCTGATCAACTCCAAGGCGCAGCGGCCGAGTGTGTGCAACGCCGCCGAGACCCTCTTGGTCCACCAGGACATCGCCCCCGTCTTCCTGCCCCGCGCCCTCGACGCCCTCGCGGAGGCGGGTGTGACCGTGCACGCCGACGAGCGCGTGCTGGCCTACGCCAAGGACTCCAAGGCGACCGTGGTCGAGGCCACGCCCGAGGACTGGGAGACCGAGTACCTCTCCTACGACATCGCCGCCGCCGTCGTCGACTCCCTCGACCGGGCCGTCGAGCACATCCGGCTGTGGACCTCCGGTCACACCGAGGCCATCGTCACCACGTCGCAGCAGGCGGCCCGCCGGTTCACCCAGCTGGTCGACTCCACCACGGTCGCCGTGAACGCCTCGACCCGCTTCACCGACGGCGGCCAGTTCGGCTTCGGCGCGGAGATCGGCATCTCCACCCAGAAACTGCACGCCCGCGGCCCGATGGGCCTGCCGGAGCTGACCAGCACCAAGTACATCGTCACGGGCGACGGGCACGTACGGCGCTGACGCGTTCGCCGGGCCGGACGGGCGCCGTGACAGGCGTCTCATCCGGCGGATGAATTTCCATACCGTCTGCCCAAATTGACCCCCCAGGTCTACTCTGGATCCGTGCCGGAGGACGTGGGGGGCATGCCGTTCCCTGACGGCTGGGAGCCCGACGACGACCACGACCGCGGAGCGTCGGACGAAGAGTTCGCCTCCGTGGTCTTCGACGAGGCCTTCGTACAGGCGGCCGTGGTGCACGAGCCGACCGCCGTCGAACGCCTCCTGGCCGCCGCGCAGGCGAGAGCCGAGGCCTCCGAGGCCGAGGCCCGCAGAGCCCGCGCCCGAGGCGACCGCTACGACGACGCCTACGGACCCGGCGTTTTCGGCCATGATCCGGATCTCGACGACCTGGACGACGCCGACCTCCTCGAAGGCCGCTACGGCGCTCCCGGGACCTACGGCAGGCAGGTCCGCTGGCACCGCCCCGTGGCCTGGATGCTGGCCGTTGTCATGGGCGTCGGCATGGTCGCGCTGGCCTTCGCCGCGGTCTACCGGGGCGCGTCCTCGGGCAACCGCGACCCGGTGCCGCCGCCCGCCACGACCGGTCTCGAACAGGGCAGCGTGCCTCCACCGTCGGCCTCCGCCAGCTACTCTCAGCCACCCGTCTCGGCGGTCCCGCGCACGCCCTGAACACATGTGCGACGCAGGGGCGTGCGAGGGCGGTGGGTGCGGGGCCGAAGCTGGTGAGAACCTGTCAGAAGTTGTCGTACAGCAGGGCGTTTACCTGGGGTCCGCGCGACCTACTCTGAAAGTATGGCCGGGCTTGGAGACCCACCGGAGGGGACACCCGAGGGCACTCCGGGAGGTGGCGAGGACGAGTACCGATCCGTCGTCTTCGACGAATCGTTCGTCCGTGCTGCCCGCCTTCAGGAATACTCCGCCCAGGAGCGCATAGCAGACCACGCGCCCGCCGTCCGCCGCCGCCCGCCCCTGCGGCGCGGGCTGTCCCGGCAGGCGCTGATGCTCGTCCTGCTGATCGCCGTGGCCTTCGGTACCGCCGTCTACATGGGCGTACGCAGCCCCTACCAGAGTGCGATGGCGCGCGGGCCGGTCGAGCCCCTGCGGATGACCGTCATCCCGCTCTCCCCGCAGGGCGTCGTGCCCGGGGCGGCCGACCCCGAGTCCCTGTTCGCGCGTAGCCCCGCCGCGCAGTTCCGCATCGGCGCCGAGGGCATTTCGCTGCCCCCGTCGCGGAGCACCGCGCACTTCTCCGACAGCCAGGTCGTCACCGCGCTGTTCACGGCCAAGGACTACATCGTGCACTCCTCGCTCTTCCCGGAGGTGCTCACCGGGCAGCAGGTGCGGCCCGTGCGCGCCCTGATCGACGCCGACCAGCTCGACCAGTTCGACGAGAGCTTCAGCCACCCGGCCGCCGACGGCAGGCACGCGCCGACCGGCTGGCTGGTCCGCTTCGACCCCGCGCAGGCCCAGCTGGCCGACAGCAACATCCGAGTCCAGGGCACACTGCAGGCCGCCGAGACCGACTCCGCGACCCTCGAGGTCACCGCCGACCACACCTTCGTATACGCGCTACGGCCCACCGGCGCCGCCGCCACGGCCCCGGCCTCCCTGTTCACCGTCCGCCGCGAGCTGCACTTCCGCTTCGACCGCGAGGACCTGCGCACCCACCAGGTCCAGCTGATCGTGTCCTACGTCCAGGCCGGCCCCCTGTCCTGCGCCGAGGACTCCACCAACCACCTGCGCCCCCTGCTGGCCGGCCAGACCGCGAAGGCGGGCGGACCGGCCGGCACGGACCCCTACGCAACCGGTGGCGCGACGCCCCTGTGCGGCGCCCTGGCGCCGAGCGCCCAGCCGAGGACGTGAAGCGCGGGTTCCCGTCGCCCGAGCCGCCGGTTCCCGTCAGTCACGAGGGCCGACGGTTCTCGTCGTGAGGGCGGTCACTCCCCGTCACGAGGAGGGGTGTCCGTCGGGCCGTCCGAGCCGTTGCGCGGCGGCTGGTCGTCCGACGGGGTGGGGCCCGTGAAGCCGCCGAAGCCGCGCCGCACCCGGCCGCCGAGGTCGCCCGCCCCGCCCGCGATGTCGCTGACCAGCTTCATCAGCGGGTCCTTGGAGCTCTTGACGCTGGTCGCGTAGTGGGAGGCTGACTCGCGGAAGGAGTCCGTGACCGAGGTGTCCTTGTCCTCGCTGCGCCGCGTGTAGTGGCCGTCCATGATCCGCTGGTGGTCGCGGGACTCGGCCCACTTCTTCAGCTCGGCCGCACGCACGGTGGTGAAGGGGTGGGTGCGGGGAAGCACGTTGAGGATCTTCAGCACGGAGTCGCGCAGGTCGCCGCCCGCCTCGTACTCCTCGGCCTGCTGCAGGAACGCGTCCACGTTCATCTCGTGCAGGTGGTTGCCGCCGGCGATCTTCATCAGGCCGCGCATCGACGCCTTCAGATCCTGGCCGACGAGGAGACCAGCGCGGTCCGCGGACAGCTCCGACTTGCGGAACCACTCGCGCAGCGCCGTCACGATCGCCATGATCGCGAGGTTGCCCAGCGGGATCCAGGCGACCCGGATCGCCAGGTTCGTCAGGAACAGCAGGATCGTCCGGTACACGGCGTGACCCGACAGGGCGTGGCCCACCTCGTGGCCGATGACCGCCCGCATCTCCTCCTCGTCGAGCAGTTCGACGAGCCCGGTGGTGACCACGATGATCGGCTCGTCCAGACCGATGCACATCGCGTTGGGCTGCGGGTCCTGGTTGACGTACATCGGCGGGACCTTCTCCAGGTCCAGGATGTAACAGGCGTCCCGCAGCATGTCGTTGAGGTGCGTGAACTGCTGGTCGGAGACCCGCACGGAGTCGGACAGGAACAGCAGCCTGAGGCTTCGCTCGGGCAGCAGTCCGCTGAGCGCCTTGAACACCGTGTCGAAGCCGCTCAGCTTGCGCAGCGCCACCAGCGCGGAGCGGTCGGCGGGGTGCTCGTACGCACGCGAGGAGATTCCGGGGAAGCGCCTGCGCTGCCTGCTCGGCACGTTCTCGTGGCCCGTGCCGTCGTTGTCGTGGCCGTCGTCGGACATGTCTTCCCCCATGTGCGTCTGTGTGGCCTTTACCTGACCCTTTACGGACCCTTGTGCGGTCCTTTGCGCCCCCGAAGCTGGGCCCAGCCTAGGCGGAGTTACCTTGGACGGGCACTACACCGAAGGAGTCCCACGCCATGGAGCACCGACCCGCAGCCGCCTGGCTCACCGAAGCCGCCGGCGCCGCCCAGCAGCAGGGGGCGGGGAATCTGCTCCGCGTCGTACTGGTCGTGATGATCCTGGGCTGTGTGCTCACCGCGTGGTTCCTGCTGCGGGGATACAAGCGGAAGGACGACTGAGCCGTCGGGAAGGTTCCCAAAGGCGGAGTCGGCGTGATCGCCGCCGAGCCGCCCGCTTACGATGGGCCGACATCTTTATCCCACCCTCACCGGATAGGTCCTGCCGAAGATGAGCCTTCACAGCGCCGCTGCCCAGTTGGTCACCCTCGCCGCCGAGGGCGAGGAGCACGGCGGCAACCACGAGAGCCTCAGCCCGTACATCACCGGCGGCAGCGCTTTCGTCATCCTGCTGCTCCTGCTGTGGATCACGACCCGCTTCAACCGCGACCGCTGAGACGCCACATGTTCACCGACGGGCAGTCCGGCATAGCGGGGCGCTCCGGGCATCCGCCGGCCGGGGCGCCGGGACCGGGCCGGTAGGGTCTGCACGCATGGGAGAGCAGGACATGCCTACCGGCCCGTCGAACCCGGGCAAGCGCCGCCTCGGCGTCATGGGCGGGACGTTCGATCCGATTCACCACGGACACCTCGTGGCGGCCAGTGAGGTCGCCGCGCAGTTCCACCTGGACGAGGTCGTGTTCGTCCCGACCGGCCAGCCATGGCAGAAGACCCACCGCAGTGTCTCCCCGGCCGAGGACCGCTACCTGATGACGGTCATCGCGACCGCCGAGAACCCGCAGTTCTCGGTCAGCCGCATCGACATCGACCGCGGCGGCCCCACCTACACCGTGGACACCCTGCGCGACCTGCGGGCCCTCAACCCCGACACCGACCTCTTCTTCATCACCGGTGCGGACGCCCTCGGTCAGATCCTGACCTGGCGGGACAGCGAGGAGCTGTTCTCCCTCGCGCACTTCGTCGGGGTCACCCGGCCGGGACATGTCCTGTCCGACCCCGGCCTCCCGGAGGGGGGCGTCTCGCTCGTCGAGGTGCCCGCGCTCGCCATCTCCTCCACAGACTGCCGTGCGAGAGTCGCCAAGGGCGACCCCGTCTGGTACCTGGTGCCGGACGGTGTTGTGCGCTACATCGACAAGCGCGAGCTGTACCGCGGCGAGTGAGCCGAGAGGGGTGCCGGTGAACGACCGATACGACGCGGGGTACGGCGGCGACCCCTACGAACTCGTCGGCTACGACGAGTACGGGCAGCCCGTCTACCGACAGGTCCCGCCCCAGCAGGCGCCTCAGCAGGCCTACGACCCGTACGGGCAGCAGGGCCAGCCCCAGGGCCAGCCCCAGGGCCAGGGCCAGGGTCAGGGCCGGCAGGGGTACGGCTACGACCCGTACGCCACGGGCGGGCAGCAGACGCCCGTCTACGACCCGTACGACACCGGTCAGCAGCCACCCACCCCCGCGTACGACACCGGTCGCCAGGCACCCGTCGGTTACGACCCCTACGGCACCGCGACCCAGACCCCGTACGACCCCTACGGGCAGACCGCCACCAGCGGTCAGCAGCCACGGGTCGAACAGCCCCGCGTCGCCGAGCAGACCGCCTACATCCCGCAGCAGGCCGGTCCGGTCGAGAACGAGACCAGGACCGGGAACGGCAACGGCACCGGGAACGGCAACGGCACCGGGAACGAAGCCGGGTCCGACGACGCGGCGGCCCAACGGGACTACCACACCGAGCAGTTCGCCTTCGTGGAGGAACCTGACGGTGACTCCGAGGACGTCATCGACTGGCTGAACTTCACCGAGAACCGCACCGAGCGCCGCGAGGAGGCCAAACGCCGCGCCCGCGGCCGTCTGGTCGCCCTCGTCGTGGTCCTGGCGGTGTTCGCGGCCGGCGGGGTGGGCTACCTCTGGTACGCCGGAAAGCTGCCCGGTCTGTCGTCGTCCGCGGACTCCGGCACCGGCACCACGACCGCCACCGCCGCCCAGAAACGCGACGTGATCGTGGTCCACCTGCACAACACCGCCGGGGGCGGCACCGCCACGGCGCTGCTCGTCGACAACACCACCACCAAGCAGGCCACCACGGTCCTGCTGCCCAACTCCCTCGTCCTCACGGACGAGGACGGCAGCACCACGACCCTCGCCAAGTCCGTCGACGGCGACGGCTCGGCCGGCACACGCGACGCCCTGGACACCGTCCTCGGCACCCAGATCCAGGGCACCTGGCGCCTGGACACCCCCTACCTGCAGAACCTCGTCGACCTCGTCGGCAACATCGAGGTCGACACCGACACGGCCGTGCCCGCCCCCGGCGCCAAGAAGGGCGAGGCCCCGCTCGTCACCAAGGGGGAGGACCAGACCCTCAGCGGCAAGATGGCCGTCGCCTACGCCACCTACCGCGCCACCGGCGAGGCCCAGAACGCCCAGCTGGAGCGGTTCGGCCAGGTCATGCAGGGCGTGCTGCGCAAGATGTCCTCCGACGCGCAGGGCGCCACCGTCACCGTCCAGACCCTGGCGCAGATCCTCGACCCCTCGCTGACCGACAAGGATCTCGGCGCCTTCCTCGCCAAACTCGCCGAGCTCGCCAAGGGCGGCGACTACAAGACCACCCTGCTGCCCGTCCGGACCGACGGCACACTCAGCGCCGACGCGAGCGCGAGCGTCGTCAAGAACGTCCTCGGCGGCACCGCGAAGAGCCCCGACAAGGACGCGGCCGTCAGCGTCTCCGTCCAGAACGCCAGCGGCGCCAAGGCCAACACCGAGAACGCGCGCGTGGTGCTCCTCAACGGCGGCTTCACCTTCCTGGAGGCCGGCACCTCGTCGAACACGAAGGCCACCTCCCAGGTGCTCTACGCGGACGCCGCCGACAAGGAGAACGCCACCGAGGTCGCCAAGACCCTGGGCCTGGACGACGGCGCCGTGAAGAAGGGCACCGTCCCCGGGAACGCGGACGTGGCGGTCGTCCTGGGTGAGGACTACAAGCCCTCGGCGTCCGGGTGATCGCTTAAATCGCGTGGGGTGCCGTCGGCGGTCCGTGAGACCCTTGAGCACAAGTGTCCGCCGACGGAAAGCCACGTAGTGACCGCCACCGACCGCTCCATCGAGCTCATCACCGCCGCCGCACAGGCGGCCGCCGACAAGCTCGCGCACGACATCATCGCCTACGACGTCAGCGACGTGCTGTCGATCACGGACGCCTTCCTGCTGGCCTCCGCTCCCAACGACCGCCAGGTCAAGTCGATCGTCGACGAGATCGAGGAGCGCCTGCAGAAGGAGCTCGGCGCCAAGCCGGTACGCCGTGAGGGCGACCGAGACGCCCGCTGGATCCTCCTCGACTACGTCGACATCGTCGTCCACGTCCAGCACAGCGAGGAGCGTGTCTTCTACGCCCTCGAGCGGCTGTGGAAGGACTGCCCCGAGCTGGAGCTGCCCGCCGACGCCAAGGCGACCCGAGGCAAGGCCCAGGAGCACGCCAAGCTGCAGGCCGAGGAGGACGAGGCCGCCGGATTCGGGGAGCTTCGGTGAGTGGCCCCGCCGGAGCCGCCGACCGGGGGCCGGGTCGTGGCCGCCGCGTCATCCTCTGGCGGCACGGCCAGACCGCCTGGAACGTGGAGCGCCGGTTCCAGGGCACGACGGACGTCGCGCTGACCGAGACCGGCGTCACACAGGCCCGCCGTGCCGCCCGGCTGCTCGCCTCTCTCCAGCCCCACGCCATCGTCGCCTCGGACCTGTCGCGAGCCGCCGACACGGCCGCCGAGCTCGCCGCGCTCACCGGCCTGGAGGTGACCCACGACGAGGCCCTGCGCGAGACGTACGCGGGCGTGTGGCAGGGGCTGACGCACGACGAGATCATCACCCGCCACGGCGCGGAGTACACCGCGTGGAAGCGCGGTGAGGCGGTCCGCCGCGGCGGTGGCGAGCTGGAGACCGAGGTCGCCGACCGCGCCGCCCCCGTCGTGCTGAGGCACGCCGAGAAGCTGCCCGAGGACGGCACACTCGTCGTCGTCAGCCACGGTGGCACCATCCGCACCACCATCGGCCGTCTCCTCGGCCTGGAGGCGCACAGCTGGGAGAGCCTCGGCGGTCTCTCCAACTGCTGTTGGTCCGTCCTCGGCGAGGGCGCCCGCGGCTGGCGTCTGCTCGAGCACAACGCCGGCACCCTGCCCGAGCCGGTGCTCGGCGACGACGACTGACCGCCGCGGGGCGGCCGGGACCCGGATTTCACTTTCCGGCAGGTCGCAGGCTAAAGTTCTTCTTGTTCGCCCCGCGGAGCGGGGAGGACAGAAGGGGCTATAGCTCAGTTGGTAGAGCGCCTGCATGGCATGCAGGAGGTCAGGAGTTCAATTCTCCTTAGCTCCACAGATCGGCTGGTGGATCGAGATCGATTCACGAAGATCCCGTCCCTCAGGGGGCGGGATTTTTTGTTGCCTCCTTCCACAGCAGGGCCGCGCGAGCGGGCCGGCGGGCCTCGTCCTGTCGGCCGTCTGCGGGCGCGTCCTGCCGCGTGGCGGGGGAGCGGAAGGAGAAACGGGGGGCGCAGGGTTGCGAAAAGGGGCGCGCGGCCCGGACCGGCCCGGTCCCGTGCTCCTGGCCTTCTGGCAACGGGCCCTGATCCCGGCGGGGTTCACACTCACGCCGGCGGGCTACTCGCCAGGGTCACCCGGCTCGGGCGGCTGATCGGCGGTGCGGTCTTCGGCACACTGTTCTTCAACCGGCTTGAGTCACTTGGGGCACCGGAGGCGTATACCTCTTCGGAAGCGCTTCTCACATGCATGTTCGCGCTCGCTACGACAGCCGTCCTCGGTGCCGTGTCCGGACTGGTACTGAGGCGTCGCTGACCGTATTGGCCCGGCCGTGGCAGAATCAAACGGCCGGAAGGGGGCGCGGCCCGACGGGAGGGAGTAGCGATGCCTGCGAGCATCTTCGGAGAGGTCGGTCACCTCTCCGAAGCGGTGGTGACACGGGACAAGGCCACCCGGCTCAGCTGCCCCTCCTGCGGTTCCGCCCATGTGGCCCAGGTTCTCGGTGACAACGGCGGGATTTCCTACGTGTGCACGGCCTGCGGCCACAGCTGGAGCTGATCGATGGGTGCACACAGGCGAAAGTGCGACTGGTGCGGGAGCGGCACCCCGATCGTCCGTGACATGGAGCCGGTCAACCCCGACTACCAGTACTGGTGCGAGGAATGCGCGCGGGCGCTGATCATAAAAGGCGACCCGATCGAGACGTACCGAGAGCTGGAGGGCGAGCCGATCTACGGCCGGCTTCTCGAGGAGCACTGCACGCTCAAGCGGTTCTATTCCTTCGTCACCGCTTGACCCCGCACCCCGCTCCACCTCTTATTTCGGGCGAAAGCGGACAGGGCGGAAACGATTTGGTGGTCCGCCCCCGGACCGGTAAAGTTGGCGTCGCCGCCGGGGAAACCGGGCGGCACGGTCAAGATGCGGTTTCACCGCATGACCGCGAGGGGCTATAGCTCAGTTGGTAGAGCGCCTGCATGGCATGCAGGAGGTCAGGAGTTCAATTCTCCTTAGCTCCACAGCAGATCCCGCCGGATCGGATTCGACCCGGCGGGATCTTTTTGCGTTCCGGACATTCCGTCAGAGCCGGCCGGAGGAAGCGCGAGGGGCCGCCTGCATTCAGGCGGCCCCTCGCGTCGTTACGTGCTCAGCGGCCCAGGGCGCGACGGCCGCGGCCCTGGGAGAGGACCGGGAGGTTGCGGGAGGGCGCCTGCGCGCGCGTGTCCTCCTCGATGCGCAGGGCCAGTGCCGGGCAGCGGCGCACCGCGCGTAGAGCCTTGGCTTCGGCGTACTGCGGCACCTTCGCCTGCGCCACCGTCGGGAATCCGTCGGCGCCGAGCTGGAAGACCTCCGGGAGGATGTCGGCGCACAGGCCGTGCCCGCGGCACAGCGTCCAGTCGACGAAGATCTTCTGACGGCTGGAGCCGCTCTCCTCCGGCGCGCTGCCGCTCGTGATGCCCGCCGGGGCCATGCCCGCCTCGAAGAGCGGCAGAACGCCCTCCACGGGCCGTCCGCAGCCATTGCCGAGGACGTGCGCGGCCAGGTCGTCCGTGAACGCCTTGATGGTCGACTCCAGGAACATCGCGGAGCCGTCCGGGTGCGAGCACGCACCGCGCCGCTTGACGTTCTTGGCGACCTGCTTGAGCGCCTCCAGGGCGGCCGGGCCGCCGCCGTTGAGGATGTCCTCCATGCCGCGCGCGGCGGCCGGCAGACCGAGGTAGCAGGGACCGCACTGACCGGCGCTCTCGTCGGCCAGCCACTGCGCCACCCGCAGCGACTCGCCCAGCGGGCAGGTCTCCTGGCTGATCGGCAGGATGGCGCCGGCGCCGAGCGCCCCGCCCACCGCGTCCAGGGAATTGCGGGAGACGATCGCCTCGTTGACCGTCGCCGCGTCGATCCACTTGCCGTGGTAACCGCCGGTCAGCACGCCCTGGGGCACCGGCGGAGCGCCGGCCAGCTGAAGGACGTAACGCAGCGGCACGCCGGTGGGGACCTCGATCACCATCGGGCGGGCGACCGCGCCGGAGACCGTCAGCATGACGGTGCCCGGCTCGTCGTACAGGCCGGTGTTGCCGTAGCGCTCCGGGCCGATGCGGGCGGCGATGGCCAGCTGGGCGAACGTCTCGGCGTTGGACAGCAGGGTGGGTGCGCCGCCGACGCCGTTCTGCGAGGCGCTGACCTTGCGGCCGGGCGGGATCGGCGGGCCGCCGTCGATCGAGCGGATCAGCGACGCGGCGGCGCCGGTGACCATGCGGATCGGGTTGCGCTGGACGAACGCCTTCAGCGCCGATCTACGGCCGTTGCTGAGACCGCGTTCGGCGAGCGCGGCCTCCATGGACCGCTGGGTGGATTCGCGGGTGACCCCCACCACGAGCGTGCGGGCACCCAACGCCTCCGCGACCAGCAGCGCGCCGTCCAGGATGAGGTGCGGGGCACGGTTGATGAGCACCGTGTCCTTGCGGCAGGCCGGTTCGTCCTCACTGCCGTTGACGACGACGACCGGCCGTACGCCGCGCTTGATGGCCGCCTCGGCGACCGAGCGCAGCTTCTTGTGGAAGGGGAAGCCCGCGCCGCCGCGGCCCTTCAGGTTGATGTTCTCGGAGAGCTTCGCGAGCGCCTCTCCGCCCAGGGGTTCGAGCGGCCCGTGCACCTTCAGGTGCATGGGCAGGTCGAGTCTCTCGACAAGGTCGAAGCCCGACGTGAGCTGCGGAAGGCCGACCACGCGGACTTCTGGGACGTCGGGCAGGGCCTCGTTCACCTATAGCCTCCGGAAGGCGTGTTCCAAGGTTCGCCCGAACCCGGTGCGTCGAACGACGCGCCGGGCGATGGTTCATTGGCGGGACCGCTGTTGTACGTGTCGTTCTGGTTGTACGTCCCGTAAGGGGGGTTCGTCTCACTGGTGTCGTACACGTCACGTCCACCGGTGCCCGAATTGTCATAGACCGGGATATTGAATCCGGTGTCCTGGAGCGGGTCGTAGACCGACGGGGGCGCCTCGCCGACCGGTGGCGGGGACGGGATCGGCCAGCTGCCCGAGGTGCTGCCGCCGTTGTCGACGCGCGGGATGGCCTCGGTGGCCTGCACGTCGAACGGCATGTTCATGCGCGCCGTCTGGTCGGCCGGGAAGGGCTGCTGCTGACCGCGCGGAGGCGTGTTGACCGCGCGGTAGGCGGCCGCGAAGCCGTTGGCGGGCTCCGGGGCGGGCGGCGTGCCGTACAGCGGCGACGCCTGCGGGCTCATCCGGGTCGAGCCCGTCGTGTCGGTCAGCGGCGAGCGGCCCGGGCGGCCCGGGCGGCCCTCGTAGCCGGGCAGCGCGGACGACCCGGTCTCCGTCACGCGCGCGCGTGACGCCTCGAGGCCGTCCATGGAGCGCTCCTGGGAGCCCCCCAGCAGTGCGGTGAGCCGGTCGGCGACCTTGCGCTTGAACGGGCGCGGGGCGGCGCGCAGGGCGAGGGCGGCCATGACGCCGGCCAGGCACAGCTCGTACGACACCATGAAGAACGGCTTCGCGGCACGTCCGGCGTACAAGCCGTGGATCAGGGCCGCGCACAGGGCCGGGTAGGCCAGCATGTGCATCGCGCGCCAGCGGGCGGCGACCTCGGCCGGCGCGGCGAACTGGTTGCGCAGCGCGCCGGTGACGCCCACGAAGATCATGAGGAGGGCGGCCAGGGAGCCGAGGCCGATGAGTCCTGCGCTGCCCTTGATGCCGAGGCTGAAGGGGATCAGCGCGGCGATCAGGACGGTGTGCTCCAGTGCCAGCTTGATGGTGATGTGCACCAGCAGGAACGCGATCGAGCCGACGGCGGTCACCCGGTGGATGCCTTGGGCAAGGATCCGCTGACGTGTGTTGAGGATCAACCGGTCCTGGGCGACGAGGCCCCAGATGACCGAACAGGTGAGGCAGACCAGTGACAGGACGCCCGCACCGAAGTTGAGGAATGCCTGCAGCTGGTCGCCGCCGACCAGGACGACCACGGGTATGAGGACCAGGACGACAGCGGTCGCCAACCCATAGGCCGACCGGCCGGCCTTGGGGAGCGAGCTGTTACTAGAACGAGGGTTCATGGGGGCAACTCCGCGCAGTTTCGGGAAAGCGGTCCCGCTGCCGAACTCTAAGTGGCTCCATACCGATGGGTACGAGGTTTGAGTTATTGCGTTGTTATGAAACGACGATGTGGCTGTTGTGATGTCCCTTAGTAGCTGTTACGCGAAGTAACCTTTGACCTTGGTTCAGTCCCGACCCGCCGTTTCCGGTAGCAGCAACGTTGCCGCGACCATGCATACGTAAGCGCGTCGCGGCGTGCTCAAGGCCTGCGGTACCCTAGCGCCATGCGTGCTGTACGCCTTCTGCTTAGCGAGCCGCGCTGATCAGTCCCGACCGCCGGTGAACGGACGGTTCGGAATCGGCGCGGCGTCCCCTCCTGTGCGAGGGGATTTTTCGTTTCCTGGACGACATGCCGCTGGCAGAGACGATCGATGGAGCTTTGAGGACCATGAGCGAGACGAACCCCGCTGCCGCCGCTGTCCCGGCGGAGGCCGCGCCGCACCGCTACACGGCTGCCATGGCCGCCGAGATCGAAGCACGCTGGCAGGACTTCTGGGACGCCGAGGGCACGTACGCCGCGCCGAACCCGAAGGGCGACCTGGCCGGTGACGCCGAGTTGGTCGCGCGGCCCAAGAAGTTCATCATGGACATGTTCCCGTATCCCTCCGGTGCGGGCCTGCACGTCGGCCACCCCCTGGGCTACATCGCGACCGACGTCTTCGCGCGCTACCAGCGCATGACCGGCCACAACGTCCTGCACACCCTGGGCTTCGACGCCTTCGGCCTGCCCGCCGAGCAGCACGCCGTGCAGACCGGCGAGCACCCCCGGGTCACCACCGAGGCCGCCATCACCAACATGAAGTCCCAGCTGCGCCGGCTGGGCCTGGGCCACGACAAGCGCCGCTCGTTCGCCACGATCGACCCGGACTACTACAAGTGGACCCAGTGGATCTTCCTGCAGATCTTCAACTCCTGGTACGACGACGAGGCGAACCAGGCCCGCCCGATCGCCGAGCTGGTCGCCCGGTTCGAGTCCGGTGAGCGTCCCGTGCCGGGGCACACGCGCGCGTGGAGCGAGCTGACCGCCACCGAGCGCGCCGACGTCCTGGGCGAGTTCCGCCTGGCCTACGCCTCCGACGCGCCGGTCAACTGGTGCCCCGGCCTGGGCACCGTGCTGGCCAACGAGGAGGTCACCGCCGACGGCCGCTCCGAGCGCGGCAACTTCCCCGTCTTCAAGGCAAAGCTGCGCCAGTGGAACATGCGCATCACCGCCTACGCGGACCGCCTGCTGGACGACCTGGACGCCCTGGACTGGCCCGAGGCCATCAAGCTGCAGCAGCGCAACTGGATCGGCCGCTCCGAGGGCGCCCGCGTCGACTTCCCCGTGGACGGCGAGCAGATCACCGTCTTCACCACGCGCCCCGACACCCTGTTCGGCGCGACCTACATGGTGCTGGCGCCCGAACACCCGCTGGTCGACAAGTTCACCCCGGACGCCTGGCCCGAGGGCACGCACGACGTCTGGACCGGCGGCCACGCGACCCCGGCCGAGGCCGTCGCCGCGTACCGCGCGCAGGCCGCCTCGAAGTCCGACGTCGAGCGTCAGGCCGAGGCCAAGGACAAGACCGGCGTTTTCACCGGCGTGTACGCGACCAACCCGGTCAACGGCGAGCAGGTCCCCGTCTTCATCGCCGACTACGTCCTGATGGGCTACGGCACCGGCGCGATCATGGCCGTCCCGGCGGGCGACCAGCGCGACTTCGAGTTCGCGCGCGCCTTCGAGCTGCCGATCCACTGCATCGTCGAGCCGACCGACGACCGTGGCACCGACACCTCGACCTGGGAGAACGCCTTCGGGTCGTACGACGCGAAGATCATCAACTCCTCGAACGAGGAGATCTCCCTGGACGGCCTGGGCGTCGTCGACGCCAAGGCGCGCATCACGCAGTGGCTGGAGCGCAAGGGCATCGGCGAGGGCACCGTCAACTTCCGCCTGCGCGACTGGCTGTTCAGCCGCCAGCGCTACTGGGGCGAGCCCTTCCCGATCGTCTACGACGAGGACGGCATCGCGCACTCGCTGCCCGAGTCGATGCTGCCCCTGGAGCTGCCGGAGGTCGAGGACTACTCGCCGCGCACCTTCGACCCGGACGACGCGAACACGTCCCCCGAGACGCCGCTGTCGCGCAACGAGGACTGGGTCAATGTCACGCTGGACCTGGGCGACGGCCGCGGTCCGCAGAAGTACCGTCGCGAGACCAACACCATGCCCAACTGGGCCGGTTCCTGCTGGTACGAACTGCGCTACCTGGACCCGCACAACAGCGAGAAGCTGGTCGACCCCGAGATCGAGCAGTACTGGATGGGCCCGCGCGAGGGCCGGCCGCACGGCGGCGTCGACCTGTACGTCGGCGGCGCCGAGCACGCCGTGCTGCACCTGCTGTACGCGCGCTTCTGGTCGAAGGTGCTGTTCGACCTGGGGCACGTCTCCTCCGCGGAGCCGTTCCACAAGCTGTTCAACCAGGGCATGATCCAGGCCTACGTCTACCGCGACAGCCGCGGCTTCCCGGTGCCGGCCGCCGAGGTGGAGGAGCGCGACGGCGCGTACTACTACCAGGGCGAGAAGGTCTCCCGGCTGCTGGGCAAGATGGGCAAGTCCCTGAAGAACGCCGTGACTCCGGAGGCGATCTGCGCCGAGTACGGCGCCGACACCCTGCGCCTGTACGAGATGGCGATGGGCCCGCTGGACGTCTCGCGCCCGTGGGACACGCGCGCGGTGGTCGGCCAGTACCGGCTGCTGCAGCGGCTGTGGCGCAACATCGTCGACGAGAGCACCGGCGAGCTGACCGTCGTCGACGCCGAGCCCGACGAGGACACCCTGCGGGCCCTGCACAAGGCGATCGACGGGGTGCGCCAGGACCTGGAGGGCCTGCGCTTCAACACGGCCATCGCCAAGATCACCGAGCTGAACAACCACCTGACCAAGGCCGGCGGCGCTCTGCCGCGTTCCGTCGCCGAGCCCCTGGTGCTGCTGGTCGCGCCGCTGGCCCCGCACATCACCGAGGAGCTGTGGCGCCTGCTGGGCCACACCGACTCGGTCGTCCACCAGGACCTGCCGGTCGCCGACCCGGCGTACGTCGTGGACGAGAGCGTGACCTGCGTCGTGCAGATCAAGGGCAAGGTCAAGGCGCGGCTGGAGGTGTCCCCGGCCATCTCCGACGAGGAGCTGGAGAAGGCGGCGCTGGCCGACGAGGCTGTGGTGGCCGCACTGGGCGGGGCCGGTATCCGCAAGGTGATCGTGCGGGCGCCGAAGCTGGTGAACATCGTTACGGCGTGAACAGCACCGGGACCGTCACGAGGCGTGACCATGGCGAGGTTGGCGAGGCCGTGACCATGGCGAGGGCGTGACCATCACGGGCCGTGAGCACGGCTCCGGGTAGTCCCCTACGGGCAGGTTCGGGGTTCTTCTGGAACTCCGGGCCTGCCCGCGTCGTTTACGGTTTTAAGTGCGGCGCGCGAGCTGTGGCGCCGGATGTGTCGTGGCAGGCCGGAGGAGGAGCTGGTGGAAGCAGTGATCACAGTCGTCGCCCTGCTCTTCGTGCTCTTCCTCGTGCTCGGCGCCTACGCCACGGTGAAGGTGATCGGCGCCGCCAAGCGAGGCGTCGACCGCACCATCACCCAGGCCCGCCGCACGGTCGAGGACCACACCCTGCGGGCCAAGTCCTTCGCCCAGCTCGGACCGGCCGGCGAGATCGCCCAGCTGCGGCTCCAGCTGCGCACGTCGATGCGGGCCACACAGGACACGCTGCACGCGGGCGCCGCCGAGGACGCGTCCCTCAAGGAGTCCCTCGGCCTCTTCCAGAGGCTCAGCGCGCACGGGCACGAACTGGACGACGAGCTCAAGCGCCTGGAGTCCGAGCCGGACCGGGCGAAGCTCACCGAGCGGCTGCCCTCACTGCGGGAGCGCACCGAGCGCATCACGTCATCGGCGGAGTCGCTGCGCTGGGCGGCCCGGGACCGGGCCCGCCGCTTCGCGGACGACGACCTCGACACCCTCAGCGCCCAGATAGACGTCGAGGCCGGTGCCCTGCGGCACTGGACCACAGCGGAGTCCACCCAGACATCGCCGCCTTCGCCGCCGTCGTGGCCCGAGGCGCCGGCCGCCGACGGTGCGGCGGCCGGACAGACCTGGCCGGAGACACCCGGCGCACGCACCCCGGAGGAGCCGGCCCGGCCCGCCATCACTCCGCCCGGACCGCGGCCCACCTATCCGTGGCAGAAGAAGCCGCGCCCCGAGAGCACCACCTGACACGAGACGGCGTCGCCGCTGATGCCGGCGAGGTCCCGGTAGCGGGTGTGATCGGGACCCAAGTCAGGTGCTGCCCGCCGGCGGCACTTGATTCGGTCAAGGGTCCAGCGGCTGCGAGGGGCCGGGCTGCCGCACGGAGGCTACGCCAGGTAACCTCCAGGTCATGTCCCGCCATGTCGCGATCGTCACGGATTCAACGGCCTACCTGCCGCAGCGGACGATGGAGCGTCACGGCATCACCTCGGTGCCCCTGACCGTCGTCCTCGGCGACCAGGCTCTTGAAGAGGGCAACGAGATCTCGACCCGCTCCCTCGCCCAGGCGCTGCAGAAGCGACGCCCCGTCACGACCTCGCGCCCCAGCCCTCAGCTTTTCGCCGAGACGTACCGCAGAGTCGCCGAGTCCGGCGCAACCGGCATTGTCTCCCTCCACCTCTCCGCCGAGTTGTCCGGCACGTACGACGCGGCGGTCCTCGCGGCGCGTGAGGCGCCGGTGCCGGTGCGGGTGGTGGACACCGGCATGGTCGCGATGGCGTTGGGCTTCTGCGCGCTCTCGGCGGCCGAGGCCGCCGAGACGGGCGGCACGATCGACGAGGCGGTCACCGCGGCGGAGAAGCGGGCCGCCGCCACCTCCGCCTATTTCTACGTCGACACCCTTGACTACCTGCGCCGCGGCGGCCGGATCGGCGCTGCCCAGGCCCTGTTGGGCTCGGCGCTCGCGGTGAAGCCGCTGCTCCAGTTGAACGAGGGGCACATCGGCCTTCTGGAGAAGGTGCGGACGGCGTCGAAGGCCATCGCCCGCCTGGAGGAGCTCGTGGCCGACCGGGCGGGCAGCGAGGTGGTCGACATCGCCGTGCACCATCTCGCCGCTCCCGACCGGGCGGCCGCCCTCGCGGACCGTCTGCGGTCACGCGTGCCCGGGCTCGCCGACCTGCACGTGAGCGAGGTCGGTGCGGTGATCGGGGCGCATACCGGGCCGGGGTTGCTGGGCGTCGTGGTCTCGCCGCGCTGAGGCTGAGGGTTCCCGGCTTCTCTCACTCGTGCGGGTGGCGGAGTTATCCACAACGGGGCGGTTGTCCCCGGAAATTGAGCAAGATCATCGCGGTTCGGTGAAGTGTCCCATCCTCGACGCATGGCACTTCGATCACGCTCACGCAGCACGAACGCGACCAGCGGTCCCGGCCGGGTCCCCGGCTCCGACGGCCGCTCCCATCGTCTCCGTCCATCCGGCGGAGGCCCGGCGGGACATCGTCATGCCTCGGCGGAGCAGAACCGCCGCCGGGCTCAGGCGCTGTTCGCCCAACGGGCCCGGGAGCGAGGGGAGTCGGGGATGGGGCCGCCGGGCGCGCTGAGGACGCCCGATGCGCCCCGTGTGGGGGAGGGCGGTGTGGGGGAGGGCGGCGTGAGTGGGGGTGAGGGCGAGAAGTATGTCGTCGCTGCCGACGACGACCCCCACGCGTACATCCGTGACCGTGACCGTGAGGTCGACGGTGACCGCGACCCCGACCCGGATCCCGATCCCGATGCTGGTCCCCGTTCCGGTTCCGGTCTCGGTCGCGGTCTCGGTCTTGACGAGGCTCGTGAGGGGGTGCCTGCTCGTGCCGCTCGGGTCTGGCAGGAGCGGGCCAGGCTGGCTCTGCGGGAGCGGATGCCGGTGTGGTTGCAGACGCGTTGCGGCCTGGAACGCAGAAGCGTGCTCGCGCTCACGGTGCTGCTGGTCGCCGCGGCCGCATTCGCCGTACAGCACTTCTGGGTCGGCCGGGTTCAGCCGGTACGGGCTCCGGAGGTGGTGCGAGCCGCTGCCCCTTATGAGGCGGGTGAGCAGAGCCCGGCTGCGGAGCCGACCGGTTCTGTCGGTTCTGCCGGTCCGCCGGGTATGGCGAGTACGGCCGGGGCCGAGATCGTGGTGGACGTCAGCGGCAAGGTGCGGAAGCCCGGGATCCACCGACTTCCGGCCGGTTCGCGGGTGGTCGACGCGTTGGGCGCGGCCGGTGGAGTGCGACCGGGGACCAACACCGACGGTCTCAATCGCGCCCGTTTCCTCGTGGACGGGGAGCAGGTCGTCGTCGGCGGACCCGCGTCGACCGGGGCCGCCGGGGCGGGAGCGGGGGCAGGGGCGGGAACAGCGGGTGCGGCAGGTGCCGGCATGGGAGCCGGGCCCTCGGTTCCCGTCTCCCTCAACACGGCGACCGTGGATCAACTCGACAGCCTGCCCGGCGTGGGACCCGTGTTGGCGCAGCACATCATCGACTACCGCGCCCAGCACGGCGGTTTCCGGTCGGTGGACGACCTGCGCGAGGTCAACGGCATCGGCGAGCGGCGTTTCGCCGACCTGCGGAATCTCGTGCGGCCATGAGGGGAGAAGACGCTGCGCGCACCGCGCCCGGGACAGGGCACGGCGAGGACGCCGAAGCCTCCGGTGTCCGAGCCGGACGTGGCTCCCGCACCCGCCAAGCCGTGCACGCAGCTTCAGGGAAGCGACTGGGCGATGCCAACCCGCGTCAGGAAGGGCCGGTGGATCTACGGCTCGTGCCACCTGCGCTCGCGGCCTGGGCGACGGCGGCGCTGACCTTGGACGCGCCACCCGGGCTGGTGGGCGTCGTCGTGACCGTCTGTCTCATGACAGCCGGCGTCCTCCTCGTCGTGGTACGGCGGGGAACTGGGCGCACCGAACGGTGGGCCGTACGACGTGGGGCAGGCCCTGGGGTGGGACGTGCGGCAGGTCAGGGCACGGGCCGTGGCGTGGGCAGCCCGCGGCCTCTGGGCGATCGGGCCGTCGGCGGCCGGACGGCCTGGCCTCGTGTCACGGTCGCCGCGTCGCTGCTCTGCGTGGCCGCGGCTGCCGCGTCCGCCGGGCTGCACGGAGCCGATCTGCGCCGAGGACCGGTGCCGGCGTTGGCGCGGGAGTACGCGACCGTCACCGCCGAGGTGGAGATCACCTCCGACCCACGGCTCACCCGGCCCAGAGTCAAAGGGGACCATGTGACGCCGGACTCCGTCCTGATCAACGGGGAGGTGCGCAGCGTCGAAGAGGTGCTGCCCAGTGGTGCCGGAGCGGTCCGGGCGACGGTGGCGACGCGGGCCCCGGTACTGGTGCTCGTGGACGTCGGATCGGGCTGGGGTGCGGGCGGGCAGCCTGCGGCGCTCGGTCGGCGGGAACCGTCCGGCGGTGGGCGGGAGCCGTCCGGCGTGGGGAGGGAGCCGTCCGGTGTTGGGCGTCCGGCGTCCGGTGGCTCGGGGGTGCCCGACGGTGGGGGTGCGGGGGCCGGCGGCCGGGCCGTGTCCGGCGGTGTGCGGGGTTCCGGAGTGAAGCCTGGGGCGGGGCCGTGGCTTGGGCTGTTGCCGTCCACCCGGGTGCGGGTGACCGGGCGGTTGGCGCCCGCGTTGGCCGGCGGGGACCGGATCGCGGCCGTGCTTCGGGTACGGGACCGTGCGATGCCGTCGGTCGTGCGTGAACCGTCGGCCGCGCAGCGGCTGGCGGGGCGGTTGCGGGCGGGACTGCGGGCGGCCACCGAAGGGCTGCCCGAGGACGCCAGGGCGTTGCTGCCGGGGCTGGTCGTCGGGGACACCTCGCGGATCACGCCCGAACTGGACGAGGCCTTCAAGGAGACGGATCTGGCCCACACGCTGGCCGTTTCCGGGAGCAACCTCACGATCATCCTCGCCCTGCTCCTCGGCCCACCGGGGCTGGCCCAACAGGTCGAACGCCGCGGTCTGGCGCCTCGCCTCGGCGTCCCCCTGCGAGCGACGGCACTGCTGGGCGGAGCGCTCACGCTCGTATTCGTTGTCGTGTGCCGCCCCGACCCGAGTGTGGTGCGCGCAGCGGCCTGCGGAGCGATCGTGCTGCTCGCCCTGGCGACCGGCCGCCGCAGATCCCTCATCCCGGCGCTGGCGACAGCGGTGCTGCTGCTGGTGCTGTACGACCCTTGGCTGGCCCGGAGTTACGGGTTCCTGCTGTCCGTCCTGGCCACCGGGGCCTTGCTGACGGTGGCGCCGCGGTGGAGTGCCGCGCTGCGACGGCATCGGGTGCCCCCGCGGCTCGCGGAGGCCCTGGCGGCCGCGGGAGCCGCGCAGGCGCTGTGTGCGCCCGTGGTCGCGGTGTTGTCGGCGCGGGTGAGCCTGGTGGCGGTGCCCTGCAATCTCCTTGTGGAGTTCGCGGTCGCTCCGGCGACGGTGCTGGGCTTCGCGGTGCTGGCGACGGCGTCCGTGGCGATGCCGGTGGCCAAGGCGCTGGCGTGGTGCGCGAGTTGGCCCGCCGGGTGGATCGCGGGCGTGGCGCGGACCGGGGCGGCGCTGCCCGGCGGGGGAGTGGACTGGCCCGGGAGCTGGGGCGGTGCTCTGTTGCTCGCCCTTGTCACCGCCGGGGTCGTGCTGCTCGGGCGGCGACTGCTCCGGCACCCGTGGCTGTGCGGGGTCTGTGGGGTGCTGCTTCTGCTCGCGGTGGTCCAGCCGCCGCCGCTGACCCGGGTGTTGACGGGTTGGCCGCCGCCGGGCTGGCGGTTGGCGATGTGCGACGTCGGGCAGGGGGACGCGACTGTCCTCGCGGCGGGCGAGGGAACCGGCGTGGTGGTGGACGCCGGGCCGGATCCGACGCTGGTCGACCATTGCCTGCACACGCTTGGTATCACCCGGGTGCCGCTCGTCGTCCTCACCCACTTCCACGCCGACCATGTGGCCGGACTACCGGGGGTGCTGCGGGGCCGGGCGGTGGGGGCGATCGAGACGACGGGGTTCGAGGAGCCCGCGGACCAGGTGGAATTCGTACGGAAGGAGGCGGAGGCGCGGGACGTTCCCGTGATGCGGGCCGTGGCAGGGGAGCGGCGGCGGCTCGGTGCTCTCGACTGGGAGGTGCTGTGGCCGCCACCGCGCCCGGCGCCGGAACCGGACGGGCCGAACGACGCGAGCGTGACACTGCTCGTACGGTCGGCCGGGCTGCGGATGCTGCTGCTCGGCGACCTCGAACCACCGGCCCAGCAGGCGCTGTTGCGTTCCCCTGCGGCCGCGTTGCTGCACGGAGTGGACGTGCTGAAGGTGGCCCACCACGGCTCGGCGTACCAGGACCCGGACCTCATACGCGCGGCGTCCCCACGGCTGGCGCTGATCTCGTGCGGTGCGGACAATCCGTACGGGCACCCGGCGCCCAGTACGGTCGCGGCGCTGCGCGCGGGAGGGGCGGCGGTGATGCGGACCGACCGGGACGGGGCGCTGGCGGTCGTCGCGGGCGCGGGCGGGGAGGTGCGGGTGGCGCGAGACTGAGGGCATGAATCCCGCCCGGACCGAGGGCGAGCCGCCCCGGACACTCGCCGCACAGAACGACACCGAGCTGAACCAGGTGTTCGGGCGCTGCTCGCGGGGCTGGGCTTCGAGGTCAGACCATCTTGCGCTGCTGGTGGGGCTGGTGGGGCTGGTGGACGCGGGGCAGCGGCCGGTCGAGGTCGGTCGAGGTCGGGTTCGGGGCGCACCGTCACTACCCGCTTCGGTGGTAGTGCGAGGTTGGACAGGAGGATCCAGGCGGAGACGTTCGGGATCGAGTGGAGCGGGTGCCGACGGTTCGGGGGCGGCGATCGGACGGTGGATTCCGGTCATGCGGGGCTACTTGTGCGTAGTACCAGCACATCTGCTGGTTTCCCGTGATGTGGGCGTGTCTTGCCTCGAAAGCCGCATCAGTGATCGAATACCTCTTCGACAACAAGTGGTGTCAAGTCGCGCAGGGGTGTCGTGGATGTTGGGCCGTTGGCTGGGAAACCGTACGAACCGGGTGCAGCGGACGAGTCCTCTCGCTGCGGTCCACACCCCGGCGAACGCTGGAGTGCTGAGCTGCCGGGTGCTCGACCCGGTCAACGAACCGGTGCCACACGCGGAGTTCGCGGTGAGCGACGCGATGGGGCGCAAGGTCGTCAGCGGCGGCATGGACCCCTTCGGGGCGTTCATGACGACGGTGCCGGCGGGGGAGTACCGGCTCGCGGTGTCCGCCGAGGGGTACACGCCCTACCGGGCGACCGCGACGGTCGGGGAGAACGCGCTGGCCCAGCTCGGTGATGTGACGCTGCAGGTCGCGCGGCCGCCGGAGTTGCCGGCGCCGGGGGACTGGGAGATCGAGGCGACGCATTCCTCGATCGGGTTCACGGCGCGGCACATCGGGCTCGCCCGGATCCACGGGCGGTTCAACTCGTTCGCGGGGGCGGTGCGGATCGCCGAGCGGGTGGAGCAGTCGGCGATGCACGTGGTGATCGACGCGGCGTCCATCGACACGAACGTCAGGATGCGGGACGACCATCTGCGGTCGGCGGACTTTCTGGACGTCGGGCGGTTTCCGACGCTCGAGTTCTACAGCGAGCGGTTCGTGCACAAGGGCGGCAGCCGGTGGGCTGTCACCGGGGCGCTGTCGCTGCACGGTGTGACGCGGACGGTCACGCTGGACGCGGAGTACCTCGGGCTCGGCAACGGCATGAGCGGCGAGGCGCGGGCGGCCTGCCGGGCGCGGACAGAGCTGCACCGGGACGATTTCACCGTCAGCTGGCAGTCGATGCTGGCGCGGGGCATCGCGGTGGTCGGACCGAGCATTCGCATCGAACTGGACGTACAGATCGTCCCCAAGACCTGACCCACAGCCCAGCAGCCCACACACCCACGGCCCAAGGCCCGCAGCCCGCATGCCCGCCGAGTCGCTGTCGCCCCCCGCCGCCTACGCGGACCGCTGGCCACCTTCCCCCTGTCCGTGGACCCGGCCGTCGGTCCCTGTGCGGGTGTCGGAAAATGGGCGGGTGAGTGATGTGAGACATGTGTTGGTGCTGCCCGATCGTGATGCCGCGCAGGAGGCGGCTCAGGAGCTGGGCGAGCGGTTCGGGGTGCGCGAGGAGCCGCAGATCGTCCGGGACGCCCTGGCGGGGGAGGACGACGCGGAGGACGCGCAGTGGCTGGTCGTGCTGCGGGACGAGGACGGGCGGCTCGACCCGGAGGAGCTGGACGCGTTCGCGGGCGAGTGGGAGGGCTGGCGCGAGGAGCCGTAGGGGAGACGCTCGCGGGCCGCGTTGTCAGTGGCCCGTGCCATGCTTGTCGCAATGGCCAGGAAGACTGCGAATGACGACCCTCTCGCCTCGGTGACGCTCGCCGTGGGCCAGGAGGACCTCCTGCTCGACCGTGCCGTGCAGGAGGTGGTGGCCGCCGCCCGGGCCGCCGACGCCGACACGGACGTACGTGACCTGACCTCGGACCAGCTGCAGCCCGGCACCCTCGCCGAGCTGACCAGCCCGTCGCTCTTCGCGGAGCGCAAGGTCGTGGTCGTACGCAACGCGCACGACCTGTCCGCCGACACGATCAAGGACGTCAAGGCGTACCTCGGAGCGCCCGCCGAGGAGATCACGCTGGTGCTGCTGCACGCCGGCGGCGTCAAGGGCAAGGGGCTGCTGGACGCCGCGCGCAAGGCGGGGGCGCGCGAGGTGGCCTGCCCGAAGATGACCAAGCCGGCGGACCGGCTGGCCTTCGTCAGACAGGAGTTCCGGGCGACCGGGAGGTCGGCCACGCCCGAGGCCTGCCAGGCGCTCGTCGACGCCATCGGCAGCGATCTGCGGGAGCTGGCCTCGGCGGTGTCCCAGCTGGTCGCCGATGTTGAGGGGACCATCGACGAGGCGATCGTCGGGCGGTACTACACCGGGCGGGCCGAGGCATCGAGTTTCACCGTCGCAGACCGGGCGGTGGAGGGACGTGCGGCGGAGGCGCTGGAGGCGCTGCGCTGGTCGCTGGCCACCGGCGTCGCGCCCGTGTTGATCACCAGCGCGCTCGCCCAGGGCGTGCGGGCGATCGGGAAGCTGTCGTCCGCGCGCGGCGGCCGGCCGGCCGACCTCGCGCGGGAGCTGGGCATGCCGCCGTGGAAGATCGACCGGGTGCGGCAGCAGATGCGGGGGTGGACGCCGGACGGGGTGTCCGTCGCGCTGCGGGCGGTGGCCGAGGCGGACGCGGGAGTGAAGGGCGGGGGCGATGATCCCGGGTACGCCCTGGAGAAGGCCGTTGTGGCGATCGCGCGCGCGGCCCGCTCCGGAGGACGGTAGGCACCGCGGGGAGGAGAATCGGGCGCATCGGCCGTCTGTCGCCGAACACGGAAAGGTGGCGATCACCGTGGCTGAACACCCGCACGCCAAGCTCGTTCGCGAGGGCTACGAGGCCTTCCAGCGGGGAGACATGGACACGCTGCGCGGGCTGATGACCGGAGACTGTACGCACCACGTACCCGGCTCGCACCCGCTCTCGGGGGACTACAAGGGGATCGACTCGGTCCTCAACGACTACTACGGCCGACTCTCCTCCGAGACGGGTGGCTCGTTCCGGGTCGAGTTGCTCAACCTGTTCGTCGACGGCCGTGGGCACGTCATGTCCATGCACCGCTTCACCGCGGACCGGGGCTCCAAGCACATAGAGGAGAACGGCGGCATCGTCTTCCGGATCGTCGGGGACAAGATCAGCGACCTCGACGAGTGCCTGGAGGACATGGACAGGGCCAACGACTTCTGGTCGTGACCGGCATGCCGAAGGCCCCGGTCGGCTCCACCCTGGGGAAGGGCGAGGGACCGGGGCCTTCGGGTCACGCTGATCAAGCTGGTGAGCCCGTACCCGCGTGGCGAACGCAGGCCGCGTACAGGCTCGGGGGTGCCGGACGGGAGCGGATGAGAGAGGGCCCGCTCTGGATCCTTCCGGCGATCAGATCAGATAAGGGGTTCAGCCCTTGAGGGTCTCGACCTTGGAAGCAAGCGCCGACTTCTTGTTGGCGGCCTGGTTCTTGTGGATGACGCCCTTCGAGACGGCCTTGTCGAGCTGACGCGCGGCAGCGCGCTGGTACTCGGTGGCCTTCTCGACGTCACCCGCGGCAGCAGCCTCACGGGCCTTGCGGATCGCGGTCTTCAGGGAGGACTTGACGGCCTTGTTGCGCAGCCGAGCCTTCTCGTTGGTCTTGATCCGCTTGATCTGGGACTTGATGTTCGCCACGAAGTAAGCCTCTTCTATTTCAGGTTTCCGATGTGCCCCGCGCTGAGAGGGCAAGAGACACAGCTGCCCAGACTACCAGCGGCCCCGTGAGTGGCCCAAACCGGTCCCCGGTCGCCGCCCGTGGGACCATGGAGCCTACGTATCGATCCGACCCGAGCCGCTGACCCTGCGGATATCTCAAGAATCAGGACCCTGCGTGCCCGCGACCCCTAAGAATGTGCCCGAGCCGAGCCGTACCGACCCGGCTCTGCTCCGCAATTTCTGCATCATCGCGCACATCGACCACGGCAAGTCCACGCTCGCCGACCGGATGCTCCAGCTGACCGGCGTGGTCGAGCAGCGGCAGATGCGCGCTCAGTACCTCGACCGGATGGACATCGAGCGCGAGCGCGGCATCACGATCAAGTCCCAGGCGGTGCGTCTGCCCTGGGCTCCGACCCACGAGCCCGGCAACACGCACATCCTCAACATGATCGACACCCCGGGGCACGTCGACTTCACCTACGAGGTCTCGCGGTCGCTCGCGGCCTGCGAGGGGACCGTCCTCCTCGTCGACGCCGCCCAGGGCATCGAGGCCCAGACCCTCGCCAACCTCTACCTGGCGATGGAGAACGACCTCACGATCATCCCCGTGCTGAACAAGATCGACCTGCCGGCCGCGCAGCCCGAGAAGTTCGCCGAGGAGCTCGCGAACCTCGTCGGCTGCGACCCGACCGACGTGCTGCGGGTGTCCGCCAAGACGGGTCTCGGCGTCGACGCGCTGCTCGACAAGGTCGTCAAGGAGATCCCCGCGCCGGTCGGTGTCGCCGACGCCCCCGCCCGCGCGATGATCTTCGACTCGGTCTACGACTCCTACCGCGGTGTCGTGACGTACGTCCGTGTCATCGACGGGCAGCTCAACAAGCGCGAGCGCATCAGGATGATGTCGACCGGCGCGACCCACGAGCTGCTGGAGATCGGCACCAACTCGCCCGAGATGCTCTCGGCCGACGGCCTCGGAGTCGGCGAGGTGGGCTATCTGATCACCGGTGTGAAGGACGTCCGCCAGTCGAAGGTCGGTGACACCGTCACCAGCCAGGCGAAGGGCGCGACTCAGGCCCTCGGCGGCTACAAGGACCCGAAGCCGATGGTCTTCTCCGGTCTGTATCCGCTGGACGGCTCCGACTACCCCGAGCTGCGCGAGGCCCTCGACAAACTGCAGCTCAACGATGCCGCGCTGGTCTACGAGCCGGAGACCTCCGCCGCCCTCGGCTTCGGTTTCCGCGTCGGCTTCCTGGGTCTGCTGCACCTCGACGTGATCCGTGAGCGGCTGGAGCGCGAGTTCGGCCTCGACCTCATCGCCACCGCGCCGAACGTGGTCTACCGCGTCCTCATGGAGGACGGCAGCGAGCACGTCGTCACCAACCCGAGCGAGTTCCCCGAGGGGAAGATCTCGGAGGTGTACGAGCCGGTCGTGCGCGCCACGATCCTCGCGCCGTCGGAGTTCATCGGCTCGATCATGGAGCTGTGCCAGACCCGGCGCGGCACCCTGCTCGGCATGGACTACCTCTCCGAGGACCGCGTCGAGATCCGCTACACGCTGCCCCTCGCGGAGATCGTCTTCGACTTCTTCGACCAGCTGAAGTCCAAGACCCGCGGCTACGCGTCGCTGGACTACGAGCCCACCGGCGAGCAGACGTCCAGCCTGGTCAAGGTCGACATCCTGCTGCACGGCGACAAGGTGGACGCGTTCTCCGCGATCACCCACAAGGACGCCGCGTACGCCTACGGTGTGCGGCTCGTCGCCAAGCTGCGCGAGCTCATCCCGCGGCAGGCCTTCGAGGTGCCCATCCAGGCGGCCATCGGCTCCCGGGTCATCGCCCGCGAGACCATCCGCGCCATCCGCAAGGACGTCCTCGCCAAGTGCTACGGCGGTGACATCTCCCGGAAGCGGAAGCTGCTGGAGAAGCAGAAGGAAGGCAAGAAGCGGATGAAGATGGTGGGTTCCGTGGAGGTTCCGCAGGAGGCCTTCATCGCCGTCCTGAGCAGCGACGACAACGCGAGCTCGGGCAAGGGCAAGAAATAGCCACCATGGACGCCGATTTCCGGGGCCCGTCGCGCGAAAGCGTGACGGGCCCCGGGTCCGTGTCCAGGGGAAAGTGACCCTCTGTGGCCCCTTACGCCCGGGCCGGTCGGCCTCTACTCTGTCCCTGCCCGATAGTTACTCGCGAGTTAAACAAGCCAGCCGTTTAACCAAGCCAGCCGCATCGCCGCGGGCCCCGGAGGATGTCGTGAGCGACACACAGACCCTGATCGAGAACCGTCCGCCGTCCGTCGCGGGCCTCTTCCTGGAGCGCGTGGCGACCACGCCCGACGCGGAGGCGTACCGGTACCCGGTGCCGGCCGCGTCCGGCGAGGGCCCCGACGACTGGAAGTCGCTGAGCTGGGCGCAGACCGCCGAGCGGGTCTACGCGATCGCGGCCGGCCTCATCGAACTGGGCGTACAGCCGGAGCAGCGCATCGCGCTCGCCTCCTCCACCCGGCTGGAGTGGATCCTCGCCGACCTCGGCATCATGTGCGCCGGGGCCGCCACGACCACCGTCTATCCGCAGACCAACGCGGACGAGTCGGCGTTCATCCTCTCGGACTCCGAGAGCAGGGTCCTGATCGCCGAGGACGCCGCCCAGCTCGCCAAGGCCGTCGAGAAGCGCGCCGAGCTGCCCGCCCTCACCCATGTGGTCGTGATCGACCCGGCGGGCGTCGAGACCGCCGAGGACTGGATCCTCACCCTCGACGAGCTGGAGAAGCGCGGCGCGGCCCGGCTGGAGAAGGAGGCCGGGCTGATCAAGGAGCGGGTGGCCGCGATCGCCTCCGACCAGCTCGCCACCCTCATCTACACCTCCGGCACCACCGGCCGGCCCAAGGGCGTCCGCCTCCCGCACGACAACTGGTCGTACATGGCGAAGGCGATCGCCGCGACCGGGCTGATCAGCGGCGAGGACGTGCAGTACCTGTGGCTGCCGCTGGCGCACGTCTTCGGCAAGGTCCTCACCTCCGGCCAGATCGAGGTCGGTCACGTCACCGCCGTCGACGGCCGCGTCGACAAGATCATCGAGAACCTGCCGGTCGTCCAGCCGACGTACATGGCCGCCGTGCCGCGCATCTTCGAGAAGGTCTACAACGGGGTCGCCGCCAAGGCCCGCGCGGGCGGCGGGGCCAAGTACAAGATCTTCCAGTGGGCCGCCGAGGTCGCCCGGGAGTACGCCAAGGAGGCGCAGGACAACTTCCGGCGCACCGGCACGGCCTCCGTCCCCTTCGGGCTGGGCGCCAAGCACAAGGTCGCCGACGCGCTCGTCTACGCCAAGATCCGCGAGGCCTTCGGCGGAAAGCTGCGCGCGTGCGTCTCCGGCTCGGCGGCCCTCTCCCCGGAGATCGGCTACTTCTTCTCGGGCGCCGGCATCCACATCCTGGAGGGCTACGGCCTGACGGAGTCCTCCGCCGCCTCCTTCGTCAACCCGGGCGAGGCCTACCGCACCGGCACGGTCGGCAAGCCGCTGCCCGGCACCGAGGTGCGCATCGCCGACGACGGCGAGATCCTGCTGCGCGGCCCCGGCATCATGGAGGGCTACCACGGGCTGCCCGAGAAGACCGTGGAGGTCCTGGAGGCCGACGGCTGGTTCCACACCGGCGACATCGGCGAGCTCTCGCCCGACGGCTACCTGCGCATCACCGACCGCAAGAAGGACCTCATCAAAACGTCCGGCGGCAAGTACATCGCGCCCGCGGAGGTCGAGGGACAGTTCAAGGCGGTGTGCCCGTACGTCTCCAACATCCTCGTGCACGGCGCCGACCGGAACTTCTGCACCGCGCTCATCGCGCTGGACGAGCCGTCGATCCTCGACTGGGCGAAGGAGAACGGGCTGGCCGGAAAGTCGTACGCGGACGTCGTCGCCGCGCCCGCGACGGTCGAGCTCATCGACGGCTACGTCAAGCAGCTCAACGAGGGCCTCCAGCGCTGGCAGACCATCAAGAAGTTCCGGCTGCTGCCCCGGGACCTCGACGTCGAGCACGGCGAGATCACGCCGAGCCTGAAGCTGAAGCGGCCCGTCGTGGAGCGGGAGTACAAGCACCTCATCGACGACATGTACGCCGGAGCGCGCGAGGCGTAGCGCGGGCGCGCGGTATCGGGGGGCGGAGCGCGCATGCTCGGATTCCGCCCCTCAACCGCCCCTCTTCGAGCACGCGCGTACACATGTGTACACACGCGTAGCACGGTTCTCGCCCAGGACGGCCGAGTTCGGTAACCCAGCGCTCATGGCCGAGATCGGTCTGTCACCCTGTGGGCATCCGAACCGTCCGGGGAGCTGCGCATGGGGGCCATTCCGACGCAACGGGAGACAGCCTCCCGGGCCGGCGGCGCGCCCGCGCGTCCGGGTGGGCTTCCGCACACCCGCGCGAACCTGACAGGCAGTCCCCTCGCGCCCGGCGCCGCCCGCGACCTGGTCCGCGCCGCGCTGACGGAGTGGGCCGGCCTCGGCCTGCCGGGCGGCGAGGAACTCGACGAGCGTCTCGCGCAGGACGCCACGCTCGTCGTCAGCGAACTCGTCACCAACGCCGTCGTGCACGCCGGAACCGACGTCGAGCTGGGGTGCCGGCTGGAGGAGGAGCCCGGGCACCCCGGCGGCCGGCTCGCGCTCGTCGTCGAGGTCTGTGACCACCACCCCTCCCGCGCCCCACGCGACGACGGCGCCCCCGAACCGCCGTACGAGACGCCGGAATACGGCCGCGGGCTGCGCATAGTCGCCGGGCTCGCCGATGCCTGGGGGGTGACGTACCGCAGGGGGACGAAGACGGTCTGGGCCCGCCTCCTGCCGAGCGCCGCGCCCTACGACATCGACCTCGAAGCCCTCGGCGACGACCCCTTCGACCACGAGCACGATCACGACCACGACCACCACAGGAACCACGAGCACCACAGGAACCACTCGGATCACACGAACCACATGGACCATCCGGACCACTCGGACCGCTGTGGCGAGCGCTCGGACGGCTTCCTCGGCCCTGCCCCGGGGCTGCTCGAACCCCTCGCGCCCGAGCCGGGGCAGCCGGTCGGCCGCCGGGACCGGGAGTGGCTCAACCGTGGCGCGCTGTCCTTCCTCGCCGAGGCCTCCGACCTGCTCGCCGGACAGCTCGACGAGGACCTGGTGGCCGCGCTGACCGGACAGTTGCTCGTGCCGCGGCTCGCCGACTGGTGCGCGGTGTGGCTGGAGGACGAGGTCAGCGGGCGCGGCGAGTGGACCGGCGGGCCGGGGCCGCGGCTGGCCCGCGTCTGGCACGGCAGCGAGAACCTCATCGAGGACCTGCGCCGGGCCCTGGAGAAGGACCCGCCGTGTCCGCCGTGTCCGCCGGACGGCGGGCCGCGCTCCGGGCCCGAACTGTTTCCCTGGCCCGGCGCGGCGCTCGGCGGGCCGGGCGCGGCCCTCGCGTATCGGCTGATCGCGGGCGGCCGTCCGCTGGGCACCCTGGTCATCGGGCGGGCCGGGCTGCTCGTCTTCCCCGACGAGGTCACCGGGCTCGTCGAGGACCTGGGCCGGCGGGTGGCGCTCGCCATCGGCGCGGCCCGCCAGTACGCCCGCCAGGTCACCATCAGCGCCGTACTTCAGCGGGGGCTGCTGCCCGGCGCGGTCGCGGAGATCCCCGGGGTGCGCAGTGCCCTCGTCTACGAGCCGCGTGAACAGGGCGGCCCGAGCGGCGACTTCTACGACCTGTTCCCGGCGGGCGACGGCCGTTGGTGCTTCGCGATCGGCGACGTACAGGGCAAGGGCCCGGAGGCGGCCGTCGTCATCGGCCTGGCCCGGCCCTGGCTGCGGCTGCTGGCCCGCGAGGGGTACGGCGTCGCCGACGTCCTGGACCGCCTCAACCAGCTCCTCCTCGACGACGCGACGGAGGCCGCCGACGCCGCCGCCCGCGCCTTCGTCGGCCCCGCCGGACCGGGCGACGGCCCGCAGACCCGCTTCCTCTCCCTCCTCTACGGCGAACTGGCCCCCTTCGAGGGCGGCGTCCGCTGCACCCTCGCCTCCGCCGGACACCCGCTGCCGCTGCTGCTGGGCCCGGACGGCTCGGTCGCCACGGCCGCGCACCCGCAGACGCTGCTCGGGGTCATCGAGGACGTCACGTACACCAGCGACAGCCTGGAGCTGCGGACCGGGGACAGCCTGCTGTGCGTCACCGACGGGGTGACGGAGCGGCGCTCGGGCTCCCGCCAGTTCGACGACGAGGACGGACTGGCCGTCGCGCTCGCGGGCTGCGCCGGCCTGGACGCCGAGCTGATCGCGGAACGCATCCGACAACTGGTGCACGAGTTCGGGGACCTACCCCCGGAGGACGACCTGGCCCTACTGGTCCTCCAGGCCGAGTAGGCGGGGCAGTCGGGGCAGGCGGGGCAGGCAGGACAGTCGGGGCAGGCAGGACAGTCGGGGCCACGGGGTAGAGCGGGTACGCGGGGCGGGGTGGGGTGACGGGGCGGGTGACGGGGGGCGGAGGCGTCCGGGGGCCGTGTGGGGGTGCGGGACAATGGGCGTATGCCTTCCGCACTTCCCGATGGCGAACCGGTCCCCGGCGACGGCGCGCTTCCGGCGCACGCGCTCGCCGGCGCCGCCGACCGCCCCCTCGGGTTCTATCTGCACGTCCCTTACTGCGCGACCCGCTGCGGGTACTGCGACTTCAACACCTACACCGCCACCGAGCTGCGCGGCACCGGCGGTGTCCTCGCCTCCCGCGACAACTACGCCGACACCCTGATCGACGAGGTCCGCCTCGCCCGCAAGGTCCTCGGCGACGACCCGCGCGAGGTCCGCACGGTCTTCGTGGGCGGCGGCACACCGACGCTGCTGGCCGCGTCCGACCTCGTACGGATGCTGGGCGCGATCCGGGACGAGTTCGGTCTCGCGGCGGACGCGGAGGTGACGACGGAGGCGAACCCGGAGTCCGTCGACCCCGCATATCTCGCCATTCTCCGCGAGGGCGGTTTCAACCGGATCTCCTTCGGCATGCAGAGCGCGAGGCAGCATGTGCTGAAGGTTCTCGATCGCACGCACACCCCCGGCCGGCCCGAGGCGTGCGTGGCGGAGGCGCGGGCCGCGGGCTTCGACCATGTCAACCTGGACCTGATCTACGGCACCCCGGGCGAGTCGGACGACGACTGGCGGGCCTCGCTGGACGCGGCGCTGGGCGCGGGCCCCGACCACGTCTCGGCGTACGCGCTGATCGTCGAGGAGGGCACGCAGCTCGCCCGCCGGATCCGCCGCGGCGAGGTCCCGATGACCGACGACGACGTGCACGCCGACCGCTATCTGATCGCGGACGAGGTGATGTCGGCCGCGGGCTACGACTGGTACGAGGTCTCCAACTGGGCCACCTCCGAGGAGGGCCGCTGTCTGCACAACGAGCTGTACTGGCGGGGCGCCGACTGGTGGGGCGCGGGGCCGGGGGCGCACTCGCACGTCGGCGGGGTGCGCTGGTGGAACGTGAAGCATCCGGGCGCGTACGCGGCTGCTCTCGCGGGCGGTCGCTCGCCGGGCGCCGGACGTGAGCTCCTGTCCGTCGAGGACCGGCGCGTGGAGCGGATCCTGCTGGAGCTGCGGCTGCGGGAGGGGGTTCCGCTGGCACTGCTGCGGGAGGCGGGGCTCGCGGCCGCGGGCCGGGCGCTCACGGACGGACTGCTGCAGCAGGGGCCGTACGACGAGGGGCGGGCGGCGCTGACCCTGCGGGGCCGGTTGCTGGCGGACGCGGTGGTGCGGGACCTGGTGGACTGAGGGTTTCGCCCCCGCCGTCCCTTCCCTTCCCGTCCCGTCCGTCCCCCCGGAGGCTACCGCCGCCCCCGGACCCCCGCTTTTCGGCCTGGACGGCCTCGTCCTCAAGCTCCCCCAGAGGGGGGACCCCCAGACGGGCCGGCGGCCGTCACGAAGTCGATCAGTTCCTCGACCCGGCCAAGGAGCTCCGGCTCCAGGTCCTTGTACGAGTCCACCCGTTTCAGGATCGCCTGCCACACCGCCCCGGTGTTGTCCGACGGCCAGCCCAGGGCCCGGCACACGCCGGTCTTCCAGTCCTGGCCGTGCGGGACGCGCGGCCACCCCGGGATCCCCAGCGTGGCCGGTTTCACCGCCTCCCAGATGTCGATGTACGGGTGGCCGACGACCAGGGCGTGTTCGCTCGTGACCGACCGGGCGATGCGCCACTCCTTCGTGCCGGGCACGAGGTGGTCCACGAGGACGCCCAGCCTGGCGTCCGGGCCGGGGGCGAACTCGGCGACGATCGACGGCAGGTCGTCCACGCCCTCCAGGTACTCCACGACCACGCCCTCGACGCGCAGGTCGTCGCCCCACACCTTCTCGACGAGCTCGGCGTCGTGCCGGCCCTCGACGTAGATGCGCCCGGCGCGGGCGACCCGCGCGCGTGCGCCCGGCACCGCGACCGAACCGGAGGCGGTACGGGTGGGACGCACGGGCCCGGCGGACGGCGGTCTCACGAGGGTCACCACCCGGCCCTCCAGCAGGAAGCCGCGCGGCTCCAGCGGGAACACCCGGTGCTTGCCGAAGCGGTCCTCCAGAGTGACCGTGCCCGCCTCGCAGCGGATCACCGCGCCGCAGAACCCGGTGCCGGGCTCCTCCACCACCAGGCCGGGCTCCGCCGGGACCTCGGGGACGGGCTTCGGCTTCTTCCAGGGAGGAGTCAGGTCGGCGGAGTACTGGCGCATTCGGATGACGATAGGAGAAGCCCGGAGACGGGTTTACGGCGACACGCCGAAACGCGCCGCCAGCGCGTCCCGCTGCGCCCTCACGAACGCCGCGTCCACCACCGCCCCGTGACCGGGCACGTACAGCGCGTCCTCGCCGCCCAGCCGCAGCAGCCGGTCGAGGGCGTCGGGCCAGCGGGAGGGGACGGCGTCCGGCCCGGCCTGCGGCTCGCCGGACTCCTCGACCAGGTCGCCGCAGAAGACGACCTCGGGTTCGCCGGGGACGAGGACCGCCAGGTCGTGCGCGGTGTGGCCGGGGCCGACGTTCGCCAGCAGCACCTGCCGGCCACCGCCCAGGTCGAGCGTCCGCTCGCCGGAGACGAGGTGCCGGGGCCGGACGAGCGCGTCCGAGGCCTCCGCGGCCGCCGACTCGTCCAAACCGTTGCGTACCGCGTCCGCCCGCAGCTCCTCACCCGGCACGGTGTCCACGCCCACCGCCCCGAAGACCTCCGCGCCCGCGAACGCCGCCGCGCCGAAGACATGGTCGAAGTGGGGGTGGGTGAGCGCGAGATGGGTCACATGTCGGCCGGTGAGCTCCTCGGCCTGCGCCCGCAGCCGCACCCCCTCCGCGAGAGTCGACCCCGCGTCGATCATCAGCGTCGCGCTCGCCCCCACGACCAGCCCCGCCGTGCAGTCCCAGCCCGGCAGCCGGCACCGCCCGACCCCGGCCGCGACCCGCTCCCACCCGAGCTCTTCCCAAGTCACCGTCATACCGCGACGCTAGCCCTACGACGCTGCACCGGGGCCGACCTTGCCCTCGGTGTACCCCACAGCCGTACACTGGGCCGGGGAACGCTGGCACTCGGATGTGAAGAGTGCCAGGCGAGGCGCCCAGTGGACACTGGGGGACGACGACTGCTGGAGGTGTGCGCGCAATGCTGAGTGAACGCAGGCTCCAGGTGCTGCGCGCCATCGTCCAGGACTATGTCGGCACCGAGGAGCCCGTGGGGTCGAAGGCGCTCACCGAGCGGCACAGCCTCGGCGTGTCCCCGGCGACGGTCCGCAACGACATGGCCGCCCTGGAGGACGAGGGGTACATCGCCCAGCCGCACACCAGTGCGGGGCGCATCCCCACGGACAAGGGCTACCGGCTGTTCGTCGACAAGCTGGCCGGTGTCAAGCCGATGACCGGTCCGGAGCGGCGGGCCATCCAGAACTTCCTCGACGGCGCCGTCGATCTCGACGACGTCGTGGCGCGGACCGTGCGGCTGCTGGCGCAGCTCACCCGGCAGGTCGCCGTCGTGCAGTACCCGTCCCTGACCCGTTCGACCGTGCGGCACGTGGAGCTTCTCTCGCTCGCGCCCGCGCGTCTGATGCTCGTGCTGATCACGGACACCGGGCGGGTCGAGCAGCGGCTGGTGGACTGCCCGGCGCCCTTCGGGGAGACCTCGCTGGCGGATCTACGCGCGCGGCTCAACAGCAAGGTCGCGGGCCGCCGGTTCTCCGACGTGCCGCGTCTGGTGGAGGACCTGCCGGACGCCTTCGAGGCCGAGGACCGCGGTACGGTCACGACGGTGCTCTCCACCCTCCTGGAGACGCTCGTCGAGGAGAACGAGGAGCGGCTGATGATCGGCGGCACCGCCAATCTCACCCGCTTCGGGCATGACTTTCCCCTCACCATCCGGCCTGTCCTGGAGGCCTTGGAGGAGCAGGTCGTGCTCCTCAAACTCCTTGGCGAGGCCGGTGATTCGGGCATGACCGTACGCATCGGTCACGAGAACGCCTACGAGGGACTCAACTCCACTTCGGTGGTGTCGGTCGGCTACGGTTCGGGCGGCGAGGCAGTCGCCAAACTCGGCGTGGTCGGACCGACCCGCATGGATTACCCGGGAACGATGGGAGCGGTACGAGCGGTGGCACGGTACGTCGGACAGATCCTGGCGGAGTCGTAAGTGGCCACGGACTACTACGCCGTCCTCGGCGTGCGCCGCGATGCGTCGCAGGAAGAGATCAAGAAGGCCTTCCGGCGGCTCGCGCGCGAGCTGCACCCGGACGTCAACCCGGATCCGAAGACCCAGGAGCGGTTCAAGGAGATCAACGCCGCCTACGAGGTGTTGTCGGACCCGCAGAAGAAGCAGGTCTACGACCTCGGCGGCGACCCGCTGTCCCAGTCGGGCGGCGGTGGCGCGGGGGGCTTCGGCGCCGGTGGCTTCGGGAACTTCTCCGACATCATGGACGCGTTCTTCGGCACGGCGTCCCAGCGGGGCCCGAGGTCGCGGACGCGGCGCGGTCAGGACGCGATGATCCGGCTGGAGGTGGACCTGGAAGAGGCTGCCTTCGGCACGACGAAGGACATCCAGGTCGACACGGCGATCGTCTGCGCCACCTGCAGCGGTGAGGGCGCGGCGCCGGGGACCACCGCCCAGACGTGTGACATGTGCCGCGGTCGCGGTGAGGTGTCGCAGGTGACGCGGTCCTTCCTGGGCCAGGTCATGACGTCCCGGCCCTGCCCGCAGTGCCAGGGCTTCGGCACCGTGGTCCCCACTCCCTGCCCGGAGTGCGCGGGCGACGGCCGTGTGCGGTCCCGTCGCACGCTGACGGTCAAGATCCCGGCCGGTGTCGACAACGGCACCCGGATCCAGCTCGCGGGCGAGGGCGAGGTCGGCCCCGGCGGCGGTCCCGCCGGCGACCTGTACGTCGAGATCCACGAGCTGCCGCACAACATGTTCCAGCGGCGCGGCGACGACCTGCACTGCACGGTCACCCTCCCGATGACGGCGGCCTCCCTCGGCACGAAGGTGCCGCTGGAGACGCTGGACGGGCTGGAGGAGGTCGACATCCGGCCCGGCACCCAGTCCGGGCAGTCGATCCCGCTGCACGGCCGGGGCGTCACACATCTGCGGGGCGGCGGGCGCGGCGATCTGATCGTCCACGTCGAGGTGCAGACGCCGACGAAGCTGGATCCCGAGCAGGAGCGGCTGCTGCGTGAGCTGGCCAAGCTGCGCGGCGAGGAGCGGCCCACCGGGCAGTTCCAGCCCGGTCAGCAGGGTCTGTTCTCACGGCTGAAGGACGCGTTCAACGGGCGCTGAGGCACTCCCGCGCACGCTGAGCCGCCCGGAAGGGCACCCTCCACGGGTGCCCTTCCGGCATGTCCGCCGGCGGACTATGCCAACCGGCGGCCGGATTCGGACTTGTTCAAAGGACGTGACAACATGCCGTCATGTCCTCCGCACTGACCGATCTTTTCCCGCACCCGATCGTGCAGGCCCCCATGGCGGGCGGCGTCTCCGTCCCGAAACTCGCCGCCGCCGTGGCCGAGGCCGGCGGGCTCGGATTCCTGGCCGCCGGGTACAAGACGGCCGACGGCGTGTACCAGGAGATCAAGCAGCTGCGGAGCCTCACCGCCCGCCCCTTCGGCGTGAACCTCTTCATGCCGCAGCCCGAGTACCCCGGTGCGAGCACCGGCTCCACCGGAGCGGCCAAGGCCGCGCTCCCTGCTGCCGGCGCCGTCGAGGTCTACGCCCACCAGCTGGCCGGCGAGGCCGCCTGGTACGAGGCGGAGCTCGGCGACCCCGACAGCGGCCGTGACGACGGCTACGACGCCAAGCTGGCCGTGCTGCTGGACAACCCGGTGCCGGTGGTGTCGTTCCACTTCGGCGTGCCCGGCCCCGAGGTGCTTCAGTCCCTGCGGCGCGCGGGAACCTTCACCCTCGTCACGGCGACGACCGTCGAGGAGGCCCTCGCGGTGGAGCGGGCCGGCGCGGACGCGGTGATCGTGCAGGGCGTGGAGGCCGGCGGCCACCAGGGCACCCACCGGGACATCCCGGAGAACGACGGCACCGGCATCGGGCTGCTCTCCCTGATCGCCCAGGTCCGCGAGTCCGTGAGGCTGCCGATCGTCGCCGCCGGCGGCCTCATGCGGGGCAGCCAGATCGCCGCGGTCCTCGCGGCCGGCGCGAGCGCCGCCCAGCTGGGCACCGCGTTCCTCGCCACCGCCGAGTCCGGCGCGCACGCCGTGCACAAGCAGGCGCTGACCAACCCGCTCTTCGTGCGCACCGAGCTGACCCGTGCCTTCTCCGGCCGCCCGGCCCGCGGCCTGGTCAACCGCTTCCTGCGCGAACACGGCCCGTATGCGCCCGCCGCCTACCCGGAGGTCCACCACCTCACCGCGCCGCTGCGCAAGGCGGCCGCCAAGGCGGGCGACGCGCAGGGCATGGCGCTGTGGGCGGGACAGGGCCACCGGCTGGCCCGGGAGCTGCCCGCCGGGCGGCTGGTGGAGGTACTGGCGGCCGAACTCGCCGAGGCGCGGACAGCGTTGTCGGAGTTCGGGGCGGGACGGGCGGGAGGCGACGGCCGGTGACCGCGCCGATGTTCGTCCTCGATCCCCTGGTCATCCCGGACTTCAGCGGTGGCGAGGTCGTCCTGGACGGCCCCGAGGGACGGCACGCCGTCTCGGTGAAGCGCCTGCGACCCGGCGAGGACGTCATTCTCACCGACGGGCGTGGCCGGTATCTGGACGGCGTCGTCAAGACCGTCGAGGGCAAGGACCGCCTTGTCGTCATGGGGTCGACCGTCTACGAGGAGCCGCAGGAGCAGCCCCGCATCACCGTCGTGCAGGCCCTCCCCAAGGGCGACCGCGGTGAGCTGGCCGTCGAGACGATGACCGAGACCGGCGTCGACGCGATCGTGCCGTGGGCGGCCTCGCGCTGCATCACGCAGTGGAAGTCAGAGCGCGGAGCGAAGGCGCTCGCCAAGTGGCGGGCCACCGCCCGCGAGGCCGGCAAGCAGTCCCGCCGGATCCGCTTCCCCGAGGTCGCCGAGGCGGCGACGACCAGGCAGGTGGCGGCACTTCTGGCCGCGGCCGACTTCGCCGCCGTCCTGCACGAGGACCGCGACTACGGCAGCGAGCCGCTCGCGACCGCCGAACTCCCGTCCTCCGGTGAGATCGTGCTGGTCGTCGGCCCCGAAGGCGGTGTCTCGCCAGAGGAGTTGGCCGTGTTCGAGGAGGCGGGTGCGAAGACGTACCGGCTCGGTCGTACCGTGTTGCGTACGTCGACCGCCGGGACGGCCGCGACCGCCCTGCTGCTGGGCCGCACCGGCCGCTGGTCCTGAACGCCGGGGGACATCGTGGAACTCGCCCAAGTGCGGCTGCTCGTCACCGACTTCGCCGCCTGCTACCGCTTCTATGCCGAGGTCCTCGGCCTCAGGCCGCAGTCGGGAGCGACGAACGGGCCGTACGAGAAGTTCAGTCCCGCGACCGGCTCGGCGGGGATCGCCCTGCAGGACCGGGCGATGATGGCCGCGGTCCTCGGCGAACTGGGCGACGCGACGGCGGGCCACCGCTCGCTGGTGGTGCTGCGCGTCGACGACCTGGACGTCTACTGCGCGCAGCTCACCGCCCGCGGCGCGACCCGTGCTGCACGGCCCGGCTCCGATGACCGACCGCATGCGCGTCGCCCATCTGAAGGACCCGGAGGGCAACCTGGTGGAACTCCAGGAGTGGCTGCTGCTGCGCGGCTGAGTTCCATGAGGTCGGCGTAGAACGGCTGTATGAGGTCTTCCGCACCCCCTGCCCGAGTGGCACGCTGCCCTCCATGGGGGCTTTGAGGCGGATTTGGCTACTCCCGGTCGTGGTCGCCGTGGCGGGCGCCGCCGTGGCGTGCGAGCCGGGCGGGCTGAGCGCCATGTCCGTGGCGTACACCACCGACCAGGCCGCGACGGCGGAGATCGAGCGGCGGGACGTGAACGTGCGCTGGCTGACCTGCACGGCTCGGTACGAGGACCAGGCGAAGGCGGAGTCGGTCGCCGCCGTCGACTGCAAGGGGCAGACCGGTGACGGGAAGGACATCACCGTCACCGGGAAGATCACGCGGGCGGTCGACGGTGCGTGCGTGCGCGGGGATCTGACCGCCGTCGTGGGAAAGAAGCAGCTGTTCCGGGTGAGCGGCCTCGGCGACTGCAAGTCGGCGACGCCGTCGCCGGTCAAGCCGTCCGGTTCCGCACAGCCCGGCGGCCGGCCGACCGTCACGGTCACGGTGACCGTCACCGAGACCGTGGACGGAGGCGGCGGGGCAGGGAAGTGATCGAAACCCCGGAAGTGATCGAAACCCCTGACCTGCGGTGCCGCAGCTGAATACAGTGATCTGGTGACACAGTCCGCGACGCCTGCCGCATACTTCCGATTCCCGCACCTGCACGGCGAGTTGGTGGCCTTCGCCGCCGAGGACGACGTCTGGCTGGCCCCCCTCGACGGGGGCCGCGCCTGGCGGGTCAGCGCCGACAACATGCCGGTCTCCATGCCGCGTATCTCGCCCGACGGCGCCACCGTCGCCTGGACCTCCACCCGCGACGGCGCCCCCGAGGTGCACATCGCCCCCGTCGACGGCGGACCGTCCACCCGCCTGACGTACTGGGGGAGTCGGCAGACCCGGGTGCGCGGCTGGACCCCCGACGGCCAGGTCCTCGCCGTCAGCACCCACGACCAGGCGACCCTGCGGCGCAGTTGGGCCCGCGCCGTCCCCGTCGACGGCGGACCCGCGACCACCCTGCCGTACGGGCCCGTCGGCGCGGTCGCCCACGGCCCGCACACCGTGCTGCTGTCCGCGCCGATGGGCCGCGAGGCCGCCCACTGGAAGCGCTACCGGGGCGGCACGGCCGGCAAGCTGTGGATCGACCGGGAGGGCCAGGGCGAGTTCGTCCGGCTGCACGAGGAGCTGGACGGCAACATCGAGTACCCGGTGTGGGCGGGGGAGAGGCTCGCGTTCCTGTCCGACCACGAGGGCACGGGAGCCCTGTACTCCTCCCTCGCCGACGGCTCCGATCTGCGCCGGCACACCCCCCTCGACGGCTTCTACGCCCGGCAGGCCGCCGGCGACGGCACGCGGATCGTGTACATGTCCGCCGGTGAACTGTGGCTGCTGGACGACCTGGACGGCGCCGAACCGCGCCGGCTCGACATCCGCCTCGGCGGCCAGCGCACCGACCGTCGCCCCTACCAGGTGAGCGCCGCCCGCTGGCTGGGCGGGGCCGCGCCCGACCACACCGCGCGCGGCAGCGCCGTGGAGATCCGCGGGGCCGTCCACTGGATCACCCACCGTTCCGGGCCCGCCCGTGCGCTCGCCGCCGAACCCGGCGTACGGGCCCGGCTGCCGCGCACCTTCCGCACGGAGGGCGAGGAGTGGGTGGTGTGGGTGACGGACGCGGAGGGCGAGGACGCGCTGGAGTTCGCCCCGGCCACCGGCACGGCCCCCGGCGCCACCCCGCGCCGGCTCGCCGCCGGACGGCTCGGCCGGGTCCTCGAACTCGCCATGGCGCCCGACGGCAGCCGGGCCGCCGTCGCCGTCCACGACGGGCGGCTGCTGCTCGTCGAGCGGGAGACCGGCGAGGTCCGCGAGGTCGACCGCAGTCCGGACGGCGAGGTGGGCGACCTGGCCTTCTCGCCGGACTCGGCCTGGCTGGCCTGGTCGCACCCGGGCCCGCGCCCGCTCTCCCAGATCAAGCTCGCAGGCGTCACCGACCTGTCGGTCACCGAGGCGACCCCGCTGCGCTTCAGGGACTACGCGCCCGTCTTCACCCTCGACGGCAAGCACCTCGCGTTCCTCTCCACGCGCGCCTTCGACCCCGTCTACGACCAGCACGTCTTCGACCTGTCCTTCGTGGCCGGCGCCCGCCCGCACCTCATCACCCTCGCGGCGACGACCCCGTCCCCGTTCGGGCCGCAGCGCCACGGCCGCCCCTTCGAGGCCCCCGACAAGGACGAGACGCCCGACAGCGAGGGCGCCCCGACCACCCGTATCGACCTCGAAGGCCTCGCCGACCGGATCGTGCCCTTCCCCGTAGAGGCCGGCCTCTACGCCGGCCTGGCCGCGGCGAAGGACGGCGTGCTGTGGCTGCGCTACCCGGTGCGCGGTGTCCTCGGCGCCTCGCGTGCCACCCCGGACGACCCCGATCCCGACACCGAGCTGGAGCGCTACGACCTCGCCCAGCAGCGCATCGAGCACCTCGCCGCCGACGCCGACGGCTTCGAGGTCAGCGGCGACGGCAAGCGGCTGCTGCTGTGGACCGACGGCAAGCTCAAGGTCGTCCCCAGCGACCGGCGCGCCTCAGGCGACGAGGACAGCGACAGCAACATCACCGTCGACCTCGCCCGCATCCGCCGCACCGTCGACCCGACCGCCGAGTGGCGGCAGATGTACGACGAGACCGGCCGGATCATGCGGGACAACTTCTGGCGGGCGGACCTCGGCGGCGTCGACTGGGACGGCGTCCTCGACCGCTACCGGCCGGTGCTGGAGCGCGTCGCGACCCACGACGACCTCGTCGACCTACTGTGGGAGGTGCACGGAGAACTCGGCACCTCGCACGCCTACGTCATGCCGCGCGGCGGCCCCGGGGGCGGCGGCGCCCGGCAGGGCCTGCTCGGCGCGGACATCTCCCGTCACGAGGACGGCAGTTGGCGCATCGACCGCGTCCTGCCCTCGGAGACCTCCGACCCCGACGCCCGCTCGCCGCTCGCCGCACCCGGCGTCGCGGTGCGGGCGGGGGACGCGATCGTCGCCGTCGGCGGCCATCCCGTGGACCCGGTGACCGGGCCCGCGCCGCTGCTCGTCGGCACGGCGGGCAAGGTCGTCGAGCTGACGATCTCGCCGTCCGGCGGGGGAGAGCCGCGACACGCCGTCGTCGTCCCCGTCGCCGACGAGGAGGCGCTGCGCTACCACGCGTGGGTCGCGGACCGGCGGGCGTATGTGCACGAAGCCTCCGGCGGACGGCTCGGGTATCTCCATGTGCCCGACATGCAGGCGCCCGGCTGGGCCCAGATCCACCGTGACCTGCGGGTCGAGGTCGCGCGGGAGGGGCTGATCGTGGACGTCCGGGAGAACCGGGGCGGGCACACCTCCCAGCTGGTCGTCGAGAAGCTCGCCCGGCGCATCGTCGGCTGGGACGTGCCGCGCGGCATGCGGGCGTCCAGCTACCCGGAGGACGCGCCCCGGGGGCCCGTCGTCGCCGTCGCCAACGAGTTCTCCGGCTCCGACGGGGACATCGTCAACGCGGCGATCAAGGCGCTCGGGATCGGGCCGGTGGTGGGCACCCGCACCTGGGGCGGGACGATCGGCATCGACAGCCGGTACCACCTCGTCGACGGGACGCTCGTCACCCAGCCCAAGTACGCGACCTGGTTGGAGGGGTACGAGTGGGGCGTGGAGAACCACGGCGTCGACCCCGACGTCGAGGTCGTCTGCCGCCCCCAGGACTACGGCGCGGGCCGTGATGTCCAACTGGACGAGGCGGTGAGGCTGGCTCTGACGGCCCTGGAGTCGACCCCCGCCAAGACGCCGCCGCCCCCGCTGCCCTGACCACCCTCCCCCCGCGCGGCTGCGCTCGCGCGGGGGACCCCCGTCCCCGCTCGGTGAGTGGACAGGCGACGGCAGCCCGCCGCGGGTCGATACGATGCCCCGGCAAGAGATCACCGGCCAAAAGGAGACCCGCATGGCAGGGGAGCCGCAGGACGACTGCCTGTTCTGCAAGATCGTCGAAGGGCACATTCCGGCGACGATCGTGCGTGAGACGGAGACGACCATCGCCTTCCGGGACATCAACCCCCAGGCGCCCACCCACGTCCTGGTCATCCCCCGCGTGCACTACGCGAACGCCGCCGAACTCGCCGCCGCCGAACCCACGATCGCCGCGGACATGCTGCGCGAGGCGCAGACCGTCGCCGACGAGGACAAGCTGGAGAGCTACCGCATCGTCTTCAACACCGGCGCCGGCGCCGGCCAGACCGTGTTCCACGCCCACGCGCACGTCCTCGGCGGCCGCGGCCTGCACTGGCCCCCCGGGTAAGTCGCCGTGTCCGTACGCGAACTCGTGGTCCTCGGGACCGCCAGCCAGGTCCCGACCCGGCACCGCAACCACAACGGCTACCTCCTGCGCTGGGACGGCGAGGGCATCCTCTTCGACCCGGGCGAGGGCACCCAGCGGCAGCTGCTGCGCGCCGGCGTGGCCGCGCACGACCTCAACCGGATCTGCGTCACGCACTTCCACGGCGACCACAGCCTCGGCCTCGCCGGCGTCATCCAGCGCATCAACCTGGACCAGGTCCCGCACCCGGTCACCGCGCACTTCCCGCGCTCCGGGCAGCGCTTCTTCGACCGGCTGCGCTACTCCACCGCCTACCGCGAGACCGTCGGCGTCACCGAGGCCCCGGTCGACGCGGACGGCCCCCTCGCCGCCACCGCCTCCTACACCCTCGAAGCCGTCAAGCTCTCCCACCCCGTCGAGTCCTACGGCTACCGGCTCGTCGAACCCGACGGCCGCCGCATGCTGCCCGACCGCCTCGCCGCGCACGGCATCAAGGGCCCCGACGTCGGCCGGATCCAGCGGGAGGGATCCATCTCAGGCGTCGTTCTCGACGACGTCAGCGAACTGCGCCGCGGACAGCGGTTCGCGTTCGTCATGGACACCCGGCTGTGCGACGGGGTGCACGCCCTCGCCGAGGGCGCGGACCTGCTCGTCATCGAGTCGACCTTCCTCGACGAGGACGAGCCGCTCGCCGTCGACCACGGGCATCTGACCGCCGGCCAGGCCGCCCGCGCCGCCCGGGACGCAGGGGTCCGCCACCTCGTCCTCACCCACTTCAGCCAGCGCTACTCCGAGCCGGAGGAGTTCGAGCGGCAGGCGCGGGCCGCCGGATTCGAGGGCGAGCTGACCGTGGCCCACGACCTCCTGAGGGTGCCGGTTCCGAAACGGAGATGAATCGGCCGTACGATGCTTTGATGCCCCTCCCCAAAGCTGAACTGCACCTGCACATCGAAGGCACCCTGGAGCCGGAGCTGGCGTTCGAGCTGGCCGCCCGCAACGGCGTCGCGCTGCCGTACGCCGACACCGAAGAGCTCCGCGAGAAGTACCGGTTCGAGGATCTGCAGTCCTTCCTGAACCTGTACTACGAGCTGATGGCGGTCCTGCGCAGCGAGCGGGACTTCGAGGACCTCGCGAACGCCTACCTCGCCCGCGCCGCCGCGCAGGGCGTGCGGCACGCGGAGATCTTCTTCGACCCGCAGGCCCACCTCGCGCGCGGCATCGACATGGGCACGGTGGTGGAGGGCCTGTGGCGGGCCCTCGGCAGCAGCGAGGCCCACCACGGCGTCTCCACCCGGCTCATCCTCTGCTTCCTGCGTGACGAGTCCGCCGAGTCGGCCCTCGCGACGCTGGACGCGGCCAAGCCCTACCTCGACCGGATCGTCGGCATCGGGCTGGACTCCGCCGAGGTCGGGCATCCGCCGGTGAAGTTCCGCGAGGTGTACGAGGCCGCCGCCGCACTGGGGCTGCGGCGCGTCGCGCACGCCGGTGAGGAGGGGCCGCCGGAGTACATCACCGAGGCCCTCGACGTCCTCGGCGTGGAGCGCGTCGACCACGGGCTGCGCTGCATGGAGGACCCCGCCCTCGTGGAGCGGCTGGTGCGGGAGCGGATCCCGCTGACGCTGTGCCCGCTGTCCAACGTGCGGCTGCGCGCCGTCGACGCCCTCGCCGACCACCCGCTGCCCGCGATGCTCGACGCGGGACTGGTCTGCACGGTCAACTCCGACGACCCCGCCTACTTCGGCGGCTACGCCGGCGACAACTTCGACGCCGTACGCACCACCCTCGGCCTGAGCGAGGAGCGGCTGCGCGAGCTGGCCCGCAACTCCTTCGTCGCCTCCTTCCTGGAGGACGACGAGGAGCGGCGGGCCCGGTGCCTCGCAGAGGTCGACGCGTACGTCTTCTAGCGGTCCGGCTTCTGTTCGGTCTTCCGTTCGGTCTTCTATTCGATGGCGATGCGGAAGATCTTGTCCGATCCGTCCGCCGCTCCTCCGTTGTTGTCGCAGTTCGTCGTCGACAGCCAGAGCTGGTCGGCTCCCGGCACCTTGGTGACGGTTCGCAGCCGCCCGTAGGTGCCCACGTAGTACGCGGTCGCCGTGCCGACGTTCTCCGTGTCGCCGTTGATCGGGATCCGCCACAGCCGCTCGCCGCGCAGCGACGCCATGTAGATGACGTTGCGGACGATGGCGATCCCGCTCGGTGAGGCCTCGGAGACGTTCCAGGTCTTCTTCGGGTTGGTCATGCCGGCGACGTCACAGGCGCCCTCGCAGGTCGGCCAGCCGTAGTTGGCGCCCGGCTTGATCAGGTTCAGCTCGTCCTTGGAGCTGTTGCCGAACTCGGCCTCCCACAGCCGCCCGTTGCGGTCGAAGGCGAGTCCCTGCGGGTTGCGGTGGCCGTAGCTGTAGACGTAGGTGCCGAACGGGTTGCCGGGGGCGGCCTTGCCGTCCGTGGTCATCCGCAGGATCTTGCCGTTCAACGACGTCTTGTCCTGGGCCAGTTCGGGTGTCTGGGCCTCGCCGGTCGAGACGTACAGATAGCCGTCCGGGCCGAAGGCGAGGCGCCCGCCGTTGTGGTAGCGGTTCTTCTTGATGCCCTGAAGGAGGATCGTGTAGTCGGTGAGGGAGCTGCCGTCGTAGGTCATGCGGACCACCCGGTTGCCCTCGGCGGCCGTGTGCATGAAGTACACGCGGTGGTTGGTCGCCCACTTCGGGTCGACGGCCACGCCCAGCAGCCCGCCCTCGCCGTCCGTGGTGACGGCGTTCGGAACGGTGCCGACGCGGGTCTTCGTGCCGTCCTTGGTGACCTTCCAGACCCGGAAGTCGTCCCGCTCCGTGACCAGTGCCGTCTGTCCGTCGGGCAGCCAGTGGATGCCCCAGGGGATGGTCCAGCCGCTGGAGACGGTCCCGATGGACGACGGGACCCCGCCGTCGGTGGCGCAGGCCTTCGTCGTGAAGGTGACCGTGTTGCTCTGCGGCGACACGTTTCCGGCGGCGTCGCGCGCCACCACGTTCAGGGTGTACGGGCTGTCGCAGGCGAGCCCGGTGAGCGTGGTCGACGTCGACGTGCCGGTGACGCTCTTGTAGACCGTCGTGTCGCTGCGCACGTCGTAGCCGGCGACCGCCTTGTCGTCGGTCGAGGCGCCCCAGCTCAGGTCGGCGCCGGTGGCCGTGACGTTCGACGAGGTGAGGGTGCCGGGTCTGGTGGGCGCGGTGGTGTCGGAGCTGGGCCGGGTCGTGCAGTCGACGGCCGGGCTGGCCTGGGAGGCGTTGCCGGCGGCGTCGCGGGCGATGACGGTGAGGTTGTAGGCGGTGTTCGGGCGCAGGCCGGTGAGCGCCTGGGACGTCGCGTCGCCCGCCGCCTCGCCGAGCTTGTTGCCGTGCTCGTAGAGGTCGTACGCGGCCACGCCGACGTTGTCCGTGGAGGCGCCCCAGGAGAGGGTGAGGCCGTCCTCGCCGATGGCCGAGCAGCTCGGCTGACCGGGCCGGGACGGCGCCTGGGTGTCGGCCGCCGCGCCGACGCCGATGCGGTCGAGGTTGGGTCCGCCGTTCGCCGTGGTGGCGGTCGCGCGGATCTTGTTGGTGCCCGCGGTCAGGGGCACGTTGACGCTCTTGGTGGCCCAGGTGTTCCAGTCGGCGGTGGCCGGGAACGAGACGCCCGAGGCGATGACCGTTCCCCCCACGGAGATGTCCATGGGCCGGTCGGTGGAGGTCCCGTTGGCGTACCGGAGGGTGACGGACGAGGTGCCCGCGGCGGCGGCGCTCACCGTGAACTCCACGTAGGAGCCCTGGATGTTGGTGTAGTCGACGAAGCCGGTGCCCGTGTACCCGGTGTGGTTGGTGGCGACGGCGCCCTGCGAGACGGTCGCGTCCTCGGCCTGGTAGTCGGTGGCCGCGTGTGCCGTGCCGGACGTCAGACCGGCCAAGGGCAGCGCGAGGGTCAGGGAGAGGGCCAGGGAGAGGCCCCAGGGAAGTGCTCTGGCGCGTTTCATGGTTGTCCCCTCAGCCCGTGTACTGGGCGAAGACCTTGAGGTAGTCGTACGGCTGCTGTGACACGCCGCTGCAGGCGTCGCCGTCGGTGCCGGAAGCGCAGGCACGGTCACGGTTGACGGACCAGTAGGTGAGGCGTCCGATGTGGTGCTGCTGGGCGTAGGCGAGCATCGTCTTGAAGTCGGCGACGCGGACGCGCTCACCGGAGTCGTCGGTCTTGCCGTTCATCGACGACAGCCCGATGTGGGCGTAGGCGGTGGCGTCGCTGTAGCCGTACGCCGACTTGACCCGGCCCTTGAGTCCCTCCATGGCCTGGGTGGTGAGGGTGCCCATGTTCGTGCTGCCGCCGCCGAAGTCGAACGGCATGATGCACCAGACGTCGTTCGCCAGGCCGGAGTCGGCCGCCCGCTTGATCATGTCGACGCCGGTGGAGTCCGGGCCGGAGGTCGTCGTGCCGAAGGTGATGACGGTCTTCAGGCCGGCGTTGTTCGCCTTCACGGTCTTCAGCGCGTCCACCACACGCTGCCGTACGGTGGCGTTGGACCACTCGGTGTTCTCGATGTCGATGTCGAGGGCCTTCAGGCCGTACGCGTTGATCACCTTCTGGTAGGCGCCCGCGAGCGCCGAGGCGCTGGAGCACTTCTCGCCGAGTTTCGCCCCGCTCCAGCCACCGACGGACACCATCACATCACCGCCGGCCGCCCGGATCGCGTTGATCTTCGACTGGTCGTTTCCGCCGGTCAGCGGGCGCGAGCCGTCCCACTTGGGGTTGCAGGAGCCGTCGGAGAGGATGAACGCGAGGGTGAACCACTTGACGCCGGTCGCGGACATCACCGAGGTGGGGTTCTGCGGACTGCCCCAGCCGAGGTACTCGTAGGGGGCGACGGCCATCCCGGGGGACGCGGCAGCGGTCCTGAGCGTGCCGGCCGTGCTCACCGGCTTCACCCGGATCAGCCGGGTCTCGCCGGGACGCAGGGTCGCGCTGTAGGAGTCCGCGATCACGCCCTTGTGGGAGCCGGACCACAGGTCGGTGACGTCGCCGGAGCCGCTGAAGCCGACCTGCGACCAGTTCACGCTCACCGAAGTGCTGCCGGACGTACCGGTGTTGAAGAGGGCCACGACGTACTGGCCGTCGCTCTCCTTCTTGCTCCACACCTGCTTGACCCCGCTGTTCACGATCCGCTTGGCTGCCACGCCGTCCTGGTCGACGCCGATCAGCCGGTCGTTGGTCAGCATCGCCTTGTCGACGGAGTCGAGGTGGGTGAGGTCGGTGCCCAGCAGCAGCGGGGAGGCCGCCATCGCCCACAGGGTGAAGTGGGAGCGGCGCTGGTCGGCCGTCAGGCCCACCTGGTCGCCGTTGCCGAGCTCCAGCGAGTCCAGGTCGTTCCAACCGCCCGGACCGGCGTACTGCTGCCAGGAGGCGGCCGAGTTGAAGCGGCCGGAAACGTGCGACCAGTCGGTCAGCGGGTAGCCGCTGCCGTTGGAGCCCGGCCCGCAGTAGCACTCGACGTCGCCCTGGGTGCGCCAGCTGTTCGACAGCTGCCGCCAGGTGGAGGCGTTCGCGATCGGCAGGTTGTTGGAGAGCGCGAAGTTGATGGGCCGTCCGGACGCGCGCAGTGCCTTGTCCCAGGCCTGCACGTCCGGGATGTCCGCGCTGCCCACGCCGTCGATCTTCAGGTAGTCGACTCCCCAGGAGGCGAACTGCCGCGCCCACGAGTTCACGAACTCCTGTGCGCCGGGCTTCTCGTAGTCGATGTAGTACATGTTCTTGCAGTTGTAGTTCTTCTCGGTCTTCGAGGTGTCGGCGATGTCCTTCGCGTGGTAAGAGGTCCCCTCGATCGGTGTGTTCGCGGTGACCGCGTTCTTGGCGATGCCGGGGGTGACGTAGAAGCCGAACTTCAGGCCCTTGCCATGGATGTAGTCGGCGAGCGCCTTGATGCCGGACGGGAACTTGGCGGTGTCGACGGCCCAGCGGCCGTAGGAGTCGACGACGAACCCGTTGGAGTCGCACTTCTGCCAGAAGTCGTCGAGGTTGATGTAGACGAAGCCGTGGTCCTTGAGGCCGCTCGCCACCATGGCGTCCGCCTGGGCCTTGATCTTGGCCTCGGTGGGATTGCGGCGGACGAAGCTCCAGCTGCTCCAGCCCATGGCGGGCCGCACGGACTGGCCGTTGTCGGACGCGGCGGCGGGTCGGGCGGAGGCGAGCAGTGGGATCGCCGAGGCGATCATCAGCGCGACCACCGCCACGACCAGTGATCTGATGCGGGTCATGACTGTCCTTTGTTCGCGGGTGTGGCGTATGAGGTGCCGATCCATGCCTCGTCGATCCGCAGCCGCTTGTAGCGGGTGGAGTCGCTGGACGCGGCCCAGGTGGAGTCGACTTCGAGGCGGACGTAACGAGCGTCGGCCGCGGTCAGGTCGATGCCCTGGATTCCGCGCCGGCTGGGGAGCTCACCGGTCTTGACGGCGCTGCCCCAGGTGCTGCCGTCGGAGCTGAGGAACACCTTGTACGCCTTGATCCGCGCCGACTGTTCGGTGTCGGAACGGGCGTAGGCGACCGAGTCCTCCCGCTGGTTGAGCCCGACGTACTGCACCTTCTTCGCCGACCCGAGGTCGAAGGTGAGGCTCACGGGGAGCGTCTTGCCGCTGTCCCAGTAGGTGAGGTAGTCGCCGTCGCCCGCGGCCGTCGCGCCATGACCGCTCGCCGAGGCGCTCGCGGACATCGTGACGCCCGACAGGATGCCCTGGCGGCCGGCGGTCGTCACCTTGAAGACGGTGTCGTACGGGTCCCAGGAGCCGAGCCCGGTCAGAGTGAGTACCCCTCCGGACTGCGACCACGAAATCGCCGCGCCCGTACGGAGGTTGGTGACGGACGCGATCCGGTAGCCGTTGTCGCGGATGCGCAGGGCGGTCGTGCTGGGCGGGGTCAGGACATGGACGTACTGGAGGTTCGGGTCGGTCTTGCTGACCGTCGTCACCCCGTGTGCGCCGTCGTTCCAGAACCCGGGCTTGAGGCCGCCGTACATGTAGCCGCCGCCCTCGGTTCCGTGCAGGGACTGCCAGATGGGGGCCAGGTAGGAGTCGGCGAAGGTGTTGAAGGCGCTCTGGTTGCTCGGGAACCTCCCGTTGACCTGGGCGGTCTCGGCCATCAGGGCCTTCACCGAGGAGCCGGCGTTGGTGATGAGCCGGCCGAGGGTGAGTTTCCTGTCGACGGACGGGTCCGAGCCGTCGTACCACCAGGCGCCGGTGGACGGGAGCTTGAAGTCGGCCTCCGTCAGCCGGGGTTGGGCGGTGTAGACCGCCTGCGGATAGTCGTACGACGGAGTCATGCCCGTCTTCTGCTCATTGCTGATCATGTCCATGATCGGCGTGTCTTCGTTGTTGTTGCTGAGGGTGTAGCTCGGACGCTTCTGCTGGATCTGCGCGTAGAGGTCGTGGCTCTCCCAGTACGCGTTGTCGTTGTCGATCCAGAAACCGCCGAGGTCGGGGTAGCGGTCCATGACCTCGAAGAAGTTGTCGTAGCTGAAGCGGCCGAACCCGTCGCGGGTGGTGAGGTCGACGTTCGTGCCCTTGTAGGCGGAGTAGGCCGCCGAGTCGAGCCACTCGTGGCCGCCCTCGTCGTGCCACTGGGGGTCGTCGGTCATGTAGAGGATGACCTTCATGCCCTTGGCCTTGGCCGCGGTGATCAGTTCGCCGACGAAGTCCCGCTTGGTGGTGCAACTGCCGGGGATCTTCGAGGGCCAGGGGCGGGCGTAGCCGAGGCGGCTGTGGAACGTGGCGAGGACCAGGTACTGGGTGTGCAGCTTCTGTGCCTCGTTCACCCAGTAGTCGGGGCTCCAGCCGCCGTTGGTGACGTCGTTCTCCCAGGCGGTGCAGCTGGTGTGGGCGGGGGCGGTGCGCAGGCCCCAGTGCAGGAAGAGGCCGCCGACGGAGGCCCGGAGGAAGTCCTGCCGGGGGTTGTCCAGGTCGAGAGGCTTCGCCGGGCCGGCGGGCTTCGCCACGCCGAGGGGCTTCGCGGCTGTGGCGCAGTCCTCGGTCGAGCCGGAGTTCGACACCCGCAGGCTGCCGCCCGAGGTGTTGTGACTGTCCGTCAGGCAGTAGCCGGTGACGGACTGGAAGCCCATGTCGTGCGGGGCGTTGCTGCCGCGCTGAGCGGTGAACCGGTTGAAGCGGATTCCACTGGCCGCGTTCGCGATCACCGCCGGGCGTCCGTCATTGGCCGCGAACTTCACCGAGCTGTCGGTGAACGTCACGTTGTCGGCGTTGTGGAGGTACCAGCCGTACGCGGGCCGGGTGCCGATGGCCTTCGGGTTGTAGTCCTTCGGGTCGTTGCTCGGCACACCCGTGGACATGGTGCCGTTGCCGCCGGGCACGGTGATGTTGACGTTGTTGAAGGTGACGCCGTTGATCCGGTGGCCGCTCTCGCCCCACAGGGTCGGGCTGAAGGAGGGGCTGCTGCCGGTGGCCGTGATGTTGTCGTACGTGACATCGCTGATCGACCCGATTCCCGGACTGTTGCCGCACCGCTTGCGTGTGCCGATCTTCTGCATGATCGGCGAGTGGACGTTGGTCATGGTGATGTCGCGGTAGTGGACGTCGGAGATCTTCGCGCCGTCCATCGAGACCATGCCGAGCCCCGACTTGTCGGACCCCTCGATCCGGATCTTCTCGAACTGGTAGTCGGAGAAGTCACCGCAGGTCTCCGAGCCGAACATCAGGGCGTTGCAGCAGACCGCCGAGAGATACGAGTCGCTCACCCGCACATGTCCGTTGGGCAGCTTGGCGCCGAGGGCGTAGTCGCTCTTGAAGACGAGGGCGTCGTCGTTGGCCTTGATGTTGGCGTTGGTCACGGTGACGTTCGTCGTGGAGATGATGTTCCAGCCGTCGCGGTCGCTCGCGGTGTCGATGGCGAGGTGGTCCGAGGTGACGTTCTTGCAGCCGTTGATCAGGGCCGCGAAGTGGCCTCCCCGACGCAACGTGAGGCCGTCGCCGATGCGCAGGCCGTCGCACCGCGTCAGGGAGATGATCTTGTCGGCTTCGCCGGAGTCGGGGTTGCCGGTGATGAGGTTGCCCGCCCCGTCGATCACTCCGCCGCCGACGAAGCCGATGTTCGTCAGCCGGTCGCCGTAGATCATCGCGTTGTGGAAGTGGCTGTGCCCGTAGTCCTGGTAGTCGTCGTTGGGGTTGCTCTCGGGCGGGTCATAGGTGTCCGCCGAGGAGCCCTGGATCGTGGCGCCCGTGTCGACCTGGAGCGTCACGTTGCTCTTCATGTGGATGGTGTTCTTGGACTTGTACGACCCGGACGGGAAGCGGACGGTGCCGCCGCCCGCGTCGTTGGCGGCCGTGATCGCCTTGTTGATCGCGGGCGTGTCATTGGTCGAGCCGTCGCCCTTGGCGCCGTAGTCGCGCACGTCGTGGACGCCTGCCCGGGGACGGGGGTTCGGGGCCGCGAGGGCCGAGGGGTGGCTCAGTCCGAGGACGACGGCGAACGCGAGGACCGCGACGAACGCGGATGCCACCCAACTCCTGTGGTGCGTGGGGGGTTTCATGGGGAGGCTCCTCACACCAGCTGGTAGCCGCGCAGGTTGGTGAGGAGCAGGTAGCAGTCCTGCAGGGACCCGGAGGTGTCACCGAGCGAGCGGTAGATGCCCCACTTGGGCCGCACACGGTCGGCGAGGAAGGTGTCGACGCCCGTCTTGGACTTGTCGATGACGGTCGTGGACCCGTTCTTGAGGATCCAGCGGACCGTACCCGCCGAGCCGTTGCCGACCTTGATCTGGAAGTCGACGTCGATCCATTTGTTGTGCAGCGGCTCCAGATCCGTCCGGCCGACCAGGATGTCGTCGATGGCGAGCTTCAACTCGATGGTCTGGACGCCGTTCACGCGCCGCAGCGACTGCACGACGATGGGCGAGCTGCCGGCGCCGGGCTGCTTCATCTGCATGATGTGGGTGAAGGTCGTCGTGGCCTTCAGGGAGCTGGGGATGTACATCGAGTACGTGACCCGCCAGGTCTGGCCCTCGTTCCACTTGAGGTAGTTGCTGCCGCTGCCGTTGCGCAGCCCGGTGACCTCGTGACGCTGCCGGTCGGTGGAGGTGTCTCGGTCGACGGTGTGCATGTTGAAGCGCCAGTTGTTGCCGGTGGCGAAGATGTGCGGATGCCCGGCGGGGTGCGAGTCGGCGCGGTCGTCCTCGATCGTCTCGAACGCGCCGAGGCCGTCGGCGCTCGCCGACGGCGCCCACTTCTGCTGCCAGGAGGCGGCGTGCGCCGTGGTGGCGGGCAGACCGACGGCCGCTCCGGCGGCTCCGCCGAGAGTGGCGCCCAGGAGTGCCCTTCTTGATGTGCTCATGACACTAATCACCTCGCATTTGTTCGTTCATGATCAGAAATGCGCCGAGACCGTGCAGGTCGTTGGTCTCCCGGGGGCGTGCGACGTAGAAGTCGTAGTCGCCGACGTTGGTGCCGATGGAGATGTCGGTGAGCGCGGTGCGGCCGTCGGAGCCGAGCGAGATCCTCGCGAGGACGCCCTCGTAGCCGCGCTGTGCGACGGACCGGTAGTGCGCGTCGAGGTATCCCCGCTGGGCGCCGCGCGAGAGGGCGTAGGTGAACATGCTGGAGCAGGAGGTCTCGGTCCAGTTGTCGCTCCGGCTGCCCTTGTCGATCACCTGGAACCAGCGCCCGGTCTTCGGATCCTGGTACCGCTCCAGGCCGGCGGCCAGGCGCCGGAGGATGCCGACGAGTTCGGAACGGCGGGCGTGGTCCGTGGGGAGGGCGTCGAGCACGTTGACGAGGGCCATCGAGTACCAGCCGACCGCCCGGCACCAGTGCTCGGGGGCGAGACCCGTCTGCGGATCGGCCCAGCTCACGGTCTTCGACTCGTCGTAGGCATGCCGCAGCAGCCCGTTCCGAACCTGGAGGTGGCGCCCGTAGACGGCGAGCTGCTTCGCCGCCTCGTCGTCGGCGTACGCCGAGTCGCCGAACTCCTTGCCGTACTCGACGAGGAAGGGGTTCACCATGTAGACGCCGTCCGACCAGAGCTGGTGGGCGCGGCTGCTGGTGTCGGCGTGCCAGAAGCCGCCGTCGGAGGTGCGCGGGTAGCTGTCCAGCCGGTCGCGGATGGTGCGGGCCGCGATGCGGTAGCGGTCGTCGCCGGTCTCGTGGTGCAGGATCACCAGCAGCCGGCCGGCCTGCATGCTGTCGAGGCTGTTGAACTTCTGGTCGATGCTGCCGTCGCCGTGCACGAAGCGGTCCACATAGCTCCGGATGTACGAGAGGTACCGCGGCTCGTGCGTGCGCCGGTAGGTGAGGTACTGGCCGTAGAGATACAGGCCGACGGGGTACGACCAGCCGCCGATGGTGCTCGGGGTGAAGCGGGCCGTGGTGGAGTCGACCATGGCGACGGACCAGTCGGTGGCGGCTGCCGGACGGGTGACGGACGGGGGCGGCGCGGCGGTGGGCGGGGCCGCGGCCGAGACCGTCAGCAGACCCGCCGCGGCGAGCGCTCCCGCCGTGAGCACGGGACGCAGGGTCGGTGTGGCACGGAAACGTCTCATGGCTTTCCCGCCTTCAGGACTCGACCGTCGTTCACATATGTGTATGAGGTTCACGCACTGGGTTGAGGGATGGGGAACAGAGTCCCGGCCGGACCGGGCGCGGTCAATGGTCCGGACCGATCGGCTCGGGCTCTTTTCCGGCCAATATCCCCTCAAGGCAAGGGGGTTGACGGGGCCCGTGGGGCGGGTCCACCTTGTAGCGCACTTGGTAAGGAAACTTTCCTATCAGAAGAAAGGTCCCCCCACAGTGCGTTCTCGAACATTGCCCCTCACCGCGGCCGCGGCGGCCGCCCTCCTCGTCGCCGGCCTCCCGGCAACCGCCTCCGCAGGTCCCGCCTCGACACAGGAGGGCTCGGTCAGCGCGTCCGACCTGCTCGCCAAGGTGACGTCCTGCTCGCAGATCTCGAACGGCAAGTACAAGACCGACGACGAGACATCCGCCTCCGTCCCGGTCTGCGGCAAGAACGGCGCCGTCTTCTGGAAGGCCGACATGGACGTCGACTGCGACGGCCAGCGCACCTCCAAGTGCAGCGAGGACACCGACCCCTGGTACCAGGACGACACGGCCTTCCACCAGTCGGACGGCAAGGCGCTGCGCGCCGACTCGCTGCCCTACGTCGTCGTGCCCAGCTCCAGCTCCATCTGGAACTACGGCTCCGCGGGCATCAAGGGCGGCGGGGTCGTCGCCGTGATCTACCAGAACAAGGTGGAGTACGCGGTCGTCGGCGACACCGGCCCCACGAAGATCATCGGCGAGGCCTCGTACGCGACGGCCAAGGCGCTCGGCATCGACCCGGACCCGGAGAACGGCGGCACGGACTCCGGCGTCACCTACATCCTCTTCAAGAACTCCAAGGTGTCCCCCATCGAGAGCCACAGCGCGGCGGTGACCCTCGGCGACCAACTGGCCAAGACGTTCATCCGCAACAACTAGCCAAGGCGTTCAGCCGCGGCAACCAGCCAAGACGTTTGGGCTGTCAGGTTCCCGACCCCGGTGCGGCGCCCGCCGGCCGGGGTCCGGCCGTGTCGTACGCGTCCCGGTCGGGCACGGCCGGGACCTCCACCGCGATCTCCACCACCGGCTGCTCCGGCCTGCGGCCGCCCCGCCGCAGGACCCCGCCCGCGAGCACCGGACGTCCGCCCGTGTGCAGGGCTACGGCGGTCATCGGGACGGCGACGACGAGCAGTCCGGCGCCCAGCACCAGCCCCATCACCGGGAACCCGGCCTGCGCCGCCAGCACGCTCCCGGTGAGCGGCCCGGCCGCCGTCCCCAGCGAGCCCGCCGACCCGACGAGCACCGCCCAGCGTCCGCGCGGGTCGAGCGAGGCGGCGAGCCCGATCAGGTACGACAGCACGATCGGGTAGAAGACGTTCCAGGCGATCTCGCCGGCCGCGAAGCTCACCGGCCCGGTCGCGGACGCGCTGGCGACGACACAGCCGGCGATGAGGACGGTCCCGGCGCCGATCGGCGCCGCCCGCCCCAGCCGCGTCCCGAGCGCGCTCGCGCCGAGCACGCCCATGAGCCCGGCGCCCAGCGCCACCGCGAAGACGACGCCGACGGCGGCCTCGGAGAGGTGAGCCTGCGTCAGGCCGATACGACCGCTGACGCCCCACAGGGAGTTCTGCACCAGCGACCAGCAGGGCATCGCGGCGGCCAGGACGAGGCCGGAGCGCAGGTGGGGGAGGCGGCCGGGGCGGTCCTCGGGGCGGGTGCGGGCGGGCGCCGTCCGGTCGGGCAGCCGTCCGGTCAGCGGCCACACGGCCAGCGCGGTGAGCGCGATCGCGGCGAGCGGCTGCCCGTGTCCCGCGCCGAGGTGCGGCACCGTCAGATAGACGGCGCCCGCGAGCGCGGAGACCGCGAGCAGGCCCAGCGTGGAGGCGCGGTGCGGATCGGACTGGGCGGCGATGCGGGTGGCGGCGACCGTCGTGGCCGTACCGGATCCGAAGCCGCCGAGGACCGCGCCCGCGACCACGGCCGGCACGTCACCGGCGAGGGCGGCGCCGCCGTAGCCGAGGACGGCGAGGGTCAGTCCGATGCGGGCGAGGGTCCGCGCCCCGATCCGCTCCACGCGGGAGGCGAGCAGGAACCCGGCGGCGGCCGAACTCAGCAGCAGGGCGCTGCCGACGGCGCCCGCCTCGGTGGCGGACAGCGGCAGCCCGGCATCGAGCCGGCCGACGACGGTCGGCAGCAGGTAGGGGGCGAGGTACCCGGCCGTGAAAAGGGCGACGACGGGCCAGGGCACGGTGGTGCGAGGGGCGAACACGGGCGTTCCAGGGCATGCGAAAGGGACGGCTCAGGAAAGGAGGTGGGGCGCCGACCGTCGACGGACAGGAACGCGCGGGCAATTTGTATCAAGCACGCGGTCGCGGAAGAAGGGCGGGGTGGGTGATGTGGATCACTTTACGTTTGGGCTGCGTTTGGGGCGGGGGAGCCGGGGTAGCCGCAGCGCCTCGCGTCGGCGGGCGGACCGCTAACGCCAGTGGGCTGCCCCTCCGGAACCCGGCGCCGTCGCCTCGATCTTCGCCCTGATCTCCCGCATCACCGTCACGATCCGCTCCTCGTGCTCCGGCGTCAGCCGGGCCACCGGCACCGAGCAACTGATCGCGTCCTGGGCGGGGATGTCGTAGCGCAGGGCGAAGCCGAAGCCGACGATGCCGAGGACGCCCTCCTCGCGGTCCACGGAGTACCCGCGCGCCCGCACCCCCGCGAGGTCGGCGAGCAGCGACTCCCGGTCGGTGTGGGAGTGCGGGGTCAGCGCCTCGTACGGCCCCTCGGGCAGCTCCTCGTCCGGCCGCTGCGCGAGCAGCGCCTTGCCCAGCGCGCCGACGTGTGCGGGCAGCCGCCGTCCGACCCGGCTGATGGTGCGCAGGTATTCGTGCGACTCGCGGGTCGCCAGATACGCGACGCCCCGGCCGTCCAGCCGGCCCAGGTGGATGGTCTCGCCCAGCGCCTCCGACGCCTCGTCGAGACACGGCCGCACCAGCCGGACACGCGGGTCGGAGTCGAGGTAGCTGGTGCCGGTCAGCAGGGCGTGGATGCCGATGCCGTAGAGGGAGCCGGTGACGTCCGTGCGCACCCAGCCCCGGCTGATCAGGGTCTGCAACAGGGCGTACATCGAGCTGCGCGGCACGTCCAGCTCGTCCGCCAGCTCTTGCAGCCGCGCCGGCCGGTCGCCGCGCGCCGCGAGCAGCTCCAGCAGCTCGACCGTGCGCGCCGCCGACTTGACCTCGCGGACGCCGCCTGTCTCCGACATGCGGCGATGGTAGTCGGGCGGTGCGGCTTGTTGACGCGCCCGGTTCGCATACCTAATCTCCATCTTCATACGTGGATTATGTCTACATAGGGAGATGGCTGAGGGTGAACCTCGCTACGGACACGACCCGCAGGCGGTTGCGGGACGGCATGGCGCAGGGCGTGCTGTCGTTCCCGCTCACGAGCTTCCACGACGACGGCGCCCTCGACCCCGACGGCTTCCGCACGCATGTCGCGGCCCAGATCGCGACCGCCCCCGGCGCGGTCTTCCCCGCCTGCGGCACCGGCGAGTTCTTCTCCCTCGACGAGGACGAGTACCGGCAGGTGGTGACCATCGCCGTCGAGGAGGCGGCCGGCCGCCTGCCCGTCGTCGCCGGGGTCGGCTACGGCTGGGCCCAGGCCGTGCGGTTCGCGCGCATCGCCGAGGAGGCCGGCGCCGACGCCCTCCTCGTCCTCCCGCACTACCTCGTCGCCGCCCCGCAGGACGGCCTCGTCGCCCAGCTGGAGCAGATCGCCGCCCGCACCCGGCTGCCCCTCATCGCCTACCAGCGCGGTCAAGTCGCTTTCACGGCAACCTCGTTGCGCCGCATCGCCGCCCTGCCGACCGTCATCGGCGTGAAGGACGGCCACAGCGACCTCGACCGCCTCCAGCGCCTCACTCTCGCGGCGCCCGAGGGCTTCCTCTTCTTCAACGGCGCCGCCACCGCCGAGATCCAGGCCCGCGCCTACGCCACCGTCGGCGTCCCCGCCTACTCCTCCGCCGTCCACGCCTTCGCGCCCGAGATCGCGAACGCCTTCTTCGGAGCGTTGCGGGACGGCGACGACAAGACCGTGGAGCGGCTGCTGCGCGACTTCTACGTCCCGCTCGTCGAGCTCCGCGACCGGGTACCCGGATACGCGGTGTCCCTGGTGAAGGCCGCGGCCCGGCTGCGCGGACGCCCCGTCGGACCCGTCCGCGCCCCGCTCACCGACCCCTCGCCCGCCGACCTGGCCGACCTCACGGCCCTGCTGACCGTCGGCCTCGACCTCGTAGGAGCCGCCCTGTGAGCCGCGACCTCACGATCACGGACGTCCGCCTGACCCCGATCCTGGTCGCCGACCCGCCCCTGCTCAACACCCAGGGCGTGCACCAGCCCTACACCCCCCGGCTGATCGTCGAGGTCGTCACGGCCGACGGCACCACCGGCGTCGGCGAGACCTACGGCGACACCAAGTACCTGGAACTGGCCCGCCCCTTCGCAAAGAGGCTGACCGGGCGTCAAGTGAGCGATCTGAACGGCCTGTTCACCGTCGCCGACGAGGTGGCCGTCGACAGCTCCCGGGTCTTCGGGCAGGTCGACGTCGGCGGGCTGCGCGGCGTCCAGACCGCCGACAAGCTGCGCCTGTCCGTCGTCTCCGCCTTCGAGGTCGCCTGCCTCGACGCCCTCGGCAAGGCGCTCGGCCTGCCCGTGCACGCGCTGCTCGGCGGCAAGGTGCGCGACGCGGTCGAGTACAGCGCCTACCTCTTCTACAAGTGGGCCGACCACCCCGAGGGCGTCGCTGCGGAGAAGGACGACTGGGGCGCCGCCGTCGACCCGGCCGGAGTCGTCGAGCAGGCCCGCCGCTTCAAGGAGCGCTACGGCTTCACCTCCTTCAAACTCAAGGGCGGCGTCTTCCCGCCGGACGAGGAGATCGCCGCCGTCCGCGCCCTGGCCGAGGCGTTCCCCGGCCACCCCCTGCGCCTCGACCCCAACGGCGCCTGGTCCGTTCGGACCTCGCTCAAGGTCGCCGAGGAGATCGGCGGCCTCCTCGAATACCTGGAGGACCCGGCCCTCGGCACCCCGGCCATGGCCGAGGTCGCCGCGAGGACCGACGTGCCGCTCGCCACCAACATGTGCGTGACGACGTTCGCCGAGATCAAGGAGGCGTTCACCCGGGACGCCGTCCAGGTCGTCCTCTCCGACCACCACTACTGGGGCGGACTGCGCAACACGCAGCAACTCGCCGCGATCTGCCGCACGTTCGGCGTCGGCGTCTCCATGCACTCCAACACCCACCTCGGGATCAGCCTGGCCGCGATGACCCACGTCGCGTCGACCGTCCCCAACCTGCACCACGCCTGCGACTCCCACTACCCCTGGCAGTCGGAGGACGTCCTCACCGAGCGCCTCACCTTCACCGACGCCAAGGTCACCGTCTCCGACGCACCCGGCCTCGGCGTCGAACTCGACCACGCCAAGCTGGCGTTCCTCCACCGACGCTGGCTCGACGACGACGGCGCCCTGCGCGACCGCGACGACGCAGCGGCGATGCGCGCAGTCGACCCCGACTGGTCCACACCCCCCGTCCCCCGCTGGTAACCACCCACCCCTCCCCAAAAGCCCCCCGACACCGCGCCGCCCCTCAACACCCCACCACTGCCCCACACCCACCCGGCAAAGCCCCCGCCGCCCCGACCCCCGAAACGACACCAGGCACAGCCCACACCACCGAACCCGGCCCCCGACCCGATCCCGGCCGCAGCCCGCAGCATCCGCGCGGGACCGCCCCCCCCGGCCTGCCGCAACGGCCCTGCGAAAGCCCCGGCGTCCCCGGCTGCCGAGGCGGCACCGGGCGCAGCCCGCAGGCCCCGCCGGGGGCCGGCCCCTTGGTCTGGGGGACCGTCTGGCGAAGGTTCCGGAGATGGCGGCTCCCGAGGTGGCACCGGGCGCAGCCCGCGAAGCTGGCCGGGGCTCGGTCGTCGAGGCGATCCCGGGGGTGTGGACCGCAGTGCCCGGTCGGGGGCGGTGGGTGGGGTGGTGAGGGGGCGCGGGGGCGTGGGGTGCGCCCCCGTGCGTCGGTGGGGTGTGTGACTGGCCGCGGGTTGTCGGTGGTGTGGTGCACACTGGCCAGATCGGCACCACGTCAGGGAGCGCACCGTGACCGCGTCCACCGGAGAGGGACACCACCACCAGACCCGTCAGACCGGCCTGAGCAGTCCGAACGGTCCGGCCGGCCAGCGCGGCCGCGACTGCCCGGCCGCCGGGGTCGACCCGCTGGCCGCCCACCGCGCCCCCGACGATCCGCCGTGGGACGTCTACCTCACCGGCCCCGTCTTCCTCGACATCATCTTCACCGGGCTCGACTCGGCCCCGGTGCGCGGGACGGAGTCCTGGGCACGTGGCATGGGATCGAGCCCCGGCGGCGTCGCCAACATGGCCACCGCACTCGCCCGCCTCGGCCTGCGCACCTCCCTCGCCGCGGCCTTCGGCGACGACCACTACGGCGAGTACTGCTGGGACGCCCTCGAACGGGGCGAGGGCATCGACCTCAGCACCTCCCGCACAGTCCCCGGCTGGCACTCCTCGGTCACCGTCTCCATGGCCTACGAGGGGGAGCGCACGATGGTCTCGCACGGCCACGAACCGCCCCCGCAGGAGCCCGCCCCCACCTGCCCGCCGCCCGCCCGCGCCGCCGTCGCCTCCCTCACCCCCGGCAAACGCGACCCCTGGATCGAGCAGGCCGCCGCCCGCGGCACCCGCATCTTCGCCGACGTCGGCTGGGACGACACCGGCGCCTGGAACCTCGCCGGACTCGCCGACCTGCGGCACTGCGAGGCCTTCCTGCCGAACGCGGAGGAGGCCATGCGCTACACCGGCGCCACCTGCCCCCGCGCCGCCGCCCACGCCCTCACCGCGCACGTCCCGCTCGCGGTCGTCACGCTCGGCGCGGAGGGCGCGTACGCCGTGGACCGCCGGACCGGCGAGAGCGCCGAGGTCCCGGCCATCGCCGTAGAGGCCCTCGACCCCACCGGCGCCGGGGACGTCTTCGTGGCCGGCTTCGTCACCGGCACCCTCGCCGACTGGCCGCTCGCCGACCGCCTCGCCTTCGCCGGCCTCACCGCCGCCCTCTCCGTCCAGGAGTTCGGCGGCTCCCTCTCCGCCCCCGGCTGGTCCGAGATCGCGGCCTGGTGGCGCAAGGTCCAGTCGGTCGAGGGCCAGGACCCCGAGGCACTGCGCCGGTACGCGTTCCTGGACGGCCTGCTCCCGGCGCCGCTCCTGGCGGAGGACGAGGCCGCCCCGTGGCCGCTGCGCAGAGCGGTCCCGACGATCGGTTTCGGCCGCTCGGCATAGTCCGACACGGGCACCGGAGCCGGGGCGCCGGTCCCGGTAAAAGCCCTACGGCGTTGTCAGCCCCCTGGCGTACCCTTGAACTCGCCAGGCCGCCCTCGTGGCAGGCGAGACGCATCCGGGAGGACGTAGAGGCCTTAGGGCCGGCCTATGACTCAGACACCCACAGCTCACACGCCCGCGCAGGGCAAGGCGAGAGCACAGTTCACGGTTCCCGCCCAGCACCCCATGGTGACGGTGCTGGGGTCCGGAGACTCCCTTCTGCGCGTGATAGAGACGGCTTTCCCGGCGGCCGACATCCACGTCCGGGGCAATGAGATCAGCGCGGTCGGCGACCCACGGGAAGTCGCCCTCATCCAGCGCCTGTTCGACGAGATGATGCTGGTGCTCCGCACCGGGCAGCCGATGACGGAGGACGCAGTGGAACGCTCGATCGCCATGCTGCGGGCGAGTGAGAACGGGACGAGTGACGGCCAGGAGACCCCGGCCGAGGTACTGACTCAGAACATCCTGTCCTCGCGCGGCCGCACCATCAGACCCAAGACCCTCAACCAGAAGCGGTACGTCGACGCGATCGACAAGCACACGATCGTCTTCGGCATCGGCCCCGCCGGTACCGGCAAGACCTACCTGGCCATGGCCAAGGCGGTCCAGGCCCTGCAGTCCAAGCAGGTCACCCGCATCATCCTGACCCGCCCGGCGGTCGAGGCCGGCGAGCGCCTGGGCTTCCTGCCCGGCACGCTCTACGAGAAGATCGACCCCTATCTGCGCCCGCTGTACGACGCGCTGCACGACATGCTGGACCCGGACTCGATCCCGAAGCTGATGGCTTCGGGGACGATCGAGGTGGCGCCGCTGGCGTATATGCGGGGACGCACGCTCAACGACGCCTTCATCATCCTGGACGAGGCCCAGAACACGAGCCCCGAGCAGATGAAGATGTTCCTCACCCGCCTCGGCTTCGACTCGAAGATCGTGATCACGGGTGACGTGACGCAGGTCGACCTGCCGAACGGCACCAAGTCGGGTCTGCGGCAGGTCCAGGACATCCTGGAGGGGCTGGACGACGTCCACTTCTCCCGCCTGTCGTCCCAGGATGTCGTCCGGCACAAGCTGGTCGGCCGTATCGTCGACGCGTACGAGAAGTACGACAGCCACAACGGTACGGAGAACGGCACCCACAAGGGCGGCCGTAACAAGCGGAAGTAGACAAGCCAGCGCCATGTCGATCGACGTCAACAACGAGTCCGGAACCGAGGTCGACGAGCAGGCGATCCTCGACATCGCCCGCTACGCGCTCGCGCGGATGCGCATCCACCCGCTCTCCGAGCTCTCGGTGATCGTCGTGGACGAGGACGCCATGGAGCAGCTGCACATGCAGTGGATGGACCTGCCGGGGCCGACGGACGTCATGTCCTTCCCGATGGACGAGCTGCGTCCGCCGTCCAAGGACGACGACGAGCCCCCGCAGGGCCTCCTCGGCGACATCGTGCTGTGCCCGGAGGTCGCGAAGAAGCAGGGCGAGGAAGCACCCACGCAGCACTCCATGGACGAGGAGCTTCGACTGCTCACCGTCCACGGCGTGCTGCACCTGCTCGGCTACGACCACGAGGAGCCCGACGAGAAGGCCGAGATGTTCGGCCTTCAGGCGGCCATCGTGGACGGGTGGCGTGCGGAGAAGGGCCTGACCGGCCCCTCGCCGGCCCCGACCGTGTCATGAGCCTCGCCCTCGTCTCCGGCGCGATCGCCCTGGTCGTCGTCGCCTGGCTCGCCGCCTGCGCGGAGGCGGGCCTCGCGCGCGTCTCCAGCTTCCGCGCCGAGGAGGCCGTGCGCGGCGGCCGGCGCGGCAGCGCCAAGCTGGCGCAGATCGCCGCCGACCCCACCCGCTATCTGAACGTGGCGCTGCTGGTCCGCGTCGCCTGTGAGATGGCCGCCGCCGCGCTGGTCACCTACGCCTGCCTGAAGGAGATCGACGGCACGGCCCCCGCGCTGTTCGCCGCGATCGGCGTCATGGTCCTGGTGTCGTATGTCGCGGTGGGCGTCTCCCCGCGCACCATCGGCCGCCAGCACCCCCTGAACACGGCGACGGCGGCGGCGTACGTCCTGCTTCCGCTGGCGCGGATCATGGGCCCGATCCCGTCCCTCCTCATCCTCATCGGCAACGCGCTGACCCCCGGCAAGGGCTTCCGCCGGGGCCCGTTCGCCTCCGAGGCGGAACTACGCGCGCTGGTCGACCTCGCCGAGAAGGAGTCCCTGATCGAGGACGACGAGCGCCGCATGGTGCACTCGGTCTTCGAGCTGGGCGACACCCTCGTCCGGGAGGTCATGGTCCCGAGGACCGACCTCGTCGTCATCGAGCGCTACAAGACGATCCGTCAGGCCCTGACCCTCGCGCTGCGCTCCGGGTTCTCCCGCATACCCGTGACCGGCGAGAACGAGGACGACATCGTCGGGATCGTGTATCTGAAGGACCTGGTCCGCAAGACGCACATCAGCCGGGACGCCGAGGGCGAGCTGGTCTCGACGGCCATGCGGCCGGCCGCGTTCGTCCCGGACACCAAGAACGCCGGCGATCTGCTGCGCGAGATGCAGCAGGACCGCAACCACGTCGCCGTCGTCATCGACGAGTACGGCGGCACGGCCGGCATCGTCACCATCGAGGACATCCTCGAGGAGATCGTCGGTGAGATCACCGACGAGTACGACCGTGAACTCCCGCCCGTGGAGGACCTCGGCGACGACCGTCACCGGGTCACCGCCCGCCTCGACATCACCGACCTCGGCGAGCTGTACGGCCTGGAGGAGTACGACGACGAGGACGTGGAGACGGTGGGCGGGCTGCTGGCCAAGGCCCTGGGCAGGGTCCCCATCGCGGGCGCGTCGAGCACGGTCGACCTCCCGGACGGCCGGGCCCTGCGGCTGACGGCGGAGGCCGCGGCCGGCCGCCGGAACAAGATCGTGACGGTGCTGGTGGAGCCGGTGGATCCGGCGGACCCGCCCGAGGAGGAGAAGCCCGAGTGACGCCCCAGGAGCTGCGCGCCTTCTGCCTGTCCTTCAACGCGGTCGTGGAGGACTTTCCGTTCCGCCCGGAGGTCTCGGTCTTCAAGGTCGGCGGGAAGCTCTTCGCCCTGACGACGCTGGACGCACAGCCCCTGACCGTGAACCTCAAGTGCGACCCGGACGACGCGGTGCGGCTGCGCACCGAGCACCCGGGTCTGATCACCCCCGGCTACCACATGAACAAGCGCCACTGGAACACGGTGACGGTCGACGGCGACCTCCCCGACCGGCTGGTCCGGGAGCTGGTGGAGGACTCCTACGACCTGGTCGTCGCCGGTCTGCCGCGCGCTGAGCGGCTCCGTCTCGACCGGCCCTGAGGCCACGGCAGGCGCTCACTCGATGCCCAGGGGCCCGATGCCCAGGTCCTCGCGCATGAGGTCGCGCATCCGGGCCATGGCCGTCCGCCGCTGTGCGATCAGGGGCGCGTCCTCGGGGGAGCCGACGGTGACGCCCCGGGCGTAGGCGTCGCGCAGTCGGCGCAGGCTGTGGAACGCCTCGTTCCCGGCGGTCACGACCTGTTGCGGGCCCACGAGCCAGAGACGTTCGCTCGCCGTGTACAGGCCGGTGCCGCGGAAGGCCTCCCGGACGGCCGCGTCACGCGCCGCTCCTGACATGTGATCACCCAGCGCGACGGCGCGTATCTCCTCACTCGCTGTCTTGAGCGCGGAGACGAACTCCGTGTACACCTCGCGGCGCACCTGGAGCGCGTGCCGGGACTCCTCGCGCCGCCACCGGTTGCGATCGGCGATCAGTGTGGCGGTGATGCCGATGACGGCACCGGCCAGTGTGGAGAGCAGGGGCATCCAGTCCATGCGCCGCAGCCTTTCGTCGTTTCCCGCACAAGAAAAAGGGGTAAATGCGACAAAATGCCCAGCTCGTGGAGGACATCATGCCGGCGAACATCACTCTGGACGACCAGGTCACCTTCGTCACGGACCCGGTGAACCCGTGTTCGGGGACCGACTTCCTGGTCACCTGGCAGGAGAAGAACGTCGGTGACGAGGCGTCCGGCGACTACCAGGACATCTTCGACATGGACGACCAGGGCTCCGGTGACAGCCAGTCGATCAAGTGTTCGGCCCTGGGGGCGGGGGAGTCGGTGTCCCGGTCGGCGACCTTCAATCTGCCCGCCGGCAACTACACCATGAGTCTCGTCATCAACGGTCAGGGCCCGGCCGTCCTGGGAAACGTCATCATCGCCGACTGCGTCTGAGAGGTTGAACGACAAGCTGAGGGGGCGCTCCGTCCTCGCAGGCGGTTCTTCGTATGCTCGGGGCATGACCGACAGCAACGGGCTCGACCCCGAGGACCGCAAGATCGTCACCCTGGCCCGTTCCGCGCGGGCCCGCAACGGTGTGCCCGAGGGGGCTGCCGTGCGGGACGAGACAGGACGTACCTATGTCGCCGGGACGGTGGATCTGCCGTCGCTGCGGCTGAGCGCGCTGCGGACGGCGGTGGCGATGGCGGTGGCCTCGGGGGCCAAGTCGCTGGAGGCGGCGGCCGTGGTCACCGAGGCGGAGGGCGCCTCCGACGAGGACCGCGCCGCCGTCGCCGATCTGGGCGGGGCGGGGACGCCGGTGCTCGTGGCGGGGCCGGACGGGAGCGTGCGGCTCACCGTCTCCGCCGGCTGACGCGCCCGGACGCCCCCGGACGCCCCCTGACGCACCAGGGGGCTCCGCCCCCTGGACCCGCTGTCACCGGCGTCCCACCCTTCTCCGGCGGATCGGAACTCACCGGCTCGACTAAGGCCGGAATTCAGCCTTGCCCTTCTCTTGTCCCTGACGCGTCAATGGAACCGTAATTTCCGACGGACCGTCAGATTCACCCCCCACCGGCACCGGTGTCCGCACCCACCCGTCCCGCCACGGCCGTCCGTCTCCCCACATCCGGGAAGGAGCCGGAAACGCCATGAGAGGCAAGCGAATCGGATCAGGTGCGGCACTGCTGGCAGGGACCCTCGCGGTCACCGGGCTGGCACTCGCACCCTCAGCCGCCGCCGTCACCCCGACGACGGCCACCGTGACCGCCAACTGCGGTCTGTTCGGGGGCGGCGCCGCCACCCTCACGGCCACCCAGACGGGCACGGCCGCCACCATCAAACTCACGTCCACCGCGATCACCGCGCCGATCGCGATCAACGCCAACACCATCGCCTCCACCCTCACGATGGCGAACTCGACCGGGGCCGCCCGTGTCTTCACCGGCACGGTGAACCCCGCCATGGCCGTCGGCGACCCGATCACGGTCGGTCCGCTCAACGGCACCGTGGCCTCCGGTGACAAGCTGGACTTCTACAAGGGCTCCCTGAAGATGGTCGTCTTCGGGATCACGGTCACCTGTACGACGTCCGCCGCCCAGTCGCCGGGGCCGTTCGTGTTCAACTGATAGCGGTTGAAAACTGAGCAGACGGGCCGTCAGTTTCCTTGCGGGACCAGGAAGCTGACGGTCCATCAGTTGACCTCGTCGTGTGCATTGACTTCTTGTGCGATCCGCACCTCAATGCCCCCTGTCGGCGCAGAAGAGCCGCTGCGCCCGCACCCCGGAGGAGGGGGCAATCATGGGTTCACCCCGAAGTTCCGGAAGTTCCCGAGGTTCCCGAAGACGGCGCTGGGCGTCACTGCTCGGGGCGACCGCGCTCGCGGTCACCGCGGGCGGCGCGCTGGCGTGTCCGGCCGGCGCCGCGACCAACGTGGACTTCCCCACGCACTGCATCCCGCCGGCGATCGCCGGCCTCCCGCCGATCGACGGCACCACCACCGCCAAGGTCACGGTGGACAACCCCAGCCCGAAGGTCGGCGACACCGTCAACGTGACCTACACGGTGGTCACGCCCGCCGCCAACAACCCCACTGACCTCGCCCTGCCGGCCGACATCATGACGCCGACGGGGAAGGTCACGCTCGGCGGCGCGCAGAGCGGCGCCGTCACCGTCGCGGGCCCGAAGAAGAACGACCCGGTGCCCGGCCGCGGCGTCTTCCCGTCGTTCTCCATGACCGGCGCGTTCACGGTCACCGCACCCGGCGCGATCACCCTCTCGCCGGGCGACTACAACATCCACACCAGCTACATCCTGGAACTGGACACCCCCTGCACGGTGACCAACCCGCCCGCCCCGGTGTCGGAGACCGTCACCGCCGCCGACAACCCCCCGGCCAACACCCGTAACATCAACCTGGGTTCGGCCTCCGGCAGCCCGGGCGCGAGCGTCACGGTCAACGGCAGCGGCTTCACGGCGGGCGCCGCGGTCACCGTCGCCGGCCGGTCCGGATCAGGCGAGACCGGGGACCGGACGACCCTGACCGCCAACGCGCAGGGCGCCATCTCCGGCTCGCTCGTCGTCAACGACCTCACCACCACCGGGATCGTGGCGTACGAGGGCACCACCTGGAGCGCCGGCCTGGGCACCCCGCCCGCCGCGTACGTCGTCATCGACGACACGCCCGTACCCGCGGGCAGTCAGAAGCTGACGACCACCGTGAAGGCCGGCACGCTGTCGATGTCCCAGGCCGGGGACGCCGTGGCGATGTCCGCGGTCGACTTCGGCTCCGGCCAGGCCTCGACCGGGAACCTCAACGCGGTGACGGTCAAGGACTTCCGCGGCGGACCCGCGGGCTGGTCCCTGACCGGCAAGGTCACCGACTTCACCGGCCCCGGCGCCAAGATCGACGCCGGCAAGCTGAGCTGGACGCCCGCCTGCACGACCAAGGCGGGCAGCCCGAGCACCTGTCAGGCCGGTTCGGCGGGCTCGGTCGGCGCCTCGGGGGCGACCCTGGCGTCCACGCCCGACGGCACCGCCACCGGCGGCGAGTTCACCGCCAACGCCCAACTCTCCCTCGACGTACCGGCGTTCACGCCTCCGGGCAGCTACGCCGGCGTCCTGACCCTCACGCTCACCTGAGCGTACGCACCACGTCCACCGGTGGCCGGGCGCCCGCCCCACAGGTCCGCACCCGCCCGTCCGCCAACCGTCGCAGCCCGCCCGTGGGGGGTCCGCACCCATGCCCATGCGCAAACCGCCCGTCCTCCTCCAGCCGTTCCTGCTGCCGTTCCTCCTGCCGTTTCTTCTGCCACTCCTGCTCTGTCTGCTCTTCGCCGCACCGGTCCACGCCGCCGACAACGGCAGCTGGTCCGTCTACCCCGTCTCCTCGGCCGTCGCCGCGCGGCCCTACTTCTATGTCTCGGCCGATCCCGGGCAGACGATTAAGGACAACGTCGTCGTCGCCAACAAGACGGACGAGCCCCTCACCTTCCGGCTGTACGCGGCCGACGCCTACAACACCGCCCGCGACGGCGGGTTCGCCGTGAAGTCGCTCGGGGAGAAGATGCGGGGCGTGGGCGTGTGGGCCCGGCTCCCCAAGGACCGGGTCACCGTGCCCGCCGGCAAGACGGTCACGGTGCCGTTCAGCATCAAGGTCCCCGAGGGCGCCGAACCCGGAGACCATCCCGGTGCGATCGTCGCGCTCGACGAACGGGTCGACAAGGGCGACGGCGGGGTCGCGCTCGGCGTCCAGCGGGCCGTCGGCGCCCGGGTCTACCTCCAGGTCAAAGGCCCCACGCTGCCCGCACTCGCCGTCGAGAACGTCCACATCAGCCACCACCAGCCCCTGATCCCCGGCCTCGGCGACAGCACGGCGACGATTTCCTACACCTTGCACAACACCGGAAACGTCACCCTGGAACCCAAGGTGGAGCTGACCGCGAGCGGCCTGTTCGGCCGCACACTCCTCACCCGAGACCTGAAGAAGCTCCCCTCCCAGCTCCTCCCCGGCCAACGAGTCCACCTCACCGAACGCTGGAGCCACGCGCCCCAGCTCGACTGGACAGACGTGAAACTGACGGCCAGCGCCAAGGACACGCGCGAGTCGGCGACAGCGTCCTTCGTGGCGGTGCCCTGGCTGGCGACGGGAGCAGCGGTGGCGGTCACGGCAGCAGGGGTGTGGCTACTGATCAGGCGTCGGCGAATGCGCCCTGAAGGGGCGCGGGGCCGTGACATTTTGCGGCTCCGCCGCAGGGCGCGACCAGCCACAACGAACCCGCAGACAAAAATCGGCCAGCCGGCCGGAAATTGATCGGCCGGCCCGCCGGAGGCCAACGCTAGAGCGCGTCCGGCCCCCGCTCTCCCGTCCGCACCCGCACGATCGTCTCGACCGGCAGCGCCCACACCTTTCCGTCCCCGATCTTCCCGGTCCGTGCGGCCAGCACCACCGCGTCGATCACGGCGTCGGAGTCCGCGTCCTCGACGACGACCTCGATCCGCACCTTCGGCACGAGGTCGACCTGGTACTCGGCGCCCCGGTACACCTCGGTGTGGCCGCGCTGACGGCCGTAGCCGCTGGCCTCGGTCACGGTCAGCCCGTGCACGCCGAGCTCTTGCAGGGCCGTCTTGACCTCGTCGAGGCGGTACGGCTTGACGATCGCGGTGATGAGCTTCATGCCTGTGGCTTGACCTTCTGGGCGGAGAGGACGGAGTGCGAGCCGACCGGGGCGCCATGGCCCAGGACGCCGTGATCGTATGCGGTCTCGGCGTGCACCGTAAGGTCCAGGCCGGTGTGCTCGTGGTCCTCGTCCGCACGGAAGCCGACCATCCTGTCGAGCAGCTTGCCGAGGCCGTACGTCACGGTGAAGGCGTACGCGGCCACGACGACCACCGCGACCAGCTGCTTGCCGAGCTGGGCGAGCCCGCCGCCGTACAGGAGGCCCTCGGCGCCGCCGGTCATGGTGTCCACGGCGAAGACGCCGATGAGGAGGGTGCCGATGACGCCGCCGACCAGGTGGACGCCGACGACGTCGAGGGAGTCGTCGTAGTTCAGCTTGAACTTCCAGCTCACCGCGTAGGAGCAGACGACGCCGGCCGCGAGGCCCACGACCAGTGCGCCGAGCAGGGAGACCGAGCCGCAGGACGGGGTGATCGCCACCAGACCGGCCACGGCGCCCGAGGCCGCGCCGAGCGTCGTCGGGTGGCCGTCGCGCTTCTGTTCGACGAAGAGCCAGCCCAGCAGACCGGTGCAGCCGGCGGCGAGGGTGTTGAGGAAGACGGCGGCCGCCAGGCCGTTCGCGCCCAGGGCGGAACCGGCGTTGAAGCCGAACCAGCCGAACCAGAGCAGTCCCGCGCCCAGCATCACCATGGGCAGATTGTGCGGACGCATCGCGTCCTTCTTGAAGCCCAGCCGCGGGCCCAGGACCAGGCACAACGCCAGACCGGAGGCGCCGGAGGCGATCTCGACGGGGAGACCGCCGGCGAAGTCCAGGGCGCCGAGCCGGTCCAGGATCCAGCCGCCCGGGCCCCACACCCAGTGGGCGACGGGAACGTATACGAGGAGCGCCCAGACCGGGACGAAGACCAGCCAGGCGCCGAACTTCGCCCGGTCGGCGATCGCTCCGCTGATCAGCGCGGCCGTGATGATCGCGAAGGTGAGCTGGAAGGTGGCGAACAGCAGGGTCGGGACGGTCCCCTGGACGCTGTCCGGACCGAGACCGGCCATCCCCGCGTGCTTCAGGCCGCCGATCAGCCCGCCGCCGATGTCGTCGCCGAAGGCGAGCGAGTAGCCGGCGGCCAGCCACACCACCGTGACCAGCGCGATCGACACGAAGCTCATCATGAGCATGTTGAGGACGCTCTTCGTGCGGACCATGCCGCCGTAGAAGAGGGCCAGGCCCGGGGTCATCAGCAGGACGAGGGCGGTGGCGGCGAGCAGCCAGGCGGTGTCGCCGGTGTTCGCTTGGGCGGCGGCCAGAGTCACGGGGTCTCCAACGATGCGGGGGCTCGTCAGAGGTTCACCGCCCCGCGTTTCCGGTAATGCACGGATGTGTTTCCGTGACGTTTCGTTGCGTGGAGGTTTCCGGGAGCTCACGGCGCGGGCCATCGCCGCTCGTGTGTACGGCGGGGCTTGGTGGATCAGGGAGAATGGGGGCCATGAGCGTTCGTAACCAGTCATCCGAGCAGTCGGCCGAGTCCGTACACCGTGCCGGCTTCGCCTGCTTCGTGGGTCGCCCCAACGCGGGCAAGTCCACCCTCACGAACGCTCTGGTCGGGAAGAAGGTGGCGATCACCGCCAACCAGCCCCAGACGACCAGGCACACGGTCAGGGGCATCGTGCACCGCCCCGACGCCCAGCTGATCCTGGTCGACACGCCGGGCCTGCACAAGCCGCGCACACTGCTCGGCGAGCGGCTGAACGACGTCGTGCGCACCACCTGGGCCGAGGTCGACGTCATCGGTTTCTGTCTGCCGGCGAACGAGAAGCTGGGCCCCGGCGACCGCTTCATCGCCAAGGAGCTGGCCGGGATCAAGCGGACGCCGAAGGTCGCCGTCGTGACGAAGACCGACCTCGTGGACTCCAAGACGCTCGCCGAGCAGCTCATCGCGATCGACCAGCTCGGCAAGGAGCTGGGCATCGAGTGGGCGGAGATCGTGCCGGTCTCGGCGGTCGGTGACCAGCAGGTCGAGCTGCTGGCCGACCTGCTGATCCCGATGCTGCCGGAGAGCCCGCCGCTGTACCCCGAGGGCGACCTGACGGACGAGCCCGAGCAGGTGATGGTCGCCGAGCTGATCCGCGAGGCGGCGCTGGAGGGCGTCCGGGACGAGCTGCCGCACTCCATCGCGGTGGTCGTCGAGGAGATGCTCCCGCGCCCGGACCGTCCGGCGGAGAAGCCGCTGCTCGACATCCACGCGAACATCTACATCGAGCGCCCCAGCCAGAAGGGCATCATCATCGGCCCCAAGGGCAAGCGCCTCAAGGACGTCGGCATCAAGTCCCGCAAGCAGATCGAAGCCCTGCTCGGCACCCCGGTCTTCCTCGACCTCCATGTGAAGGTCGCCAAGGACTGGCAGCGCGATCCGAAGCAGTTGCGCAAGCTGGGTTTCTAGGGTTGGTTGAAGGGGTGTCGCGT
>NZ_JBVIJX010000020.1:95794-226043 GCF_055581185.1 Streptomyces sp. NPDC031474
GTTTCTAGGGTTGGTTGAAGGGGTGTCGCGTCGGCATCAAGTCCCGCAGGCGGATCGAGGCCCTGCTCGGCACCCCGGCCGCGCGGCGGTAGCCGCATGTTGATACAGCCTGGACCTCCATGTGAAGGTCGCCAAGGACTGGCAGCGCGATCCGAAGCAGCTGCGCAAGCTGGGGTTCTGAACCGTTTGCGGGGCTGTCTAGACCGTTTGCGGGGACATGTCCTGGAGTCCCACCACCCGTAGCAGCTGGAGCCGCTCGTAGGTGTCCGTGCCCGGGCGGGCCGTGTGGATGACCAGGAGCTGGTGGTGCTCGTGGCTGAGCAGCACCTCGCAGTCCAGCTCCAGCAGGCCCACCTGCGGGTGCAGGAAGCGTTTCGTCGCCTTGTGCCGCAGGGCCACCTCGTGCTCGTCCCACAGCCGCGCGAACTCCTCGCTGCCCGCGCGGAGTTCGGCGACCAGTGCGGCCGGTTCCGGGTCGTCGGGGCGGGCCGCGGTCACCGCGCGCAGGTTGGCCACCTGGGCGCGGGCGTGGTCCGGCCGGTCCTCCTGCGGGAACAGACCGCGGGCACCGGGGTCCAGGAAGTAGCGGCGGAGCAGGTTGCGCTCGCGCCGGGGGCGGGACATCACGTCGAGGGTCAGCGCCCTGCCCATCGCGTTCTGGGCCAGGACCTCGCCGCAGTCGGTCACCACCTGCGCCGGCGTGTCGTGCAGACGGTCCAGGATCAGCAGCAGCCCCGGCGAGACGTGCGTCGACGCCCTCTCGCGGCGCGGCGGCTCCTCGCCGGCCAGGTGGAACAGATGGTCGCGTTCGTAGTCGGTGAGCCGCAGGGCGCGGGCCAGCGCCGTCAGCATCTGGCGGGACGGGCGCGGGCCACGGGACTGCTCCAGCCGCGTGTAGTAGTCGACCGACATCCCGGCCAGCTGTGCCACCTCCTCGCGGCGCAGGCCGGGCGTACGGCGGCGGGCGCCCTCGGTCAGGCCCACGGCCGACGGGGTCAGACGGGCGCGGCCGCGGCGCAGGAAGTCGGCGAGTTCGGGTCGGTTCACCCCTCCAGACTGCGGCAGGCCGCCCGTCTTATCCAGGGACTGCCGGTCCCCTGATCGAGAGGTCTCTCCCGGTCCTCCCCGCTCCCGCCGAGGCTGGTGGCACCAGAGCACAGGGCCACTGGACCACTGGACCAAGAGGAGCGGATGACGATGCTGACACTGGTGACGGGTACGACGGGACAGGTCGGCCGACGGTTCGTGCCGAGGCTGCTGGCGCAGACCCGGCCGGGGGAGAGGGCGCGGATCCTGGTGCGTGACGCCGCCCGCGGGGAACGTTTCGCGGAGCTGGGCGCCGAGGTGGTGGTCGGGGATCTGCGGGACGTGGAGGCGCTGGGCAAGGCGGTGGCCGGGGTGGACGCGGTCGTGAACGTCGCGGCCGCCTTCCGCGGGGTGCCGGACGAGGAGGCGTGGGCCGTCAACCGGGACGCGGCGGTGGAACTGGGCCGCGCCGCGCTTGCCTCCGGCGTGCAGCGGTTCGTGCAGGTCAGCACGGGGCTGGTGTACGGCAAGGGGAGGGGCCGCCTGCTGACCGAGGATGACGAGTCCCGGCCCGGCGGCACCATGTGGGGCGCCTACCCCGAGTCGAAGGCGCAGGCCGAGCGGGAGCTGCTCGCGATGGAGGACCTGGACGTGCGCGTCGCCCGACTTCCCTTCGTCTACGGCGAAGGCGACCCGCACCTCGCCCAGTCGCTGATGTGGGCCGGGAAGTGGGCGGCGACCCAGCGGCTGCACATGGGTCACCACGCGGATGTCGCCCAGGGCCTGCTGCGCATCCTGCACGCGCCGGGCATCGCCGGCCGGATCTACAACATCGCCGACGACGCCCCCGTCACCGCGGTCGAACTGCACCAGCTGAACGGGGTCGACGTCCCGGCCGAACTCTACGAGCGCACCGACCCCGACCCGTTCTTCCAGCTGACGTCCACCGACCGCATCCGCCGTGAGCTGGGCTACCGCCCGCTGTACCCGAGCGTGTACGCGGCCCGCGAGGCCGGAGCCCTCTAGGACAGGTCCCAGCCCCGGCTCACTGCACCCCGCACTCCACCCCGCTCACTCCACCCCCCTGATCCGCCCCACCAGCACCGCCCCCGCCAGGCCGATCACCGCGGCCACCAGGTACAGCACCCGGTAGCCGCCCAGGTAGGTCACGATCGGCGCGGCGAGGGCGGGCGCCGCGACCTGGGGCAGGGCGTTGGCGACGTTGATGATGCCCAGGTCCTTGCCCCGGTCCACGGCCTTCGGCAGGACGTCCGTCATCAGCGCGAAGTCCACGGAGGTGAAGACCCCGAACCCCACGCCCAGCACGGCCGCCGCGAAGATCGCCCCCGGCCAGGTCTGCCAGGCCGCGAGCCCCGCCGTCGCCACCGCCATCAGCACGCCCGACCAGATCACGAACGGCTTGCGCCGGCCGACCCGGTCCGACCAGACGCCCCCGACGACGACCGTGGCGAGCAGCGTCACCCCGTTGACGGCCGTCAGGATCAGCACGCCCTGCTCGGGGTCGGCGTAGTCCAGCCGGTCCCGCAGGTAGTACAGCAGGTAGAGCAGCACCAGCGCGTTGCTCAGGTTCATCAGGAAGCGCGTCAGCCACGCCCACCCCAGGTCGGGGTATCTGCGCGGGCTCAGCCAGAACCCGGCCGCGAAGCCCCGCCAGGACCACGCCGGCCGGTCCGCCGCCGGCAGCCGCAGATCCTCGTACCGCAGGACGTACGGCAGCACGCCCACCCATGTGAACACCGCGCACGCCGCATATCCGGCCCCGACGCCCCCGGCGACCGTCGCGAGCCCCGTGCCGCCGACCACGCCCAGGATCTGTGCGGCCCCCAACCAGCCGCCCACCGAGCCCCGTTGGAGCCGCGGCACCCGGTCGGGCACCGCCGCCGTCACCGCCGCGAAGGCCGCGTTCAGGGTCAGCTGGACCAGGCACCAGCCCGCCGCCAGCGTCCAGACGCCGCCCGCGCCCGCGAGCAGCAGCAGCGAGAGCGCGCCGCCCGCCGCGCCGGCCACGATCCACGGCGTGCGCCGGCCCCGGCGGGACGTCGTACGGTCCGACAGCGCGCCGAACAGCGGGTTCGCGGCCAGCGAGATCACCGCGCCCGCGCCCGTCACCCAGGCCAGCATCGTCTCCTTCGACATGCCGGAGCCGGGCGCGAAGTCCTCGGCCTGGGAGGCCAGCAGGATCTGCAGCGGGCCGTACCAGCCAACCCAGATCGCCCCGTTGGCCAGCGACAGGGCCGACGTCCAGCCCCGGCCGACCCGCTCGACGGGCTCGGCCAGCGCGGCGACCGGAACCCGGTCGGCCGTCGTCATCCCCGTGCCTGCGATCTCTGCGCCCGCAGCACGTCCCGCAGCCAGGCGTACGACGCTTTCGGGGTCCTGGTCTGGGTGGCGTAGTCGACGTGGACCAGGCCGAAGCGGCGCGCATACCCTTCCGCCCACTCGAAGTTGTCCAGCAGCGACCACACGAAGTAGCCGCGCACGTCGACGCCCGCCTCCAGCGCCTTGTGCAGGGCGCGGAGGTGGCCGTCCAGGTAGGCGATGCGGGCCTGGTCGTCGAGGCCCTCGTAGGAGCAGCCGTTCTCGGTGATGACCACCGGCGGGAGGCGGTCGCCGTAGCGGTCCTTGAAGGTCGTCAGGAGTTCGGTGAGGCCCTCGGGGACCACCGGCCAGCCGAAGTCCGTGACCGGGACGTCGGCTATCTCCTGGACGGAGAAGGGCAGTTCGGCCGGCATGGTGATCCCGCCGAACTCGATCTCGGTGCCCTGCGGGGCGCCTACCCGCGTCGGGGCGTAGTAGTTGATCCCGTACCAGTCGAGCGGCTCGGAGATCACCTTCAGGTCGGACGCCATGTCCCCCGGCATCAACTCGCCCAGCCCGTCGGGGTATTCGCCGAGCAGCAGCGGCTCCGCGAACAGGCGGTTCAGCAGGACGTCGTAGAAGGCCGCCGCCTCCAGGTCGGCGGGCTCCTGGGAGGCCGGCCAGGTCGGGCCGTGGGAGTTGGCGATGCCGATGTCGGTGGCGCCGGCCGCGCGCAGGGCCTGGACGGCGAGGCCGTGGGCCAGAAGCTGGTGGTGGGCCACCGGCAGCGCGTCGAAGAGCAGCTGCCTGCCGGGGGCGTGGGTGCCGAGCGCGTGCCCCAACAGGGTGTGTTCGGCGGGCTCGTTGAGGGTGATCCACTTCTTGACGCGGTCGCCGAGGCGGTCCACGACCACCGACGCGTACTCCGCGAACCGGGACGCCGTGTCCCGCTCCAGCCAGTCCAGGTTCGCCGGGAGGTCCCAGTGGAAGAGGGTGGGGACGGGGCGTACGCCCGCCGTCAGCAGGGCGTCGACGAGGCGGTCGTAGAAGTCGAGGCCGCCGGGGGAGTTCACTCTCGGCCAGGAGATCGAGAAGCGGTAGGCGTCCACTCCGAGGCCCGCCAGGAGGGCCACGTCCTCGCCGTAGCGGTGGTAGTGGTCGCAGGCCACGGCCGCCGTGGAGCCGTCCTTCACCCGCCCGGGCTCGGCCGTGAAGGTGTCCCACACGGACGGTTCGCGCTGGTCGACCGCGCCCTCGATCTGATGGGCGGAGGTGGACACCCCCCACAGGAAGCCGGCCGGGAACGGGGGGATCGGGGGAATCGGATGGGCCGCGGGACGCGGATCGTTCGCCATGGGCGGGATCATCCTTACCCACGGGTAAGGAAGTCAACGCCCGGGCGTGAAGTGGCAGTTCACGCCCGGCGCGACCGACCGGTCAGGCCCCGTCCTTCAGGCCCTTTCCTTCAGGCCCCTTCCTTCAGCACCCGCGAGATCAGCTCCCGCTGCTCCGGGGTGAGCCGGGGATCTGCCGCGTACACCGTCTTGCCGTCCACGGTGATCTCGTAACGGAACCCGTCGGGCACGCCCATGGGAGGGTCGCCCCGACCGGCGGCGACCGCCTGCTCGGCCAGGGCGTGCCAGTCGCCGGCATCGGGCCGCCCCGAGGTGTCCACCTCGGCCTGCCGCTCGATGCCCGCGAACCCGCCCGTGCGCCGCACCTGAATACGCATGGGTCCCTGTCTATCCCGCGGTCAGAGAATCCGCACCCCCACCTGCTCCCACGCTTTCTCCACGGCCTGGAACTCCTCCCCGCCGTCGCCGAAGCGCTCGCGCGCGGCCTTCACCGTCAGCCCCGCGAAGTCGGTGAAGAAGGCCCTCTCGGTGAGCTCGCCGCCGGTCAGGACGTCGTACCAGATCTGGCCCGCCTTCTCCCAGGCGTGGCCGCCGAGGGCGGTGGCGGCCAGGTAGAACGCGTGGTTCGGGATGCCCGAGTTGATGTGGACACCGCCGTTGTCGCGGCCGGTGCGGACATAGCCGTCCATCGTCGCGGGCTGCGGGTCCTTGCCGAGGACGTCGTCGTCGTAGGCCGTGCCCGGCGCCTTCATGGAGCGCAGGGCGGTGCCGGTGACGCCCGGGGCGAGCAGGTCCGCGCCGATCAGCCAGTCGGCCTCGGCGGCGGTCTGGCCGAGGGAGTACTGCTTGATGAGCGAGCCGAAGACGTCGGACATCGACTCGTTGAGGGCGCCCGGCTGGCCGTTGTAGGTCAGGTTCGCCGTGTACTGCGTGACGCCGTGGGTGAGCTCGTGCCCGATGACGTCGATGGAGGAGGTGAAGTCGACGAAGATCTCGCCGTCACCGTCGCCGAACACCATCTGTTCGCCGTTCCAGAAGGCGTTGTTGTAGCCCTCGTCGTAGTGCACGGTGGCGTCGAGGGGCAGCCCGTCGCCGTCGATGGAGTGGCGCGTGTAGGCCTTCAGGTAGAGCTCGAAGGTGGCGCCGAGGCCGGAGTAGGCGCGGTTGACACTGGCGTCCTGGCCGGGCTCGGAGCCCTCGGCGCGGACCTTGACGCCGGGCAGGGTGGTGCCGTGCTCGCAGTCGTAGACGGTGCGCAGCGGCTGGTCCGACGGCGCCTTCGCCTTCGGGGCGGCCACGAGACCGTACTCGGTGGTCACCTGGCGCAGGGAGCGCAGCTCGCTGTCGCGCAGGATGGTGCGCCGGGCGGGGCCGGCGAGGGCCGGATCGTCGCTCCTGGCCAGCCGGTCGAGGATGTGCGGCGGTACGACGGTGCAGAAGACGGGCTCGAAGCCCCCGTGGGTCGTCATGCCCGGCACCCTTGCACTGCGTTACCCCAATGTCACCACAGGCAACCATGATCGGTGAAAAACTGTGACAAACATGGCCGATCCGTGGCTTCAAGTGGTATGGAGCACGTTTCGCCCCTTTTCCTATATTTGTTTCCGCCGGTCCCGCATACTGATACGAACCCGCGTGACACCAGCGCCTCGGCTAGGCTGCGGAGCACTATGCGTTTCGGGCTGCTTCTCCTTAGCTGCCGCGGCGAGGGCCTGTAGTCGAGGCCGACCCCCTCCCCGCGGTGCTTGGTGTTGCGCGTCGGCCGTCCTTCCGTCCGGACATTCTCCGGTCACCCCGAGGAGCCAACGCCCCATGGCGAACCGCCAGCAGCCCAGCCAGATGCCGGTCCACAAGTACGGACAGTACGAGCAGGTCGACATCGCCGACCGCACCTGGCCGAACAACCGGATCACCACCGCCCCCCGCTGGCTCTCCACCGACCTGCGTGACGGCAACCAGGCCCTGATCGACCCCATGTCGCCCGAGCGCAAGCGCCGGATGTTCGACCAACTGGTCAAGATGGGCTACAAGGAGATCGAGGTCGGCTTCCCGGCCTCCGGCCAGACCGACTTCGACTTCGTGCGCTCGATCATCGAGGAAGAGGGCGCGATCCCGGACGACGTCACGATCTCCGTGCTGACCCAGGCCCGCGAGGACCTGATCGAGCGGACCGTGGAGTCCCTCAAGGGCGCCAAGCGCGCCACCGTCCACCTGTACAACGCCACGGCCCCGGTGTTCCGCCGGGTCGTCTTCCGCGGCTCCAGGGACGACATCAAGCAGATCGCCGTCGACGGCACCCGCCTGGTGATGGAGTACGCGCAGAAGCTGCTGGGCCCGGAGACCGAGTTCGGCTACCAGTACAGCCCCGAGATCTTCACCGACACCGAGCTGGACTTCGCCCTCGAGGTCTGCGAGGCGGTGATGGACGTCTACCAGCCCGGTCCGGGCCGCGAGATCATCCTGAACCTGCCGGCCACGGTGGAGCGTTCGACGCCGTCGACGCACGCCGACCGCTTCGAGTGGATGGGCCGCAACCTCTCCCGCCGCGAGCACGTCGTGCTGTCCGTCCACCCCCACAACGACCGCGGTACGGCCGTGGCGGCGGCCGAGCTGGCGCTGATGGCCGGCGCCGACCGCATCGAGGGCTGTCTGTTCGGGCAGGGCGAGCGCACCGGCAACGTCGACCTGGTCACCCTGGGCATGAACCTGTTCTCGCAGGGCGTCGACCCGCAGATCGACTTCTCCGACATCGACGAGATCCGTCGTACGTGGGAGTACTGCAACCAGATGGAGGTCCACCCGCGCCACCCGTACGTGGGCGACCTGGTCTACACGTCCTTCTCCGGCTCCCACCAGGACGCCATCAAGAAGGGCTTCGACGCCATGGAGGCCGACGCGGCCGCGAAGGGCGTCACCGTCGACGACATCGAGTGGGCGGTCCCGTACCTGCCGATCGACCCGAAGGACGTCGGCCGCTCCTACGAGGCCGTCATCCGCGTCAACTCGCAGTCCGGCAAGGGCGGTATCGCGTACGTCCTGAAGAACGACCACAAGCTGGACCTGCCGCGCCGGATGCAGATCGAGTTCTCCAAGCTGATCCAGGCCAAGACCGACGCCGAGGGCGGCGAGGTCACCGGCTCCGACATCTGGGCCGTCTTCCGCGACGAGTACCTGCCCAACCCCGAGAACGCCTGGGGGCGGATGCAGCTCAGGGCGGGGCAGTCGACGACCGACAAGGACGGCGTGGACACGCTGACCGTCGAGGCCGAGGTCGACGGCGCGGAGACGACGCTGGTCGGCACCGGCAACGGTCCGATCTCGGCCTTCTTCCACGCGCTCCAGGGCATCGGCATCGACGTACGCCTGCTGGACTATCAGGAGCACACGATGAGCGAGGGCGCGTCCGCGCAGGCCGCCTCGTACATCGAATGCGCGATCGACGACAAGGTCCTGTGGGGCATCGGCATCGACGCGAACACGACGCGTGCCTCGCTGAAGGCAGTCGTCTCGGCCGTCAACCGCGCCACCCGCTGACCCTCCTGACCGGCGGTTTAGGGGCCCCGGTCGTCGTATACGGCGACCAGGGCCCCGTCGTTTTCGGCCACCGCGGCGTGGAGGTCACGGAAAGGTCTCGTCCTGGGTGCTGACTAGTCCTCCCTGATGTGGCTAACATCACGCAGACGCGGCGATGTTGCCTGGGGGCACCTCCCGCGCCCTTAAGGCTGTGGGGGAGTTACGGAGGTGCGACGTGCTGCCAGGACGGGGACGAGACGGCCGTGTCACCAGGCTTGCCCGCATCCTGGGCACCCGCACCGCGTGGACGACCGTGGGCGACGGAGAGTTCTTCTGCCCGGGCTGCGGCGGCGACCGCAACTACCAGCGGCTGACCGGCCGGCGCCGCTTCACCGTCCTCGGTGTGCCCGTCGCCCCGCGCGGCGCGACCGGGCCGGTCGTCGAGTGCGCCGCCTGCCGACGCCACTTCGGCACCGACGTCCTCGACCACCCCACCACCATCCGCTTCTCCGCGATGCTCCGCGACGCCGTCCACACCGTCGCCCTCGCGGTCCTGTCCGCGGGCGGCGCCTGCGCCCCGACGTCCCTTCAGACGGCGGCGGGCGCGGTGCGCGCGGCCGGTTTCGCCGACTGCACCGAGGAACAGCTCGCCGCCCTCGTCGACGCCCTCGCCGCCGACACCGGCCACAGCTACGGCGAACCGTACGGCGCGGGCCTCGCCATAGAGCTCCACGAGGCCCTCGACCCCCTCGCCCCCCACCTCGCGCCGGCCGGCCGTGAATCGATCCTGCTCCAGGGCGCCCGCATCGCCCTCGCGGACGGCCCGTACACCCCCGCCGAGCGCGAGGTCCTCGCGACGGTGGGCACGGCCCTGATGATCTGCGCGGACGACGTGACCCGGCTGCTGGCAGCGGCCCGCACCCCGTCCTGACGCCGGACCTGTTCCCCTACGGCAGGGTCCGCTCGTACGACTTGTCGTCGTCGGAGTCGTAGACGAGTTTGCCGGCCGCGTCGTAGCCCTTGATGTGCGGGGCCACGGTGACCTGCTGGTTCAGGATGCCGGCGGCGACGAACCAGCCGTGGTCCAGGGAGGCGGTGACGGGGCCGCCGTCGCCGTAGGAGACGGTCACCCTGGCGACGGACGGTTCGACCGTGCCGATGAACCCCCAGCGGAACGGCAGCTTCCAGTTGCCCTTGTCGATGAACGACTGCTGGTACAGCTTGCCGCCGTTGATGTCGGCCACGACCGGACCCGCGTCCGGCGCACCGACGTCGCCCGAACCGGAGTTGATGCCCCCAGCCTCGCCGTTCCTGACGTTGCAGATCACCCGGGAGCCGGCCGGCTGCGTTTTGGTCGCGACGACGTACATGCCGTCGCCGGGCGCGTTGGAGTCACCGGTGCTCTTGATCGCCAGGATGATCCGGTAGTCCGCGGCCTTGCCCAGACCCTCGCGGCCCAGCGCCGACGGCGTGTTCCTCTGGTCCCAGTCGATGCACTTCTGCAGCCCGTTCGCCGCCTGCGCGAACGTGATCCCGTCGAACAACTGCCGGTCGGTGGCCGGCCGCGCGGGTCCGGTGGGTGTGGCGGACGGGGTGACGGCCGGGCTGTGCGGGGCGCTGGCCGACGGCCTCGGCGCCGCCGTGTCGGCGCCCCGCCCCCCGTTCCCCCCGGCCACGGCGTACGCCCCCACCGGCACCGCGGCCAGCGTCGCCAGCGCCGCGCCGGTCACCGCCGCGCGCCGCCGCCGCTCGGCCAGTCCCCGGCGCCGGATCGCCGGATACGGCGCCGGGGAGGGACGAACGGCGTACGCGTCCTCAGCGAGCAGCTCACGCATCCGCTCCTCGAACCCGAAGTCTTCCTGGTTGTCTGTGTTTGCCGGGTTGTCTGCCTCACCCACTGCTGCCTCCCTGCCCCTGAGCCCGACCCTGGCCACCGGACACCGCGCGACCGGCGGGAGCCAGCCCCGGATACGTACGCAACTTCGCCAGCCCCTTCGAGGCCTGGCTCTTGACCGTGCCGGGCGAGCAGCCGAGCACCTCGGCCACCTCCGCCTCGGACAGGTCCTCCCAGTACCGCAGCACCACCACCGCCCGTTGCTTCGGGGGCAGTTGGGCCAGCCCGGCCAGCAGGGAGCCACGCTCCTCGACCCGCCCCGCGCCCTCGTCCCGCCCCGCCCGCTCCGGCGGCGCCGCGGTCAGCGCCTCGGCGACCCGCCGCTTGCGGAACCGGTCACTGTTGCAACTGACCAGCATCCGCCGGACATACGCCTCCGGGTTGTCGGCACGCGAGATCCGCCGCCACGACCGGTACGCCTTGGCCAGCGCGGTCTGCGTCAGGTCCTCCGCGTGGTGGACGTCCCCCGTGAGCAGATACGCGGTCCGCACGAGCCGGGACCACCGCGCTCTGACGAACTCCTGGAACCGCTCCTCTAGTTCCGCCTGCATCAAGCACCCTCCTCGCCCTCCAGACCACCGGATGGGCGGAATCGGTTGCCTGGATTCGGCGAGGCGTTCGGCCGAAGGACCGACGATAGACTGAGGGCTCCTCAGAGGCGGACCGTACGGCCGCCGGCAGCCGCCGGAGGAGCCCTACCGAGGAGGCGATGGTGTCGGCGCCAGCGGTCGTGATCGGTGCCGGAGTGATCGGGCTCACCACAGCCGTCCGGCTCGCCGAGGCGGGCCGGGACGTGCGAGTGGACGCCGAACTGCTCCCCGGTGCCACGACCTCGGCGGCGGCGGGCGCCTCGTGGGATCCGTTCCTGGCCGAGCCCGCCGACCTGGTGGAACGCTGGAGCAGGGAAACCCTTCTGGCCCTGCTGGAACTCGGCGCCGACGACAGGACGGGAGTCCGCCTGGTCGAGGGCACACACGAGTCCCGCCTGCCACGGGACAAGCCGGCTTGGGCCTCATGGGTCGACGCCAGTCCGTGCGAGCAGGGCGACCTGCGCCCGGGCTACGTCGAAGGCTGGCGTTACCGTGCTCCCGTCGTCGACATGCCCACATATCTGGACCATCTCGTCGACCGGTTGGTGAAGGCCGGCGGTCGGCTTCGGCAGCGCCGTTACGCATCGCTCGAAGAGGCGCTGCCGGAGGCGCCCGTCATCGTGAACTGCACGGGAACGGGTTCGCGGGCGCTGGTCGGCGATCCGTCCGTGCAGGCCGTGCGCGGTCAACTCGTCGTGGTGGAGAACCCCGGCATCGGGACCTTCTTCTGCGACGACACCCCCGACGCCGAAGAGCTCACCTACATCTATCCGCACTCCGACGTGGTGATCCTGGGGGGCACCTCGGACTGGGACAGCTGGGATCTCCGCCCTGACGCCGCGGCCGCCCTGGACATCGTCCGACGATGCGTGGCCGTCGAGCCGGCCCTCGCCGACGCCTCGGTGATCGCCCACCGCGTGGGACTCAGGCCGGTCCGCCCCCGGGTCCGGCTGGAGACGGAGCACCGGGACGGGACGCTGCTCCTGCACAACTACGGTCATGGAGGCGCCGGACTGACCCTGTCCTGGGGGTGCGCCCGGGAGGCCGCCGACCTGCTGCGCGCCGCTGAGGAACTCACTCCCTGATCTGCCACTGTCTGCGACCGGCGGTCCCTGCTTCGGGGCCGCGCCGGTACAGGTACAGCCAGGTGCGAGCGGCCAGGGCGCAGGCCAGCGCGGCGGTCCATGGCCAGCTGGTGGTCTTCGTCGCGACGACCGCCGCACCCGTGAGGGGCGAAGCCGCCGTGAACGCCATGAGGACGATCTCCACCGCGCTCCTGCGGAACCGGTGGGCGATGGAGAACTCCGACTGCTCGTACCAGGCGATGCCCACGGTCAGGAGCACGGCCAGCACCATGGTCGTCTCCGGATCACCGCTCGCCTGTGCGTAGGTCACGGGGAGGGAGATGACGAAGGGCAGCACACCACCGTACTCGGAGAGCACGTTGCCGTACTTCATGATCTTTCCGAAGGTGTTCGAGTGGATCCGGGCCAGTTCTCCCGAGGCACTGGCGTAGACGATCAGGGACAGCACCGTGCTGAACGTCGCGCCGATCAGGAGGAGACGAACATCGTCCGGGAAGCGGGTCGACGTGAAGGCGAAGCCCAGGAGGAAGGTGATGGCCGCGAGCATCGCTCCGGAGAACGCGATGCCTGCCGCCGCCTCCCCGGACTGGAGGGTCGCGGGGTCGTCCCGCTCGAAGCGCGTGATCTCGACTGCGGGTTCGCCGCCCAGCGACACCAACGAGGTCACGGCCTGATCCTGCGGTGCGAGGGACTCGATCAGCTGGGTCCGTGCACTGAGGGGCACGAGATAGCGCGAGCCGGGGTCGATGTACTCGACGCGGCTCTTGTGCTGGAAGTGGAGGCAGATGCCGTCGACGTCCCGGCTGGTGCGCATGACCCGGGTGCCGATGAACCCGCTCTTCAGCAGCAGCCCCGACACCGGGACGGCGGTGGCCTCCACCACCGCCGAGAACAACGGGGCCGGCCCGGGCTGCTCCGAGATCCGCTGCGACAGCTCGGCCAGCAGGCGGAGAGCGACTCCCCGTCTTCGCAGGCCGTCGCGAACGGCGATCACCGACAGGCATACGTGTCCGGATGAGGGTCTTTCCGCTGCGGCGCATCCGACGACCTCGCCGTCGGACTCGGCGATCCGGACCAGGCCCGCGTCGATCGAGCCGGCAAGAAGGCCCGCCGACGGCACGGCAGCGCTCTCACCGGTCTCCGTCAGGAGTTCGCTGAGCCGCGGTAAGTCGCTCGCGTCGGCGTCCCGAGTGGACCATGCGCTCATGCCCATTGCTCCCCCCAGCCGGATTCGATCGTACCGAAAGTCAACGCACCTTCGTAGAAGGGGAGTTGCGGGAATCGAAGGGTCGCCGGAAGGCCGCCGTCGTCCCCGAGACCTCTTCCGGCCCGGGCGTCCCGTCCGCGCCGCGCCGCCACCGCGTGCGCCGCCCACCACCGGGAATCGCGCCCCGGTGCCCGCCGCTCCACCCGACGGATCCCGTCGGCCCGGTCCCGCCACCCCCTTCGCGTAAGCGAGAATGGCCGTATGAGCCTGTTCCGCGACGACGGCAGTGTGCCGGGCACCCGGGTGTCGGGTGTGGTGGGCCGGGGTGTGCTTCGGGGCGAGCGTTGCGGTGGTGTGCGATGAGTCTCTTTCGGGACGACGGCGTCGTCCTGCGGACGCAGAAGCTCGGCGAGGCCGACCGGATCATCACGCTGCTCACCCGCGGGCACGGGCGGGTGCGGGCCGTGGCGCGGGGGGTGCGGCGGACGAAGTCCAAGTTCGGGGCCCGGCTGGAGCCCTTCTCCCACGTCGACGTGCAGTTCTTCGCGCGGGGCAGCAGCGAGCTCGTCGGGCGCGGGCTGCCGCTGTGCACGCAGAGCGAGATCATCGCGCCGTACGGCGGCGGCATCGTGACCGACTACGGCCGCTACACCGCCGGCACGGCCATGCTGGAGACCGCCGAGCGGTTCACCGACCACGAGGGCGAGCCGGCCGTGCAGCAGTACCTGCTGCTGGTGGGCGCCCTGCGGACGCTGGCCCGGGGCGAACACGCGCCGCACCTCGTCCTTGACGCGTTCCTGCTGCGCTCGCTGGCCGTCAACGGCTACGCGCCCAGCTTCGGCGACTGCGCCAAGTGCGGAATGCCCGGCCCCAACCGGTTCTTTTCCGTCGCCGCCGGCGGTTCGGTCTGCGCCGACTGCCGGGTGGCCGGCAGCGTCGTGCCCTCGCCGCAGACCCTGGTCCTGCTGGGTGCGCTGCTCACGGGAGACTGGGAGACGGCGGACGCGTGCGAGCCGCGGTACGTCCGGGAGGGCAGCGGGCTGGTGTCCGCCTACCTGCACTGGCATCTGGAGCGCGGCCTGCGCTCCCTTCGGTACGTAGAGAAATAGCACGTAGGCACGTAGAGAAACAGGCAGCAGAGGAGACGAGAGACACATGGTGGTACGCGGGTTCCTGGGACGGCAGCGTCGGGAGTACAGGACGCCGGAGCCGCACCCGTCCGGCGCGCGCCCGCCGAAGCTCCCCGGTGAGCTGGTGCCCGAGCATGTGGCGATCGTCATGGACGGCAACGGCCGCTGGGCCAAGCAGCGCGGGCTGCCGCGCACCGAGGGCCACAAGGTCGGCGCCGAGCAGGTCCTCGACGTGCTGCAGGGCGGGGTCGAGCTGGGCGTGCGGAACATCTCGCTGTACGCGTTCTCCACCGAGAACTGGAAGCGCTCGCCCGACGAGGTGCGCTTCCTGATGAACTTCAACCGCGACTTCATCCGCAAGAGCCGTGACCAGCTCGACGAGCTCGGCGTCCGCGTCCGCTGGGTGGGCCGGATGCCCAAGCTGTGGAAGTCGGTCGCCAAGGAGCTCCAGATCGCCCAGGAGCAGACGAAGGACAACGACCGGCTCACGCTCTACTTCTGCATGAACTACGGCGGCCGCGCGGAGATCGCCGACGCCGCGCAGGCGCTCGCCGAGGACGTCAAGGCGGGCAGGCTGGACCCGTCCAAGATCACCGAGAAGACCCTCGCGAAGTACCTGTACTACCCGGACATGCCGGACGTCGACCTGTTCCTGCGGCCGAGCGGCGAGCAGCGCACCTCCAACTACCTGCTCTGGCAGAGCGCGTACGCGGAGATGGTCTTCCAGGACGTGCTGTGGCCGGACTTCGACCGCCGCGACCTGTGGCGGGCGTGCGTGGAGTTCGCCTCCCGCGACCGACGCTTCGGCGGCGCCGTCCCGAACGAGGAACTCCTGGCCATGGAGCGGGACATCGCGGGAAACCCGACCACCTCGTAGTCACCGGGGGCCGGGGGCCGGGGGCCGGGGGCGGCAGCCCCCAGGGACTGTCACCCCGGGCTCACCGCACACCGTCACCGCTCAACCGCCGGAGGCCCCCGCGCAGTCGGAACACGTGCCGAAGATCTCCACCGTGTGGGCCACGTTGACGTAGCCGTGTTCCACGGCGATGGCCTCGGCCCACTTCTCCACCGCCGGGCCCTCCACCTCCACGGCCTTGCCGCACACGCGGCAGACCAGGTGGTGGTGGTGCTCGCCGGTGGAGCAGCGGCGGTACACGGACTCGCCGTCGGAGGTGCGCAGGACGTCGACCTCGCCCGCGTCGGCGAGGGACTGCAGGGTGCGGTAGACCGTGGTCAGGCCGACCGAGTCGCCCTTGTGCTTGAGCATGTCGTGCAGGTCCTGGGCGCTGCGGAACTCGTCGACCTCGTCGAGCGCCGCTGCCACGGCGGCACGCTGCCGGGTGGAACGGCCCTTCACGGGCGGTCCAGCGGTCGTCACCGTTGCCTCCTTCGATGGCCCGTTCGCCTACGGGGCGTCTTGTGCCGGTGTCGCGCCCCTTCGGCTCTCGCGCGCCTCACGTCTGCCGCTTGCCCGGCCATTGTGCCAGTCCGGCCTGTGCGCGGTCAGACGCCGATCCCGTCCCCGGCCTTCCTGGTGGCCGGAATCGCGCACTCGGCCGGGTCCCCGGCGGGCTGCGCCGCCGCCAGTGCGCGGGCGCGGCGGCGGGCCAGCGGAGCGGCCAGCACGCTCAGTGCGACGAACGCGGCGATGGTGAGCAGCACGATCGTCGCGCCGGGCGGGACGTCCTGGTAGTACGAGGTCACCGTGCCGCCGATGGTCACCGTCACGCCGATGGCGACGGCGATCGCGAAGGTGGCGGCGAAGCTGCGGCTGAGCTGCTGGGCGGCGGCCACCGGGACGACCATCAGGGCCGACACCAGCAGCAGGCCCACCACCCGCATCGCGACCGTCACCGTCACCGCCGCCGTGATCGCCGTCAGCAGGTTCAGCGCGCGCACGGGCAGGCCCGTCACCCGGGCGAACTCCTCGTCCTGGCTGACGGCGAAGAGCTGGCGGCGCAGGCCGAGAGTGACCAGGACCACGAAGGCGGCGAGCAGGCAGATCGCGGTGACGTCCGATTCCGACACGGTCGAGAGCGAGCCGAAGAGGTACGACGTCAGGTTCGCGTTGGAGCCCGTCGGCGCGAGGTTGATGAACATCACGCCGCCGGCCATGCCGCCGTAGAAGAGCATGGCGAGGGCGATGTCGCCGCGGGTCCTGCCGTACCAGCGGATGAGTTCCATGACGACGGCGCCGAGGACGGAGACCGCCGTGGCCATCCACACCGGGGACCAGGACAGCAGGAAGCCGAGGCCGACGCCCGTCATCGCGACGTGGCCGATGCCGTCGCCCATGAGGGCCTGACGGCGCTGGACGAGGTAGATGCCGACGGCGGGGGCGGTGATGCCGACGAGGATCGCGGCGAGCAGCGCCCGCTGCATGAAGGCGTAGTTCAGGAAGTCCATCAGCTCAGCAGTCCCGTACGGATCGGTTCGGCGCCCGCGGGTGCGTGCGGGTGTACGTGGTCGTGGCCGGGAAGCGCGTGCTGGCCGACGGCCTGCGGGGGCGGCCCGTCGTGCAGGACGCAGCCGTCGCGGAGCACCACCGCCCGGTCGATCAGGGGCTCCAGGGGACCCAGTTCGTGCAGGACGAGCAGCACGGTCGTACCCGCCGCGACCTGCGCCTTCAGCGTCTGCGCCAGGATCTCCTGGCTGGCCAGGTCGACGCCCGCCATCGGCTCGTCCATGATCAGCAGCTCGGGCTCGGAGGCGAGGGCGCGGGCGATGAGCACGCGCTGGTGCTGGCCGCCGGAGAGAGCGTCGACGCTGTCCTTGGCGCGGTCCGCCATGCCTACGAGCTCCAGGGCGTGCCGTACGGCCTCCCGGTCGGCCTTGCGGAAGACGCCGAAGCGGGTGCGGGAGAGGCGGCCCGAGGAGACGACCTCCGTCACCGTGGCCGGGACGCCGCCGGCGGCCGTCGTGCGCTGCGGGACGTAGCCGATCCGCGCCCAGTCCCGGAACCGGCGGCGCGGGGTGCCGAACAGCTCGATCTCGCCGTCGGCGATCGCCACCTGGCCGATCACGCTGCGCACCGCCGTCGACTTGCCGGAGCCGTTGGCGCCGAGCAGGGCGACGACCTCACCGCGTCGCACGGTGAGGTCGACGCCCCGCAGAACGGGGCGCGAGCCCAGGTCCGCGCGTACTTCGCGCATCGCGATGACGGGCTCGGCCATGTCGTCGTCCTCCGTACCGGTCATTTGGTTCCCATGGCCGTCTGCAGCGCCTTGAGGTTGGCCTCCTGGACCGAGAAGTAGTCCGTGCCCCTGGACTTGCCCTTGACGATGCCCTCGATCGGGTCGAGGACGTCCGTCTTCAGCCCGGCGTCGGAGGCGATGGTCTTCGCGGTCTTGTCGCTGACGAGCGTCTCGTAGAACACGGTCGTGACGCCGTCGGCCTTGGCCATCTTCTCAAGCTCCTTCACGCGGGCGGCGCTGGGCTCCGAGTCGGGGTCGAGGCCGGTGATGGCCTCCTCGGTCAGGCCGTAGCGCTCGGCGAGGTAGCCGAAGGCGGCGTGGGTGGTGACGAAGACCTTGGTCTTCGTGTTCGCGAGCCCGGTCTTGAACTGCGTGTTCAGCTCGTCGAGCTTCTTCACGAGGGCCGCGGTGTTGGCCTTGTAGTCGGCGGCGTGGTCCGGGTCGGCCTTCTCGAAGGCCTTGCCGACGCCCTGGGCGACCTGGGAGTAGCGGACCGGGTCGAGCCAGATGTGCGGGTCGAGGCCGGCCAGCTCCTCGTTCTCGTGGCCGTCGTGCTCGGCCGCGTGGCCGCCGACCTCGTTGCCGTGCTTCTCCATCGTGGTGAGGGAGGCGGCGTCGATCTTGGTCTTGATCTCGGACTGGGACACCGCGGAGTCGACGGAGGGCTGGAGGTTCTTCAGGTAGAGCACCGCGTCGGACTCCTGGAGCGCGGCGGTCTGCTTGGCGCTGATCTCCAGGTCGTGCGGCTCCTGGCCGGGCTCGGTCAGGCTGGTGACGTGCACATGCGCCCCGCCTATCTGCTCGGCGAGGAAGGCCATCGGGTAGAACGACGCGACGACGTCGAACTTGTCCGTGTTGGCCGCGGCCGCGCTGTCGGAGGAGCAGGCGGACAGGGTGCCGAGGCCGAGGGCGGTGGCCGCGGCGACCGCGGTGCCGGATATGAGTCGTCGTGCGTTCATGACAGTCATTTTCAACAAATATGGAAACCGTTGTCAACAAGGATCCGGGTGAGGGCAGCGTAAGGGCCCGGTAAGCCCCGAAGGGCTGCGGTATGGCCCCCCGCGAACGACCACCGATTTGGTCGAGGGGGAGGACCCGCCGGTACCCTGAAGTCTTCGCTGGAAGCATCTCGCTTCGTCGCCCGTCGTCGTTATGAAGAGAGCACCGTGGCCGCCGACAAGATCGACACCATCGTCAGCCTGAGCAAGCGCCGTGGCTTTGTATTCCCCTGCAGTGAGATCTACGGCGGACAGCGTGCCGCCTGGGACTACGGACCGCTGGGTGTCGAGCTCAAGGAGAACCTGAAGCGCCAGTGGTGGCGCTACATGGTCACGTCGCGCGAGGACGTGGTCGGCATCGACTCGTCCGTCATCCTGGCCCCCGAGGTCTGGGTGGCCTCCGGTCACGTCGCCACCTTCTCCGACCCGCTGACCGAGTGCACCTCCTGCCACAAGCGGTTCCGCGCGGACCACCTCGAAGAGGCCTACGAGGCCAAGCACGGCCGCCTGCCGGAGAACGGCATGGCCGACATCAACTGCCCCAACTGCGGCAACAAGGGCCAGTTCACCGAGCCCAAGCAGTTCTCCGGCCTGCTCTCCACCCACCTCGGCCCCACGCAGGACACCGGCTCCATCGCCTACCTGCGCCCCGAGACCGCCCAGGGCATCTTCACCAACTTCGCCCAGGTGCAGACCACTTCGCGCCGCAAGCCGCCGTTCGGCATCGCCCAGATGGGCAAGTCCTTCCGCAACGAGATCACGCCCGGCAACTTCATCTTCCGCACCCGCGAGTTCGAGCAGATGGAGATGGAGTTCTTCGTCAAGCCGGGCGAGGACGAGAAGTGGCAGGAGTACTGGATGGAGCAGCGCTGGAACTGGTACACCGGCCTGGGCCTGCGTGAAGAGAACATGCGGTGGTACGAGCACCCGAAGGAGAAGCTCTCCCACTACTCCAAGCGCACCGCCGACATCGAGTACCGCTTCCAGTTCGGCGGCAACGAGTGGGGCGAGCTCGAGGGCGTCGCGAACCGCACCGACTACGACCTGGGCGCGCACTCCAAGGCCTCCGGCCAGGACCTCGCCTACTACGACCAGGAAGCCCAGGAGCGCTGGACTCCGTACGTCATCGAGCCGGCGGCGGGTGTCGGCCGCGCCATGCTGGCGTTCCTCCTGGACGCCTACGTCGAGGACGAGGCGCCCAACGCCAAGGGCAAGCTGGAGAAGCGGACGGTCCTGCGCCTGGACCACCGTCTGGCCCCGGTGAAGGTCGCGGTCCTGCCGCTGTCCCGCAACCCGGAGCTCTCCCCGAAGGCCAAGGGTCTGGCGGCCGCTCTCCGCCAGAACTGGAACATCGAGTTCGACGACGCCGGCGCCATCGGCCGCCGCTACCGCCGCCAGGACGAGATCGGCACGCCGTACTGCGTGACGGTCGACTTCGACACGCTGGACGACAACGCGGTCACCGTGCGCGAGCGGGACTCCATGAAGCAGGAGCGGGTGTCCCTCGACCAGATCGAGGGCTACCTCGCGGGGCGTCTGATCGGCTGCTGAGGCCGCGCCTCCCCTCGGCTCCGAGTGCCGGGTCCCTTTTCGGGGGCCCGGCATTCGTCATTCCCGGTGCTCGCGCCGCTGGTGGCTGCGCAGCAGCACGTTGGCGTCGGTCTCCGCGCTGTAGTCGTGCGTGGCGCGGGCGTCGGCCCGTCGCGCCGCCAGATCGACGCACTCGGCGCAGTCGGGCGTCGGCACGGGCGGGCGGGGCGTGCCGATGCCGACGAGGAACGGCGCGTCGGTCCGGGGGCGTCGGTTCGCCGCCCGGACGCCCGCGCTCAGCCGCTCCTGGGGGGTGGCCGGGCGCACGGCGGCCGGGTCGGCCTGCCACTCCCGTCCGCCGCCGACCGGCCGCAGCATCGCGTAGGGGCCGGACCGGTCGCGGTACTCACCGACCTTGTCGGTGGCCGGGTCGTAGAGGAGGGTGCCGGGTTCGTGCTGCATGTCATCCGCTCCTTTTACCCAACTTCCCTACGAAATGTGAGGGTTGGGCTACTCTGGGTGGTGGGGGGTTGTCGTCAGGATGGCCCTGGAGCGGGGTCGGCACGCCGTTGAGGTGGGGTTCGGCGTCGGTCAGCGGTGCAAATTCCATAAATTCCGGAGGGGTGAGATGCCGTCGAGGCGGGTGATCACGGGACGGAGCCAGGAACCTCGGCGACGGTTCGCGGAGGAACTGCGCTTACTGCGGGCCGACAAGGGGGACAGTCTGCGGCAGCTTGAGGAGGTGCTCGGCTGGAACGCGTCGACCTTCGGGAAGATGGAGGGCGGCCAGAACCTGGGAAGCCCGGAGATCGTAGAGGCCCTGGACCAGCACTACGGGACGACGCCGATGCTGCTCACTCTGTGGGAGTTGGCGGTGGCGGATCCTTCGCAGTTCAAGGAGCAGTATCGGCGGTACATGTTGCTGGAGGCCGAGGCGATTGGCCTGTGGCACTACGGCGTGAGCAGGCCACCGGGGATGCTTCACACGGCCGGGTACGCACGGGAGGCGCTCGCGGCGGGCGGGCTCAAGGGTGAGGACCTGGAACAGCAGGTCGAGGCCCGCCTTGGACGGCGGAAGGTGCTGGAGGGGGTCGACGCACCCCCGTTCCGCATGATCCTCTCTGAGGCGGTGCTGCGTAATTCGCTGCGTGACCCCCGAGAGTGGCGAGAACAGCTGGAGTGCCTGCTAGAGGCCGTGGTGCGCCCGAACATCACCCTTCATGTGCTGCCGTTCGGCACGGGGCTGCACTCGCTGGACAGCACCGACATGATGTTCCTGCGCCTAGTGGATGGCCGAACGGTGGCTTACACCGAAAACGACGTACGGGGTGAACTGGTCGAGGAGACAAGCAGGGTTGAGCGTCTGCACCGGACATATGATGCGGTACGTGACCTGGCGCTGAATCCCGCTGAGTCGCGGACGTTCATCTTGCGCATCTTGGAGGAAGTGCCGTGCGAGCCATCGACCTGAGCAATGTGACGTGGCGCAAGAGCAGCTACAGCAACTCGGACGGCGGTCAGTGCCTTGAGGTCTCCGACGACCTCCCCTTCGTTCCCGTGCGGGACAGCAAGGCTCCCGCCCGGGGTGTGCTTGTCTTCGGGCCGGAGGCCTGGGGGGCGTTCGTCGGGGCCTACAGGTCGACGTCCGCGTAGAGCGCCGCGTGGTCGGACGCCTCGTTGCCCTTCGACGTCACCGTGTCGAAGGACTTGATGTCGTCCGCGAAGATTCCACGGGTCTCCAGGCCGACGTGCTGCACCTCCCGCCACAGCTCCGGCGCGAGCAGGAGGTAGTCGATCTTGTTCCGCTCGCTCTTGCAGTCGCCGTGGGTGCCGGGGAGGCCGCGATAGGTGCGGTGGCTCATCACGTCGTGGATGCCGGTGTCCCGTAGCACGGTGACCGCGTCGCTGTCGGGGTCGTCGTTGAGGTCCCCGGCGACGATGACGTGCGGGGAGCGCTCCCTCGCCGCTGTGTAGATCTCCGCGACCCGCTTCGCCTGTGCCAGCCGCAGTTCGGGATCGTCCTGGAACTTGCTCTTCAGGTGGTTGCCGAGGATCACCAGGGGCGTGCCGTTGAGCCGGATCTCGAACTCGGGGCAGTCGCGGCTGAAGAGCCGCTGGTCGGGGCGTTCCGGGTGGGTGTCGAAGATGTGGGACCGGATGGACGTGATCGGGTGACGGCTGAGGATCCCGATGTCGATGCCCCGGCTGTCGTTGCCGTCGATCAGCAGGCTGTAGGGGTACGGCCGCCTGCCGAGCGCCCCCGCGAGGACCTGCGTGTTGAAGCGCTCCAGGGTGAGCCGGTCCTCGACCTCCACGGTGAGCAGGATGTCGGCGTCGACCTCTGAGACCACCCGGCCGGTGTTCCGCACCGCGTCCAGGTCGAAGTCGTCCTGCCCGAGTTCGGCCCAACCGGCCCACGCGGCACGACCCTTGGCGGTCACCTCGATGCTGGGGTGCTTGCCCGGCCCCGGCGGCTTGAACAGTCCGGAGTCCTTGCCCGGACGGGACTGGTTCACGTAGATCGGCGGCGGGTTCGTCGGGTCGATGTCGTACGCCCGGTGCTTCTCGATGAGCCCGGCGATCTTCGTCTTGTCGCTGTCCGAGTACACCGGCAGGTCGAGGAGGCCGACCAGCGTGGCGAAGTCGTCGAGGATCTCCTTGCGCTTCACCGGGTCCGGGATGCGGAACGCCGTGGGCCGGCGGAAGAGGTTCTCCATGTTGAACGTGGCGATGCGGATGCTCATGGCGGCCTCCACGGCGGCAGGCGCCGCCGAGGTGACTGCACGCCGACATCTCTCATTGTCCCCGGGGCCCCGGGCCTGTCGACCGGACGACTGACAGATATTGAAATCTGTCAGCTGTCATGCCATGCTGTTGGGTATGACGATCCCCACACGCACCCTCGGCACCACCGGCCCCCAGGTCTCCGCCCTCGGCCTCGGCTGCATGGGCATGTCCGCGCTGTACGGCGAGGCGGACCGGGCCGAGTCGATCGCGACGATCCACGCCGCTCTGGAGGCCGGCGTGACCCTGCTGGACACCGGCGACTTCTACGCCATGGGCCACAACGAGATGCTGATCGGCGAAGCCCTCCGCACCGCCCCCGCCGCCCGGCGCGAGCAGGCGCAGATCAGCGTGAAGTTCGGCGCGCTGCGCGACCCGGACGGCAGCTGGAGCGGCTACGACGGCCGCCCGGCAGCGGTGAAGAACTTCGCCGCCTACTCCCTTCAGCGCCTCGGCGTCGACCACCTCGACGTCTACCGCATCGCCCGGCTCGACCCGGCCGTACCGATCGAGGAGACGGTCGGAGCGATCGCCGAACTGGTCGAGAAGGGGTACGTCCGGCACATCGGCCTCAGCGAGGTCGGCGCGCAGACGATCCGCCGGGCCGCCGCCACCGCGCCGATCGCCGACCTCCAGATCGAGTACGCGCTGATCACCCGCGGCATCGAGCGGGAGATCCTGCCCACCACCCGTGAGCTGGGCATCTCGATCACCGCGTACGGAGTCCTGTCGCGCGGGCTGATCTCCGGGCACTTCAGCGCCGACCGGAAACTCGCGGCAGACGATTTCCGCGCGCGGTCCCCCCGCTTCCAGGGCGACAACCTCCAGCACAACCTGAACCTGGTGGAGGCTCTGCGGAAGATCGCCGAGCAGAAGGGCGTCTCCGTCGCGCAGATCGCGATCGCCTGGGTGCTCGGCCGGGGCGACGACATCGTGCCGCTGGTCGGCGCGCGGACCCGCGAGCGGCTCGCGGAGTCGCTCGGCGCGCTGCAGGTCACGCTGGACGAGGCCGACCTCGCTGCGATCGAGGAAGCGGTCCCGGCCGACGCCGCCGCGGGCGCGCGCTACCCGGAGGCCCAGATGACTCACCTCGAAGCGTGATCGCCCTTCCGGGTACGGTCTGAGCATGTCACCACCGGCCGAGGCCCTGACCGCCGAACGCATCCTCGAGACCACCGAGGAGGTGCTGCGCCGCCACGGTCCGGCCAAGGCCACCGTGGTCGACGTGGCCCGCGCGCTCGGCGTCAGTCACGGCAGCGTCTACCGCCACTTCCGCACCAAGGCGGCGCTGCGTGCGGCGGTCACTAAGCGGTGGCTGGACCACACGTCCGAGACCCTCTCCGGCATCACCGCCGACGAGACCCGCGACCCGGAGACCCGGCTGCGCGACTGGCTCGCGGAGCTCTACGAGGCCAAGCGCCGCAAGGCGGGCGGCGACCCCGAGCTGTTCGCCACGTACATGGTGCTGACCGTCGAGAGCGGCTCGGTGGTGGGCGAACACCTCGACGACCTCACCGGCCAGCTGACCCGGATCATCGAGGCGGGCGTGGCGACGGGCGCGTTCACGGCTCCCGCCCCGGCGACCACCGCCCGCGCCGTCTTCCAGGCCACCGCCCGCTTCCACGACCCCGCCTACTTCCAGGAGTGGGAACAGCCGGGGTCGCAGGACGACTTCCGGGCCTTGGTGGACCTCCTGCTGCACGGGCTGCGGCAGCGCGTCCGATGAGTTCCGGCCGGGTCGCGAGTCTGTACCGGTGAGCGTCGTCGTGTGCGTCGTAGGACGTCGCACGACGCCGTACGACGCCGACCGGACCGGCACCTGACACCACGGACCACGGAGGACGCCATGACGACCACGCCCGACGACCCGGCCACCGCCTCGGCCACCGCACTGCCCGGCCGCCCGCCCGTCGTCGACCTGGCTGCCTGGCAGGCCGCCCGTGACGAGCTGCTGGTCCGGGAGAAGGCCCACACCCACGAGGGCGACGCGATCGCCGCGGCCCGCCGCCGGCTGCCGATGGTGGAGTTCGACGGGACGGTCGAGGTCGTCGGACCCGACGGCCCGGTCCCGTTCCTCGACCTGTTCCAGGGCCGCGACGAGCTCGTCGTCTACAAGCACATGTGGTACGACGGCGCGCCGCACCAGGGGCAGTGCGAGGGCTGCACCACCACGGCCTGGCATCTGAAGGACGCCGCCTACCTCAACGCCCGAGGCGTGTCGTTCGCCGTCCTGACCACGGGCCCATGGGACGAGGTGGCCCCCTTCGTCGAGTTCATGGGCTACACCCAGCCCTGGTACTCGGTACGGGGCGTGGACGGACCGGCCGGCGGCAGCATGGGGTATCTCACCTGCTTCCTGCGCGACGGCGACCGCGTGTTCCTCACCTACTCCACGACGGGCCGCGGCAACGAGCGCGTCAACGGGTCCCTGGGCCTGCTCGACATGACGCCCTACGGCCGCGGCGAGGCATGGGAGGACAACCCGGAGGACTGGCCCACGGGCGGCAGCGCGTGCTGGTCCTGGCGCTCGGACGCGGACGGGAACCCGACCTGGGGCCCGACCAGCCGGCCCGTGCCGCAGTGGACCCGTCCCGGCGCGACCCCCGTGGAGACCCTCGGCCGGCACGGCCACTGCCACTGACCGCTGCCACCTGGCCCCTACTTGGCCGTGCACCGCCAGAAGTCCCGCATCAGCGGGGTCGGGGTCGGGTTCTCCATCGCCACCTGCGTCAGCAGGATCGTCACCGTGCCCGTCTGCGGGACGATGTGGGCCGTCGTCCCCGTGCCGCCGACCCAGCCGTAGCGGCCCGGGACGTTCCACGGGTCGACGGGGGAGACGTCGACCTGACCGCCGTAGCCCCAGCCCTGGCCTTCCATGAAGAGCGCGCCGATGTCGCGCTGGGCCGCCGTCAGGTGATTGGTCGTCATACGGCTCACCGAGGTGGGGGAGAGGATGCGGCGGCCGCCGGCCTCGCCCGCGTTCAGCAGAAGGCGGGCGAAGGCCAGCCAGTCGTCGGCCGTCGACGCCAGGCCCCCGCCGCCCGACGGGAACCGCGGCACGCTGCTCCACTCGCCGTCCGGGGTGTCCGACACCTCCAGCGCGCCCACGCCGTCGGGACGGTACGCGGTGGTGAAACGGTCCCGCTTCTCCTTCGGGACCTCGAACGCCGTGTCCTTCATGCCCAGGGGCTCGAACAGCCGCTCCGCGAGGAACTCGGGCAGGCTGCGGCCCGACGCCCGCGCGATCAGGATGCCCTGTAGATCGGACGCCGTCCCGTACAGCCAGGCCTCGCCCGGCTGGTGGAGGAGAGGCACCCGGGCCAGGTCCGTCAGCCAGGTGTCCGGGTCGGGATAGGCCTGTGGGAAGCGGCCGTCCTTCTGCACGGCGAAGAGGGCCTGCACGGCCGGCAGGGAGAAGTCCGACGGGAAGCCCCAGCCCGGGCGCGAGCTCAGCAGGTCCTCGACCGTGATCGGACGGGCCGCCGGGACCAGGTCGTCCACGGGAGAAGACGGCGTACGGACCGCCATCGGCTCCGCGAGCTCCGGCAGCCACTCGGCCACCGGCGCGTCGAGGCCGACCGTGCCGTCGTCCACCAGCGTGAGCAGCGCCGCCGCCGTGACCGGCTTGGTGATCGAGGCGATGCGGAAGAGGGACTCCCGGGTCATCGGGGCCGTGCCGTCGGCGTCCTGCGCGCCGACGGTCACCACCTCCACGTCGTCGCCGCGGGCCACCAGGCCCACCGCCCCCGGGACGGTGCCGTCGTCGACGTACTGTCGCAGGGTCCTGTGCAGAGTGCTCATGGCAGGCCTTCCGGTGCGAGTCCTTGAGAGTCCTTCGCTTCACCGCTACGACTCCCCGGACGGCCGGAAGTCATCGCGGGTCGCGGCCCTCCGTGGGGTCCACCGTCGCCTGGTGCGCCTCGGCGAGGTGCTCCTGCGCCTTCAGCCAGGGCAGGAACTGCGCCGCCCTGCGCCAGCCGCAGGTGTCACACCTGATCGTGCGCTGTACTCCGGCCCGCTGCACCCTGACGACGTGCTCCCGCCCGTGCTGGTCCCAGCGACTCACCCTGCTCGTGTTGATCTCCAGCATGACGCCTCCAGCGTCCGAGCTTCCTGGGGCATCGGGTCTGCCCGCGCGGCAAGGAGTGTGCAGGAAGGAGTGTGCAGCAAGACCAACATCAACAGGGGGTCCGGCCCCCCGCGTTGTCCGAGCCGTTCCCCGAACGCCGCCGCACTCAGCCCACCTTGCGCGGCAGCCGCAGGCTCAGCAGCCCCGTCACGACCACCCCGGCCAACTGCACGGCCAGCGTGGTCACCAGGGCGTCGCGCATGCCCATCCCCGGGACCAGGGAGAGGAACAGCGTGCCGAGAGTGGCCACGCCCAGCGCCAGCGACGTCTGCTGGGTGGTCACCATCACGCCGCTGCCGACGCCCGCACGGGCCGGCGGCACCTCGGACATCACGATCCGCATGACGACGGGCAGTTGGAGCGCCTGCCCCGCACCGGCGACCGCCGCGCCCGGCAGCAGCTCCACGAAGCCGAGGTCCGGCCAGTCGGCGCGCACGGTCAGCACGATCAGGAGGATTCCGACGCCCTGGAGCACCGACCCCGCCGTCACCACCCGCGCCCCGAACCGGGCGACCAGCCGCGGACCGGCGAGCGAGGCGGCGAAGAAGGCCACCGCCATGGGGGCCAGGGCGAGACCGGCCTGGACCGGGCCCAGGCGAGCCCCGCTCTGCAGCGCCACCGCCACGACGAACATGAACCCGCTGAAGCCGATCGAGAACGGCACCATGAGCGTCAGACCGCGCCGCAGCGTGCTGAGTTCGAGCAGGCTCGGGGGGACCAGAGGGGTACGGCCGTTGCGGTCGGCGCGGCGCTCGACGACATAGAAGGCCACTGCGACCAGCGGGAACGCCGCCAGGGACAGCCACGTCCACAGCGGCCAGCCCGCCGCGCGGCCCTCGGTGAGCGGGGCGAGCAGCGTCAGCAGGGCGACGGCGAGCAGGGCCGTGCCGGGGGCGTCCACCGGTTCGGGGCGCTGGGAGCGGGTCTCGGGGACCGTGCGGACGGCGAGGAACAGTCCCACGACGACGACGGGGACGTTCACGAGGAAGACCGAACGCCAGCCGCTGCCCGCGATGTCCGCCGCGACCAGCACCCCGCCGAGGATCTGGCCCGCCACCATCGACAGCCCGGCCGTGGCCCCGTAGAGGCTCATGGCCTTGGCGCGGCGGGTTCCCTCGGTGGAGGACTGGATGGTGGCGAGCACCTGCGGGACCATGGCGGCGGCCGACGCGCCCTGCGCGACCCGCGCCGCGACCAGCGACCACGCGTCGGGCGCGAGCCCGCAGGCCAGCGAGGTCAGGCCGAAGGCCGCCATGCCGCCCAGGAAGAGCCGGCGCCGGCCGAACAGGTCGCCGAGCCGGCCGCCGAGGACGAGCAGCACGGCGTACGCGAGCCCGTACCCGGCGACGACGAGTTCGAGGACGGACTCGCTCGCGGCGAGGTCCCGGCCCATGGTGGGTAGGGCGACGTTGACGATGAAGAAGTCGATGAGGGGCAGCGCCGCGCCGAGCAGCACGGTGAACAGCCCGAGGGAGCCGAGGGAGCCGAGGGCGTGGGCCGGTGCCGAAGTGCGGTCGCCCGGTGGGCTGGTGGCCGTGGCGGTGGTCCGGGCGGCGGTCGTGGTGGTAGTCGTGGTGGTAGTCGTTGTCTCGGTCACGCCGTCGAGCTTGCGCCGCCCCTCAACCGGGTACCAGAGTGTCCTTATCCTGGTACAAGGAGTACCTGGCAACAGGGTCCGGGCGGCTGCACGCTGGAGGCATGACGACGATGGCCTACGAGACGCCCACCGGGTCGCCGACCGGGTCGCCCACCGGGACGCCGCCCCGCGAGACCGTCGGCTCGGAGGTCCGGCGGCACGAACTGGCCGCCTTCCTGCGCAGTCGCCGCGAGCGCATCAAGCCCGAACAGGTCGGCCTCCCCCGCGGAACGCGCCGCCGCACGCCAGGACTTCGGCGTGAGGAGGTCGCCCACCTCTCGGCGGTCGGCGTCACCTGGTACACCTGGCTCGAACAGTCCCGGGACATCCATGTCTCGGTGCAGGTCCTGGACGCCCTCGCCCGCACCCTGCAGCTCGACCCGAGCGAGCGGGCCCACCTCTTCCAGCTCGCCGGCTCCGCCGACCCCACCCCGGCCTCCTCCTGCACCGGCATCTCCGACGCCGTCCGCACGCTGCTCGACCAGCTCGACCCGCTGCCCGCCTGCGTCCAGAACAGCCGCTACGACATCCTGGCCTACAACCGCACCTACGCCCACCTGCTCTGCGACCTCGACGCCGTGCCGCCCGAGGACCGCAACTGCATGATCCTCATCCACACCCATCCGCAGTGGCGCGAGTCGGTCGTCCACCTCGACGAGTCCATGCGCCTGATGGCAGCGAAACTCCGTGCCTCCATGGCCGGCCACCTCTCCGAACCCGCCTGGAAGATGCTGGTCAAACGTCTGCAGACGGAGTCCCCGGAGTTCCGCGAGAACTGGGAGCGCTACGAGGTCGTGGGGTCCCGCGGCAAGACCAAGCAGTTCCGCAACCGCCACGTCGGCCTCCTCACCGTCACCCACACCGACCTGTGGCTGAACCCGGAAAACGGAGCCCGCATGGTGACCTACGCGCCCGTGGACCAGAAGACCCGCGAGCGCCTGGAGAAGCTGCACGCGCGCGCCCGGGGCGCGCTCACGCCCTGATGCTCGTCGCCTCCCGGATCTCCGGGGCCTGAAGGCGCTGGGCGGTCCGTTCCGCCGTACGCCTGGCCCAGGGACCCGTGGTGACGACCCCCAGGACGATGACGGCCAGGCCGCAGCCGGTGAGGATCCACCAGCCGGGGACCGCGGCGGAGACGAAGGTCTCGCGGTACGACGAGGTGCTCACGCCCGCCGCCAGGACCGCGCCGACGACCGCGACGCCCAGGGTCTGGCCGAGCTGGCGGCTGGTGGAGGCGACGGCCGCCGCGACCCCCGCCTGACTGCGCGGCATGCCCGACACCGCCGTGTTCGTGATCGGCGCGTTCACGAAACCGAAGCCCACGCCGAACAGCATGTACCCGAGGAACAGCGTCCCATCGGACGTCTCCGCGTCGAAGGCGGCGAACAGCAGACCGCTCGTCGTCATCGCCACGCCCGCGACGAGCAGGGGCAGGCGTGGCCCCCGGCTGCCGACCAGCCGCCCGGACAGCGGCGCGCACAGGAACATCGGCACGGCCATGGGGAGCATCCACAGACCGGCGTGCAGGGCGTCCAGGCCGCGCACGTTCTGCAGATACAGGGTGGACAGGAACAGGAACCCGCCCAGCGCGGCGAACGCGCTGATCGCCACGACCGTCGCCCCGCTGAACGGGACCGAGCGGAAGAACCGCAGGTCGATGAGGGGTTCAGCGCGTCGGGGCTCGTACCGCAGGAGGCCGAGGAGCGCGACCAGAGCGACGGCGGCGAAGGGACCGCTCGTGGCGGCGCCCGCCTCCGGCGCCTCGATGATCGCGTAGGTCAGGGAGCCGAAGAGGACGATGACCAGCAGCTGGCCGACCGGGTCGGGACGGCGGGCCTTCGGCGCGCGGGACTCGGGGACGTAGCGCAGGGTGGCCAGCAGGGCCAGCAGGCCGACCGGCAGGTTGAGCCAGAAGATGGAGCGCCAGCCCACGGACTCCACCAGCAGTCCGCCCAGCAGCGGGCCCGCGGCCATCGATATGCCCACCACCGCGCCCCACACGCCGATCGCCCGGGCGCGCTCGCGCGGGTCGGTGAAGGTGTTGGTGATGATCGACATGGCGACCGGGTTCAGCATCGAACCGCCGACCGCCTGCACCATGCGGGCCGCGATCAGCAGCTCCAGGCTCGGCGCGAGCGAGCACAGCAGCGAGCCCAGCGAGAACACGACCAGGCCGGCCATGAAGACCTTCTTGCGGCCGATCCGGTCGGCGGTCGAGCCCGCCAGCATCAGCAGCGCGGCCAGCACCAGCGTGTACGCGTCGATCGTCCACTGCAGGCCGGCGGTCGTGGCGTGAAGGTCGTGCTGCATCGCGGGCAGCGCCACGTTCAGGACGGTGACGTCGAGGCTCACGATCAGCAGGCTCATGCAGCAGATCGCGAGGACGAGGAGGCGTCGTCGGGGGCTGAGCTCAGGCATGCGTGAATAGTACGCCTAACTAATGAATTTCGCGGCACTCCGTCCGGTGCGTGAGAATGGGGCAATGCCCACGCCCGCGTCCCCCTTGCAGATCGGCCCGCACGCCGTCCAGCCGCCCGTCGTCCTGGCCCCCATGGCCGGGATCACCAACGCGCCCTTCCGCACCCTGTGCAGGGAGTTCAGCGGTGGTAAAGGCCTGTTCGTCAGCGAGATGATCACGACCCGGGCGCTGGTCGAGCGCAACGAGAAGACCATGCAGCTGATCCGCTTCGACGCGACCGAGCAGCCGCGCTCGATCCAGCTGTACGGCGTCGACCCGGCCACCGTCGGCAAGGCCGTCCGCATGATCGCGGAAGAGGACCTCGCCGACCACATCGACCTGAACTTCGGCTGCCCGGTCCCGAAGGTCACCAGGAAGGGCGGCGGCTCGGCCCTCCCGTACAAGCGCAACCTGCTGCGGGCGATCCTGCGCGAGGCGGTGTCGGGCGCCGGCGACCTCCCGGTGACGATGAAGATGCGCAAGGGCATCGACGACGACCACATCACCTACCTCGACGCCGGCCGGATCGCCGTCGAGGAGGGCGTCACGGCGATCGCGCTCCACGGCCGTACGGCCGCCCAGCACTACGGCGGCACCGCCGACTGGGACGCCATCGCCCGGCTCAAGGAGCACGTCCCGGAGATCCCCGTCCTCGGCAACGGCGACATCTGGTCGGCGCAGGACGCACTGCGGATGGTGCGCGAGACAGGCTGCGACGGGGTGGTCGTGGGGCGCGGGTGCCTGGGCCGGCCGTGGCTGTTCGCCGACCTGGTGGCAGCCTTCGAGGGGCGGGACGACTTCCGTGAGCCGACCCTGCGCGAGGTCGCCGAGGTGATGGTGCGGCACGCCGCCCTGCTCGGCGAGTGGATCGGCGACGAGGCGCGCGGGGTCATCGACTTCCGCAAGCACGTCGCCTGGTACCTGAAGGGCTTCGCGGTCGGCTCCGAGATGCGGCGGCGCCTCGCCATCACCTCCTCGCTGGCGGAACTACGCACAGGGCTGGACGAGTTGGACCTCGACCAGCCCTGGCCCACCGGCGCCGACGGCCCCCGCGGCCGCACCTCCGGCAACAACCGGGTCGTCCTGCCGGACGGCTGGCTGAAGGACCCCTACGACTGCGCGGGGATCAGCGAGGACGCGGAGCTGGACACCTCCGGCGGCTGAGACCGGACCCGGCGGCCGGGGTCGGTTCCGGCGGCCAGGACCGATTCCGGCGACCGAGGTCAGTTCCGGCGGGCGAGGTCAGTTCCCGGAAGGGTGTGGGGTGGACCCGTACGCCGTCAGGAACTTGTCGCGGAACGAGCTCATCTTCCACACCGGCGCGTTGTGGGCCGGCTTCAGGCCGTCCGTCCAGTTCCAGGCGGCGATCTTGTCGAGGACCTTCGGGTCCTTGGCGACGATCGAGATCGGCACGTCCCGGCTGGCGTTGTTGCCGCTGACCCGGGCTATGGGCTGGTGGTCGCCGAGGAACACCAGGACGGTGTCGTCGGTGCCGTAGCGCTCCAGCCACTGGGTGAGGGCGGTCACCGAGTACTGGATGGACTTGCCGTACTCCTCCTTGGACTTGGCGCTGTTGGCGATGACCTCGGACGCCTTCTTGCCGGCCTTCTCGATGCCGTCGAAGACCGAGCCGTCGCCGAGGTCGTCCCAGCCGACCATCTTCGGTATCGGCGCCCAGGGCTGGTGGCTGGAGGTCAGGATGATCTCCGACATCAGCGGCTTGTCACGGTCCGTGCGGCTGTGCTCCAGCCGCTGGAACGCCTCCAGGGCGTACTGGTCCGGCATGGTCGACCAGCTGAACTTCGGTCCCTGGTAACCCATCTGGAAGGCGTTGTAGACCTTGTCCAGGCCGTAGAACTTCTGCTCCGGCCAGCCCTTCTGCACACCCGGCATGATCCCGACGGTGTCCCAGGCGCCGGTCTTCTTGAACGCCTTCGTCAGCGACAGGTGATCGCTCGCCATCACCGTGCGGTAGCGCTGCTGGTTGTCGACCCACAGCCCGGACAGCGTGGTGGAGTGACCGAGCCAGCTGCTGCCGCCGTACGTCGCCGAGGTCAGCCAGCCGCTCTTCGCGTGGAAGCCGGCCTTCGTCAGGGCCTGCGTGCTCACGTCGAGGGTCTTGTCGACGCCCGGCGCCATGATCGGGTCCTCGATGGCGCTGCGGCCGTAGCTCTCGATGAACGTGAAGATCATGTCCTTGCCGCGCAGGTCAGGCACGAGCTGGTCGGCGGGGGTGGCGCCGAACGCGTCGGCGCGGGCCACCTTGCCGAACGCGGCCTCGTCCCGCAGGGTGTCGCGCACCCGCCTCGCCTCCGAGGCGACCGTGTGCGCGACCCGGTCGGAGGCGACCGGCATCCCGGCGTACTGCAGACTGAGCACGGAGCACGTGATCCAGGCGGTGCCCGCGATCAGCGTGCCCCGGGTCGCCTGTCGGGTGTTGCTCACCAGGATGCCGCTCAGCCGGACCGTCGCCAGCGCCATGATCACCATGACCAGGACGACGAGCAGGACGACGCCGATCGCCGCGGCGAGCGCGACCGTCCCGCCCATCGAGTCCGCGACGTAGGACTGGGCGTCGTCCAGCAGACCCCAGTCCAGGACGAGGTTGAAGTCGCGGCCCAGGTACTCCACGAACCCCATGTCGAGCAGGTTCAGCACGGTCAGCGCCCCGAGCGCCGCGCCGGCCAGCGCCGCCAGCGCCACCCGCGGCCGGCGCGGCAGCGCCAGCAGCACGGCCGCACCGATGATCGCCTCACCCGGCAGCCGCAGGAACTGGCTCACATGAACCGCGAAGAGACGATTCGGCATCACCAACGCCCCGAGCACCAGCACGACGGCAAGAACCGTCACGCTCCACCACACCACCCGCGCACCCCGAGGATGCCGCCCCCGCCAGGACCCAACCCACCCCCTGCCCCCCCGAGCCCGCCGCCCCCGCCTCTCCCCAACCTGCGAAACAGCCCCCGCGGGAGCCTCCGTCTCGGCCGCGTTTGATTCGCCGGGGGCCTTCGCCTCCGTCGCGCCTGATCCGGCGGTGGTCTTCGTGTCCGCCGGGCCTGTTTCGCCGGTGGTTTTCGGCTTCGCCGGGTCCGCCCCCGCGGGGGCCTCCGTCTCCGCCGGGTCTGATTCGTCGGTGGTCTTCGTGTCCGTCGGGCCTGTTTCGCCGGTGGTTTTCGGCTTCGCCGGGGCCGTCTCCGCGTGAGCCTCCGTCTCCGCCGGGCCTGACTCGCCGGTGGTCTTCGTGTCCGCCGCGCCTGATTCGCCGGGGGTTTTCGGCTTCGCCGGGGCCGTCTCCGCGGGAGCCTCCGTCTCCGTCGCGCCTGATCCGGCGGTGGTCTTCGTGTCCGTCGCGCCTGATCCGGCGGTGGTCTTCGTGTCCGTCGCGCCTGACTCGCCGGAGGCCTTCGTGTCCGTCGCGCCTGATCCGGCGGGGGCCTCCGTCTCCGTCGCGTCTGATCCGGCGGTGGTCTTCGGCTTCGCCGGGTCCGGCTCCGTCGCGGACGACTCCGGGGTCGTCCCGCCCGGGGACGCCGTTTCCGACTCCGTCGTCTCCGGCGCTTCCGTCTCAGCAGCCTTCGCCTTCGTGACCGCTCGCTCTGAGGCCTCTGCCTTCGAGGCCGCCGGTTCCGTGGCCGTCGTCTCAGGGGCCTTCGGCTCCCGGGGGCCCGGCACCGAGGCCTCTGCCTCGGTGGTCTCGGGCTTCGGGGCTGTCGGCTCCGTGGTCTTCGGCTCCGTCGTCTTCGGTGCTTCAGCCTCGGTGGCCTCCGGCTCCCGGGTTCCCGGCACAGACGTCTCGGCGTCGGTGGTTCTGGGCTTCGCCGCCTCCGGGGTCCCCGTTTCCCGGGGTGCCGGGTCTGGGGTGGTCGGGGGGTTGGCGGGGGTGTCCTCGGGGGGGTTTGGGGCGGGGTGTTGGGATGAGTGAGTGGAGACAGGCACCCGAGGGTCCTTCCGTACGAAGCCCGGCGGTTCGGCGGATCCGGTGTGGGTCGGATCCGCCACAGTTTCGTACGGCCTGCCCTTCGCCCGCGTTCAGCCCCCTGGGCCTGTGCTCGGCAAACACCGCGCAAACGTCACGCCAAGCACCTCCCGGGAGGGAACGTCACGCGCCCCCGACTGCCGTGAGCAGCGCCAACGGGGCCGCTGCCGAGCGGGATTCCCGTACGCACGCGTGGGGGTACGGTACCGGCTGCGCGTGCGTGTCGCGGCCATAGCCCGCGAGCACCTCGGGCAGGCGGTGACCGGTCGCGGTCGCCGCGTCGACCAGCGCGTGGGCGACCGTACGGGCCTCGTCGTGCAGGCCGTAGCGGGCGAGCCCCAGCGTGATCAGCGCGTTGTCGTGCGGCCAGACCGAACCCCGGTGGTAGGACAGGGGGTGGTACGCCGCCTGCCCGGCGGCGAGGGTGCGCACGCCCCAGCCGGAGAAGAAGTCGGGTTCGACCAGCCGCCGGCCCACGGCCTCGCCGTACTCCTTGTCCAGCAGACCCGACCAGAGCAGATGCCCGGCGTCCGAGGCGAGCGCGTCGACCTGGCGGCCCTCGCCGTCCAGCGCGAGCGCCGGGAACGAGCGGTCCGGCATCCAGAAGTCCCGCTGGAAACGGTCCCGCAGATCGGCCGCGGCCTGCTCCAGCAGCGCCGCGTACGTCTCGTCCTGCCACACCGTGCGCGCCACCCACGCAGTACGGCGCAGCGCGTCGTACGCGTACCCCTGCGCCCCCGCCGCCATCACCGCCCCGCTCGCGCGGGTGCCGTCCGCGGAGCAGATGGCGCCGGGGGAGTCCTTCCAGTTCTGGTTGGCCAGGCCGCCGTTGTCGGCGCGGTAGACCAGGTAACCGCGGGAGGTGAGCCCGCCGTGGTCCAGCATCCAGCCCACCGCCGCGCGGGCGTTGGGCTCCAGGCGGTGGGCCGTCGCCGCGTCCCCGGTCTGCTCGACGTACGCGCCGAGCAGGACGAGGAACAGCGGGGTCGCGTCCACCGAACCGTAGTAGCGGCCGAAGGGGACCTGTCCGAAGTGGGCCAGTTCGCCGTGCCGCACCTCGTGCACGATCTTCCCGGGCTGGGACACCGAGTCCCGGCCGGTCTCGGTCGCCTGTCCGGCGGCGAGCGCCAGCAGTGTGGCGGCGGCCGGCCGCGGCCGGTAGGGGAGGGTGAACAGCGAGGTGAGCAGGGCGTCGCGGCCCAGCAGGGTCAGGAACCAGGGGGCGCCCGCCGCCGGAACGCGCAACTCCTCGCCGTCCGGCCCGGTCGCCTGCACCTGGAGCGCGGCCAGATCCGCGAGCCCGCGAACGCAGGCGGCGGCCAGCTCGGGCCAGCCGGTCGGGAAGGCCACGCCCTCCATGAACTCGCCCTCCTGCGCCCGGAGTTGCTCGGCCACCGCGGCCGGGGAACGGGGCACCCGCAGGGCCCGCTTCTCGCCGTGCGGCCGGGCCATCACCCGCAGGGTCAACTCGGCCGAGCCGTGCGGCTCCAGCTCCAGCGTCCACACCAGACGGCGGGCCCCGGTGCCGGTCTCCTCGACGCCGTCCGGCGCGGGCTCGGCCGTCACCGTCGTGCGGGACTGCCATTCACCGCGCCGGTAGGTGAACTCCACGCCGTTGTCCAGGACCTGGCGGCGGCGGACGACCCCGGTCTTCGCGTATGTACGGTGGTCGGAGCGGAGTTCGAACTGGTCGGTGAAGTCGGCGTCGGCGGTGACCGCGAGCCGGACCGTCGTCGGCACCGGCCGGTTGCTGACGATCCGCAGCGACTCCACGAACGAGCTGTCTCCGACGGCCTGTTCACGGAACAGGGTGCAGGACGGCGGCTCGTTGCGTCCGCCGCGCGGCACGAGCACGCATCGCGTGACGTCCCCGTCCGCGACCGGCGCGAGCGCCTCGGGCACGGCGCCGTCGACCGTCAGCTGCCAGCGGCTGAGGTGCCGGGCATCCCGGACGAATAACCCCTCCGGGGACCCGGAGGCCGTGCCGGAGCCCCGTACGCCGCTGATGTCCCCGTGGTCGCCCACGGCGGCGAACGTCCCGCCGTACACGAGCAGATGATGCCGGTCCGTCATCCCCGGTCCCCTCCCTTGAGAGCGTTCGCCTTGTTCGCCTTGTTCGCCTGGTTCACTCGGTTGACTTGGTTCACTTCGGTCGCTTGGTCCGCTTGGTCCGCTTGGTCTGCCTGGTCCGCGTCGCTTCGGTGCAGCAGGTCGAGCGTGAGCGCGGCGGTCCAGCTGAAGCCGGTCGCGCCGCAGGCCTCGCCGGTGTACGGATCGACGTACTCCGCGAAGTCCGAGCCGACCGCGATGTCCAGCACCGCCCGGCGCAGCGCGTCCGCGTCGGCCCGGTGGCCGTGCAGCCGCAGACCGCGCTCCAGCAGCCAACTCGTGTTGAACCAGGCCGGGCCGCGCCAGTAACGGTGCGGGTCGAAGGCCTCGCCGAGCAGGTCGTAGCTGGGGACGAGGCGGGTGGTCGTGCCGAGCCCGAAGTGCGGGCCGCGCAGGGTCCCCACGAGGGCCGTCACCACCTCGCGCGGCAGCCCGGGCAGGAGGAGGGGCACGAGCCCGGAGACCCCACGCTCACGGATCAGCGCACCGCCCGCACCGCCCGCACTGCCCGGATCACCCGAATCGCCCGGACCGCCCGGACCGCCCTGTCCGTCGGCCCGCGCCCCTTGCACGTCCCGGCAGAAGAACATGCCCTCCCTCGGGTCCCACAGCCGCTCGACCAGGGCCGTCGTCAGGCGTTCCGCGCGCGCGTGGCGGGCGCCGGCCGGCGCGCCCAGCTCCTGCGCGATGCGCGCGAGGGCGTGTTCGGAGGCGATGAGCAGCGCGTTGAAGGCGGGGTCCTCGACGGCGAACTCCCCGCCCCCGTCGGCATAGCCGCCGTCCCGGTACTCCGTCGCCAGCCGCACGTACCGCCCGTAGTCCAGGTCCGTCGGACGGTCCTGGGCCGCGCCGTGGTCGAGGTCGGCGCGCCGGAAGGAGCGGGCCGGGGCCGGGGTGACCCGGGCGAGCGGCGCGTCCCAGCTCGGCGCGTTGTCCATGCCCTGCTCCCAGGGGTGGACGACCGACACCAGCCCGCCCCCGCCGAGGTCCCGCCGGTGCAGCAGATACCGGTGCCAGGCGGCGAGCCGCGGGTAGACCCGGGCGAGGAAGCCGCGCGCCCGGGAGAGCCCCGGGTCGGCGCGGTGCACCAGCCAGGCCGCGAGCGCGTGCACCGGTGGCTGCACGATGCCGGAGGTCTGTACGGTGCGCGGGGCGCCCGCAGCGCGCCCCGCGGTCGAGGAGCGCCAGAAGTCGGGGCTCGGGAAGTACGCGTCGAGCGGTACGGAGGGGTTGAAGACGATGTGCGGGATACGCCCGTCGTCCCACTGGGCGGCCAGCAGCGTCTCCAGCTCCGTCTGCGCCCGGCGCGGCGAGAGGTGCCTGAGCCCGATCGCGATGAACGCCGAGTCCCAGGACCACTGGTGCGGGTACAGCCGGCGCGACGGCACGGTCGACGCGCCGGTCCAGTTGCCCTCCAGCACGGCTGCCGCCCGCGTGTGCAGCGACCTGGGGTGCGGCGAACCCGGCGGAGCCGCCGGATCGTATGCAACGGCGTACTCCGCCGGGCGGGCGATGAGCTGGGCGGTGCGATCCACTCGGGGCTCCCCGAAGACGACAAGGCCGACTGGTTCGGCAGTGGCTACCGTAGGGTTACGTCTATTTAACACGCAAAACTCAATATGTAATGCACGCTGGGGAAACACAAGGGGGTGCGCATGACCGGGCGTTCGGGACGGACCGGCGGGACCGGCAGGGCGGGCAGTGCCGGCGGGACCGGCAGGGCGGGCCGGGCAGGCAGCCAGGCCAGCGCCGGAGATCTGCTCGAACTGGTGCGCAGCGGCCGGGCGACGACCCGCGGCGCCCTCCAGCAGGCCACCGGCCTCTCGCGCGCGACCGTGGGCCAACGCCTGGAGCGCCTCTTCCGCGCGGGCTGGCTGCGCGAGGGCGCCGGCGGCCCGGTCGACTCCCCGCTCGGCGGCCGCCCCTCGATCACCCTGGAGTTCGACGACGCCCACGCGGTCGTCCTGGCCGCGGACCTGGACACCCGGCACGCCCGGGCGGCCGTGCTGACCCTGACCGGCGAGATCCTCGCCGAGCACGGCGGCACCCTGGTCATCGAGGACGGTCCGGACGCCGTCCTCGGCGAACTCGGCGGCTGGTTCGCCGAGCTGCTGGAGAAGGCGGGCCACCGGCCGGACGAGGTCTGCGGCATCGGACTCGCCGTCCCCGGCCCGGTCGACAGCGAGACCGGCCGGGTCGTCCAGCCGCCGATCATGCCCGGCTGGGACGGCTACGACATACGGGGCCGCCTCGCGCGAGCGTTCACGGAACGCACCGGGGCGCCGGCGGTCCCGGTGCTCGTCGACAACGACGCCAACCTCATGGCGTACGGCGAACAGCGCACCGGGTACCCGGACTGCTCGGCGTTCGTGCTGGTCAAGGTGTCCACGGGCATCGGCGCCGGAGTCGTGGTCGACGGCTCGATCTTCCGTGGCGTGGACGGCGGCGCCGGCGACATCGGGCACATCCGGGTGGGCGCGGAGGCGCTGTGCCGCTGCGGCTCCCACGGCTGTCTCGCCGCCGTCGCCAGCGGAGGCGCCGTGGCGCGGCGGCTCACGGAGTCGGGAATACCGGCGTCCTCGGGCTCGGACGTGCGCGACCTGCTCGCCGCCGGGCACCCCGAGGCCGCGGCGCTGGCCCGCGAGGCGGGGCGCCGCGTCGGGGACGTCCTGGCGACGGTCGTGACGCTGCTCAACCCCGGGGTCCTGATGATCGCCGGGGATCTGGCCGGAACCGCCTTCCTCACGGGCGTGCGCGAGCTGCTCTACCAGCGGGCGCTGCCCCGCTCCACGGCCCGTCTGGACGTCGTGACCTCGCGGCTGGGGGAGCGGGCGGGCCTGGTGGGAGGGGGTGCGCTGGTCGTGGAGCACCTGTATGCGCCGGAGCGGGTGGAGGAGCGGTTGCTGGCGCTGGGGGTGTGAGGGACGCTCGTATGACGGGCCGCACGATGGGCCGCCCGACGGGCCGTGCGACGTGCTGCACGACAGGCCGTGCGACGTGCCGACAGGCCGTGCGACGTGCCGTACGACGTGCCGTGCGACGTGCCGTACGACGGGCGGCAGGCCGGCGGCATGACGGGCGGGTTTCCGTCCCGAGACGCGTCCGCATGGTGAAATCGGGCGGCCTGTGGAAGCGTGATTCTCGCCACCCCTGAGGGGGGTAGTGCTCAGATGAGCGGATCATGAGTCGCTGCACTTCTCCAAGGAGTGGCACTGAGTGCCATCGCTTGATCGTTCATCGATCGAAATCAATCGTGCCACACGGCGCTCGTCTGAGCGGGATGTGAGGCGCGTGGGAGGTGCTTGCGTTCAAGAAGTGAAAACATCCGCCGCTCTGGGCTTGCCAAGCCTTGACTTTCGATCCGCTGGCGGACGACTGGTTACGAGCACATGACGCGCGAGTAGACGTACCCAGACGCCTTTGATCTGGGTATGTTCCTGGCCGTCAGGGCAGCCACCGCGTCCTCGAGGAGTCGAGACCCGTGTCGGAAAACAAAGATCTCCCGGTAACCGAGCAGGCCGCGAGCGTTGAGGGCGTGAAGTTCGTTTACGACTTCACCGAAGGCAACAAGGACCTCAAGGACCTCCTCGGCGGCAAGGGCGCCAACCTCGCCGAGATGACCAACCTGGACCTTCCCGTCCCTCCGGGCTTCACCATCACCACCGAGGCCTGCAAGGTCTACCTCGACAGCGGCGAGGAGCCCGCGGCACTGCGTGACGAGGTGAGTGCGCACCTCGCCGCCCTGGAAGAGCGGATGGGCAAGAAGCTCGGCCAGGCCGACAACCCCCTCCTCGTCTCCGTCCGCTCGGGCGCGAAGTTCTCGATGCCCGGCATGATGGACACCGTCCTGAACATCGGCCTCTCCGACAAGTCCGTCCAGGGCCTGGCCAAGCAGGCCGGCGACGACCGCTTCGCGTGGGACTCCTACCGCCGGCTGATCCAGATGTTCGGCAAGACCGTCCTCGGCGTCGACGGCGAGCTCTTCGAGGACGCGCTGGAGGCCGCGAAGACCGCGAAGAAGGTCGCCGTCGACACCGAGCTGGAGGCGGCGGACCTGAAGAAGCTGGTCACCCGCTTCAAGAAGATCGTCAAGACGGAGGCCGGCCGCGACTTCCCGCAGGACCCGCGCGAGCAGATGGACCTCGCCATCCACGCGGTCTTCGACTCCTGGAACACCGACCGCGCCAAGCTCTACCGCCGCCAGGAGCGCATCCCCGGCGACCTCGGCACCGCCGTCAACGTCTGCTCGATGGTCTTCGGCAACCTCGGCCCCGACTCCGGCACGGGCGTCGCCTTCACCCGCGACCCGGCCTCCGGCCACCAGGGCGTCTACGGCGACTACCTCCAGAACGCCCAGGGCGAGGACGTGGTCGCGGGCATCCGCAACACCGTCCCGCTCGCCGAACTGGAGCACATCGACAAGAAGTCGTACGACCAGCTGATGCAGATCATGGAGACGCTGGAGAACCACTACAAGGACCTCTGCGACATCGAGTTCACCATCGAACGCGGCCAGCTGTGGATGCTCCAGACCCGCGTCGGCAAGCGCACGGCGGGCGCGGCCTTCCGCATCGCGACCCAGCTCGTCGACCAGGGCCTCATCGACGAGACGGAAGCCCTCCAGCGCGTCAACGGCGCCCAGCTCGCCCAGCTGATGTTCCCCCGCTTCGACGAGGACGCGAAGGTGGAGAAGGTCGGCCGGGGCATCGCGGCCTCCCCGGGCGCGGCCGTCGGCAAGGCCGTGTTCGACTCGTACACCGCCGTCAAGTGGTCGCGCTCGGGCGAGAAGGTCATCCTCGTCCGCCGCGAGACCAACCCCGACGACCTCGACGGCATGATCGCCGCCGAGGGCATCCTGACCAGCCGCGGCGGCAAGACCTCGCATGCCGCGGTGGTGGCCCGGGGCATGGGCAAGACCTGCGTCTGCGGCGCGGAGGAGCTCGAGGTCGACACCAAGCGCCGCCGGATGACGGTGCCGGGCGGCCACGTGGTGGAAGAGGGCGACGTCATCTCCATCGACGGCTCGTCCGGCAAGGTCTACCTGGGCGAGGTCCCGGTCGTCCCGTCCCCCGTCGTGGAGTACTTCGAAGGCCGGATGCACGCGGGCGCCGACGACGCCGACGAGCTCGTCGAGGCCGTCCACCGCATCATGGCCTTCGCCGACCGCAAGCGACGGCTGCGGGTGCGCGCGAACGCCGACAACGCCGAGGACGCGCTGCGCGCCCGGCGCTTCGGAGCCCAGGGCATCGGCCTGTGCCGCACGGAGCACATGTTCCTCGGCGACCGGCGTGAGCTGGTGGAACGCCTGATCCTCGCGGACACGGAGGAGGAGCGCGAGGAGTCCCTGAAGCAGCTCCTGCCCCTCCAGAAGAAGGACTTCGTCGAACTCTTCGAGGCGATGGACGGCCTCCCGGTGACGGTCCGCCTCCTGGACCCCCCGCTGCACGAGTTCCTGCCCGACATCACCGAGCTGTCGGTGCGGGTGGCGCTGGCGGAGTCCCGCCAGGAGTCCCACGAGAACGACCTGCGCCTGCTCCAGGCGGTCCACCGCCTGCACGAGCAGAACCCGATGCTGGGCCTGCGGGGCGTACGCCTCGGCCTCGTCATCCCCGGCCTGTTCACGATGCAGGTCCGGGCCATCGCGGAGGCGGCGGCGGAGCGCAAGAACGCCAAGGGCGACCCGCGCGCCGAGATCATGATCCCGCTGGTCGGCACCGTCCAGGAGCTGGAGATCGTCCGCGAGGAGGCCGACCAGGTCGTCGCGGAGGTCGAGGCGGCGACGGGCGTCGCCCTGAAGCTGGCGATCGGCACGATGATCGAACTCCCCCGGGCGGCCCTCACCGCCGGCCAGATCGCGGAGGCGGCCGAGTTCTTCTCCTTCGGCACGAACGACCTCACCCAGACGGTCTGGGGCTTCAGCCGCGACGACGTCGAGGCCTCCTTCTTCACGGCGTACCTGGAGAAGGGCATCTTCGGCGTCAGCCCCTTCGAGACCATCGACAAGGACGGCGTCGGCTCGCTCGTCAAGGCCGCGGCCGAGGCCGGCCGGGCGACCCGCCCCGACCTGAAACTCGGCGTCTGCGGCGAACACGGCGGCGACCCGGAGTCCGTCCACTTCTTCCACGAGGTAGGCCTGGACTACGTCTCCTGCTCCCCGTTCCGCATCCCGGTGGCCCGCCTGGAAGCGGGCCGGGCGGCCACGCAGTCGACGGGCAGCGACCACCGCTGAGCCGGAGGCCCGAGGCCCTGAGAGGCCGCAAAGGACTGAGGCCCGGACGCCCGGAGGCCAGGAGCCTGAGGGGTCCATGAACCCCGGAGCCGCCGCTGGTCCCCGACCCTCACCGATCGGCGGCGGCTCCGGCGCACCAAGGAGGACGGCACCCTGTGCGGGGGTGCCGTCCTCTTGTGTTGCCGTTCAGGGCGGGTTGCGCCGTTCGTTCCCCCGATATCTCTCCCGATGGCTGGTTCGGATGCGGTTTGCGCGGTGGTGTCTGGATTTCGATCACCTGATGTGATGGCGGGTGAGCGACTGAAGGTTTCAGCACGTGATCGACCGACTACTTTCTGTGGTCGGTGGTGGTCGACGGGGCTACCGGGCGGTCGGAGAGGTGTGCGATGCGGAAGGTATTGGCCGGAGTGCTGGCTGCGGGGGCGTTTCTCATGGGGGCGGGGACGGCAGTTGGTGCGGGGGGCTGGCGAAACATGCCGTATCTGCACTCGTCGGGCGTTGACTTCCTGGCGGGTGAGTATCGCTTCAATCCTGCAGGTCAGAACCATGGTGCCTTCGAGTGGAAAGGTAACTTGAAGGACTCTGACCCGGAAGACGGTCACAACGTCTACATGCTGGTACGGGTCGAGGGGCACGGGTGGGTGCGTTACAACGGCAAGCAGCGGAAGACGGTCGCTCTGCACCAGTCGAACTGGAACGGCGCCCAGCGCTACACCAATAACGCAGAGATCAAGGCATGCCGTGACCGCGGCAGTCTGCACCCCGACAACTGCTCCCACACCAAGAGCCTCTCGAGCGGTCGCTAAAAGCCTTCTGTACCCCACCAGCCCAGATGCCCGCATCTAGGCTCCCTCTCGTCATAGGGGAAACCATCATCAACACGTCAGAAGTCCTGTCCGCCACGGGTGTCGACCTCTTCTACGGAGAAACACCTGCTGTCAGGAATGCCGACATCAGCCTGCGCCGGGGTGAAGTCGTGGCGATCAGCGGGCAGAGCGGCTCCGGCAAGTCCTCGTTGCTGTATTGCCTTGCCGGGGTCTTGCCCGTGGCGCGCGGTGAAGTCCGTTTCGAGGGACGCGTTCTCGGCGAACTCGACGACGAGGAACTCAGCAAGCTGCGCCGTGAGCGTTTCGGATTTGTTTTCCAGTACGGCGAACTCCTCCCGGAGCTGACGGTGGAGGAGAACACCGCCCTGCCGCTGCGCCTGGCCGGTCAGCGCAAAGCGGAGGCGCTGACCGCTGCCGGGGAGGTTCTCGGTCGGCTGGGTCTCGCCGACCTGCGGCAGCGTCGACCTTCGCAGGTCTCCGGAGGGCAGAGCCAACGCGTGGCGGTTGCACGGGCGTTGGTGCATCGCCCGGCCGTGGTGTTCGCTGATGAGCCGACCGGATCGCTCGACAGCGCGAACGCCACCGCTGTGCTGGAGGAGTTCCTCTCCCTGGCGCGTTCCCAAGGGACAGCCGTGGTGCTGGTCACGCACGATGCGCAGGTGGCTTCACGAGCCGACGGTCAGTATGCGATGTGCGACGGCATTCTCTCGGTCCTGGCGCGGGAGGCGACATGAAGGAACTCTTGCTGGGCCTAAGGCTGTTGATGGGCAGTGGGCGAGGCAACCGCGTGCGCTTCTTGCTCATGGCCGGAGGCAGCGCCGTCGGTGTCTGTTGCTTGGCCATGGTGCTTGCGATCCCAGGGATCCTGGCGGCGCAGGACGGACGTAAGGCAGCACGTGAGGGGGATTGCCGCGGCGGTCGCCAATTCTGTGTCGGCGCCAACAGGGCACCTCGTGAGGTCAGCCTGACGGACCCGTACGGATCCCGCCCCATGACCCGCGTCTTCCATGCGCCAGGTGCCTTCGCCATTGACCCCCCACCGGGCCTGAGTGAACTGCCCGCTCGTGGCGAGGTGTTCGTGTCGCCGCGGCTACACGAAGAGCTCAGGAAGGAGCCGGGGCTAGCCCAACTCGTGCCGGGGCGGGAACGGGGACTCATCGGCCCTCAAGGGTTGGCTCACCCAGACGAGCTGTACGCGTACATCGGCGTCGCCCGGGACCAGTTGAAGGGCGGGCAACCCGTGACGTCCTACGGGATGCCATATACAACCCACGAAACGGTGGAGCCCTCGACGCTGGACATCGTGCGGTTCACGCTGTCTGGTGTCGTCCTTCTTCCGTTGGCCGTCTACCTGTCGGTGTGTGCGCGGCTGTCGGCCGCAGCGCGGGCCCGACGGCTCGCCGCGCTGCGGCTGGTCGGACTGAGCAAGAAGGGTGTTCAGCGCGTCAACGCGGCTGAGACGGTCGCAGCGGCATTGCTCGGAGCGTTGCTCGGCCTGGGCGTCTACGCGGTGGCCAACCAACTCATCTCCCGTGTCGGTCTTCCTGGCTTCCGTTGGTATCCGTCAGACGGATCGCTGTCCCTGTCCGCCACCCTCATCTGCCTGATCGGTTGTCCGGCGCTCGCCTGGTTCGCGGGCGCGGTCGGAGCCAGAAAGGCTGCTGCGAACCCCTTGGCCGTGAGGCGTAACGCGGTGGAGAAACCGCCAGCGAAGTGGGGGCTGCTGCCGCTCCTCCCAGGCCTGGGCATCGTCGCCGGATACTGCGTCGCCGGCGCGACGGGACACGTGCCCCGAGACACCTCGGTCTCGTCGATCCTTATGCCGCTTGCCGTGGTGCTGGTGGGGGTCGGGCTCGTTTTGTCGCTCCCGATCCTTTCTCGGAGCCTGTCCCGGACGGTGACACGTACCAACTCTCTGTCTCTCGGCCTGGCTATGAGACGTAACGAGGTGGAACCAGGCGGGGCTCTGCGCGTCGCTACCGGTTTGGTGTTGCTCGTCTATGCGGCGTCGCTCGCCCAAGGAGTGCTCATCGAGCTGGACCAAGTCTCCAAGAACACTTCACCTGTGCAGTCGTACATGCTGTCTCTCGACAGTGTCCCCCAAGATCGGCAGCGGGCGTTTGAGACGGTAGCGGGTGTCCGTGGGCATGGCGTGGAAGCGAGCTCGTGGGCAGATCCGGCAATCGAGTTTCCACCGAGAATCTCCGCCGTGATTGCTACGTGCAGTCAACTTCGAGGGATGGTGCCTGAACTCGGGCGATGCACGGATGGACAGCCTTTTCGAGTTGTAAACCCTCGGGCGACGTACAACGAAGACAGTAAGCCTGGTGCGAGCTTCCCTTTCCACCTCAGGAATGACAAAGGCGAGCGGCGCGTGATGACGGTTCGAGTGCCGAAGCAACAGGTGATCTATCGGGATGAACCAGGACTCTCGGCGTTGAGTAGCAGCGACGTCGTAGTGCCGCCCTCTTTCCTGCCTGATGGCTTCCGACCTGAGGGGGCCAGCCTCACCTTGGTCAGCAGCTCAGCGCCCCAGACCGTCCGGTCTGTCCTCGACAACATTGGCGCTGTCGATCCGACCGCCAACGTGATGACACCCGGCATTGTGGTTACTGCCTTCCAACAGATCACCGTCGTCAAGTCGATCCTCGCCATGGGCATGGTCCTCGGCCTCATCATCGGCGTAGCCGCCTACCTCGTGGCTGCCACCGACCGCGCGGTCGAGCGCCGACCGCAGGTGACCGCCCTGTCTCTCCTCGGTGCGCGGCCTCGTACGTTGAGGGCTGTGCAGGTGGCGCAGGTGGTGTTGCCACTCGCGGCGGGCCTGGTGTTGGCGGTCGTCACAGGGAAGGCGGCTGAGTCCAGCTATCTCGTCAGCGGCGGGGGCGAGGTCTTTTGGGACGGGGCCGGTGTGCCGCTGTTGGTGGCTTCCGCTCTCGGAGTCGTTGCGGTCGCCGCCTTTGGATCCCTGCCGTTGATCGGGCGGCGGATCGATCCGGAGTTGATTCGGCGGGACTGACGGAGAGTGGGTGGACGTGGTGTGGGGCGGTACCTCGGGTATGAGGTGCCGCCCCTCTCTGGTGGATACGGCCGGCGGGCGACGGGACAGCCCTTCGGCGGTGTTTCGGTTCGTTCGGGTTCTGTTGCTGGTTCGGCAAACCTGTGCGGGTGTCGCTATTCGCAGCCGACTCCGTCTCCGTCGCGGTCCAGGTGGCGGCTTTGACTTGCACCTCGGGCTGAAGCCCGAGGATTCTGGCCTTCCCGATCGTTGCTGTGCCGCTACGCGGCACGGGGTTCGGTCGGGAATCCATGGCTTCCTGTTTCTTCGCGCTGTGCCGGGATCGCTCCTGGTCTTACCGGCGCTCCGCAGGCCGATGCCGCCAGTCCGGCGGCCGTCTTCACGTTGATCGCGGCATTGGTGTCCCGGTCGTGGACGGTGCCGCAGTTGCTACAGGTCCATTCCCGGACGTTCAGGGGTTTGGGCCCGTCCTTGACGCCGCAGGTGGAGCAGGTCTGGGAGGTCGGTGTGAACCGGCCGATCTTGACCAGGGTGCGGCCGTACCGCTCTGCTTTGTACTCCAGCATGCTGATGAACGATGACCAGCCGGCGTCGTGCACGGACTTGGCCAGCTTCGTGCGGGCCAGTCCCGCCACCGACAGGTCCTCCACAGCGATCCCTTGGTTCTCGGAGATCAGCTTCGTGGAGAGCTGGTGGTGGAACTCACGGCGTGCGTCGCCGACCCTGGCGTGGGCGCGGGCGACCTTGAGACGGGCCTTGGCCCGGTTCTTTGATCCCTTCTGCTTGCGGGACAGCTCCCGCTGGGCCTTCTTCAGTTTCTTCTCCGCACGCCGCAGGAAGCGCGGGGAGTCGATCTTCGTGCCGTCGGAGAGGACCGCGAAGTGGGTCAGGCCGAGATCGATGCCGATGCTGCCGTCGGTCTGCTGCATTCGGGCCGCGTCGGCGGCGGGGTCGGTGTCGATGACGAAGGAGGCGAAAAACCGGCCTGCGGCGTCTTTGACGACGGTGACGGAGGTGGGGGCGGCGGGCAGGGTGCGGGACCACTTCACCTTCACCGCGCCGATCTTCGGCAGGTTCAGACGGCCGCTGCCGGTGATGTTCCAGCGGGCGTTGGCGGTGAACCGGATCGACTGCCGTGTGTCCTTGCGGACCTTGAACCGTGGCGGGCCCACCCTCGGTCCCTTGCGCGTGCCCTTGAGGGAGGCGAAGAAGCCGCGGTACGCCTTCTCGGCGTCCCGTAGGGACTGCTGGAGCACCACTGCGGAGACCTCGCCCAGCCAGGACCGCCCGGCTGTCCGCTTCGCCTCGGTGATCAGCTTCCGAGACAACTGACTGGCCGTCGGGAACGGCTGCCCGGCCTTACGGGCGTCTTCACGGGCACGCACGGCGTCGTTGAACACGACACGGGCGCACCCGAACGCCTTCGCCAACGCGGTCCGCTGGCCGGTGTCCGGGTACAGGCGGAAGCTGTACCTGAGCTGCATGGCCGTCACCCTACATACTTGGGTTATGGGTGAGATGCGGGAGATCAGAACTGGTCGGCACTGTGTTTTCGTGATGCATGTGCACTTGGTCTTCGTGACCAAGTTCCGGCACAAGGTGTTCACCGATGCCCACTTGAGGCGGATGGAGGAGATCATGCGGTCGGTGTGTACGGACTTCGAGTGCGACCTGGTGGAGTTCAACGGTGAGGACAACCACGTCCACCTGCTGGTGAACTTCCCGCCCAAGGTCGCCGTGACCAAGCTGGTCAACTCCCTCAAGGGCGTCTCGTCCCGCCGCCTGCGCCAGGAGTTCCCCGATCTGGTGCGCCACTACTGGCGGGCCAACAAACTCTGGTCCGGGTCCTACTTCGCCGGAACCGTCGGCGGCGCCCCGCTCTCCGTGGTCAGGCAGTACATCGAACAGCAGAACCGGCCCGTGTGAGCACCACCGGCCCCGTCTGGGAAAGCCCTCCCGACGCTCCGCGCCGCAGGCGAAACGCGGTCTCCGGCTCCGCCGGACCTGACTCTGCGACGCTCCGCGTCGCCACCGTCAGATTCGCTTCACCACCGGCCTGAAGGCCGATGCACTGCGAATGAAGACCGGTAGCGGTGCAGGGCGCTCGCTGTCGCGCCGGGGAAGAGGTGGAAGTCGCCGCCCTCGTGCTCGACGTGGTGGATCGCGCGGCTGGTGCGGGCGGAGAGGCCGCGGATGCGTGTCGGCTGGGGGGCCTTGCGGGTGCGGAGGCCGGGAGACCGGCGGGCGCGTAGCGCGCCGGGGCGGCTACGCGCCATCTGCCTTTCGGGCGGCGGTGATGGTCGTCGTCATGCGTTCATGATGTCACCCGCCCGGGTGACGGGTTGCGGTGGCGTCAGATCGGTACCGCCACCGCCGTGAACGTCGTCTTCGGGAGTTGTGGGCTGGTGAAGCGGGCGTTGACCAGGTAGAGGCGGTTGCCGTAGCGGGCGGCCGTGGTGGGGACGTCGAAGCGGGGGTCGGTGATCGTGCGGGTCAGGGTGGCGGTGGTGGCCGTGCGGTCCAGGGACCAGACGCTGATCAGGTTGAGGCGGTTCTGGACGACGTACAGGGTGCGGCCGATGCGGTGGAGGCCGTCGCCGTTGACGACGTCCGGCGCGCCGACCAGCTTGATCCTGGTGGCGTGGCCCGTGCTGGGGTTCACGTTGTACAGCTCGCCCGGTGTGCTCCTGACGACGATCAGGCCGCGGCCGTCCGGCGTGCCGACGATCCCGTTGGCGTTGATGACGTCGGGGAGTTGGACCCAGTCGCCGGTGAGGGGGAGTGCGCGGATGTCGCCGCCGGCGTGGCCGCGCGGGACGCCGTACAGGACCGCGTCCTGTGAGTCGGTGAACCAGGCGCGGTCGCCAAGCAGGGTCACGTCGTTGATGAAGTGACCTGCGGTTTGGGTGAGTTGATGGGTCGTCACGAGTGTGCCCGTGCGGGCGTCGACCACGCGCGCCACTCCTGTGCTGCCCGCCACGTACAGCAGGCCGTCGTGGTCGAGCTTCAGGCCGACCGCGACCTGTCCGGCGCCGCCCGCGTACAGGACCCTGCCCTCGCCGGTGCGCAGGTCGGTGCGGTAGATGCCGCCGTTGGCGCGGGAGCCCTGGTAGGCGTATGGCTTGCCGCCGATGGCGATGCCCTCGGGGAGCCAGCCGTCGGGGAGGGGGTACTCGGTCGGCCAGGAGGGGGTGGGGGTGAGGGTGCCGGCGGTGGCGGGGGTCGTCGTGGCCGTGAGGGTGAGGGCGGCCAGGGCGGTGCCGCCGAGGAACGTGCGGCGGGACGGGGATGCGAAGGGGGTGGGTGTCATGGTTACGTGCCTCCGGGGTGGGGTGCGGGCGGCGAACGGCGTAACACCGTGAGCTGTGGCCGCAGTGGGTGTGCGGCTTTGCTTCTGCTTTGAACTTCGTTGGCGAGTAACGAGCCGTCGCCCGACCGTGTTCCTCCGATTGGCTGTCGAGTTCCTTTCAATCCAGTCTGGAGGCGTCGTCGTAGGCTGCGGCGAGGGGGCGGCAGCAGTGGAAGGAGTGCGGTCATGGCAGGCTGGAGTGTGCGTGACATCCCTGATCAGAGCGGTCGTACCGCTGTCGTCACCGGGGCCAACAGCGGGCTCGGGTACGTCACCGCGCGGGAGCTTGCCCGCAAGGGGGCGCGGGTCGTGCTCGGCTGCCGGAGTGAGGCGCGGGGGCGGGATGCCGTTGCGCGGCTGCGTGGTGAAGTGCCGGGTGTGGAAGTTGAGTTGGGGCGGCTCGATCTCGGGGATCTCGGCTCCGTGCGGGAGTTCGCGGAGTCGTTGCCGTACGAGCGGCTCGACCTGCTCGTCAACAACGCGGGCGTGATGGCGATGCCGTACGGCACGACCGCCGACGGGTTCGAGACGCAGTTCGGGGTGAACCACCTCGGGCACTTCGCCCTCACCGGGCTTCTGCTGCCCGCGCTGCTCGCCGCGGAGGGCCGGTCGGCCGGGGTGCCGATCAGCGCTCAGTCCGGGGCGCAGTCCGGCGCGCAGACCGGGGCGCAGGCCGGGGTGCGGGTTGTGACCGTCTCCAGCATGGCCCATCTGTTCGGCAACATCGATGCGAACGATCTCAACTCCGAGCGTCGCTACCGCCGTTGGACCGCCTACGGCCGTTCCAAGACGGCCAATCTGCTGTTCACGCACGAGCTCGCGCGTCGGCTCGCGGCGGCCGGGTCCGGCGTCGTGGCGGCCGCCGCGCACCCGGGGTACGCGGCGACCAACCTCCAGACGGCCGGGCCGCGCGCCGAGGGGCGCCGGGTCGCCGAGCGGCTGATGGCGCTCGGCAACCGGGCGATCGCCCAGTCGGCGGAGGCCGGCGCGCTGCCCACCCTGTACGCGGCGACCGCGCCCGGTGTGCGCCCGGACTCGTTCACCGGACCGTCCCTCGCGATGTGGCGCGGGGCGCCCGCACCGTCGCGGCGGGCGCCCTGGACTCTCGACGACCGTGCGGGGGAGCGGTTGTGGGCCGCCTCCGAGGAGCTGACCGGGGTGTCCTACGCGGCCGTCCTCAAGGCTTGAGCCCGCTCAACCGCTCAACCCCGGCTACTGGTCGCAGGCCGTGGAGACGCGGACCTTGTTGGACCACGTGTTGGTGGCGGTGTCCCACACCATCATCGTCGAGTCCTTCGCGTAGCCGTACGCCGTGCAGTCCAGCAGGCCCGTCGTCACGTTGAAGGAGCCGCCGGGGCGGCCGGTGATCCGGCGGGCGGTGGCGTCCTTCGTCCAGACCGGGATGCCGCGCGGGCCCGAGTCCCGGAAGAGGGCGATCCGTACCGTGCCGCCGACGGTGAAGCCCTGGCCGTGCATGTCGATGCCGTAGATGCCTATGGTGCTGCCCCTGCGGGTGGCCCAGGCGTACGGGGTGCTGCGGTGGGCCTGGGCCTGGGCCTGGGCCTCGAAGGCCTGACCCCGCCCTGGTGCCGGTGCCGGTGCCGGTGCCGGTGCAGATACAGATGCCGGTGTCGACGCCGATGCCGAGGTTGCGGTGAGGGTGGTGACCGCCGCGACGGCGAGGACGGCCGCGGTGCGCGAGACGTGCGAAAGGTTCATGATCGTTCCCCGATCTCCGCCGGCCGCGCTGCGGTGCGCGGTCGATGTCCTGGGGGACACCGGACCGCGCACCGGGGTTGCAGCTTCGTCGGAGGGTTCGGGGGTGCGGAAGCACGGGGGTGGTGCGGCCGCCCGGCCGCACGTGACCTGTACCTACGCCGCCCGCCCGGGCCCTGTCAGTAGGAGGCGTAGCCCTGCGTGTACCCCCCTCCCTGGCTCTGGCCGTAGTCCTGCCCGCGGCTCTGGCGGTAGTCCTGGCCGTAGTTCTGCTCGTAGCCCTGCCCGTAGTTCTGCTCGTGGCGCTGTGGGTGCTCCGGGAGGTATTCGTCCACGGCCGCGTACTCCTCCACGTACCGCTGCGCGAAGTCCTCCGGCATCGGTGTGGTGTCCAGGTAGAACCACTCGGCGGTGGGGCCGGGGGCGGAAACGGCTACGGACGCGGTGGCGGATGCGGTGGCCGATGCCGGGACGGGCTGGCGGCGCGGCAGCGGGTCGGGCTGCGGGGGCGCCGCACGTTCGGCCGCCGGGGCCATGCCCTCGTCCACTGGTCCTACGGACCCCACGGACCCCACGGATTGCACCGGCCCCTCGGCCCCCGCGGGCGATGGTGTCGCCGGGCCCGGCATCAGCAGTTCCACTCGTAGGCCCTTGCCGCGTTGCTGGGCGGTGAACTCCTCCACCTGGCTGCGGCAGGCGTGGTCGAGGTGGGTGACGCCGGTGAGGTCGAGCCGGATGCGGGGTTTGCCGGCCTCGGCGGCGGACTCCAGTGCCTCGATGACCTGGGGCAGCCGCAGGAAGGTCGCGTTGCCGGCCATCACCACCTTCGCGGTGTCGTCGTCGATGTGCTGCCGGATGACCGTCTGCGACATGCGCACCGCGGCCAGCACGATGCCCGCCGCGAGGCCGACCAGGACGCCCTCCAGGAGTGCTGTCGCCACGATCACCAGCGTGGTGAGCGTCATGACCGCGAACTCGCCGCGATCCTGCCGCCACATCTTCGGGAACTCGGCGGGCGCGAAGAGCTTCCAGCCGCTGTGGACGAGCACGCCCGCGAGGACCGAGATCGGGATCAGGGCCAGCACCTGGGGGAGCAGGAGCGCGAAGGCCAGCAGCCACAGGCCGTGCAGGGTGCGGGAGAGCCGGGTCTTGGCGCCCGCCTGGACGTTCGCCGAACTGCGGGCCACCACCGCCGTGATGGGCAGCGCGCCGACGAGTCCCGCGAGGGTGTTTCCGGCGCCCTGGGCGATCAGCTCGGGGTTGTAGCGGGTGCGCGGTCCGTCGTGCATACGGTCCACCGCCGCGGCCGTGAACAGGGACTCCGCCGAGGCGATCACGGTGAAGGTGAGGATCGCGGTGATGATCCCGGCGTCCGCCAGTCCCGCGAACTGCTCCGGGCCGGGGACGTCGACCGAGGCCAGCAGGTTGCCGACCTGGAGCGTCTTGACGTCCACGCCCGGGGTCGCGGCCACCGCGATGCCGATGCCCACCGCGACCAGGGCCGCGGGCACCTTCTTGATCGGCCCCGGCGCCTTCTTCCAGAGAAAGCTCAGGACGACGGTGACGACGCCCAGGCCCGCCGCGATCAGTGCCTGCGGGTCGGCGAAGGTGTCCGCGAGCAGGCCGGGGATGCCGGCCATGTTCTCCAGCGGGGTGCCGGGGGCCTTGGCGTCCATCGCCGGGTACGCCTGGCTGAACATCAGCGGCAGACCGATGCCCGCGAGCATGCCCTGGACGACGGCCAGCGAGATCGCCTGGAAGAACCGGCCCAGTCTCACCAGCCCGAGGACGATCTGGAGGAGCCCGGAGAAGAGCACGATCACACCGAGCATGGCCACGCCGTACTCCAGCACGGTCTCCGCGACCAGCGCGGCGAGACCGGCGGCCGGGCCGCTCACCTGGAGCGTGCTGCCGCGCGCCGCGCCCACCACCAGACCGCCGATGACACCCGAGATGATGCCCAGCTCGGGGGAGACGCCGGAGGCGACGGCCACGCCGATGCACAGCGGCAGCGCGACCAGGAAGACGACGAGGGAGGCGGTGATCTCGGTGGCGAGATCCGCCTTCGGGCCGTCCTTGGCCCCCCGCGGTCCTTTCTCGGGCTGCTGGCGCTTCTGGGGCTGCTGGCGCTGCTGGGGCTTCGCCGTGTAACCGGTCGTGTCCTCTGTAGGGGTGTCCGCCCTGTTGTCGGGAGCCCTGCTGTCCGGAGCCCTGGGGTCCGGAGCCCTGGGGTCCGGAGCCCTGGGGTCGCGGGCCCGCATGCCGCGGGTCCTCGTCGCGTGGGCGCCGCTCATGCCGCGTGCACCCGGAACAGGCCGTCCGTGTCGAGCTCGTGCACCTGGCCGGTGTCCACTTCGTAGTACCAGCCGTGCAGTCGCAGTCGTCCCGCGTCGAGATGCCGACGTGCCGTCGGGTAACTCCGCAGCACGGCAAGCTGGTTGACGACGTTCAGCTGGGCGACGTCCGGCATCGACGGGTCCTCGACGTCGCCGTCCAGGACGGACGCCAGCCTCGGGCGGGCCAGTTGCAGCCAGGCGTCCACGCCGGGCAGGGCGGAGAGGTCGTCGCCGGACTTGAGGGCGCCCATCGCGCCGCAGTGGGAGTGGCCGCACACCACGATGTCCTGAACGCCGAGCACCTCCAGTGCGTACTCGATGGTGGCGGCCTCGCCCGAGGCGCCCTGCCGGCCGTGCGGCGGAACGATATTGCCCGCGTTTCGCAGCTCGAATATCTCACCGGGCCGTGCGCCCGTGATCAGGGCGGGTATCACCCGCGAGTCCGAGCAGGTGATGAACAATGCCTCGGGATATTGGCCTTCGGCCAGCCGCCGGTATTCGCCGCTTTCGAAGTCGACCCGTCGTTTGAACGAGCGGGCGCGGTCCAGCAATGCCTTCATGGATCCTCCCAGGTCAGAGCTGGTCGTCGTGGGAGTCCGACCAGTTCCTCATCACCGTAGAGGGGCGTTTGCCAGGCGAAGGTTAGAGGAACACTAAACCGCCGACAAAAATGGGACAGTTTTCGTCCGGAGCTGAGCCGCTGCTCACATTGTCCGGGAGGGGTGCGGCGTTTTTCTTACCGTTCTTGTAGCGTGACGGAGCAACGGATCCACGGAACACGCGAATTCGGTTCACGGGAGAGACGGGAACGCATGGGTGTACGAGTCCTGCTCATCGAGGACGACCGGACGATCGCCGAACCGCTCGTCGAGGGCCTTGGCAACTTCGGCCTGACGGTGCATCACGTCGGCACCGGCAACGAAGGGTTGAGGGGCCCGTACGGCGATGTCGTCCTGCTCGACCTGGGCTTGCCCGACATCGACGGCATCGACGTCTGCCGGGGCATCCGACAGACCTCCGACGTCCCCATCATCATCCTCAGCGCGCGGGGCGAGGAGGCGGACCGCGTCCTGGGCCTGGAGCTGGGCGCCGACGACTACCTGGCGAAGCCTTTCAGCATGCGTGAACTCGTGGCCCGGGTGCGCGCGGTGACCCGACGGACCCAACGGGGGCTTCAGGAACGGGACTTCGCCGAGACGGGCCCCGGCTACAACGCCCAGCCGCAGCCGCAGCCGCAGCCGCAGCCGCAGCCGCAGCCAGAGCCGCAGCCCCAGTCCCAGCCCCAACTCACTGGCGATGCCGTCGGCCCCCTCGTCGTCGACCGGCGGACCCGGCAGGTCTGGGTCGGACCGGACTCGGTGACACTGACGCCCAAGGAGTTCGAGCTGCTCGCGCTGCTCACCGAGGATCCGGGGGCCGTGTATTCGCGGCAGCAGATCCTCGACCGGGTGTGGGACCCGCACTACCAGGGGCCGACGAAGACGCTGGACGTCCATGTGGCCACCCTGCGAAGGAAGTTGGGCCACCCGGCCTGGATACAGACCCTGCGCGGAGTGGGCTTCCGGCTGGCCGTGCAGACCACCTCACCGGACACACCTCAGGCCCCCGCCCCGCAGTACGCCCCCGCGCCGGAATATGCACCCGCGCCACAGGCACCCACGCCCCCCGCATACGAGCCGCAGGCCCCGTACCCCCACCGAACCCATGACTTCACCCAGACCCACGACTTCACTCAGGCCCACGACTTCACCTCGGCCCATCGGTTCGACGAGCCTCACCCCACGGCGGCCTACCGATGACCCGTCGGCTGCTGCTCAGCTATCTCACACTCGCCGCGCTGGTCCTGGTCTGTCTGGAGATCCCGCTGGGCTTCGTGTACTCGCGGGGCGAGCGGGAGCGGGTGACGAACGCGGCGAAGGACGAGGCGGAGTCGGTGTCGGCGTTCGCCTCGCTGTCCATCTCGGCCGGCCGGGCGGCGCAGGACCTGCCCGAGCGGGCCGCGCACTGCGCCGAACGCATCGGCGGCAAGGTGCTGATCGTCGACGAGCGCGGCTCGCTGCTGGCCAGCTCGCATCCGCTCACCGCGAGCGAGGAGCGCGGCCTGGCCTCCTGGCCGGGCATCGCCGCCGCGCTCCAGGGGACGGCGACGGCGGACGTCCGCACGTCCACCATCGGCGGGGTGCAGTATCTGGCGGTGGCCACCCCGGTCCGGCACGGCGTCGAGGAGCAGGGCGCCGTCCGGATCACCCTGCCGACCCGGATGGTGTCCGAACGCGTTCACCACGTGTGGCTGTTGCTGGCGCTCGGCGGCCTCGCCGCGCTCACCGCGGTCGCCGTCCTCGGGTTCGTCATCGCCCGCTGGACCGGCCGTCCGATCCGTGAACTGGAGCACGCCACCCATGAGTTGGCCGTCGGCGGTGCCGCCACGCCCGTCGCGATCACCAAGGGGCCGCCGGAGGTCCGCAGTCTCGCCGCGACCTTCAACCGCACCGCCGCCCGTCTGGAACACCTCCTGGCCTCCCAGCGGGCGTTCGCCGGCGAGGCCTCGCACCAGCTGAAGACGCCCCTCGCGGCGCTGCGGCTGCGGCTGGAGAACCTGGAGAACGACATCGCCCTGAACGCGCGGGGCTCGCTCACCGCCGCGCTGACCGAGACCGACCGGCTGGCCCGGATGGTCGAGGGGCTGCTGGCGATGGCCCGGCTCGACGAGAGCGCCGCCGAACGGGAGACGGTCGATCTGGGCCGGGTGTGCGCGGAGCGCCACCGCGCCTGGACGCCGCTGTACGAGCAGCACGGCGTCTGGCTGGCGCTGGCCGGGGACTACGCGGGCGAGGTGCTGGCGCTGCCCGGCGCGGTGGAGCAGATCCTCGACAACCTGCTGTCCAACGCCCTGCGGGTGGCGCCCCCGGGCTCCACGGTCTCGATCGACCCCCGCCACCAGGCCACGCGCGCCTCATCCCACGAGCGGCGTTTCCCGCACCGGCAGCCGAACCGTCCGGCGGGTCCGGCGTGGGTCGAGCTGCACGTCATGGACGAGGGGCCGGGCATGACGGAGGAGCAGCGGCGGCGCGCTTTCGACCGCTTCTGGCGCGCCCCGGACGCGCCCAAGGGCGGTACCGGTCTGGGCCTCGCCCTGGTGCAGCGCCTCGCCCACGCGAGCGGCGGCGAGGTGGCCCTGCGGCCCGCGCCGCGCGGCGGCCTGGACGCGGTGGTCCGGCTCCCGGCGGTACCGGCCCTGCCCGGCGTGCCCGCACCCCGGTCGGCCAGACCCCTTGAGACCACGGCGCCCGGCCGCCGGTAGACAGACGGCAGGTAGGTAGGCAGAGGGCGGGCGGGCAAGCAGGACGGCGGGCGGCAGGCAGGACGGCGGGCGGCAGGCAGGACGGGCGGGCCCGTCAGACCGTCCGCCCGTCAACAGCTGCCCGTCAACCGTTGGCCGTCAGGCCGCCCGCCCGTCAACCGTTGGCCGTCGGACCCGCCCGCCCGTCAACCGTCAGGCCGTCCGCACCTCGTACGTCGCGATGCGTACCGTCTCGTCGTCCAGGCACTGCCCGCTCCGCAGGTCGAACCGCTGCTTCAGCAGTGGGGAGGCGACGAACGGGCGGCCCTGGTGGGTGCCGGTCAGGCCGCGGGAGAGGACGGCCGCGCCGCCGAACGGGTCGCGGTTGTCGATGGCGTACAGCTCGCCCGCCCGGTCGCGGAACAGGGCGACCTGGCGGCCGTCGGGCAGCAGGGCGGCCACGCCCCGGCCGGGGAGCAGCTGGGTGAGGTCGCAGACCGTGAACCAGTCCTCGCCGCCCTCCTCCAGCCGCAGGTGGACCTTGAGGTCGGTGGTCTCGATTGCCAGGGTCATCGCTGGGTGCTCCCTTCCAGGGGACGGTGGCCGATGGTCAGCAGCGGCAGGTCGGGCTTGATCTGGTCGCGCTCGGGGACGAAGCCGACGACCGGGTCGGGGGTGTCCGGCGCGTTGACGAAGGACACGAACCGGGCGAGCTTCTCGGGGTCGTTGATGGTGGTCGCCCACTCGTCGGCGTAGTGCGCGACGTGGTCCTTCATCAGGGACTCCAGCTCCTCGCAGATGCCGAGGGAGTCCTCCACGACCACGTCGCGGACGTGGTCCAGGCCGCCGGGGATGCGCTCCAGCCAGGTCGAGGTGCGCTCCAGGCGGTCGGCGGTGCGGATGTAGAACATCAGGAACCGGTCGATGAGGCGGATCAGTTCGGCGTCGTTGAGGTCCTGGGCGAGGAGGTCGGCGTGGCGCGGGGTGGCGCCGCCGTTGCCGCCGACGTAGAGGTTCCAGCCGCCCGAGGTGGCGATGATGCCGAAGTCCTTGGACTGGGCCTCGGCGCACTCGCGGGCGCAGCCCGACACCGCCGACTTGAGCTTGTGGGGCGAGCGGAGTCCCCGGTAGCGCAGTTCCAGGTCGATCGCCATGCGGACGGAGTCCTGGACGCCGTAGCGGCACCAGGTCTGGCCGACGCAGGACTTCACCGTGCGCAGGGACTTGCCGTAGGCGTGGCCGGACTCAAAGCCGGCGTCGACCAACCGGGTCCAGATCAGCGGGAGTTGTTCGACCCGTGCGCCGAACATGTCGATGCGCTGACCGCCGGTGATCTTCGTGTAGAGGCCGAAGTCGCGGGCGATCTCACCGATCACGATGAGGCCCTCGGGGGTGATCTCGCCGCCGGGGATGCGCGGGACGACCGAGTAGGAGCCGTTCTTCTGGAGGTTGGCGAGGAAGTGGTCGTTGGTCTCCTGAAGCGCCGCCTGCTCGCCGTCCAGGACGTAGCCGCTCGCGCCGATCGTCGGGGCGAGGGACGCGATGATCGACGCGACCGCCGGCTTGCAGATGTCGCAGCCGTCGCCGCCCCGGGCGTCCTCACGGCCGTAGCGGTCGAGGAGGTCCTGGTAGGTGTTGATGCGCAGGGCGAGGACGATCTCGTACAGCTCCTCGCGGGTCTGCGCGAAGCAGCCGCACAGGCCCTTGTCGACCTCGACGCCGGACGCCTCCAGTTCGGCGGTGACGAGCTGGCCGAGGACCTTGACGCAACTGCCGCAGGTGGTACCGGCCTTGGTGCACTTCTTCACCTCGGGCACGGTGGTGCACTGGTGGTCGGTGACCGCGGCGCGGATGGTGCCCTTGCGAACGTTGTTGCAGGAGCAGATGATCGCGTCGTCCGGCAGCGCGGTCGGGCCGAGCTGGACGGACTCTCCGGCACCGGCGGGCAGCACCAGCGACTCGGGCGCGACCGGCGGGACGGAACCGGTGAACGCCTTCAGCGTGCCGTACGCCTCCGCGTCGCCGACCAGGATGCCGCCGAGCAGGGTGCCGTCGCGGCCGATGACCAGCTTCTTGTACAGGCCCGAGCGGGAGTCGGAGTAGACGACGTCGAGGCAGTCGTCGGTCGCGCCGTGCGCGTCGCCGAAGGAGGCCACGTCCACGCCGAGCAGCTTCAGCTTGGTGGACAGGTCGGCGCCGGTGAACTCCGCCTCGTCCTCGGCGATGGTCGCGGCGGCCGTCTCGGCCTGCTCGTAGCCGGGGGCGACCAGGCCGTACACCCGGCCGTCGGAGGCCAGCGCGCACTCGCCGATCGCGAAGACGTGCGGGTCGGTGACCGTACGGCACTGCTCGTCGACCGTGATGCCGCCGCGCTCGCCGACCGTGAGACCGCAGTCGCGGGCGAGCTGGTCGCGGGGGCGGACGCCGGCGCTGAACACCACCAGGTCGGTGGAGAGTTCGGAGCCGTCGGAGAGCTTCATGCCGGTGACCGCGCCGTTCTCGCCGACGACGATCTCCTGCGTGCCCACGCCCGTGTGGACGGACAGGCCCATGTCCTCGATGGTGCGCAGCAGGGCCGCCCCGCCGCCCTCGTCGACCTGGACGGGCATCAGACGGGGTGCGAACTCCACGATGTGGGAGGTGAGTCCGAGGCCCTTCAGCGCGCCGGCCGCCTCCAGTCCGAGCAGCCCGCCGCCGACCACCGCGCCGGTCGTCGCCGTCCTGGCGTACTCCTCGATCGCGAGCAGGTCGTCGATGGTGCGGTAGACGAAGCAGCCCTCGGCGTTCTTGTTCGGCACCGGCGGCACGAAGGGGAACGAGCCGGTGGCGAGGACGAGGGTGTCGTACTCGAAGACCTGGCCGGAGCGGGCGGTGACCTTCTTCGCCTCGCGGTCGATCGTCTCCGCCGGGTCGCCGACGTACAGCTCGATGCCGTGCGTCTCGATGAACGCCATGTCGGTCATGGAGAGGTCCTCGGGCGTCTTGCCCGAGAAGTACGAGGTGAGCGCCACACGGTCGTATGCGGGACGCGGCTCCTCACAGAGCACGACCACGCGGTGCGTGGCGGTCAGGCCGCGCTCGGCGAGCGCTTCGAGGAAGCGCTGGCCGACCATGCCGTGGCCGACGAGCACGATCGTGGGGGTGGCCCCCAGGGTGGCGGTCATCAGGAGCCTCCATCGTTGGTGAGCAGGTGAAGCAGGGGGCCGCCGTCCGTGGGGAGCGGCTCTGCTCCCTCCCAGGCGCGGGCGAGTGCGCCGACGGTGCCGAGTTCGCCGACGAGGACCCCGCCGACCAGGCGGTCGTCGCGGACGACGACCTTGCGATAGGTGCCCCGGGTGGCGTCGGCGAGCTGCACGACGTCGTCGCCGGGCAGCGGCTCCGTCTCGCCGAACGCGGCGAGGTCGAAGGCGCTGTGCCCGGCGAGCGTGAGCCGGGTGAGGGCACGGGTGCCGCTGTAGCGGGAGTTCGCGGATCCGGTCAGCGACTCGGCGAGGACGTCCGCCTGTTCGAGCGCCGGGGCGGCCAGTCCGTACACGTTCCCGTCGTGCTGCGCGCAGTCGCCGATCGCGCGGATGTGCGGGTCGGACGTGCGCAGTTCGTCGTCGACGAGGATGCCCTTGTGGACGGCGAGCCCCGCGTCCTTGGCGAGACCGGCGCGCGGGGAGACCCCGCAGGCCAGCACCACCAGATCGGCGCCGAGGGTGTAACCGTCGGCCATCTCGACCGAGCGGACGGCCCCGCCGACGCAGCGCACGTCGCGCACCCGGCACTCGGTGTGGACCTCGACGCCGAGGTCCTTCAGGTGCCGCAGCACCAGCTTCGAGGCGTTCGGGTCGAGCTGGCGCTCCATGAGCCGCTCGGCCTGCTGCGCGAGGACGACCTGCGCGCCGCGCATCGCCAGGGCGCGGGCCGCGGAGACCCCGAGGAGTCCGCCGCCGATGACGACGGCCCGCACGCCCGGCCGTACCGCCTTCGACAGACCGAGGCAGTCGTCCATGGTGCGGAAGGCGTGGACGCCCTCCGGCAGCACGTGGTCGGGGGTGAACAGACCGCGCAGGGGCGGCAGCACCGGGTTGGAGCCGGTGGCCAGGACCAGCGTGTCGTATGCGATCTTCGAGCCGTCCGCGCAGGCCACCGTCCGCCGGTCGCGGTCGATGCCGGTGACCTGGGCCCGGACCAGTTGGGCGGGCGCGGGCAGCGCGATCACCTCGGGGGCGTACCGCCCGGCCAGCACCTCGGCGAGCAGGACCCGGTTGTAGGGCCGGTGCTCCTCCTCGCCGATCAGCAGCGCGGGCGTGCCCAGCTCGCCGAGCCGGCGGGCGAGTCGTACGCCCGCGAGGCCGGCGCCGATCACCACCACACGCGAATTCGAGGTCATGTCCAGGAGCGTGCGGTGCCGACGTTACCCGGCCGCATCACGGTTGTTTCCCGCGAGGAACGCTGCCCTCAGCGGGGGCGCAGGGTGGGTGTGAGGGTTGTCCCCGATGGCCGTCGCGAGGTCCCGGCGGTGGTCGCATAGGGTTCCTGACCATGCCCGACATATCCCTGAGCATGCTGGCGCTGCTCTGCGTCGCCGCTCTCGCGGCCGGCTGGATCGACGCGGTGGTCGGCGGGGGAGGGCTGCTGCTCCTGCCCGTGCTGCTGCTCGGCCTCCCGGCCGGGACGCCGGCGGCGACCGCGCTCGGCACCAACAAGGCGGTCGCGATCGTCGGCACCTCGGGCGCGGCCGTGACCTATGCGCGGCGCACGCCCGTGGATGTACGGCTCGCGGTGCGGATCGGGCTGGCGGCGCTGGCCGGGTCGTCCGGCGGGGCCTTCTTCGCCGCGGGGATGAGCACCGAGGTGCTGAAGCCGGTGATCATGGTGGTGCTGCTGGGCGTGGCGGGCTTCGTGATCCTGCGCCCCGCCTTCGGCACGGCCCCGCCCACCGGTCAGGCCTCCCGCCGCCGGATGCTGGCGGCCATCGCCCTCGCCGGCCTCGGCATCGGCTTCTACGACGGTCTCATCGGCCCCGGCACGGGCACCTTCCTGGTGCTCGCCCTGACCGCCGTGCTCCACCTCGACCTGGTCACCGCCTCGGCCACCGCCAAGATCGTCAACTGCTGTACCAACGCCGGCGCGCTGGCGACCTTCGCCTGGCAGGGCGCCGTGCTGTGGCAGTTGGCGGCCGTGATGGCCGTCTTCAACCTCGCGGGCGGGACGCTCGGCGCGCACACGGCCCTGAAGAAGGGCAGCGGCTTCGTCCGGGTCGTCCTGCTGACGGTGGTGTTCGCACTGGTCGCGAACCTGGCGTACGACCAGTGGATCGCCTGAAAACGAGTGGGGGGAGTCGGGCCCCGCCCCCTACTGTGACCCGCGTGACGACGCGTGTGACGACTCAGGTGATCGTGCTGAACGGCGGCTCCAGCTCCGGCAAGTCGGGGATAGTGCGGTGTTTGCAGGAGGTTCTGCCGGAGCCCTGGCTGGCCTTCGGCGTCGACTCGCTGATCGAGGCGATGCCCGGGGCGGGCGCCGGGATCGAGCTCGCCGCGGACGGCGAGGTGAACGTCGACGACGCGTTCATGACGCTGCAGGCGGCGTGGGCGACGGGCATCGCCGCGATGGTCCACGCCGGCGCCCGGGTGATCATCGACGATGTCTTCCTCGGCGGCGCGCAGTCCCAGGAGGGGTGGCGCAAGGTCCTCGACGGACTCGACGTGCTGTGGGTGGGCGTCCGGTGCGAGGCCGCGGTGGCCGCGGGGCGGGAGATCGTGCGCGGCGACCGGGTGCGGGGGATGGCCGAGCGGCAGGCGGAGCTCGTGCACCTGGGCGTGGTCTACGACCTGGAGGTCGACACCACGCACAGCGAGGCGCTGGACTGCGCGCGGACGATCGCCCGGACGCTCGCCACGACCGTGCTCAGCGGCTCCCGGTGAGGTGCGCGAAGACGACCACGTTTCCCTGGTAGCCGGTCGACTTGGAGTAGCCGCCGCCGCAGGTGATCACCCGTAGCTCGGGCCGGTCGGCCGCGCCGTACACCTTCTCGTCGGGGAAGCGGCTGGCCTCGTACACCTCGACGGCGTCGACGGTGAACAGGGCCGCGCTGCCGTCGCGCCGGTCCACCTCCACGGTGCTGCCCTTGCGCAGCGCGCCGAGGTCGTAGAAGACGGCGGGGCCGTCGGCGTTGTCGACGTGGCCGGCCACGATCGCGGTGCCGGTCTCTCCGGGGGTGGCGCCGGCCTCGTACCAGCCGGCGAGGTTCTTCCTCCCGGGCGGCGGCACGGCGAGGCTGCCGCCGGCCGTCAGACCCAGGCCCATCATGGGGGCGTTCACCCTGATCGCGGGGATGCGGATGCGGATGGGCGGGGACGGCGGCAGGGCGGCGACGGAGCGTACGTCCGTGCTTCCCGAGCGGGCCTGGGCCGCGGACGGCTGCGGCGGGGGGTGCGTCTCGGCGCCGCTGTGCAGCAGCCAGGCGCCGGAGCACAGGGCGACCGCGGTGACGGCCGCTATCGCGGTGTTGCCGACTTCGCGGCGCATCGTGGAACTCCTCTCGGTGACGGGCCCCGAGCCCCCTCCGGGCCGCGAGGGGCGTCGGACCCGGAGGGGGAGGGGACATGCGGTACCTGCTGACGGACAGCGGAGGGTGTCCGTCAGAACCCGTCGCCTCTCGCCCGGCGATGCAGGAGCCAGGTACCGCCCGCGGCGGCGACGGCGAGAGCCGCCACACCGGCCGCGGTCTGTACGGGGTCGGTGCCCAGCGCGCCGCCGACCCCCGTCTTCACACTTCCGCGCGGAGCCGTCGGCTGCCGGTCCGAGGCCAGCGTGACCACCAGGTCCCCGGTGATCCGCCGCCCGTCCCCGCCGCACTCCGCGACGATCTCGTACGTCCCCGGCTGCGCGCTGGGCGGCACCTGGAACCGGCCCGCGGCCTCGCCCTCGTGCGCGCTGGGCGCGAGCGTGAAACGACCGGCGCCCACCGCGCCGGCGTCGCCCGCCGCCCCATGACCGTTCCCGCACGCCGCCGTGTTCACCGACACCTGCCCGCCCGGCACCGCGATGGAGGGGTACACCTCCAGGTTTCCGGCCCGCGAGCCGGCCGCGTGGGCGGGTCCGGCGAAGCCGGCCGCGGCGGTGACGGCGAGCGCGGTACCGGTCAGCAGCCGGGTGGTGCGTCGCATCGGTGCTCCTCACGAGCTGTTCGGGGCCTTCGGGGCCGTCGAGGTCTTCGAGGTCTTCGGGATCTTCTGAGGTTCTCTGCCTTTCCGAGGTAAGTCGCAGTGGCGAGTGCGCGCTTGCTGATGTCGCGTCAGGAATGGGATGAATGGGTGTCAGATTCGACGACGTACGGCTGCCGTCACCTGCGTTTCACCAGGTCATCGCCGTGCGGGCGGCAAAGTGCGGAAAAGCTTCCGAAGAGGGTGTGAACGGGTGACCGGCCACCGTCGCGCGAGTGGGTCACCCCCGCGCGAGTCGGTCACCCCCGCGTGAGCCAGTCCCCGCCCTCGATCGGCTTCCCGCGGGCCCGCAGCCGGGCGGCGACGGCGGGCGCGGCGACGTACACCCAGGCGCGTACGGGGGTCGAGCCGTCCTCGCCGAGCACCGACCGCTCGACGCGCTCGTAGAGGTTGCGCGGGTCGCCCGGCCGGTACTCCTCCAGCCGGTCGAGCTCGGCGAGCAGCCGTGCGTACGCCGCCGGGAGGGCCGTCACGAGCTCCCCGACGACGGACGCGCCCGCGGCGCCTGGCTGTTCGACGACGTAGGGGTAGCCGGGGCCGTCGTACAGCACCGCGCCGCTGAGCCGGGCCGGCTCCTCGCGCAGGGTGCGGCCGCGCAGGAAGGCGTCGTGGTTGACCTCGCCGGGGCGGAGCGTGCCGTAGACGAAGAAGGGGAGTTCAGGGGCGGTCACAGAAACGATTCTCTCCCCTCACGGCCCCCACACCGGTCTCTCGCGTTGGCGCTATGGACATGACATGTCAGGCCCTCTTGAATGCCAGGACCACATCAGCGCCACTCCCCAAGCACCCCCACGCGCGCCCCCCACGGCGCCTTCCCGAGGAGACCGAAGACACTGATGAGTCGGATACGGCAGCACGTGAGAGGTTCCCGTCTCGCCACCGCCGGCATCGCCGCCACCACGGCCACGCTCCTGGCCGCCGTACTCTCCCCGGTCGCCGACGCGGCCGACAGGCCGACCCGGGCCACCGCCCTGGACAACGCGGCGGCGGCCCTCGCCGACCACGCGGCGGCCCTGGGCCTCACCTCCGTGCAGGGCACCTCCGTCCGCGACGTGGTCGTCGACAAGGACGGCGCCCAGCACATCCGCTACGACCGCACCTACCGCCAACTCCCCGTCCTGGGCGGGGACTTCGTGGTCCATCTGGCCCCCGACGGCAGCTACCGCAGCGCGAACCGGGCGACGCGCGCGGCGATCTCGCTCGCGAGCATCACGCCGAAGCTGTCGGCGCCCAAGGCCGCCGACGTGGCCGTCAACGCCCTGCGCGCGGCCAACCTGGGCGAGACGCTCAAGCAGGTGAAGGCCAAGCCGCAGCTGGTCGTCGACGCCCTGCACGGCGCCCCGAAGCTGGCCTGGCGGACGAACGTCGTCGCCCTGGACTCGCTCGGCAACCCGGTCGCCCGCGCGGTGCTCACCGACGCCCGCACCGGCGCGCAGATCGACGCCTGGGACACCATCGAGACGGCGACGGGCGACGGCAAGTCCCTGTACGGCGGCACGGTCCCGCTGGAGACGACCCTGTCGGGCTCGACGTACCAGCTCAAGGACCCGACGCGCGGCAACACCTACACCGGTGACGCGGCCAACAAGACCGACCTGTGCATCTTCGGCATCTGCATCAGCCGCGCCCCCGCGACCCTGTTCACGGACACGGACAACCACTGGGGCACGGGCGCGAGCGCCGACCGCTCCACGGCCGCCGTCGACGCCCAGTACGGCACCGACGTGACCTGGGACTACTACAAGAACGTGCACGGCCGCAACGGCATCGGCAACGACGGCAAGGGCTCCTACAACCGCGTCCACTACGGCAACAGCTACAACAACGCCTTCTGGGACGACAGTTGCTTCTGCATGACCTACGGCGACGGTGACGGCACCCAGCTCGGCCCGCTGGTCGCCCTGGACGTGGCCGGACACGAGATGTCCCACGGAGTGACGTCCAAGACGGCCGCGCTGACCTACTCGGGCGAGTCGGGCGGCCTGAACGAGGCGACGTCCGACATCTTCGGCTCCCTGGTGGAGTTCTACGCGGGCAACTCCTCCGACCCCGGCGACTACCTCATCGGCGAGAAGATAGTCCGCTCCGGCTTCGGCCGGGACGCCCTTCGCTACATGGACAAGCCGAGCAAGGACGGCAACTCCGCCGACTACTGGAGCAGCTCGGTCGGCAACCTCGACGTCCACTACTCCTCGGGCGTCGCCAACCACTTCGCCTATCTGCTGGCCGAGGGCAGCGGCACGAAGACGATCAACGGCGTGACGTACAACTCGCCGACATACAACGGTTCCACGGTGACGGGCATCGGCCGCGACAAGCTCGGCGCGATCTGGTACCGGGCGTTGACGGTCTACATGACGTCCTCCACGAACTACGCGGGCGCGAGGACGGCGACCCTCAACGCGGCGAAGGACCTCTACGGCAACGGCAGCACGGAGTACAACGCGGTGGCGGCGGCCTGGAGCGCGGTCAACGTGAACTGACCCCGCCGACGACCTGCTCCTGGGCATGTGACGCGGCCGCCTCGGTCCTCGGGACCGGGGCGGCCGCTGTGTCGTCACCGTGCTGTTTTCTGTACTTTCCGAAACCGTTTCTGTGCGGACCGTTGACACCCTGCACGCCCGCTCCTAATCTCGCGCCAAACTTGCGACCATGTGACGGTATTTCGAACGGCTGAAAGGCAAGCGCACTGCGCACCACCGGAATCGGTACATACGCGACAGGCACGCCATGGCGCGGTCTGACGTATGCCCAGGTGTTCCGACCCGCAGTCGTCTCAGCGCGACCCGCCGCCTGTTCCCCGTGCCTGAACGTGCGCACCACGTCCCTGACGACGTCGGCGACCGTGTGCGGATCCGCCGCGGCGCACCGATCCCCCTGAGTCCGGTCCGCGGTTACGCCGTCACCCTCTCAACGACGAGAAGAACGAGGAACGATCACCATGCGCAACCGAAGAGCGGCGCTCGCCACGATCGCCGGAGCCGCCTCTCTGGCCCTCACCCTGTCCGCGTGCGGCGAGAGCACCACGGGCAGCGCCAAGAAGGCGGGCGGCACCATCGGCATCGCCATGCCGACCGAGGCCTCCGAGCGCTGGCTCACCGACGGAAAGAGCGTGGTCAGCGACCTGAAGGCCGAGGGATACCAGGCCAAGCTGCTCTACGGCGAGGACGACCCGAAAACCCAGGTCTCCCAGATCGAGGGCCTGATCAAGGAGGGTGTCGACGCGCTGATCATCGCGGCCATCGACAACAGGTCGCTGAACGGCGTGCTCCAGCAGGCCGCCGCCGCCAAGATCCCGGTGATCTCCTACGACCGGCTCATCCTCGGCACCCCGAACGTCGACTACTACGTCTCCTTCGACAACGAGCAGGTCGGCCGGTTCCAGGCCCGCTACATCATCGACAAGCTCGGCCTGGAGAAGGGCAAGGGCCCGTTCAACATCGAACTGTTCGCCGGCTCCCCCGACGACAACAACACCAAGTACTTCTTCGACGGCGCGATGCACCTCCTCCAGCCGTACCTGGACAACAAGCAGTTGGTCATCCGGTCCGGCCAGACCGCGCTCAAGCAGGTCACCACCCTGCGCTGGGACGGCCCCACCGCGAAGAAGCGCATGGAGGGCATCCTCTCCGCGTCGTACAGCACCAAGACGGTCGACGCGGTCCTGTCGCCGTACGACGGCATCTCCATCGGCGTCCTGAAGGCGCTGAAGGAGGACGGCTACGGCTCCGGAAACAAGCCTTTGCCCATCATCACCGGTCAGGACGCCGAACTGGCCTCGGTGAAGTCGATCATCAAGGGCGAGCAGTCGCAGACCGTCTACAAGGACCTCCGCCTCCTCGCCGGGGTCGCCGCGGAGATGGTCGACGACATCCTCACCGGCAAGACGCCGAAGATAAACAACAGACGGGCCTACAACAACGGCGTCAAGACCGTGCCGTCCTACCTGCTCCAGCCGACGACCGTCGACAAGAGCAACTACGAGTACGTCCTGGTCGCGGGCGGCTACTACACCGACGCCGAACTCAAGTCCTGAGGCGTCCCGCCCCCAAACCCCACGCGGTCGCCGCGGCTACCAGCCGACCACCGCCGGGCCGAGGCTCAGCCCGGTCCGGTCGAGCCATTCCTCCTGGACGTCGCGGTTGCGGGTGCCTATGGAGAGGTAGACCGCGTGGGTTCCGGGGGCGGGTTCGGCGCACTGGTCGGTCCACACACTGTTGAGGCAGAGTTGCACTCCGCAGAGCTTCGACGAGGGCAGGCCGCGCAGACTCCCCTCCCAGGACACGTCGAATCCCAGCGGGCCCACGGCCTGGACCATGAGGTCCAACTCCGCCTCCGGGCAGAACTCGTCGGGCCCGCGCCCTTTGAAGGGGGGAGTGCTCCAGCCGGGCAGGGCCAGTTGCAGTCCCCGTTCCTCGATCAGGGGCCACACCTCGGCGATCTCGGGGCGCAACTCGACTTCCACGCCGTAGGCGTCGCGACCGCGCACCGCGTCCGTTCGGGCGAGCACGTGCCAGAACTCCGCCAGTCCGTCCGGCGGAAGGGGTCTGCCGTCACAGCATCCGACCTCACCCCAGGTGAAGTAACGCCGCGCGTAGTGGAACTGATCGACCGTCACGACCGGCCCGACCTCGGGAGAGAACGGCTCCTCGGCCCACTCCGCGAACGTGTCCAGCAGCCCACGGGCACGCCGCAGCGCGCTCACGGCGTCCGGCAACGGCTCGAGTACCTGGTAGAGCAGGGACATTCCCATGGCGCACCTCCGGAAGCGGAGCGTACGCACGTCACAGCCCGGCGTCGCCCGAATAACTCTCTTCCGCGTGGCTGGATCACCCGCTACGCTCCCCCAGCGCGCATCCCGCGCGAGCAGGCAGTACCGGGGGTAATAGGGGACATGGGGGACATGGTCGAGGAAGTTGCCGCGCCCGAGAAGGGCCCGAACGCATGGGCTCAGGCCATCGCGGCGCTGGTCGTGGTCGGGGCGCTCGGGGGCGGGCTGTTCGTGCTCCAGAAGAACGACGCCAAGGCCGCCGACAAGCCGGCGACCTGCACCGCCGACGACAAGGACAAGAAGGCCGACCGGGCCGCGAGGGCGGCGCACCGCGTCTCCGGAACCCAGCTGTGCACGGCGCTGAACCGCGCGGACCTGCCGACGCTCCTCGGCACTCCGCGGGAGCAAGCGCGCAGCGCCTACGGCGGTGACGGCTCGATCGAGATGGACGGCTCGGAGACTCAGACCCCCGAGGGGACCGTCCAGCTGGACACCTACACCGTGCAGCTCTCACGGTCCTACGACGACTTCCCGGTCGGCGGGATGGAGGACCTGCTGAGCGAGGCGGAGAAGAAGACGATCCTGGGCCACCCCGCGGTGCTCTACTCGGGCCGGACGATCGCCATCCAGTTCAACCTCGGCGGTGGCAAGTCCGACACCGCCCCCGGCGGCATCGCCCGCACCCTGGTCGTCGCCCCGGACGCCAAGGACGGCGGCGGCTCCTACGAACTCGCCATCTGGCGCCAGGACAGCATCCGTCCGGACGACGCGGCACTGCTGCGCGTCGCGCAGAAGGTACTGCCCGCGATCCCGGGCTGGACGGCAGCCGGCTGACGACCGTCGGCTACCGGCTACCGGCTACCGGCTACCGCCTACCGGCTGACGACCGTGCCGAAGGCCGGCGCCCCCGCGGGGTGCCGGCCTTCTCGGTACGGGCGTCCAGCCGGTCAGGCGACCAGCTCCTGCTCCTCCACCGGCGTGTCGAGCGAGGCCGTCGGCTGTTCCGGCTTGCGGTCGCGCATCACCAGGGTGGCCAGGACCGCCGCCGCCAGCACACCGATCGCGCTGACCGTGAAGGTCGTCGTCATCGAGGCGGTGAAGGCCTCCCGGGCCGCCCGGACCAGGGCCTGGTCCCCGCCGGCCACCGCCAGCGCCCCGCCGATGGACTGCCGGGCCGCCTCGGGGGCGTCGGCCGGCATCTCGGCGGCGTAGCCGCTGGTGAGGAGGGAGCCGAGGATCGCGATGCCCAGAGCCGTGCCGGCCTGCTGGATCGTGTCGTTCAGGGCCGAGCCGACGCCCGCCTTGTCCGCGGGGATGGTGCCCATCAGCGCGCCCACCGCGGCCGGCATCGCCAGACCCGCGCCGAGGCCGAGCAGCCCGAGGGCGATCGCCGGGACGGTGAAGCCGGAGTCGGCGTCGACCGTCGTCAGCAGGGCGAAGCAGGCGACCATCACGAGCATGCCGGACAGGATCACGTAGCGGTTGCCGTACTGTGCGGCGAACTTGGCGCCCATGCCGTTGCCGATCAGCGCGGCGACGGCCAGGGGCAGGAAGGCGAGGCCCGCCTTGACGGGGGAGTAGCCGAGGACGAACTGCAGGTACTGGGTGAGGACCAGCAGCAGACCGCCGTTGCCGATCTGCACCAGGGCCAGCGAGAGCGAACCGCCGCTGAAGTTGCGGTGCTTGAAGAGGACCAGCGGGACCATCGGGGCGGAGCTGACGTTCTCCCAGATCACGAAGCCGGCCAGACCGACGACGGCGACCACGAGGCTGACGGTGGAGCGGCCGCCGAAGGCGCCGTGCTGCGGGAGCTCGATGATCCACCACACCAGGGCGGTCATGCCGACCGCGGAGAGCACCGCGCCCAGCGGGTCGGGCTTCTGCCAGGGCGCCTTCGACTCCGGCATCAGGACCACGGCGGCGACGACGGCCAGCACGACGACGGGGACGTTGATGAAGAAGATCGAGTGCCAGGAGAAGTGGTCGATCAGGACACCGCCGAGCACGGGGCTGCCGACCAGGCCCAGCATCGACACCGACCCCCAGGCCGCCATCGCCCTGCCGCGCTCCTCCTCGTCGAAGACGGTGATGAGGATCGAGAGGGTGGACGGCATGATCAGCGCCCCGCCGACGCCCATCGCGGTGCGGACGGCGATCACCTCACCGGGGTTCGTACAGATCGTCGCGGCCAGTGAGGCCGCCCCGAAGAGCAGCAGGCCTGTCAGCATCACCTTCCGGCGGCCGAAGCGGTCGCCGAGGCTTCCGGAGGTCAGCAGCAGGCCGGCGAAGACCAGGATGTAGGAGTCGAGGATCCACTGCGTGTCCTGGGCACTCGCGCCGAGGTCCTCGGTCATCGAGGGCACCGCGACGGTCAGCGCCATGCTGTCGATCGTCAGGACCAGCGTGCTCAGGCACAGCACGACGAGGATCCACCAACGGCGTGGGCTGCGGGTTTCCGACATGGGAAGTCCGGTCCTTTCGATGACTTCGGCGATTTCAACGATTTGAGTGACTTCAGCGACTTGAGCGAATTCGGCGTTCTCAACGGGCTGCGTACGGTGTTCCGTCCGTTGCGAACACTGTACGCACGGCGGAACAGTGTGCGCAAGCGCCGAACTCTGTACGCTGAGGCGCACGATGTACGCCCCATGCCGTCGGATCGCCGGGAGTGAAGCCATGGCCGCCAAGACGAAGAACCCGAAGCCCGTCGCGTCCGTCTGGACCCGGCAGAAGCGCGAGCCCGACCAGCCCGCGCTCAGCCAGGACGCGATCGTCCGCGAGGCGGTCGCGATGCTGGACGCCGACGGCATCGAGGCGCTGAGCATGCGCAAGCTGGGCGCGCGCCTGAACGCCGGCGCGACCTCTCTCTACCGGCACGTCGCCACCAAGGACGAGCTGATGGAGCTGGCCGTGGACGAGGTCGCCGCCGAGATCCACGTCCCGCCCGCCGACGGCCCCGACTGGCGCGCCGCCGTCACGGAGGCCGCGGCCTCCTTCCGTGCGACGGCGCTACGGCACCCCTGGCTGTCCTCGGTCCTCGGCCAGGCCGGCCTCGCCTACCTCGGCCCCAACCTGATGGCCTTCTCCGAGAGCCTGGCCGCCCTGTTCACCGCCGCCGGCTTCGAGGAGCCGGGCCGCGCGATCGAGCCGCTGCTCAGCTACGTCATCGGCGTCAGCACCACCGAGGCGGCCTGGCTCACCACGGTCGCCCGCTCCGGCGAGAGCGAGGTCGACTTCATCGCCCGCCTGATGCCCGCCGCCCAGCAGGCCGCCGCCCCCTACGACCACCTCGCCGACGAGTACGCCGTAAGCGCCGCCGGGGCGAGCGACCCGGTGGCACTGCGCGAGGACAAGTTCACCTACGGCCTGGAGGTCGTCCTGGACGGCCTGGCCCTGCGCCTGCCCCGCGACCCGTCCTAGAGAGCCGCCGCCTTCTCCACCCGTACCGCGCACACCTTGAACTCCGGCATGCGCGAGGTCGGGTCGAGCGCCGGGTTGGTGAGGGTGTTGGCGCGGCCCTCGCCCGGCCAGTGGAACGGCATGAAGACGGTGTCCGGGCGGATTTTGGTGGTGATGCGGGCGGGTGCGACGGCGCGCCCCCGCCGGGACACGACCGCCACCGGGTCGCCCTCGGCCGCCCCGAGCCGCGCCGCGAGACGGGGGTGCAGCTCGACGAACGGGCCGGGCGCGGCGGCGTTCAGCTCGTCCACCCGCCGGGTCTGCGCGCCGGACTGGTACTGCGCGACGACCCGCCCGGTGGTGAGCAGCACGGGGTAGTCGTCGTCCGTTTCCTCGGCGGCCGGCCGGTGCGTGACCGGCACGAACCGAGCCCGGCCGTCCGGCGTGGCAAACCGCTCAAGAAAGAGCCGAGGCGTACCGGCCGGCCTCCGCTCGCCCCGCCCCCCGCCCCCGGCGTCCACCCCGTTCCCGGCGTCCACCCCGTTCCCGGCGTCAACCCCGTCCCGGGCGGCCCCCACACCCCCAGCGTTCTCTGCGCCCCCTGCGTCCGCCACGGTCTTCGCGTTCCCAGCGTTCCCAGCGGCCCCCGCGTCCACCCCGTCCCGGGCGGCCCCCACACCCCCAGCGTTCTCTGCGCCCCCCGCGTCCGCCACGGTCTTCGCGTTCCCTGCGTTCCCTGCGTTCCCTGCGTCCGCCCCGTCCCCGGCGTCCCCCACGCCCCCAGTGTTCTCTGCGCCCCCTGCGTCCGCCACGGCCCTCGCGTTCCCAGCGGCCCCCGCGTCACCCACCGCCCCAGCGTCCGCCACGCCCCCCGTGTCCGGCTTCTCCTCTGCTGGGCAGGGCCAGAACACGCCCTCGCCCGCTCCTTCCGCCAGTCGCGCGTAGCTGATCCCGGAGTAGTCCGCGATGCCGCCCGCGCTGGCCCGCCGGAGTTCCTCGAAGACCTCCTCGGGCTCGGTCGGGAAGCCCTTCTCGACGCCCAGCCGGGCCGCCAGCTCGTGCAGCACCTCCAGGTCGCTGCGCACGCCCTCCGGGGCGGTGATCGCCTGCCGGCGCAGCAGCACCCGCCCTTCCAGGCTGGTCGTCGTCCCCGTCTCCTCCGCCCACTGGGTGACCGGCAGGACGACGTCCGCGAGGGCCGCCGTCTCCGACAGGACGACGTCACAGACGGCAAGGAAACCAAGGGACTTCAGGCGTTCCTCGACATGGGCCGCCCGCGGCGCGGACACCACCGGGTTGGACCCCATCAGCAGCAGCGAGCGGATGTCCGTGCCCAGGGCGTCCAGCAGCTCGTAGGCGCTGCGTCCCGGCCCGGGCAGTGAGTCGGGGTCGACGCCCCACACCTCGGCCACGTGGGCCCGGGCCGCCGGGTCGTCCAGCTTGCGGTAGCCGGGCAACTGGTCGGCCTTCTGGCCGTGTTCGCGCCCGCCCTGCCCGTTGCCCTGCCCGGTGAGGCAGCCGTAGCCGCTGAGCGGGCGTCCCGCCCGGCCCGTCGCCAGGCACAGGTTGATCCACGCGCCGACCGTGTCGGTCCCCTTGGACTGCTGCTCGGGTCCGCGCGCGGTGAGCACCATCGCGGTCTCGGGCTCGCAGAACAGCCGCACTGTCTCCCTCAGTTGTGGAACGGACACCCCCGTGATCCGCTCCACGTACTCGGGCCAGTGCGCCATGGCCGCGGCCCGCGCGTCCTCCCAGCCGACGGTCCGCTCCCGCACGTACTCCTCGTCGACCCGTCCCTCGGCGACGATCAGGTGCAACAGGCCGAGGGCGAGGGCGAGATCCGTCCCGGGCCGGGGCGCGAGATGCAGGTCGGCCTGCTCGGCGGTCTTCGTCAGGCGCGGGTCGATCACGATCAACGTGCCGCCGTTCTCCCGCAGTTCGTTGAAGAACCGCAGGGAGGGCGGCATGGTCTCCGCGAGGTTCGACCCGACGAGGATCACGCACCCCGTCCTCGGGATGTCCTCCAGCGGGAACGGCAGCCCCCGGTCCAGGCCGAACGCCTTGATGCCGGCCGCCGCCGCGGACGACATGCAGAAGCGCCCGTTGTAGTCGATCTGCGAGGTGCCGAGCACGACCCGCGCGAACTTGCCGAGCGTGTACGCCTTCTCGTTCGTCAGCCCGCCCCCGCCGAACACCCCGAGCGCGTCGGCCCCGTGCACGTCCCGCACACGCGCCAGCTCCCCGGCGATCCGGTCGAGCGCCTCCTCCCAGGTGGCCGGCACGAGCGTGTCGCCGGACCGCACCAACGGGGAGGTCAGCCGCACCCGGGACGAGAGCACCTGAGCCGCCGTACGGCCCTTGCCGCACAGCGCGCCCCGGTTCACCGGGAAGTCCGCGCGCTCGACCACCTCGACACCCCCCGTGGGCAGGGGCGACAGGGCCATCCCGCACTGCAGGGCGCAGTACGGGCAGTGGGTGGGTGTCGAGGTGGTCCGCATACGCCTCAGCGTGCGTCGGCCGTGTTACACCCCGTGCGGTCTCCTGTTACGGCGGTGTGGTGGTGCCCTCCCGCCCGACCCCGGCCCACCGTGAGGCGTCCGCCTCGCGCGCTACCGGCCGTCCGCCAGCGCCCTCGTCACGCCCTGCTCCTTCGGCCCGAGGAACCGGGGGTCCGGCTCGAACACCGCGTCCAGGGCCGCCTTGCCGGCCGCGAGGACCTCCCGGGCGCCCCCGTAGTACCAGGTCACGTCGTGTTTGGCGGCGACGCCGACACCGTACGAGTCCACGCCCGCCGCCTCGCACAGGGCGACGGCCCGCCGGATGTGGAACCCCTGGCTGATCAGTACGGCCCGGTCGACGCCGAAGATCTTCTTGGCGCGGACGCAGGAGTCCCAGGTGTCGAAACCGGCGTAGTCGCTGACGATCCGCGCATCGGGCACCCCGTGCTTCGTCAGGTACGTGCGCATCGCGTCGGGTTCGTCGTAGTCCTTGCGGCTGTTGTCGCCCGTCACGAGCACGACCTTGATCCGACCCTCCCGGTACAGCGTGGCCGCCGCGTCCAGCCGGTGCGCGAGATACGGCGACGGCTCGCCGTCCCACAGACCCGCGCCGAACACGACGGCGACCTCGGTGCGCGGCGCGTCCGCCGTCGTACCGAGCCGGTCCGCCGTCGTCACCCACATCCAGGTGGACGGCAGCAGCGCCAGCACACACCCCGCCATCACGGCCTGCACCAGCCGGCGCCGTCCCGCACGGGTGCGCGGCAGCCGCGGTCGACGGATGTTCATACGGTGTCCCCCCGGGTCGACAACCCCTTCGGCCTGGGAAGACGCAGCGAACAGAGATCCGGTTCGATCCAGGTCGATCCAGGTTCGAATCCGGTTCGCCTCCCGCGTCGCTTCCGCGTTCGAGCGGCATCTCACACCGCCGCCCCGCCCGCCGTGAACCCCCGGAAAGAACTCGTGACGGTCAGGCAACGGCGGTGCAACCTCGGGCCGTCACGATCGGTGCATGAGCCAGCCAAGCCTCGTCCACCTCGACGGCCGCCGGCGACCCGGCCCGCCCGCGCTGGTCGTCGTCGCCCACGGCAGCCGCGACCCGCGCGCCCTGAGCACCGTCCGCACGCTCCTGGACCGCGTCCGCGAGCAGCGTCCCGGCCTGCCGGTCCACCTCGGCCACATCGAGCTCAACGAGCCCCTGCTGACGGACACCCTCGCCGACCTCGACGCCCACGACACGACGGACGCCGTCCTGGTCCCGCTGCTGCTGGCCCGCGGCTACCACGTCAAGCGGGACATCCCCGAGATGGCGGCCAGGGCTCGGGTACGCACGCGCGTGGCGGCCCCGCTCGGCCCGCACCCCCTGCTGGTGGAGACGCTCCACAGCCGTCTGGTCGAGGCGGGCTGGCGCACGGACCTGACGGACGCGGAACGCCGCACGAGCGCGGTGGTCCTCGCGGCGGCCGGCTCCCGCGACCCCGACTCGGCCGTCGACACCCGCCGCACCGCCCACCTCCTGGCCCACCGCCTGGGCGTCCCGGTGATCCCCGCGTACGCCTCCACAGCGACCCCGACGGTCCCCACGGCCCTGCGCGCACTGGCGGCGAGGGGCCGGGAAAGGGTGGCCGTCGCCTCCTACTTCACGGCCCCCGGCCGCTTCGCAACGGAATGCGCGCAGGCGGCCCCCTGGATCGCATCTGCTCCGCTGGGCACCCACCCCGCGATGACCGACCTCCTGCTCCACCGCTACGACCAGGCATTGCAGGCAGACGGCAAGAGCAACGCCGCCTAAAAAAGGGGCGCGAGCGACCACATCCGGCCTGTGGCCGCCAAACCACCGAACCCGGCAGTCGAGTAGGCGCCCAATTGTCAGTACCGCCGCTTACTGTCGAAACATGCCCTATGACCCGCCGTCAACCGAACGTTGGGCGCACGAACCCGACAAACGCCCCGGCCGTACCGCCTTCCAACGAGACCGCGCACGCGTCCTGCACTCCTCGGCGCTCAGAAGACTCGCCGGCAAGACCCAGGTGGTCACCCCGGGAGAGCGCACCGACGCCTGGGACGCCACGCCCCGCACCCGCCTCACGCACTCCCTGGAGTGCGCCCAGGTGGGCCGCGAGCTCGGCGCGGCCCTGGGCTGCGATCCCGACCTGGTCGAGGCGGCCTGTCTCTCCCACGACCTGGGGCACCCCCCGTTCGGCCACAACGGCGAACAGGCCCTGAACGACTTCGCGCAGGACTGCGGCGGCTTCGAGGGCAACGCCCAGTCACTGCGTCTCCTCACCCGCATCGAGCCCAAGCGCTTCACCGCCGAGGGCTCCGTCGGCCTCAACCTCACCCGGGCCGCCCTCGACGCCGCCACCAAGTACCCGTGGCCCCGGGGCGCCCACCCCACGGACCCCGCGTCCCGCAAGTTCGGTGTGTACGAGGACGACCGGCCGGTCTTCGACTGGGTCCGCAAGGAGGCCCCGGGCACGCGCACGTGCTTCGAGGCGCAGGTCATGGACTGGGCGGACGACGTGGCGTACTCGGTGCACGACGTGGAGGACGGCCTGCACGCGGGACACATCGACCCGGGCTGCCTGCACGCCGAGCCGGAACGCCAGGAGGTCTTCCGGGTCGCCGTCGGCCGCTACGTTGCGGACGACACCGATCCGGCCGAACTCGCCGCCGCCCTGGACCGTCTCCTGGACCAGGAGTGGTGGCCGCACGGCTACGACGGCACGGCGGTCGCCCAGGCCGGCCTGAAGGACGCCACCAGCCAGCTCATCGGCCGCTTCTGCCTCGCCGCCGAGTCGGCCACCCGCGCGCGCCACGGCGCGGGCCGCCTCACCCGTTACGGCGCCGAACTCGTCGTCCCGTACGAGACGCGCCTGGAGTGCGCGGTCCTCAAGGCGGTCGCCGACCGGTACGTCATGCAGCGGGCCGAGCAGGAACGCCTGCGCGCCGACCAGCGTGTCGTCATCAGCGAGCTCGCCGAGGCGCTCACCGCGCGCGCCCCGGACGGTCTCGACCCCCAGTTCCGCGCGCTGTTCGACCGGGCCGCCGACGACCGGGCCCGCAAGCGGGTCGTCGTCGACCAGATCGCCTCCCTCACCGACGCCTCCGCCCGCTCGCTTCACGCCCGTCTGACGGGGCAGACGACACCCTGACCGGTTGGACCCTGACCGAGGGAGGGTCGGGTGCGCCCAAACGGGCCCGAACGAGCCCCGGCGTGCCTTGATCGGGCACGTCCCCCTTCCCCCATCACGCTGCGTGCGGGACGCTCGCATGTGGCGGCACGCTTACGAGGAGGCATCACGTGGTCGACGCGGATCAGACATTTGTCATCGTCGGAGGAGGCCTGGCCGGCGCGAAGGCGGCCGAGACGCTGAGGGCGGAGGGCTTCACCGGCCGCGTGATACTGATCTGCGACGAGCGCGACCACCCCTACGAGCGTCCGCCGCTCTCCAAGGGCTATCTGCTCGGCAAGGAGACGCGCGAGAGCGTCTTCGTGCACGAGCCCGCCTGGTACGCGCAGAACGACATCGAGCTGCACCTGGGCCAGACCGTCGACGCGATCGACCGCACCGCGAAGACGGTCCGCTTCGGTGACGACGGCACGCTCGTCCACTACGACAAGCTGCTCCTGGCCACCGGCGCCGAGCCGCGCAGGCTGGACATCCCCGGCACCGACCTGGCGGGCGTGCACCACCTGCGGCGGCTCGCGCACGCCGAGCGGCTCAAGGGCGTCCTGGCCGCCCTCGGCCGTGACAACGGCCACATCGTGATCGCCGGCGGCGGCTGGATCGGCCTGGAGATCGCGGCGGCGGCCCGTGAGTACGGCGCGGAGGTCACCGTCGTCGAACCGGAGCCGACCCCGCTGCACGGTGTGCTCGGCCCGGAGCTGGGCGGCCTCTTCGCCGACCTGCACCGCGAGCACGGCGTCCGCTTCCACTTCGGCGCCCGGCTCACCGAGATCGTCGGCCAGGACGGCATGGTCCTCGCCGCCCGCACCGACGACGGTGAGGAGCACCCGGCGCACGACGTCCTCGCGGCGATCGGCGCGGCCCCCCGCACGGGCCTCGCGGAGGCGGCCGGCCTCACCCTCGCCGACCGCGCCCACGGTGGCGGCATCTCGGTGGACGCCCAGCTGCGCACCTCCGACCCCGACATCCACGCGGCCGGCGACGTCGCGTCCTTCCCGCACGGTCTCTTCGACACCCGGCTGCGGGTGGAGCACTGGGCCAACGCGCTGAACGGCGGTCCGGCCGCCGCCCGCGCGATGCTCGGCAAGGACGTCACCTACGACCGCGTGCCCTACTTCTTCTCCGACCAGTACGACCTGGGCATGGAGTACAGCGGGTGGGCGCCGCCGGGGACGTACGACGAGGTGGTGATCCGGGGTGACGCCGGCAAGCGGGAGTTCATCGCGTTCTGGGTCAAGGAGGGCCGCGTGCTGGCCGGGATGAACGTGAACGTGTGGGACGTCACAGAGCCGATCCAGAAGCTGATCACGTCGAGAACCCCCGTGAACACGGAGGCGCTGGCCGACCCGCACGTTCCCCTGGAGGACCTGGCCTCGTAGCGGCCCCGGGAGTGTCGGCCCCGCCCCGTAGAATCACCTCGTGGCTGGACGGATCAACGACGAGGACGTGAAGGCGGTACGGGACGCGGTCCCGATCGACGCCGTGGTGTCCGAGTACCTCCAGCTGCGCAACGCGGGCGGCGGCAACCTCAAGGGGCTGTGCCCGTTCCACGACGAGAAGTCGCCGTCCTTCCAGGTCAGTCCGAGCAAGGGACTCTTCCACTGCTTCGGCTGCCAGGAGGGCGGCGACACCATCACGTTCGTGATGAAGGTCGACCACCTCACCTTCTCCGAGGCGGTCGAGCGCCTCGCCGGCCAGGCCGGCATCACGCTGCGCTACGAGGAGGGCGGCTACAACCCCTCCCACCAGCGCGGCGAACGCATCCGCCTGGTCGAGGCCCACAAGATCGCCGCCGAGTGGTACGCGGAACAGCTCGCCACCAGCCCCGAGGCCGACACCGGCCGGATCTTCCTCGCCGAGCGCGGCTTCGACCAGGCCGCCGCCGTCCACTTCGGCGTCGGCTACAGCCCCCAGGGCTGGGACCACCTCACCCGCTTCCTGCGCGGCAAGGGCTTCAGCGACAAGGAGCTGCTCCTGTCCGGCCTCGCCCAGGAGGGCCGCCGCGGCCCCATCGACCGCTTCCGGGGCCGCCTGATGTGGCCCATCCGCGACATCGGCGGGGAGGTCGTCGGCTTCGGCGCCCGCAAGCTCTACGAGGCGGACAACGGGCCCAAGTACCTCAACACCCCCGACACGGCGATCTACCGCAAGTCCCAGGTGCTGTACGGCATCGACCTCGCCAAACAGCACATCGCCAAGACCAGCCGGGCCGTCGTCGTCGAGGGTTACACCGACGTCATGGCCTGCCACCTCGCCGGGGTGACGACAGCCATCGCGACCTGCGGCACGGCCTTCGGCAACGACCACATCAAGATCCTCCGCCGGCTGCTCATGGACAACGGATCGGCCCGCGTCATCTTCACCTTCGACGGCGACGCGGCCGGCCAGAAGGCGGCCCTGCGCGCCTTCGAGGACGACCAGAAGTTCGCCGCCGAGACGTACATCGCGATCGCGCCCGACAACATGGACCCCTGCGACCTGCGCCTCGCCAAGGGCGACGAGGCGGTCGCCGACCTCGCCGAACCCCGCACCCCGCTCTTCGAGTTCGCGCTGCGCCAGATCGTCGTCCGCTACGACCTCGACACCCCGGGCGGCCGCGCCGCAGCACTGGACGAGGCGGCGCCCATCGTCGCCCGCATCAAGAACAGCGGCGCCCAGCACGAGGTCGCCGTCCAGCTCGCGGGCATGCTCGGCATCCTCGACACCCAGTTCGTCGTCAAGCGGGTCGCCCAGCTGGCCCGTTGGGCCCGCGACGGCGGCGGCAAGGGTCCCGCGCCGGGCAGCCGCAGCCGCCAGCAGTACGACGCCGCCCCGCGCCCCGCCACCGCCGGCCCCGCCCTCACCCTCCGCAACCCCGTCTACGCCACCGAGCGCGAGCTGCTGAAGCTCGCCCTGCAGCGCCCGGAGCTGGTCTCCCCGGCCTTCGACGCGTACGGCGTCGACGAGTTCACCGCCGCCCCCTACGCGGCCGTACGCCAGACGGTCCTGGACGCGGGCGGCGCCGAGTGGGGCGTGCAGGACGGCCAGGAGTACCTGATCCGCGTCCGCGAGGCCGCCCCCGACGACACCGTCCGCGCCATGGTGACCGAACTCGCCGTCGAGCCGATCATGCGCAAGACGGTGGACGAGATGTACGCCGGCGCCCAACTGGTCACCGTCCGCCGCCGCGCCGTCGAGCGCCGCATCCGCGACGTCCAGTCCCAGCTGACCCGACTGGGCGCAGGCGGCGACCCCGCCCAACTGGCCGCCGTACAGAACGAGCTGTGGGTGCTGCAGCAGTATGACCAGGCCCTACGAGAGCACGGCGCCGCCGCCCTCTGACCGCCCCTCGAACGTCGACCCCACCGCCCGCACCAGCCGCTCGGCGAACTCCCGCTCGTCGTCCCTGAACTGCGGGTACTCGTCGACGAAGTGGTTCCACTCGACGTATCCCACCCCCTCGACCACGTCCTCGAACAGGATCTTCTCGCGGGAGGGGACCGGCCACTCGCCCGAGAGCCGGAACACCTCGTGCAGCAGTTCGTACGGCAGCGGATACCGCTCGGCGAGGAGCACCGCGTCGTACAGGTCCTTGCCCTGCGCGTACATGTCGTTGATGATCCACATCAGCTTCCAGGCCAGCGACAGCTCCGGGGTCGCCGCGAGCAGCACCGACCCGCCCGGCAGCTCCACCGGATCGGGCGCCTCGGGCAGCTTCTCGTTGAAGACGAAGTCGAGCTGGACATGGCCGCCGGGCAGCCCGGGCGCGGACCACGGCAGCACCATGCGGCGGCCCGGCACCCGCTCGTAGGTCCAGATGTCCTCGACCGCCGCGCCCGCCGCGGAGATCCCCAGCTGCGGCCCGCGCGCGCTTGCCAGCGCCTCGGCCGCCGCCGCGATCGCGTCGAGCATCCGGGCCGTCCGCGGGTCGTCGATCCTCCACTGCTGCGGTACGACGACGAAGTCCAGGTCACCCGGCTCGCGGGCGGCGCCCCCGAACCACGCCGACATCAGCACGCTGCCGCGCAGCACCAGCGAGTCCACCCACTCCGAGTCGGAGATCGCGGCGAGAACCAGGTCCAGCGCCCCGCGCCGCGCCACCCGCCACGCCTCGGTCTTCGCCGGGTCCGCGAACGCGGGGTCGGCGGCGCGGTACGCGTTCGGGTACTGCTTCATGGCCGGGTCGAAGATCAGCCGCTGCGTCACCTCCTCGCCCGGCACGGTCCGCACGGTGCGCGGAAGCTGCTGGGCCAGGCGTGCCCGGTCGTCCAGCGGCTCCCTGGGCGACTCGCCGCCCGACCATTTCCAGTCCTGCCACGACCCGCTCATCCCCGCACCCCTCGCACGCCCACGGTCTCCTCGATCCACCCGTCGTCCACCGACAGGTCACTGTCGTGGAGCACGAACTCCCGCTCCGCATCCAGCACGTCGAACACCCGCAACTCCGTCAGCAACTCCTCCAGCGCCCGCCGCGCCCCCTCGGCGTCCACCCCGTGGCACCGCTGGGTCACGAACCGCTCGTGCCGCCCACCCCCGGCCACCCGCCGTGCGTTCCACGACAGATGGGCGCCGTACGGGACGACCCGAGCCGCCAGCGAGGTCAGGTCGGCGTCCGCGTCGAGCAGCAGTTTCAGGTGGTGCTCGAAGTACTGCCCGCCGCCGCACGGTTCGCGCGGCACCTCCGGAGCCCACGGCGTCGACTCGATCTTCACGCGCACGGGGTGGAAGCCGTCCGCCACGAGCCGTGCCACCACGCCCCGCGCCCGAGCGGATTCCTCGGCGTAGGTCCGGGAACCGGACAGGGTGAGCATGGGCTGCTCGCGCATCCGGCCACGGGCCAGCACGATGTGCGTCAGCTTGAGACCGGCCGCGGCCGCCCAGCGGCGCAGCCGCCGCGACTCGGTCGGGCCGGGGCAGCGGACCGTCACATGTGTTTCGTACAGGGAGGCGGACACCGGCGCATCGTCCCAGACCAGGGGTGGCACGGGCATCTGGGTTTACGGCCGTGACCGCGTGCCGGTCACGGGTCGGACGCAAAAAGTCACCGCACGCCCCTCGTGGCGGTGATGTGTCGTACTCCACACTGGGTTGCGGTGCCTGAGTCCTCGGAGCGCGGCCGATCCCGGACGACAGCGGCGTGGTCGCCGACTCCGCCCCCGTAGTACCGCTGCTGCTCACCTCAGCAGCGATCATCCTGGAGGTCGCCCCCGTGCAGACCCAGACCCAGACCCTGACCCACACCGACCGCACTGCCGACAGTACGAACGGCACGACCACCGGCAAGACCACCGGCGCGGCCGACGGCGCGGAAGCCGACGCCGAGACCGACGTCCTCGTCGCGGTCCCGCCGCAGCAGCGTGCCGCGCACCACCCGGAGACGGAATCCGAGACGGAGACGGAGACGGAAGCCGAGACGGAACCGGAGGCGGAGCCGGCGACGGCGGGCGAGCTCGAGGCCGAGCAGGACGCCGAGCAGGACGCCGAACAGGAGGTCGAGCCGACTGCCGAGCTTCTCGAAGAGGCCCCCGAGCCCGTCGTACCGCCCCGCGCCCGCGCCGCCGACAACAGCGGCCCCTCCTCGGACCTGTTCCGCCAGTACCTGCGCGAGATCGGCCGGATCCCGCTGCTCACCGCGGCCGAGGAGGTAGAGCTGGCGCGGCGCGTGGAGGCGGGCCTGTTCGCCGAGGAGAAGCTCAGCGGCGCATCCGACCTGGACAGCGAACTCGCCCTCGACCTCGACCGGCTGGTCGTCATGGGCCGGATGGCCAAGCGGCGGCTGATCGAGGCCAACCTGCGGCTCGTGGTGTCCGTCGCCAAGCGGTACATCGGGCGCGGGCTGACCATGCTCGACCTCGTGCAGGAGGGCAACCTCGGCCTGATCAGGGCGGTCGAGAAGTTCGACTACGCCCGCGGCTACAAGTTCTCCACGTACGCCACCTGGTGGATCCGCCAGGCCATGTCCCGGGCGCTGGCCGACCAGGCCCGCACCATCCGGGTCCCCGTCCATGTCGTCGAGCTCATCAACCGGGTCGTCCGCGTCCAGCGCCGCATGCTCCAGGAACGCGGCTACGAGCCGACCCCCGAGGAGGTCGCCGCCCAGCTCGACCTGGCGCCCGAGCGCGTCGGCGAGGTGCTGCGGCTGGCCCAGGAACCGGTCTCCCTGCACGCCCCGGTGGGCGAGGAGGACGACGTGGCCCTCGGCGACCTCATCGAGGACGGCGACGCGACCAGCCCCGTCGAGTCGGCGGCGTTCCTGCTGCTGCGCGAGCACCTGGAGGCCGTGCTGTCGACGCTCGGCGAGCGCGAGCGCAAGGTGGTCCAGCTCCGCTACGGCCTCGCCGACGGCCGCCCGCGCACCCTGGAGGAGATCGGCCGCATCTTCGGCGTGACGCGCGAACGGATACGGCAGATCGAGTCGAAGACCCTCAGCAAACTCCGCGACCACGCCTTCGCGGACCAGCTGCGGGGCTATCTGGACTGAAGGGGCCGCCCGCCGTCATCCGATGCGAGCGGCCCCCGAGAAGCCTCCGGGCGAGGAGAGCGTCAGTCGACCTCGGCCACCGCCTGCGCGAACTGCGCCTGGTATAGCCGCGCGTACGCCCCGTCGGCCGCGAGGAGCTCGGCGTGCGCGCCCTGTTCGACGATCGAGCCGTTCTCCATCACCAGGATCGTGTCGGCGTCCCGGATGGTCGACAGCCGGTGCGCGATGACGAACGACGTACGCCCGTGCGCCAGCTTCGCCATCGCCTTCTGGATCAGCACCTCGGTGCGGGTGTCGACGGAGCTGGTGGCCTCGTCGAGCACCAGGATCACCGGGTCGGACAGGAACGCCCGCGCGATCGTGATCAGCTGCTTCTCACCGGCGCTGACCCCGCTGCCCTCGTCGTCGATCACGGTGTCGTAGCCGTCGGGGAGGGTGCGCACGAACCGGTCGGCGTGCGCGGCCCGCGCCGCCTCCTCGATCTCGCCGCGGGTGACCTCGCGCGCCGAGCCGTACGCGATGTTCTCCGCGATGGTGCCGCCGAACAGCCAGGTGTCCTGGAGCACCATGCCGATCCCGGCGCGCAGTTCGTCGCGGGACATCCGCGCGATGTCGACGCCGTCGAGGGTGATGCGTCCGCCGGAGACGTCGTAGAACCGCATGAGGAGGTTCACCAGCGTCGTCTTGCCGGCGCCCGTCGGGCCGACGATGGCGACCGTGTGGCCGGGCTCCACCGCCAGCGACAGGTCCTCGATCAGCGGCTTCTGCGGGTCGTACCGGAAGGACACGCCCTCCAGTGCCACCCGCCCGCGCAGCTCCTTCGGCCGCTCGGCCGCCACCGGATCCGCCTCCTGCTCCTCCGCGTCCAGGAGTTCGAAGATCCGTTCGGCCGAGGCGACGCCCGACTGCACCAGGTTCGCCATCGACGCGACCTGCGTCAGCGGCATCGAGAACTGGCGCGAGTACTGGATGAACGCCTGCACATCACCGATGGAGAGCGAGCCGGACGCGACGCGCAGCCCGCCCACCACCGCCACCAGCACATAGTTGAGGTTCGACACGAACATCATCAGCGGCTGCATGACCCCGCTGTTGAACTGCGCCTTGAACCCGGCCTCGTACAACGCCTCGTTCTGCTCGGCGAACTGCTCGGCCGACTCCTCCTGGCGGCCGAACACCTTCACCAGCGTGTGACCCGTGTACATCTCCTCGATGTGCGCGTTGAGCTTGCCGGTGGTGCGCCACTGCTGCACGAAGTGCGGCTGTGACCGCTTGCCCACCCGCGTGGCGACGACGAACGACAGCGGCACGGTCACCAGCGCGACCAGCGCGAGCAGCCACGACACCCAGAACATCATCACCAGCACACCGATGATCGTCAGCAGCGAGTTGACGAGCTGGCCCATCGACTGCTGGAGCGTCTGCCCGATGTTGTCGATGTCGTTCGTGGCACGGGACAGCACCTCACCGCGCTGGCGCTTGTCGAAGTACGACAGCGGCAGCCGCGACAGCTTCGTCTGCACGTCCTCGCGCATCCGGAACATCGTGCGGTTCACGGCCCGGTTGACCAGGCGCGTCCCCACCGCCATCAGCAGACCGGCGACGAGGAACACACCGAGCGCGAACAGCAGGACCTCGCCGACCGCGTCGAAGTCGATGCCCTTGCCGGGCGTGAAGTCGGTGCTCCTGAGCATGTCGGCGACGCTGCCCTCGCCGCGCCCCCGCATCGAGTCGAGGACCTGCTCCTTGCTCGTCCCGGCCGGCATCTCCCGTCCGATGATGCCCGCGAAGACCAGGTCGGTGGCCTTGCCGAGGATCTTCGGCCCGACCACGCTGAGGCCGACGCTCAGCGTCACGCAGGCCAGCATCGCGTAGAGGGTGAGCCGTTCCGGCTTGAACTGGGTGAGCAGCCGCCTGCCCGACACCTTGAAGTCCAGCGAGCGGTTCTCGGGACCGGTGCCGGCCATCATGCGCCCCATGGGCCCGGCCATCAGGCAGCCTCCGCTTCCGTGAGCTGGGAGAGCACGATCTCCCGGTAGGTCTCGTTGTCCGCCATGAGCTCGCTGTGCGTGCCCGTGCCGACCACCCGGCCCTCGTCGAGGACGATGATCCGGTCGGCGTCGCGGATGGTCGCCACCCGCTGGGCGACGATCACGACGGTCGCCTCGGCCGTCTCCCGTCCGAGCGCCGCCCGCAGCGCCGCGTCGGTGGCGTAGTCGAGGGCGGAGAAGGAGTCGTCGAAGAGGTAGATCTCCGGCCGCTGCACGAGCGTACGGGCGATCGCGAGCCGCTGGCGCTGACCGCCGGAGACGTTCGTCCCGCCCTGCGCGATGGGGGAGTCCAGGCCGTTCTCCAGCTTGCTGACGAAGTCCTTGGCCTGCGCCACCTCCAGCGCGTGCCACAGCTCCTCGTCCGTGGCGTCCGGATTGCCGTAGCGCAGGTTGGTGGCGACCGTGCCCGCGAACAGGTACGGCTTCTGCGGCACCAGCCCGACGGTCTTGGCCAGCAGCACCGGGTCGACGTCCGCGACGGGCACCCCGTCGACGAGCACCTCGCCCTCGGTGGCGTCGAACAGCCGGGGCACCAGCCCGAGCAGCGTGGACTTGCCGCTGCCGGTCGAGCCGATCACGGCGGTCGTCTCCCCGGGACGCGCCACCAGCTCGACGGCCTTGAGGACGGGCTCCTCGGCGCCCGGATAGCGGAAACCCGCGCCCCGGATCTCCAGATGCCCGTGCCGGCGCAGCTCGGTGACGGGCGCCACCGGCGGCACCACGGACGACGAGGTGTCCAGCACCTCCTGGATGCGCTCGGCGCACACCTCCGCCCGCGGCACCATCATGAACATGAAGGTGGCCATCATCACGGACATGACGATCTGCATGAGATAGGCGAGGAACGCGGTCAGATCACCGATCTGCATCCCGCCGCTGTCGATCCGGTGGGCGCCGAACCAGACCACCGCGATCGACGACAGGTTCACCGTGGTCATGACCACCGGGAACATCAGTGCGAGCAGGTTGCCGGTCTTCAGCGAGATGTCCGTCAGGTCGGTGTTCGCCTTCCGGAACCGGCCCTCCTCGTACTCGTCGCGCACGAAGGCGCGGATCACCCGGTTGCCGGTGATCTGCTCGCGCAGCACCCGGTTCACGGTGTCCACCTTCACCTGCATGGACCGGAACAGCGGCCGCAGCCGCAGCACGATCAGCGTCACGCAGATGCCCAGCACCGGAACCACGGCGACGAGCACCCCGGACAGCGGCACGTCCAGGCCGAGCGCCAGCACGATGCCGCCCACGCACATGATGGGCGCCGAGGCCATCAGCGTGAACGTCATCAGGGCCAGCATCTGGATCTGCTGGACGTCGTTCGTGGTCCGGGTGATCAGCGTGGGCGCGCCGAAGTGGCCGAGCTCCCGGGCGGAGAAGGACTGCACCCGGTCGAAGACGCCGGCGCGCAGGTCCCGGCCGAGCGCCGAGGCGGTCCTCGCGCCGTAGTACACGGCGCCGATGTTGCACACGACCTGCGCCAGCGAGATGCCGATCATCACGCCGCCGAAGGACAGGATGTATCCCGTGTCCCCCTTGACGACGCCCTGGTCGATGATGTGGGCGTTGAGCGTGGGCAGGTAGAGGGTGGCGCAGGTCTGCAGGAACTGCAGCAGCACCAGCAGGGTGATGGGTTTTCGATAAGGCCTGAGGTACGTCCTCAGCAGTCGTATGAGCACGCTACGTCTCTCGGAGTCGACGGGCGGGGCTTGGGCATTCGGTTGCCCCTGGCCCCTATCGTCGGACACTCCACCCGCGTTACCTCAACCCATTAAGCCGACAGCAGTGTTTTTAAGGCCTTCCGTGGAGAGCCCCAGGAGGCCGCTACGGGCGAAACGCCCCGGGATGCGTCTGTTCCCGCACCGACACGAACTGCTGCCGCACCGCCTGCCCCACGGCCAGCTCCTCACCCGGGTCCAGGACCTGCGCCGCCGCCCCCTGCCAGGCCGGCGGGTTCCGCGGATCGAGAGTGCCCTGCGACACCCCGAGCGCCCACGCCGCCTGCCGGGCCGCCCCGATCGCCGCATAGTCCGCCGGCTGCGGTACGACGACCTGCGCCCCGAACAGCGCGGGCGCCGCCGCCTGCACGGCCGGCAGCTCGGCCGCCGCCCCGAGCAGGAAGATCCGCCGCACGTCCACGCCCCGGCCGCGCAGCACGTCGAGCGCGTCGGCGAGCCCGCACAGCATGCCCTCGAAGGCGGCCCGCGCGAAGTGCTCGGGCTTCATGGACTCGCGCCGCAGCCCCGCCAGCGTCCCGGCGGTGTGCGGCAGGTTCGGCGTCCGCTCACCCTCCAGATAGGGCAGCATGACCAGCCCGTGCGACCCCGGCGTCGACTTCATCGCCAGGTCCGACAGCGCCTGCAGATCGGCCGCCCCGACCAGCTCGGCGGCGCCCCGCAGGGTCCGTACGGCGTTCAGGGTGGTGACGACGGGCAGGTGCATGCCGGTCGCGTCCGCCAGGGAGGTGATCATCCCGCTCTGGTCGATGAGCGCCTCGGGGTGCACGGCCATCACGGACCCGGAGGCGCCCAGCGACACGACCGCGTCGCCGAGCCCGATCCCGAGCCCCAGGGCCGCGGCCATGGTCTCGCCGGTCCCCGCGGAGATCAACAGCCCCTCCGGCGTCGTACCGGCCGCGTCGGACGGTCCGATCACCTCGGGCAGCATGGCCTGGTGACCGAGCGCCAGCTCCACGAGATCGGGCCGGTAACCGCCGGTGGCCGCCGACCAGTACCCGGTACCGGAGGCCCCACCCCGATCGGTGGTCCTCCTGACCGGCCGCCCCAGCAGCTGCCACACCAGCCAGTCGTGCGCCTGGAGCAGCACGGCGGTCCGCGCGGCGGCGTCCGGCTCGTTCTTCGCCAGCCAGCGCAGCTTGGTCACCGGCTGGGCCGCCTGCGGCACACACCCCACCGCCTGCGCCCAGGCCTCGCGCCCGCCCAGCGCGTCGACCAGATCGGCCGCCGCGACCTGCGCCCGCTTGTCACCGCCCACCATCGCCGGACGCACGGTGTTGCCCTGCGAGTCCAACGGCACGACGGCGTTCTGCTGCGAGGACACCCCGATGGCCTGTACCCCTTCGAGCAGCCCACCGCCCGCGGCCTCGCCCAGGGACAGCAGCCAGGCCTGCGGATCGACATCGGAGGGCCGCCCACCGCTCTCGGCGCCTTCCATCGGATGCGGCGCATATCCCTGCCGGAGCACGGCTCCGCTGTCCGCGTCGCAGACGACGATACGAGTGAAATCGGGCGAACTGTCCAACCCGGCGACTATCCCCATAACGAAAATTCTGCCGCACACTCCGCTTGGGTTTCGCCGTGGAGACCGTACGACTGGGTGAGTTCTTGCGGGGCGGGTGCGTTCTGGCTGGTCGCGCCCGCGCGCAGAGATGCGGTTACGTGTCGCTGGTGCCCCAGTCGTCGCCCCCGCCGTTGTGGGCGCTGCGCTCCTTCAGGGCGCGGACCCGTCCCGCGACCGACTCGGGCATGTGGTCGCCGACCTTCTCGCTGACCACGTGGTACGCCTTGCCCGCGTACTGGCGGCCCTGGTGGGCGGCGGTCTCGGCGGTGTTGCGCACCGCGGGGTTCTGGGCGACCTGCTGCGCCGACTTCTTCAGCTGCTCGTAGCGCTCGCGCCCGGCACGCGTGCCCAGTACGTAACCCAGAGCCAGCCCGACGACGAACGTGAGCTTGTAGCGCATGACGGCCACCTTCCCTCATGTAGGTCCCTGGCACGGCATCGGCGCCGGCGCCGGGGGAACCGATTGGCGGAGCACCCCCCAGCTTGCGCTAATGTATGTGTCGCAGCGAGCGAGCGCCCCCTGGCGAATACCCAGGTAGGTACGTTCGATGCAACGAGGCATTCCTCCGTAGCTCAATTGGCAGAGCAGCCGGCTGTTAACCGGCAGGTTACTGGTTCGAGTCCAGTCGGGGGAGCTCGGTCCTCCGTAGCTCAATTGGCAGAGCAGCCGGCTGTTAACCGGCAGGTTACTGGTTCGAGTCCAGTCGGGGGAGCATCGTGAACGAGGACCCCATGGGGGTCCTTTTTCATGTCGGTCGCACGCCGACGGGAACCGTGCAGGCCAGGGGCGCAGTCCTCATGGTCGTGCAAGGTCCACCAGCCGAAGCGTGAGATCGTATGAGCGGCTATGCTGCGGCAGACGGCGCGCACACATGTACGCGACACGCCGCTATGGGGCGGTAGCTCAGCCGGTTAGAGCAGCGGACTCATAATCCGTCGGCCGTGGGTTCGAGTCCCACCCGCCCCACCATGCGGTGCCAGGGCAGAAACCTTCTGGCCAGCCAAAACGCTAGAGCCCCCGGTTCTCCGGGGGCTCTTTTTCGTAGCCGATGTTCGTCTGCTCGCCCGATGCTCGCCCGAAGTGAAAACCACCCACCCTGACGGCCGAACGCGCTGAGGGGGCCGGATTCGGGCCCCCTCGCGCGCCTCCATGGATGAACGGTCCTGCGGCTACTGCGCTTTGCCGGGAAGGCAGAGTTCGACGATCGGAGGGACCCCTATACATAGGCCGTCGTCGCCGGGCTTGTCGTCGGCGGGCGGCTCCGTGGCCGGCGGCTGGCTGGGTTCCGGCTCGGCGGTCGACGGAGGAGTCGGTCTCTCCACTGGCGGCTGGGTCTCGGCCGGTGCGGTGGGCGTAGGCGTGCCCGAGGCGTCGTTTCCGGGGCGCTCCTGGTCGTTGTGCCCTCCCTGGCTGCCGGCCTCCGGCCGGCTTGCACCGGTGTGTTCGTCGCCGGTGATGCCGGACTGGCCGAGGAGTTCGGGAGCGGCGCCGGAACCGGTGGCGCCTTCCCTCTGCGTCGTGCCGTTCTTGTCCGCGCCGGCCTCGTCGGTCGCACCCGGCACTGGGGCCTGGTCGTCGCCGTCACTGAAGGCGGGGTTGGTCGCAACCGGGGCGTGTCCGGGGGAGCCTGGCGCCGCGTCACTGCCAGTGTTCGCGTAGTGGCCGAAGGCGGTGGTGGCGACGAGTACGGAACTCGCGGCGACGGTGACGGCAGCAGCTCGGCGTCCGCGAACGAGGGCGTGGAGGCGTGGGCCGAGGGATGAGATGAAGGCAGCCACGCCGCCGCCTATGTAGAGCGCCAGGTGCCGCTTCCGGCGCACGGGCTCGGGATCCTCGTCCTCCGTCAGCACGGGAAGCGGAACCGGTTGCTGGGTGATGCGGGCGATTCTTTCGGCGACGAGCTCGGCTTCGAGCTTGGTCAGGCGAGCTGTCTGGCTCTGGCCGTTCTTGTAGAGCAGGACGATCGCCAGAACTGCTGCACCGAGCACGCCAGCCAATACCACTTCAACCATGTACGCCCCCTTACGTAACGATTGTGTTGCGTGAGGGGTAATGATCAACCGTGGGTGTAAGCGGTTTCTACAGCGAGCTATGTTCGTAACCGTAATGTGACACGTGGTCACTTACTGTTATACGGCTCTGCGGTGCCCGACCTCCCCCGGCGTGTTCGTCTGGGTAGCTCCGTCGGCTGCCTGGCGTTCGAATCGGCTGAGTACCTGCTCTCGCGCCTCGGGGGTGAGGGTGGCCAGGAGTGCGGTGATCGCCTCGACCTGGGCATTGCTCGCGGGTGCTCCCGGCGTGCTCGCAGGCGTCGGCGGCCCGGCGAGTTCGTCGAGGAGTTCGGCGGCGGTGGCGCGGTCGGCGTGGCGGAGCTGGTCCGAGGTGAGGCCGACGACTTGCGCCATGCGGGTGAGCGTCTCGTCGGGTGCGCTTACCGCGATGCGCACGCCTCCGACGTCCTGGTAGCCGTTGACGATCTGCCGCCATCGGGTCTCGCTCATTCCGGCCCTTTTCGCCGCTTCGCGCCCTGATAGCCGGACTCGGCGGAGGGCCTCCTTGATGAGCACGGCCTCAGGGGGCGGTGCTGGTGTCTGCGCATCCATATAGCGAAGGTTCGCATAACTACGCAGTACTGCGCTACACGGCTGCGCGTACTGGCGGAATCCCATCGGCCTCCTGTGTGACTGAGGTCACACTAGCTGCAAACTACGCACGTACTGTTCACGCTACGCGTCACTACGCATAGACTACGAACATGAAAAACACCCGCATGCGACGCCGCAAAGGCGCGCCACTTCATCACTCGCCAGAGGCGGTGACACGCGCCCGTGAGAACGCCGGGCTGGCACAGAAAGACCTGGCAGAGAAGTGCGGATTCTCGACCCAGCTGATGTGCGACATCGAGGCCGGCCGACGCAATGCGAACCCGGACCGGCTGCGCGCGATGGCCACCGTCCTCGGCTGTTCGGTCTCGGACCTGCAACCGGCGAGTGGCGTGACCCGGCTCGACGACGAGCCGCCCGCGGTCGCGCAGCGCAAGGCGTCGTGAAGACCACCGAACAGGCGAGGCCGCCGAGCTCTTGCACAGCTCGACGGCCTCAATTCCCCGAACGAACCCTCGAAGGAGAAGGAACGTTGTCTCAACAGGCTACCCAACCGTGGACACCGGCCGAGGCCACTTCGGATGACCTCGCGTACGGGGCGCCCACCGCGCGGCTCCTGCTGCCCGCCGGCGACCTGAACGACCTCGAGTACCGGGCCCGGTGGGAAGAGGTCCGTCGGACCGGCATCGGCGGCTCCGAAGTCGCGAAGATCCTTGGCCTCAACAAATACCAGGGCTCCCGGCACGTGTACGAGGAGAAGCACGGGCGGCCCGTCCCGATGGACGCCGAGCTGAGCGAGTACGCCGAAGTCGGTCTTGAGATCGAGGACTTCATCGCCCACTTGTTCACGAAGCGGACCGGCATCCCGGCCGTGCCGACGCCGGGAACGCTCGCGAACATCGAACGGCCGTGGATGCGCTCGAACGTGGACCGGTACGCGCTCGACCCGGCCACCGGAGCGGTCGTCGCCCCGGTCGAGCTGAAGAACCGTTCGGCGTATCAGCTGGGCGACTGGGAAGACGGCGTGCCCGACGGGCCCGCGCTGCAAGTCCACTGGAACATCGCCGTTGGCGGCTGGCCGTACGGCTGGGCCGTCGCCCTCGTCGGCGGGAACACGCTCAAGTTCCACCGCATCGAGCGGGATGACGAGCTGATCGAGACCCTCATCGACGTCTGCGGGAAGTGGTTCCAGCGGCACGTGATCGAGGGCTTCCCGCCGCCCGCTGACGGGCTTGAGGCGACGAAGGACCTCCTCGGCCGCCTGTGGCACGTCAAGCCGAAGGACGTCGTCGAGGTGCCCCGCATGAAGGCGGAGAAGCTGCGGAAGCGGCGCGCGGCGCTGGCCGCCCAGATCAAGGACCTGGACGAGCAGAAGACCACGGTTGAGAACGAGATGCGCCTTGCGTGCGGCGCGGCAGGTGTCGCGGAGGTCGAGGGCAAGAAGGCCTGGTCGTACGTCCCCAACGGGACGTTCTCGGCGAAGGAGTTCGAGAAGGACTACCCGGCCATCGTCGCCGGGTGCCGGAAGACGGTCGAGGTCCTCGACATGGACCTGATCAAGGAGAAGTACCCCGCCGAGTACGAGGCGTGTCGCGCGAGGGTCCTCCGCGTGCCTGCGAAGGAGCTGTGATGGCCCTGACCACCCTGAAGGAACGCGTCCAGCAGCGGGCGGCGACCGTCGCCAGCACCGCGGACATCCGGCACGGCCGGGCGGACGACGTCGAGGAGACGCCCGCCGGGCACGGCCCCGACATCGAGCAGTTCCGGGCGGACATCGAGGCCGCGTTGCCGAAGCACGTCAGCGTGGACCTGTTCCTCGCGGCGCTCCGGCCGGTCCTGCCGAAGCTGCGGAAGTGCACCCCGGCGAGCGTGCTGCAGAGCGTCATCACGGCCGCGAGGTTCGGGCTGATCCCGGACGGCCACCAGGCGGTCATCACCGCCGACGACCGGATCGCGACCTTCCTCGCCACGTACCACGGCTACATCGAGCTGATGTACCGATCGGGTCTGGTGAAGTCGGTCGTGGCCGGCCTGGTCTACGACGGTGACGACTGGGACTACGTGCCCACGGCCCGGGTCGGCGAGGACTTCCTGCACAAGCCGAACCTGCTGGCGTCGAAGAAGGACCGCGGGGAGCCGCTGTTCGCGTACGCGTTCGCGTGGCTGGAGGGCGGCGCCCGGTCGGCGGTCGCCGTCGTCACCCGGGAGGAAGCGGAGGAGATCCGCGACGAGTTCAGCAGCGCCTATCAGCGGGCGGAGTCGAGCGGCAAGAAGGACTCGCTGTGGCACACGCGGTTCCCGGACATGCACCTCAAGAGCGCGATCCGGCGCATGGCGAAGCTCGTGCCGAAGTCGGCTGAGCTGCGGGCCCTGGTCGCGGTCGAGCAGGCCGCCGAAGACGGCAAGCCGCAGATCCTCGCGGCGATCGACCCGGAGACGGCCGTGCTGGAAGCGGATGCGCGGCAGGCCGCGCGGGCGGCCGAGGCGTCGCAGGACGCCCCGGCGCCCCGCTTGGCGGTCAAGACGCGGGGCCGGGCGAAGCCGAGGCGCCGCAACCGCGACAGGAACAAGAGGCGGTAGGCGTGCTCGCCGCCTGTTGGAGCCGGACCCGCGCACTGTTCGCGGGCCCGGCCCCCGCCGCCCCCACCACGGCCCCCGACCAGGCCCCCTCCGTCTTGGCGCTGCCCGCCCTGTTTGCAGGCCGCGCCGACATAGCCGACTTCGACGACTGCCCGCGCGAGAAGCGCCGGACCCCGCACGCGATGCGCGCGGACGGCTCCCGGCAGTGCTTCCGCTGCGGACACGAGACCCCAGGACAGGACTCATGACCATCGAGATCCACGAGACGTTCGGCCCCGAGTATCTGCGCCCGGCCCAGGCTCCTTGCCTCAACTGCCCCTGCTGCTCGGCCCGCTTGTGCGAGAAGGGCCGGAACAGCGTGATGCAGTGCCACGGCCACGTGAGGGACTCGGCGACGGTCGCCGTCGTCTCCGCGTGCCCGTGCTCGGCGGACACGACGCGCGGAACGCACGCGTGGCGCGTCGCGCAGACCCGCGTGGTGAAGCACGCGACCGAGCAGCCGCTGTCGAAGGCGGCGGAGCACGTGCTGCGGGCCCTGGCCGGCGGCGAGTCGTTCGAGGACCCCACCGAGGAACTGCGCGGGCTGCGCGCCCGCCGGTACGCAGACGGCAACGAGGAACTGTGGCGGATCACGCTGCTGGGCCGCCGGTACCTGCTGGCGCTCGACGAACCCCGCTACACCAGCGCGGTCTACGTGAACTCGGTCGACGTCAAGACGCGGACGGCGCAGGTCGTCGTCCTCGGCTGGCACATGGAGCGCGAAGTCACCGTGCTCGCTGACTTCCTCGCGCAGGCCGTGGGCCTGGAGCTGCCCGACCTGCCGGGCTGCTACCTGGACACGAAGGTCAACCTCGGCGTCACGGACCCGGACGACCTGGTGCTCACGCGGATCCAGATGCCCGAGCAGATCACCGAGGACTACGTCGCGGTGCGCCCGCTGTGGCTGAGGGGTGCGTGATGACGCACAAGTGGCTTCCGACCGTCGTCACGGTCATCGCCGTCGAGGACGGCGGTCGTCTCGACTGCTGCGACGAGGACACCGCGCACGTGTGGGTGAAGGTCCTCGGCTGGTCACCGCGGCGGGCGTTCCTTACCGGCGCGGCCCCGTTCGTCGCCGCGTCCGGCAAGGAGGCCGCCGACCTCGCCGGCGAGCACTTCACCGCACGGCTCGACCTCGACGACCCGCCCGGCAACGACGACACGAACGGCGAGCGGCTGGAGTGGCCCGAACTCCAGCTCGCCCCGCCCATCCCCGCCGAGTGGCTCGACGGCGGCCAGGACAAGGACGGCGGCGAAGGATGAAGAGCATCCACCTGTTCGCGTCGGATCCCGAGCCAGAGGCCGAGATCCCTCCCGGCCCGAGCGTTGTCGGGGTGGACCTGTCGCTGTCGGCTACCGGCCTTGCCTCCTCGATGGGGTGGTGCCAGGTGATCGGCTACGAGGACAAGAAGAACCCGATCACCAAGCTCCCGCACCGCGTACGGCTCGCCCACATGCGGCGCGTCCTGGATGCGGTCACGGAAGCGATCGGCCGACCGGACCTCGCCGTCATCGAGGCCGCCGCCCTGTCCCGTTCCGGAGGCGGCGCGCACGAGCGCGGCTGGCTGTGGTGGCGGATCTTCGAGCGGCTCACGGACGCCGAGATCCCCATCGGCCTCCTGTCCCCCAACCAGCGGATCTTGTACGCGACCGGCAAGGGGTCGGGGCCGAAGACGGCCGTCGTGGACGCCGTCGCCCGCCGGTGGCCGCAGTGGCAGACCGGCGGCAACGACAACGCCGCCGACGCCGTGACGCTCATGGCGGCTGGCCGTGACTGGCTGCTCGCCCCGATCACCGACATGCCCAAGGCGCACCGCGCCGCTGTCGAGAAGGCCCAGTGGCCGGAGGTGAAGCGATGACGGACACGGTCGTCGAGGTCAGTGACGAGCAGATACTTCACGCGTTGCTCGCCAAGGAGGACGTCTCCAACCGGGCTGTGGCCCTGAAGCTCGGTATCGGTGACCGGCGGGTCGACGAGGTGCGTAAGCGGGTCGGGTTGCCCTCGTACGTGCGTGGCCGGCGTCCGGCGTACGGCTCGTGGAAGGAGGCGTTCACCGAGCAGTCCGAGGCCGTGGAGGGCGGTCACCGGCGGTGGACCGGCACGCGGGAGAAGTGCGGGACGCCCGTGGTCCGGTACCGGACGTCGATCCAGACCGCGTATCGGGTGGCGTTCCGGCTGCACCACCAGCGGGAGCCGGAAGGGAACGTGACCCGGTCGTGCAAGATCCCGGGCTGCGTCGACGGCGCACACCAGCAGGACCGAGTGATGCGCGAGGCAGCGAAGGCCGGTGAGGCGGCGTGAACAGCCTGAAGGAGTTCGCCACCTGGGACCGGGGCGTCGACGTGGTGGCCGTTCAGCGGGTCCTCACGGGGACGTTGCCGCACACGGAGCTGGAGCCCGACGAGCTGCGGTACGCGGCGAAGCACTCCAAGGCGTCGGCACGCAGCGTCGCGAAGCTGCTCGGCGTCACGGAGAAGACCGTCATGACCTGGCGGGAGGCCGAGGGATGACCACGGTCCTGGACGTCCTGATCTGGATCGCCGAGAACCTCAGCTGGTGGTGGCTGCTGCTCCTCGCCCCGGGCCTGGCCGTGTGGGCGTGGCTCGGGCTGCGGCCGACGGGCAAGCACCGGCGGCCGCGTCACGACCAGCCTAAGCAGCCCGCTGAAGTAGCGGTGCCCGCCGGTGACGAGGACACGATCGTGTTCCAGCGGGTGGCCTACCCGGGCGGGGAGATCGAGAGCTGATGCCTCGTCCAAGCCGCCACGCGCCCGACACCCTCTCGCGTGCTCCGCACTGGTCCGACCAGGCCGCCTGCCGCGAGTTGGAAGACCGCTCGATCTTCTTCCCCGAGGACTTCCCGAAGGGCCTGGTGCTGCTCGTCACCAGGGAAGCGAAAGCGGTCTGTGCTCGGTGCCCGGTGATCGAGACGTGCCTCGCAGCGGCTCTCGAACGAGCAGAGCCGAACGGCGTCTGGGGCGGCTTGGACAAGGACGAGCGACGGGCGATCCGGCGGCGACAGCAGAGGCGCCGCCTCCGGGACGCGCAGAGACGGGGAGGTGGCGATGTCTCGAGCGAAGCCGCCGGCGCCGGATGACTTCCTTCCCGCGAGCGGGGTCCTGGACTGGTCCGACACGAAGCGCCACTGGGCGCAGCGGCCCAGGCCGTGCCGGTTCTGCAAGGGGCCGACCTGCCTCCGCGACGAGGGCGGCCGCCCGTCCCACAAAGCCTGTGCGGAGACGTATCGGGCCCGAAAGCAGGCGCACGCCGTGCAGGTGTACGCCGAGCGGGCCCAACTCACAGAAGACGACCGCGCGTAGGACGCGCGCAGCACATCAGGAGCGGATCGATGAACAAGGCAATCAAGGTCGGCGCGGTCATCGGGCTACTCGCAGCCCTGGTCGTGGCCGGTTGCGACTGGCGAGGGGACGACGACTGCGACGCGCGCGGGCTCGGTATCGAGCTGACTGCCGTGCACACCGGGAAGGGCGGTGGCTCACGCAGTAGCGGCTCCCGCAGCAGCAACCGCGGCAGCAGCTCTGGCAAGTCGACCAGCCCTAGCGGTACCAGCCGTCACCAGGGGGCGAGCCACGGCAGCACCGTCCACGGCCACCACGACGATGACTGGTTCGACTGCGACGACGACTGACCGTCGCCTCTCATCCATCCCCCACAACGGGCCGAGCCCGGTGCCCCACACCGCGGCCCGTACCGGGGCCCGCCCCCCCAGGCGGGCCCCGGCCAACTCGCAAGCACAGCACGCATAAGGAGCGGACCCATGCCTTTCGGTAAGCACAAGACCCCGGTCGTCACCGGGCCGGCGGACGTCGTCCAGGTCCCGGGGACCGGCCGCGCGGCCGGGGCCCTGCGGTGACGTTCCGGCGGTTCATGGTCGGCCTGTCGTGCGGCGTCGTGGCCTGGGCCGGGACCGCGTTCATACCGGTCGTCGGCCCGTGGGCGCCCGTCCTCGGGCTGGCCGTGGCCTTCGTCCTCTGGGCCTGACTCCTCCCCTGGCTGGGGCCCCACATGGGCGGCCCCGGCCTGATCCACCAGCGCAGAAAGGTTCGTCCGTGTCCGTGGACGTTGCTGCCCTCTACGAGGAGGGACTGAGCATCCGCGCCGTTGCTGCCCGCACCGGCCGGTCGTTCGAGTACACCCGGCTCCGGCTCATCGCGGCCGGCGTCGAGCCGCGCCGCCAGGCCGCACCGACCGAGCCCGACCCCGCCGCGCAGGACTTCGCGCGGCTGTACGGCGACGGGCTGGGCCTGAACGCGGTCGTGGAGGTGACCGGCTACTCGTACCGGTACGTGCGCCGTCAGCTCCTCCTCGCAGGGGTGCAGCTCCGCCCGAGCGGCGGTCAGCCCGTCGAGGCCGATCCGGTCGCCGAGTACCTCGCGGGTCTGTACCGGCGTGGCCTGAGCCTGCGCGCGATCCGGGCCCGGACCGGGTACGGGTACGGGTTCATACGGACGCGTCTCCTGACGGCCGGTGTCGAGCTGCGCGACCAGCACGGGCGGCCCCGGAAGGCGGTGGCCTGATGCCCAGCCCCTCGTATTGCGGGGTCTGCGGTACTGCAATCCGGTGGACCCTCACCGAGGGCAGGAAGCGGCTCGCCGTCGACGCCGAGCCGCACGCGGACGGCAACACGGCCGTCTCCCGGGACGGGCGGGGCACGTGGCTCTCGCGCCGGCCGACGGAGGAACTGCCCCTCGCCCCCTACGAGAAGCTGCACAAGCCCCACGTGGCCACGTGCGAGGGGCAGCAGATCGGCGATCAGATGACCCGCTGCCTCGGCGTCATCCGTCTCGACGACCGCCGCCGCGACCGAGATGGACGCGCCGACAGGACGCCCGCCCAGCGGGTCCCCGGGGGTGGCCGGTGATCTTCGTCGGCCTGTACGTCTTCGTCGTCCTGACCGGCTCAGCGGGCCTCCTCGGGCACCCGCCGGTCCTGGCCTCCATGACCCATCGCGCGGTCGTCTGGGCCCTCCAGTGGGCCGCCAGTGGCCGTCACCGGGCGCCCGTCCGGCTCGTCCCGTCCTGGGCCCGGAAAGGGGGCCCGAGATGACGCCGGCGACGTCTGCGGGCCGAACACCGCACGCCTCTCCTGACCAGCACGACCAGAGAGATAGCCAGTGGACGAGCAGGACGACCGCAAGCAAGGCGCCGTGCCGAACTCCTTCGGCAACGCGCTGGCCTGGAAGTGGACGCGGCACATGCCACGCGGCCTCAAGGGCGGCTTCCTGACGATGCTGTACGCCTTGCGCGCCATGGCAGCACCCTCGGGTGAGCTTCGCTTCGCGGACGGCAAGCCGATCCGGATTCAGGACCTGGCGAAGGCCGCCGGATGCCGCGAGCACGATGCGCGCCGGTACCTGGACGCAGGCATACGTGCGGGCGTGGTGCTGGTCGACGGCGAGCGGCGTCGGGGCAAGCCCACGCGTTACGCCATCTCCAGCGATATCCCGTGGCCGGACTGGAAGGCCGCAGAGGACTACCTGAAGGCCACCGCTCGCCGACGCAACCAGGACGACGACTCCGAGGGAAGTTCGGGCCATAGAGGCACGAACTCCGATGACGCTGGTTCGGGCCACAGCGGCACGAACCAGTTCGGGCCGCAGCGGCACGAACTTGGGGCTACGGACGAGGTATCGGTTCGGTCCGCAGAGGCACGTATGGGTTCGGTCCACAGTGGACCGACCGGTTCGGGCCACGGAGGCCCGAACAACCCAGGTAGTTCCCATGGGGTTCCCCATGAGGTGGCTGATGTAGTTCCTCAACCTCAGGTGGTTGGGGGCTCGTCGGCGCAGAGCGATGAATCCCCGAACCAGGACGAAGCCCAGGACGACCAGCCGTTCGGCCGGTGCGAGGTGTGCAGGCATCCACTGGTTCGCTCCGGAGCGAAGCGCTGCTCCGCCCACCGGGAGACCCCGACCCGTCGCAGGCCTCGGGAGGGGCGCAGCAAGCCCGTGCAGGGCCCCCTGCTGATGCCGGTCCCCTCCACCCTCGACGCGCCGCACGAGGACGCCACAGCGCCCCTCCAGCAGTCCAAACAGGACCCCATGGCACCCACTCGGACCTGCGGGTGTGGACGCGACTTCCGTGACCGCGACCCGGCCGCCCGCTGCCCCGACTGCCTGTACGCCGAGCACACCGAGGCCGCCAGCCTCCGCCGCGTCGGCACCTGACCCACGAAGGAGAACCCGAATGTCATGGAACCCGCGCCTCGATGTTGTCGAGGAGCTTGAGCAACACGGCTGGACCGGCGACGAGGAGAACCCGCTCGGGCTTCTGCGCCGCAACGGCGCCGTCTGGGGCGTGACCAGTGAGGGCGGCGACTCCAGCCTGACCGAGCCGGGAGGTGCCGTCGTCGACTTCCCCAGTGACGCCTCGGCCGAGCTGATCGTGGCCGCCTGCCTGGCTGCGGCCCGGCAGGAGAGCCGCGTACGGCTGGCGGACGGCGCCGCCGAGACGATCGTGCAGTACCTCGCCGACCACCAGGTGATGACCTCGGTTTCCGCGCGGCACCTCGTCGACATGTGCCAGGACGAGGCCGTGTACGACGCGGGCATCCGCCTCGCCGACCAGGAGCGGCTTCGTGTCGCTCTCGCGTCGGCGAAGCGGCGGGCCAAGCGTCGGCAGCCTCACGAGCGTGAGGGGCTGATCTTCCACCTGGAGCGCGAGAACGAGCGGGTTCACGCCTACGTGCGGATCGCCAACGAAGCCGCACAGGTCTCACACCGCTCCTGGGAGAAGACCACGGAGCTGGCCCGATTGCTGCGCGAGCGGAACGGCCAGCTGCTGACCCGGATCGACGGCCTCACGAAGCGGCTGGAGGACCTGGAGCAGCAGCTCGCTGCCGAGCGGTGCCGCTGCCCCGAGCCAGCGACCGCATGCGAGGGCTGCGGCGACGAATGCCACGACAAGCCCGCCTCTTGACCGTGCGAGTCGGCCGCCCGCTGTCGGTAGCAGCGGGCGGCCTGCCACCCACCCTACGAAGGAGAACCCCAGTGCAGAAGCAGCACGAGAACCCCGAGGCGCTCCGCGACTTCCTGAAGCTGTGCCTCAACCCGCCCTACGGCGATAAGCGGACCCCGGTCCGGTTGGCTGAGGTACTCCCCACGCCGGTCTACCAGGCCGTCATCGAGCACGCCCCGCACCTGGCCGAACTCCGCATCATCGCCCGCGAACTCGCCAAGCAGGCCGAGGCTGCGCACACGGTGTACGCCGACGCGCTCGCCGCCTGGATCCACGGAGAAGAGCCGCAACCCGACGAGCCGAAGCCCACGCCGGCCCCGCGTCGGTCGATGCCGCTCCTCGAAGCCGTCAAGGTCGCGTACGACGCCGCGGTCTCGCACGCCACGAAGTGCCGTAAATGCTGGCCCGGCATGCGGTTCGCGGAGATGTGCCCCGACGGGCAGCGCGAGGTGGTCGCCTTCCTCGACAACATCGGCCCCGAGACCGAGTGCACGCACATCGCCTGGGAGGTCACCAGCGAGTACCGCAACGCCCAGGGCAGGTGGGTGAAGTCCCGGAAGTGCGCTGACTGCGGCGACCCCATGGACTCGTCCGTCGAACCTGAACCGCACTGGCCGAAGAAGGCCGCCCGGCACTCGGCGCGGGGCTGACGTGCGGCTGATCCCGCTGCGTGTCCGCCGCCACTTCAAGCGACGGCAGCACGCCCGCGTATGGCGGCGCATCGAGTACTTCGCCTTCGAGTGCGCCCACCCCGTCACCTGGTGCCGCATCCGCACCTGGAACAACGCGGCCCGGATCTGGGACTGCCACCCCGAGCGACCCCGGAAGGACCCCCGATGACCGATCGCCCCAACGGACTTGACCGCCTGCTCGGCTATGTGGCCAGCCACCTGTCCGACGAGCCCAGCACCAAGGAAGAGCCGAAGGGACTGACCCCCGAGGAGATCGACCACAGGCGGAACGAACTCAGCAACAGTCTGCTGGTCTTCGCCGAGCTGATGGCACCGGTTTTCGACCACGCCGACGGTGTCCGCGCCGACCTCAAGCGGCGCGGCTGGTCGGCGCAGGCCGCCGAACAGGTCGCCCTGGTCTGGCTCGTCAACACCGTCCAGAACGCACTCAGCGGCTGGTCGAAGAAGTGACCGGCGGGCGGCTGGTCGGCGTCCTGGCCCCGCTCACCACCCTCGCCGCAGCGGTGCCCCTCGTGGGCGCCGCTGCGGGGAGGGCCGCGCTCCGCCGACTCCGCACGTACAGGGATAACAAGCACATGACCGCGCTGAACTGCCCCAACCCCGCCTGTGAGGCCTCGCGCAGGGCCGGCCAGTACCTGTGCTGGGACTGCTGGGACGCGCTGCCCGGCCCGGCCCGCCACGCCCTCAGCATCCGCGACGACATCGCCATCGCCCGCCTCCAGCTCCTCCACCGTCAGCTTGCTGCCGGTGTCCCACCGCACGAGATCGAGATACGCCTGTGAACACGCACCGCCGCTACGCCCGCGCCCTCGCCACCGGCGCGTTCTGCCTCGCCTCCACGCAGGCCCGCAGCGCCAACACGAACGGAGACAGCTGACATGGGAGCGGCGACGGACGCAATCCTCGTCTACGGCTACGACCTCGGCGGCGCCGACGAGGGATGGAAGGTGCAGGAAGTCGACGAGTACGGCTACCTGCTGCCGACGTCCTGGCACGAGCCCACCGACGACGAGGACGGGGACGACATCGGCACGGCAGTCGAGAAGCAGTTGCTGGCCACGGTCGGCGAGTTCACCGAGACGTGGACACGCGGCGCCCGCGAGACCGGTTACTGGGAGCGGCGCCGCGAGGCCCAGAAGCGGATCGGCGTGACGCTGGAGACGTACTGCTCGCACTCGGTGCCCGCGTACGCGCTCGCCGCACACGCGACGACCGTGCACCGCGGGGACGTCGAGTACATCGACCCGCAAGACCTGCTGTGGAAGCCGCCCACGGAGAAGTGGGACGCGCGGCTCGCGCGCGCCCTGGAAGCGCTCGGCCTCACCCCGGTCCAGGAGCGCCCGCGCTGGTTCCTCGTCTCGTACGGGGAGCTGTGATGTCGGGGATTGAAGAGTTCCTCGAGGATCTGGCCGCCCTCACCGCGAAGCACGGCATCTTGATCGAGGGCTGCGGCTGCTGCGGGTCACCGTTCCTGGAGCGCACCGGCGCCGACCAGAAGAACCTGCCGATCCGCTTCGGCCTCACGTACGTGCCCCAGACCGGACGGTACGCCGTCGACGCCGAATAGCCACTGGCCTGGCCGCCACCCGGCGGCCGGGCCCGACCCGTAGGAGCAACTCGTGCGCATCACCCTCCTGACTCCTGAGCAGGCCCGCGCCGTCGGCACCGCCCTCCACCGCCTCGCAGCCTGGTGGCGGCACTTCCGTGATCAGCTCGCCGCCCTCGCCGAGAGGATCGCCGAGACCACCCGCCACGTCACACGATTCGCGGCCGAAACGCGCGCCCGGGTCCGCACCGACCGGCCGGCCTGGGCCAGTCCGTACGGCCCGGCCCTGAAGGGATTCCGATGACCGCTCGAATCCGCCTCGACGACCTCACCAGCCCCAAGCTCGACGCCCTGTACGACGAGCTTGACCGGCTCCGCGCCCTCGTCGAACGCCTCGGCATCAGCGGGCCGGAGGCGGCCCCACCGGCCCGACGGTGGCAGGTCGAGGCCCGGGTCAACGGCCGCTACGGCACTCTCGTGCGGGACATCACCGAACGGGACCGCGCCGTCGAGGCGTACCGCCGGCGCCGCAAGCAGCACCCCGACAGCGGCGTCCGCCTAGTCCGCCGGGTCACGGTCAGCGTGGTCGACGACCCCGACGCCCCCGCGGGGAACGAGACGGCCACGGAGGGCGCACGGTGACCGACAGCCCCAACCTCCCCGCCCGCCCGCGCGCCGACGGAGAATCCGCACCGCGCAAGGGCGTCCGCATTGAGTACCGGGCGACCGTCCCCCGACATCTCCTCGGCGCCGCGATCGCCGAAGCACTCGCCATGATCGAGCGCGAGACACAGCCGGACGACGACCGACCCGCCCTCGACCTCTGACCAGCCGGTATTCAGGAGCCAATCACCATGCGCAACGCCCTCATTCCCGTCGCCTTCGGCGTCGTCCTCCTGGCGGCCACCGCGTGCGGCACGGACCCGTCCGGACTGCCGAAGGCCGCGGCCCCCGCGACCGCCAGCACGCAGGCCGATGCGAAGTCCACGACCACCGGCCAGGCGCACACGCCCGAAGGCGACGTGAAGCTGACCCGCTGCGAGGTGGACGAGTTCGGCAAGTACCCCGTGGCCACGCTGACGCTCGTGAACCACTCCGCCGACACCTCGAACTACGTCGTGTCGGTCGCGTTCATCGACTCGACCGGCACGCAGGTCGGCGAGGGCACGGCCGCCGTGAGCAACCTGGCCCACGGTCACAAGGCGATCGACAAGGCCTACGGCCTGGAACAAGCAGACGGCAAGATCACATGCAGGGTGGCGAAGGTGGAACGGTACGCCAGCCTCTGATGATCTCGACGCGCTGAGGATCGGACCGTAGGCTGATCATGCGCGTCCACGCAAAAGCCCCCAGCAGTCCCGCTGGGGGCTTTCCCGTGCGATCAACCACGAGCCCGCCGGCCTAGTCCACGCGCGCGGTGACCCGTGGCCGCCACGACTTGTCCCGACCGTGCTGCTTGAAGCGCACGCGCGGGTCGCTCGCCACCCCCACGTACAGCAGTCGCTCGTCCTCGTCGTACAGCCGATACACCGCGGTCCGCTCAGCCGCTGATGCTTCCTCCGTCGTCTGCATCCTCACCCTTCTCCTTGCGCGGGCGGGTCTTGCCCGACCCGGAGTAGCCGCGCTCGATGTCCTGGACGGTGGAGGGAGAGACGCCGATCTTCGCTGCGAGCTTCCGCACGGAGACCTGTCGTGCTCGCTCGTCGAGGACGAAGTCCCGCCGTAGGTCGCTGAGTTCCTTGACCTTGGGTCCGTACTGTCGCAGGAACACGCTGATCTCCCGGGCCCTGACCGTCTCGTCCTCAATGGCCCTTAGGGCTTCCAGGGCGTCGAACACGCGCTGTGCCACCTCCCCGCCGCCTGCCGTTTCTTCGGCCATCCGGTTCCCATCTGCCATGGCCGCTTGCCCGACTGTATGGGAGTCCCATACAGTCGGGCAAGCAACGCGATGTTGCGCCTATAAGTCGGCCCCCGGTCGGGGCCTAGGAAACGCCGACCGGGGGCCACGTCAGATGGAGCTGACGCATGCCACAGGGTACTAACGCGCGCCCGGGTAATCCCCCGGGCGTCACGGACGGGCAGACGAGCAACGCCGGATCGACCTACCAATCCGTGATCCTTCGCGGCCAGAAGGCGCCGGCCTCGGAGCAGACCCGCGGCATCCCCGCCCGAAACACCACGGGGGGACGCCGATGACGCGCCGGATCAGCACGAAGACGCCGAACCAGACGGTCGCCCAGCCCGCCACGGTGCGGGCATGCAGCAAGGACCGGGGCACGTCCCAGGACCGGGCTGCTCGGGCCGAGGAGGCAATCGGGCAGACCGAGACGGCGAAGTTCCACGCGAAGGAGAGCGCGGAGAGCCTCGGCGGGAGGCGGACCGCATGAGCGCCTTTGACCGCCTCCGCGAGGCGCTGACCGGTGGGCCGCGCTACACGCCCGCCGTCGGCCCGCACGCCTCGACCCGCGACCAGGAGAAGAACGCACGCACGCGCGGCCGTGAGCTGGACCAGGCGGCGGCCCGCCGTGCCCGACACCGCGCGTCCGTCCTGAAGAACGGCGACGCCGGAGACGGCACAAGGTTCGCGTTCGAGGAGAAGCGCGGTCGGTTCGGCCGCCGTCGCTCCTGACCGCACCCAGACCGGCCGGGCTCTCGCCCATCCCTTCCCCTTGGGGCGAGGGCCCGGCCCTCCTGCGATACGTCCCGACCACACGCGAAGGGCAGACCCATGACCGCGACCGGCGAGCTCACCAAAGGGCAGCGCGCCGTACTGATCGCCGCCACGGTGCCGATGATCGGCGCCGGCGGCCTCGGCGCCTGGGGCACGTACACCAACATCACGGCCGAGTTCGGGCGGGCCGCGACCGCGCTCGGCGTCGTCGCCGCCGGTGAAGGCGTCACGCTCGTGCTCGCCCTGGTCATGGTCCTGCTCACGATGTTCGGGCAGGCCGCGCCGTGGCCCGTCCGCGTCGGACTGTGGGCGGCGCCCGTCGCCGCGGCACTGACCGGCGTCGTCGTCGCCGACAACCTCACCGAAGAGGTCGTGTACGGGATCACACCCATGGCCATGTGCGTGTCGGCCGAGGGGCTCGGCCTGGTCGCCCGCCGGATCGTCGTCTACCGCACGAACGTCGATGTCGAGGCGCAGCGCCGCAACGCGCAGATCATGCGGCGGATCGCCTACCACCGTGCGCGTTCCGAGCGGCACCCCTGGAAGTGGGTACAGAGCTGGTCCGGGCTCGCCGCGTGGCGGTTGCTGCGCCGCGCGGGGGAGGGCGACGTCGGACTCGGAGTCGAGCTGATCCGCGTGCAGCGGGCCACGCTCACCGAAGGCGCGGGCCTCGCCCTCGGCGACATGCTCGCCCTGGGCCCGCAGGCTCACGAGCTCACCGCCGTTGAGTCACATGAGCCGATCGAGTTGGCTCACATGACCCCGGCACCGGAGGCTGCGCCCGAGCACCTCGGCCTGCCGGGCGGTCAGGATCACGGGAGCACGGCCAGTGGGCCCGGCGAGAACAGTTGGAATGAGCCTGATCCTGAATGGGATGAACCTGAGCCTGAGTGGTGGGGTCAGCCTGATCCCGAGTGGGATGAGCCTGAGCCCGAACAGGGTGAGCCTGAGCCCCGGCACGAGAAGTCGGCACCGCCCGACCAGCCGCTGACGAAGACACCGCTCGCGCCCGCTGGCGAGCAGCCGACCGGCGGCACGGGCGCGACCCAGGCTCACCCCAACCCCGAGCCTGCCCGCGAGGAGCAGCGCAAGCCCGAGCGCGAGCGCGAGCCCGCGCCTCCGACCGGCGGCGAGCAGCAACAGATCTTGCAGCTCGCGACGCGGCTCATGAACGGCGAGGCCATCGCGAAGAAGGCGGCCGTGACCCTGCTCGGCGTGAGCCCGGCCACCGCGCAGCGGCGCATGACTCAGGCTCGCCGCGTCGTCACGCTCGCCGAGCGGCTCAAGGACGGCGAGCGGCTCACCCCGGCGACGGCGGCTCCGCTGCTCGGCGTCGACGAGAAGACCGCAGAACTGAGGCTCATCGAAGCTCGACAACTCAACGGAGAAGGCACGGGGTTCTACACATGACCGAGCACCTTGAGCCCGACGACGACGAGACGGCAGTCCGCACCGCCCTGCTCCGACTCGGTGTCCGCCCGGCCGGTCACGCCACCGACGACGACAGCAAGGGCGAGCAGCAGCCCGCGCCCCCTGCCGTCCAGGTTCCGCCCATGCCCGACTACGAGCCGGCCGTCATGGTGCCCGGCCCGCGCCGGGGGAGCGCGCCCCGTCTGCCGGACTGGTGGAAGGCCCGTAAGCCCGCGCTCGACGAGCCCGCCCCGCCGCCCGGCGATGACGCCGAGGACGGCGAGGACCAGGGCGAGAAGCCCGCCCTCGCCGAGCATGGCGACGATGAAGCGGAGGACGACCAGGCCGCCGAGCAGCCCGCCCGGCGGCGTGGTCCCCGTCTACGCAAGGTCGAGAAGCGCCCCGACAGTGACGACGCCGACGACCTGGGCGAAGAGGACGAGGAGGAGCCCGCAGACGGCGACGAGGACGCGGGGGAGAGGCAGCCCGCGAAGCGTGCCCGCCGGTGGCGGCGCTCGCCCGCCGGCTCCGTACGGCCGCCGTTCACTGCGCCGGGCATCCCGCTGTATACCCAGCCCGAGCGGAAGTCGCTCGCCGAGGCGATCCGCGAGATCCCGCCTCACCTGAAGTGGATCGCCTACACCAGCAGCGGCTTCGCGACCGGCTGGTACTTCGGCATCCCGCAGTTCGTGACGGCCGCGACGGCGAGCATCGCCCAGCACCCGGGCCGCATCCAGGACAACCCCGACGCCTATTTCTTCGGCGCCCTGGCGCTCGCCGTGCTGCTCGCCAACAGGGCGACCCGCCGGTCCTGGTGGCTGCTCGTCTGGGTGACCCACGGCCTGACCTGGTGCCTCATCATCGGCACCCTCCTGTACGGCAACCACGCCACCCACTGACCCGACCCCGCACACGCAAAGGAACCAGAGCCGTGAAGACTGTGATCCCCACGCTCGGGATCGTCTCCTTCGCCCTTGTGATCACAGTTGGGCTGATCCTCGGCACCAAGGAGCAGAAGGAAGGCAAGGCCAAGCCGCTCGGCTGGTGGTGGGTGCTCTTCCTGAGCATGCTCGCTGGCACGTCCTACGCGGCCGCAGGCTGGCCGTTCAACATCGTGCCCCAGCTCATCATGGGCGATCTCGTCGGCTTCCTCTCCAGCATGCTGCCGGGCCTCTCACTGCCCGGCGTCGCCCTCGTGATCATGGCCGTTCTGGCATGGATGGGGCTCACCCGCCGACAGGTCGCCGTGACCGGCATCATCCTGGTTCACATCATGGCGGGCGCGGGCGGCGGGCTCGGCATCTTCGCGCAGCGCATCCACGCCGTTGCGATGCACTTCGCGTCATGACCATCGCCACGACGCAGGCACCCGGCCCGGACGGCGAGACGACTCCGCCCGCCGCCGGTCTCGCCGGCGACCAGGCTCACCGTCCGAGTGAGCCTGACGGCGAGCCCGCGCCCGCGCCTGAGCCTGAGTCCGACGCCGAGCCTGAGCCTGGGCCGGGGGAGAAGCACGAGAAGATCCCCGCCTTCGCGATCCCGGACCTGCGGCCGTACGCCGACCCGAAGGCCGTCGTCGACCTCGCCCGCCGCGGCGCCAAGGCGAGCCGGAAACCAGCAGCCAGCATCGGCCGCCGCGCGCTCACCGCGCTCGTCCGCGCCGGCCGACTCACCCTGTCCGGCAGCCGGACCCTGCTCAGCCTGCTCGCCGGATGGGCCTCCGGCACCTACGGGACGAAGGGATCGATCCCCGTCCGACTCGGGGTAGTGGCGGCCGCACTGCTCGGCGTCGCCCACACCATCGCCGACTACCCCGTCGAAGGCATGCTCGCCGTCGTCTGGGGGTGGTGCCTGGCCTCAATCGCGACCGCGCGCGGGGCGTTTGACCGCTGGCTCAAGACGGCCAAGGGCAAGCAGAAGAAGGGCGACGAGAAGAGCACGAAGAAGAAGCCCCAGGCCAAGCTCACGAAGGACCCCGCACCGACGCCCGCTGCCGCCCCCGCTGAGGGCCTTGACGAGGCGCCCGTCGAGGACGTCACCGAGCCCCCGCTGATGGCCCTCGTCCGAGAGCTGATCGGGGGCGACAACGGGGTCCACCTCCAGACCCTCCGACCGGCCATGCGAGAGCGCCTCCCCGGCCTGGCAGAGGCCACCGATCAGGAGCTGCGTCAGGTGCTCGTCGCGGCCGGCTGGGACCCCTCCCGTACGTTCCGCGCTGAGGGTGTCGCCGGGCGCGCCGGTATCCACCGCGATCAGCTCCCGCCGTACCCCTTCCCTGGCCTTGGTCCAGGGGTTGCCGCAGGCGGAGACTCTTCACTCTCCGCCGCAGGTCAGAGCGGTGATTCTCCGCTCCTCTCCGCCCCCGGAGAGGGGCGCGGAGAGGAGCCGCAGAAGGGGCGCCGGGACGTCCCCGACGGGTGGACAGAAGAGGACGTCGTGCGCGGCTACCGGTGGGTGAACGACGCGGAGCGCGGCCCGTCCGCCTGGCTGATCGAGCAGCTTCCCGACAAGTAATCGAACGACACTTTCGAATCGTGAAATGGGGGAAACCATGGACCGGCCGGGCATCGCATCGCGCATCATGAGCGGCAACGACGCGCTCATGAGGAGGTCCACCGTGGACGGGTACGCCTACCGGTGCCCGCAGTGCCGTACGACGTCGCCCGAGGTCCCCACCAAGGCGGAAGCACGGGCACAGCGCGACATCCACCGGCGCGACTTCCACGGCGGCCACATCCCCGACGGGGAAGAGGTCCTGGAACCCGAGCGGATGCGCTTCGTCGACCTGCCGCGTTCGCAGAAGATCGCGACCGTCATCGTCGCCCTGGCCCTCCTCGTCGGCGTCCTCATCAAGGCCGGCTGACGCAGACGCGAAGAAGGGCCGCACCCGCGATGGGTGCGGCCCTTCCTGCTGTCCGGGCTAGTCCGCCTTCTTGGCCTTGTTGGGCTGTCGCGGCGGGACCTTGTACTCGGTGCCGATGATGCGGAGCGTCGCCTCTGTCCACGGCACGAGCGGGTGCGCTGCCACGGCCGCGTAGGGAAGGTCAGTGTCAGCCTTCAGCTCCTCGGCCAACGCCTTGCGGGCTGCATGGCGGGTCCTTTCCTCGTCCTCCAGGGCCTTCTTCCATGCGGCGAGGGCGTCGAGGGCGGCGTCGCTGGGTTTGTAGTCGGGTAGCGGCTTGCCGCCCCGGTTGAAGAGCTCGGGCATGGCTCCAGTCTTTCACGAATCGGTTTGACTAAACCGGCTGCATGTCAGCGTGGACGTCCAACCTTTGCGGTCACTTTACCGAATATGTTTGTTAAAACTGGCTAGGGCAAGCTGATTTGGAAAGAATACAAGTAGCACCGCAAACAGCACCAGACGGGAAGGAAGCACCCGTGAGTGACAGCAGCACGAACCTCGACCTCAAGCCCGGCGACCTCGTAGAAGGCGCCGTGGCCGGGAGCACGGCCGGGACCGTTCTCCGGCGCCGCCTCGACCGCGAGCCCTGGTCCGGCGGCACCAACAGCGACGGCCGTGACCAGACGGTCGTCAGCGACGGTCGCGGAGTCGACATGTTCTACACGGACACGATCAAGGTCATCGAGCGCGCCCAGTAACCCGCCCCGACCCGCCGCCCGCCGCCCGGCGGGCGGCGCCCAGCCTGGAAGGGAACGAACCGTTCATGAGCAGCACCCACGCCGAGCACCTCACCCACGACAACCGGCAGGCCGCCGCCGCCCACCAGCTCGGCCAGATCATCGAAGCCGTCGACGCCGCCCGCGCCGCAGCCGACGAGGCCATGCCGAAGGTGTGGCACTTCGCCAGCACTGCCGACGCCCGCGCCGCCGCCGACCAGCAGCAGGTGGCCGACGGCGACGTCCTGGTCGTCGAGTCCGAGCGCGCCGTCGCGTTCGTCGCCGTCATCTGGCCGGTCGCGATCACTGAGCAGCACGGCACCTTCGACGCGTACAGCAAGCTCGGGAAACCCGCCCGCGACTACTGCCTGGGCGACTACGCACGCAGCGTCGATCGGGCCGAGCAGATCGCCATCGAGCTGGGATACAAGCTCGCCGACCCGGCCGCCGCCCAGGCGGCCGGCCTGCCAGTGGCCTTCGAGAACCCGCGCATGCTCGTCGAGCCCGACGACGTCCTGCACGCCTTCGGCGCCCGCCTGAACGTCCTCGACACGGGCGTGCGGATCGACGAGGCCACCGGCCAGGGCGAGTGGTGGGCGCTCGTCGAAGGCGCTACCGAGGAAGACCAGCGACGCACCTACCGCGGCCAGTGGGCGTTCGCCGTGCCCGTTGTGACCGCCGCCTGGGACGTCGTGACCATCGAGCGCGTCCTTCCGGCCCCGAGCGCCTGACCAGAACAGACGACACGAAAGGACAGGGAGCGACCGTGGCGCAGAACTTCGAGACCTTCAAGAGCGAGATCGAGCGCGCGTTGTCCGCGTGCGAGGTGGAGCCGCGCGAGTGGTGCGACGTGGACGCCGCCGCCGCCTACCTCACCGAGGACCAGCACGCGAACGCCCCGGACGGGTTCTGGACGGTTGTCCGTCGCTTCCGCCGGACGCCGGAGCGGGAAGCCGCGATCGACCGGGCGATCCTCATCGACGACCTCGAACTGGAGCTGACGGGCGGCTGCGGGCGTTGCGGCCTGGAAGCCGACTGGATGTGCGTCGCCTGCGGGCGCTGCAACTGCGACCGGCATGACGACTGCACCCGGCCCGCCGGGCAGTAGCGAGGGAGCCGCAGGCCTGCGACCTGCGGTTTTCTTTGCGACTCCTTTACTGAATCAGCTTGTTAAAACTGGCTAGGGCAAGCTGATTTGGAAAGAATGGAAGTAGTTCAAACCACCACCAACCAACACGGGAGCGGGCCATGCGCGCACAGAAGGCGACCACCGAGCACGACAGGTGCCTGAAGTGCCGCAGGCCGCTGAAGAACGCCAGCCCGGACGGCCTCGGCCCCAAGTGCAGGCGCAAGGTGCGCCGCGCGGCCCGGACCGAGTCCGTCCACCCGAAGTGGCAGGCCGCCAAGGCGGCCGAGCTGCTCGAACTCGGCGCCGTGATCCCGCTCCGCCAGAACCGGATCTTCCTCGTCGTCGCCGACGACGGCACGGAGGTCTACCGGACCGCCGCCACCGGCCAGTGCAACTGCCCCGCCGGCCTGCGCTCCGTCCGCTGCTACCACTCCGTGGCCGCCCAGTACATGGCCGCCGCCTGATCACGAAGGAAGGACACCCATGTCTGCCTACCTCGCCACCGCGCGCCGCCTGAACCACCTCGCCGCCGTCGTGCGCGGCCGCGCGTACCACCCGCAGCGCTACATGATCGAGACGCTCGCCGGCGCCATCGAGGACGCCGCGATCGCCATCCAGACGTACCCGGTCGACGAGCCCGGCCAGCTCCCCCAGGGCGCGACGGACGCCCTGCGCGAGGCCACTGACCTGCTCACCGAGAACGACTTCATGATCCCGGCCGCGATCATCGGCTACGCAACCGCGCCGGTCACCGGCGACATGCCGAAGATGGAGCCGCTCAACGCGGTCAGCGTGCGGCTCGCCCGCGAGGACGCCGACCTCCGCGCCCGCCGGTTCGCCCTCGTCGAGCACGGCCACCTCAACTCGCGCGACGAGGAGGTGCTGAACGCGGCCCTCACCGCACTGATCGTCCTGCACCGCAAGCACGCCCGCCTGGCTGCCGCCATCGCCGTCGACAACGACCGGCCCTGCAACCGCGGCAAGGCCCCCGTCGACCTCGCCACCCTCTGACCGGCCTCACGGCCAGACAGGAGCTTCCCCATGACCATCACGTTCGCCACCCGCGTCGACCCCGTGCCGACCTGGTTCCAAATGCCGTGCATAGCGTGCGAGATCACCGGCAACCACGGCGAAGCCGCCGGACTCGTCAGCGCCACCAGCGGCCTCGGCCTCGCCACGTGCGCGCGTCACACCGTCGTCACCGATCGGGTCCTGAGCAGGCTGCGGGACTACGACCTGACCGGGATGCGCGCCTCGTTCGTGACGGCCGGGCTCACCACCGAGCAGCCCACGCCACAGGCCCGGAAGCCGGTGGACATCAGCCTGATCCTGTCCCGCGTGTGGTTCATCTGGCCTGACGTTCAGTGGGTTCTCCGGGAGCCGCCCGGCGTAAAGCCGTCCCTCGCCTGGACCAGCGGACCGAGCGTCGAAGAGGTCGGAGAGGAACTGCGCTGGCCGGACATCGCCTTGATGCGCAGCGAGAACCCCATGCCCGAGCCCCAGCATGACCGCGGCCCAGGCGACGGTGTCGTCTACGGCAGCCTTCCCGGCTCCAGCGGCGGCGGCGCCTCGGCGGCCGACGTCATGTTCGGACGACTCAGCCGCTGACCTGCAATCCGGCCCGGCCCGCACGGGCCGGGTCCTCCCCTCAACACCGAAACGGAGCGACCACCATGTGCACCATCCGCCTCGACCAGCTCGCCGCGCAGGGCACCGGCAACAGCTACAGCAGCATCCGCCTCGCCGACGGCAAGAGGATCGTCGTCCAGGCCGGGCCGGGCGCCACCTGCCTGCCGTGCCCGAACGGCCGCTCCGGGCCGCACAGCGTTCCCAAGGACTACGCGGGCCCGTACACCCACCTTGAGGTCTACCTGCTCGAGGGCGTCGACCCGACGGACAGCGACGGCTGGGAGCTGGAGGACCCGATCGAACTGTGGCTGACCTCCGGCGACGAGCCCGACAAGGGCCGCCTGTTCTATGAGGTGCCCGTCGAGGACGTTCGCGCGCTCATCGAGGAGCACGGCGGCGAGCACCCCGAACAGGACGCCTGACCACCAGAGCCGCGAAAGAAGGAGAAGCAACGTGCCGATCTACCTGCGAGCGCCCGAGGCCCCGGCCGGCGGACCTGACGGGAAAGGCTGGAACAGGTTGAGCCTCAACAGCCACGGTGGGTTCCTGGCCCAGTGCGCCCTGCGGCCCCGACGCTGGGGCGCGCTCCTGGAGTCCCAGGACACGCGGCGGGCCCGCTGGGGCGGGTTCGGCCCCTGCGCCAACCGCGGCAACTGTGAGGACTGCGCCCTGCGGAAGGCGATCAACGAGCAGCCCACCACCGTGGAGGTGAACGCCCCCAGGGTCCTGGTGCGCATCGAGCCGCTCTACGCGGGGGACGACGTGGTGTTCAACGCCGGGCCGGACGGCTGGCGGCTGTGGGTCACGACCGGCCCCGACGACCGCGACTACCGCAACCGGCGGCCGTGGGTCTGGGAGGAGGCCGCGCGCGTGCACGGCTGGGACCTCGGCCGCCCGTACATCGACGAGCACGGCGAGGGCTTCTGGCTGGAGCGCACCACCCGCGTCCCGGCGTGGGGCTGCGTCATCGCGAGCCGCGCGCGGCCGTCCTCCACCCGGCACGGGTTCCGGGTGAACGGGACCAGGGTTGCGTTTCTGCACCACTACGAGGCGTGCGAGCACGGCGAGGAGTTGCTGAACGCGATTTCCCACGCCTGCCCCGGCCCGGACGGTGCCGACGAGGAGCGCGTCGCGGTCCGCTCGTTCCAGAGCCCGGAGCTGACGCCGCAGCCCGTCGGCGGCATCCGCTTCCACGTCGAGGTCACCAACATGAGCGTGCACATCAAGGCCTTCGCAGGCCTGTGGGACGAGAAGGCCCGGCTGTCGCTCACCGGCTCCGGATGGACCACTGAGCGCGTACAGGCGGCCGGCGAAGCGCTCCGTACGCACCTCGCAGGCCACTGACCAGCCTCGCTACGAACGGAAGACGCCCCATGCCCAAGAAGAAGTGCCCGATCTGCTCTACCGGAGGCGAATGCCTCCAGTGCGACGGCTGCGGAGCCCACGAGGACGAGCCCTGCAAGCCGTGGTGCGAGCACTACGAGGACGACCGGTACGAGACCGGCCAGGAGACCCCGTCGCTGTACGAGGACCCCGTCCCGCCCGGCTGGTAGCCGTGCACCCCGACAGGCCCACGCCGCCCCGCAGTCGGGCGGCCCCCATCACGAGAACAGGAAGACGAAGATGAACGAGCAGAGCATCGAGACCCCGGAGCGGTTCGGTGGCGAGCCCCTGTACGACGGCTTCCCCAACGACTACGGCCAGCACCACCGGACGTTCACCGTGACCATTGCGGGCCCCGAAAGGCATGACGGGCAGGAGCCGTACACGTACGTGCTGGAGGCGCGGGCGATGCAGGCTGCATGGGCGGAGGCCCTCGCCTGGCACATGGCGGCGGAGGAGACACCCGACTGCTACGTGGTCGCCGGCAAGTCCTTCGAGGGCGTCCCGGCCGGCGACGTCGGGTTCCACTGGAGCGACCTGCGGCCCGAGCAGAAGCGCCAGCGGCAGCGCGACGGGCTCGCGCCGGTTGCGCTCGACCGGATCCTGTACCGGGTGCGTCTGATCTGGCCGGACGCTCAGTGGGTGCTGCGGGAACCGTCGGTGGGGATGCCGTCGCTCACCTGGCGGGGCGGGCCGACCGTGGACGAGGTCGCCGAGGAACTGCGGTGGCCGGAAGTCGACATGACGCGCACCCCCTGACAGCCCTCTGACCTGCGGGTTCTTAGAAGTTTTTTTACCGAAACGGCTTGTTAAAACTGGCTAGGGCAAGCCGTTTCGGAAAGAATGAAAGTAGTTCAAAACACACCAACCCGCCCGGACAGGGAGCCCGCCATGAACGCCACCCAGACCGCCGCGATCTTCACCGCCGCGACCACCGCCACGAACTGGACGAACACGAACCTCGGCCTCACCGCCACGGTCAGCGCGGAGGGATACGACTACACGGTCCGCCTCCCCAAGGGCAGCGGCAAGGCGTTCATCGCGGGCCGGGACGGCTTCGGCGGCAGCGAGTTCCTCGAGGTGGAGGCCACCTGGGCGCAGACCCTCGAGATCGTCGAAGCGGCCATGGCCGCCACCCACATCTGACCACCAACCGGCGGGGCTCCGGCCCCGCCGGGCATCTCCCCGAAAGGAGCAGGCCATGGCCCTCGTGCCTACTGCCCCGTCCCCGACCGTCGCCATCGCGCGGGTCCTCCGCCGGCTTGGCCTGGTCCAAGGGCGAGGCGGCGACTTCCGCGTCACCGGCGAGTACCGCAACGGTGAGCGGATCTGCACGTACGTCGTGACCCTCACCCGGCACGCGGACGAGACGATCGCCCAGCACGCCGACGACGTCGAACGCTGGGCCAGCGAAGACGGCGGCTGGTCGTTCCGCGTGTCCGTCCGGTACATCGACGGGAAGCCGCGGCCCTGGGTCCACGTCTCCAACGGCGCCGGTGAGCGCGTCCGTGACCAGCCGCCCATCGAGGCGGCCACCGAGGAATCGGTACAGCCGGAACCGGCCGGCGAGCCTCAGCCGATCGAGGAGAGTGAGCCGGTCACCGAGCCTGCCCCGCCGGACGAGGATCCGCAGGACCTGCGGCTCCAGCGCGAGCAGGCCGCCACGCTCGGCTGGTCGGCCGGGCAGGCGGACCTCGTCATGGCCGCCGAGGCTGGGCTGGTCTACCGGAACTTCGACGGCTCGCTTCGCCGTCAGGATGTCCCGGGCGGCCCCGGCCGCATCGTTGCCGACGGCCGCCTGGTCCCGCTCGTCAAGGCTGGGTTCCTCACCATCGGCGAGGCGGACCTGGTCGAGCGGCGGCCCATCCGGGTCACCGCCGATGGCCGCCGCGCGGCAACGGTGTGGAGACGGTGGCGGGCCAAGCCGGTCGAGAAGAACCGCGCCCAGGAGCGGGGGCAGCTCCGGCCGCTACTGCGGGGCCGGGAGGAAGCGCGGCGGCGCCGCCAGATGGCCGAGGAGGAGGAGCAGCGGCGGGCCGAGTGGGAGGTCTACAGCGAGGCTCGTGACCGGCTGTATGAGTGGGAGGAGCGGCAAGATCGAATGCTGGAGGCCTGGGCGACGGTGAACGGGCTGCGGTACGCCTACCTGCTGCGGCTGCCGCAGGGCTGGGTGCCCACCGAGGAGCAGATCGCCGAGTACTGCCTTGACCCGGGCGTGGTGGCCGAGCTGCGGGCGAACGCGATGGCCCCGGAGTCGAAGCCGGAACTGCCGTCCATGCGGTTCTACCGGGAGCGGGAGGAGCCGCCGCCGCTGGAGGCGGACACGGAGGCCCCCGAGCAACTCGACCTGTTCGGCGCTGGCCGCGCCCCGGTGGGCGCCTGACCTGCGGCTTTCTTGCCGTTCTTTTGCCTAAACGGCTTGGTAAAACTGGCTAGGGTAAGTCGTTTCGGAAAGAATGAAAGTAGTTCAAAACACACCAACCTACACAGAACGGGAGCCCGTCATGGACGCCGCCACCTTCACCGCCGACACCGAAGCCCTCGCCGACCACCTGGCCAACGCGTACGAAAACCTCGGCCTGGACGAGATCCACCCCGCCATGGCGTGCCGGTACCGGGACATGGCGACCGAACTGACCTCGGACAACCTCCCGCGCGACCCGAAGGCCATCGCCGAGGTGCTCGCGCTCAGCGTGCACGAGGTCGGGCACCTGGACCAGGTCGCCCCCTGGCAGTTCGCCCGTCACCTGGACATCGCGGACGACGTGCTCGCCGAGTTCTGACCCCCTCACCCCTTGGCCCGGCACCTGATGGTGCCGGGCCTCCTCATGCCCGCACGGAGGCAGCCATGGAGCAACTCGACCTGTTCGCCGACCTCAGCGAGCCGGAACCCCCCAAGCCCGAGAAGACGATCACCCTGCCGAAGCCGACCGCCGGCCAGTACGCGAGCACCGTGGCGAGACCCTCGCAGCCGACGCCGCAGCAGCCGGCCCTCATCCCGGAGGCAGGCCCGGCCCCGGCCCGGCCCCACCTGGAGTTCGCCATCCGCCCCGCCGACGGCCCCACCTTCGGTGAGGCGGTCGCGGACGCCTGGCACGGTTCGCACGGAGGGAACCGCATGGAGATCCCGGTGGGCATCGTCGCCACCCTGGCGCTGTGGCCGCATAAGGGGCACCCGCGCACCCTCGCCGAGTTCCTGCGGGGCCTGGACGCCGAGCAGCTCATCGCCTGCGTCCGAGAGGTCGCCGCCTACTGGTGGATGCGGCGCCCCGACCTGATCGACACAGCCTCGGTGCTGTTCCGCTGGGCGGAGGAGGAGAAGTTCACGAAGAACGAGCTCGCCGCCATCCGGGCCACGTTCCACGCGGCACTGAAGGCGAACGCGCTCGACCACACCGGGCGCGAAGACCCGGCGTGGAACTCGGAGATCGACCTGATGTCGTGGGCGGTCACCACCCTGCGGCACAAGTCCGCGAGGTCCGGCTTGGGCGAGTACCACACGCCCCCGGAGGTGTGCGACATGATGGCCGCCCAGACCCTCGGGAACGACCCCGAACAGATCCGGGAGGGCTACTCGGTCCTCGACCCGTGCGCGGGCACCGGCGGGATGTTCCGGTCGGCCGTCAACCACGTGCGGAGCATGGGCATCGACCCGGCCCGCATGACCTGGTTCGCGCAGGAGCTCGACCCGCTCGCGGCAGCTGGCTGCGCCGTCAACATGATCGTGTGGGGGATGGGCCCGAACGCCATGGTGGCCTGCGGCGACACGCTCGCCGAGGGCAACATGTGGCAGCAGGCGGTCGAGCACCGGAAGTTCATGGTCGAACGTCGGGACGACGCCGCGGCCGTCATGGCGATCGCCCGCGCGGTGCACCAGGTCGAGCAGCTCGTCTCCGGAGGGTCAGTAGCCGCCTGACCTGCGGTTTTTCCTTGTCGATTCTTTGCCTAAACAGCTTGTACAAACTGGCTAGGGCAAGCCGTTTCGGAAAGAATGAAAGTAGTCCAAAACGCACCAAACAAGCCCGAAAGGACGGACCGCCATGAGCGCCCTCCCCGCCTACATCACCGCCGACCTCCGCTTCCCGGCCGACGACATCCTGTGCAAGGGCGACCGCTGGCAGCGCGGATGCGCCGCCGCCGACGGCGAGGCCGCCTACGCGATCCACACCTTCGAGGGCAAGCACTTCTGCGGCTATCACTCGCCGTTCGACAACAAGTACGCGCCCTGCGCGAACTGCGGCGAGAAGCCCGCGCTCATGGCCACCGAGGGCGACGCGGTCTGCGACGACTGCCTGATCGCCATCAACCTAGTGACGGAATACGACCACTACCTGGCCATGACCGGCGCGCACGACTTGCGCCACCCGAACCGGCCCGCCCCGGCCGACCTCCCGGTGAGCGACTCCGTCGACTACAACCTCGTCGCCTGACCCCCACCGCCGGCCCGGCACCCGCCGGGCCGGTCCCCTACGCCCCGGAGACCTCACATGCTCGACATGACGGCAGCCATCACCGAAGCGCTCCTCAAAGCTGCCCTGCAGACGGACGGCCGCTTCACGAAGTACGTCCACCAAATCAAGATCAGCACCCGGCGGAAGACGCTCGGCATGAGCATCGAGGCCGGCGAGCCCGGCATCACCCTGCACGTGCCGGTCGGCACCCCGGCAGACACGGTGATCAGCACCCTCGTCGAGAACAGCGACCGCCTGGCCGGTCTCATACGCAAGGCCCGCGAGCACATCCCCGACCACCCCGCGAAGGAGCTGGTCAACGGCACCGGGTTCCTGTGGCTCGGCCGTTCGGACCGACTGAAGATCGTGGACAACGCGCGGATGACCCTCGAACGCGCCCACACCGGGCAATGGTGGTTCCTGCTGTCCCGGGACGCGGTGCAACTCGGCGCGCGCCCGTTCATCGACTGGTACGCACGCGAGGGCACCGCATGGCTCAACCGCGAGGCACCCCAGCTCTGGTCGCGGATGGCAGGCAACCGGCCGATCCCGACGGTCCACGCGGCCGACATCGGCGGGCGCCGCTGGGGGACGTACGACAGCGGCAAGCACGAGGTGCGCATCGCATGGCAGACCCTCCAGCTCCGGCCGGCCCTCGTCCGGCACGTCCTCGCTCACGAGCTCACGCACGCGCTGGTGCGCACCGGAAAGCCACACGGGCCTGAGTTCTGGCGCGCGTTCGAGCGCGGTCACATCGGCGCCCGCCAGGAGGCCCGGCAGCTCGACGAGGAAGGCCGCCGAGTCTGGATGGGCGACATCGCCTCCTGACGCCCGAACCGCTCACACAGCGCGAGTCACCCACCTGCCTACTTTGCCGTCTTTTGCCGAAACAGCTTGTTAAAACTGGCTAGGGCAAGCAGATTCAGAAAGAATGAAAGTAGTTCAAAACACACCAACCTGCACGGAACGGGAGTCAGCCATGACCGCCAACTTCGACCTCGCCAACTACTTCGCGGCCCTCGCCTCGCACTGGATCAAGGCGGAAGCGGCGGCCCGCAAGAAGAGCGCAGAGAACATGCTGGACGGCACCAAGTCGGTCGACACGCACCTCATGCGCGAGGCGATGAAGGCCTCCGCGTGGGCCCTCCCGTACCGCACGGTCCTTGAGAACGCCGAGACGGCCGGCATCCACGAAGCGCTGCGCGACATGCGCAACGGCCTCACCCGGCAGCTCCTCACCCGCGCGCCGGGCTCCAGCACCTGCCAGATCCGCAACGAGAGCGCCCGACTGGAGATCGAGGCCGCGCAGGACTTCCTCGGCAACACCGACCGCCTCCTCGACGACGACGAGACCCCGGCCGAGGAGCCGGCTCCGGCGGTCGAACCGCAGCCGGAGCCCGCGCCCTCCCCGGCCAAGGCCCCGAAGGCGACCCCGGCCCAGAAGCGCACCCTGGCAGCCATCCGGGACAACGGCGTCACGCTCCGCTGGTCCGGCCACTCGCTCAAGTCCCGCACTATGGTCCACGTCGAGCGCGGTGACTGCCCCCGCGTGGACATGGTCGAGTGGGCGATCAGCCAGGGATGGGCCCGCTGGACCAGCGACGCCCCGATGAGCAAGGGCCGGGGCGTCGCCCTCACCGAGACCGGCGAGGCGATCCTGGGCAGCTGACCCCGACCACCCAACCCACCCGGCCCGGCACCGGGCGCCCTCGAGCGCCCCGAGTGCCGGGCCGGGCCCACACCAGAAGGGAAACAGTGATGGCAGACATCACGATCACGCACACCAGAGCGGACGGCACGCTCGTCGACGGCCCCACCGGCGACGGCGTGTACGAGCTGATGAACCCGTACGGCTTCCGCTTTTCGCAGTCGCTCGGCTGCATGTACCTGCGGGGCTCTCGCGACGGGCGGGCCGACCGATGGAACATCGACAGCGCGGCCAAGGCGCTGCGCGCGGCGGGCCACACGGTCACGATCGACATCGACGAGACCCGGCGGCGCAGCTTCGCCTGGGCAGAGGCTGAACGCTACGAGCGGGCGGGCGACCGCGCCGTACGGTTCGGGGCGAAGGCGGACGCGGCACAGGCCTCCTCGGACGCCAAGTGGGAGCGCGGGCGCCAGATCACGCGCGGGTACGCGGGCGAGCCGGTGAAGATCGACCACTACTCGGCCAAGCGGCACATGCGGGACCTGGAGCGCGCCCAGCGCCTGTGCGGGCAGGCCGTCGAGGAGCAGCAGGCGGCCGACCACTATGCGCGGCGGGCCGTCGCCGCCGCGCACTTCGAGGAGCACCGCAGGAACCCCCAGGTGACGCTTCGACGCCTGGAGCGGCTGAACGCCGACCGGCGGGTCATCGAGCGGCAGCAGGAAGCGACCGTCCGGGCCGCCGTGCAGGCCGGCGAGTCCAGCGCGGCGATCGCCCCGGAGACCCTCGCTGACAACCTGGCCCGGCTGGACGCCGACCACTTCGACCTGTGCGACGAGATCGGCTACTGGGAGACCCTCATCGAGCAGGCGAAGGCCGAGGGCGTGAAGGTGTGGGGCCCCGCGGACTTCAAGAAGAACGACTACGCGCTGGTGTGCGGCCGGTGGCTTCAGGTGGTGCGGGTCAACGCGAAGTCGCTGGCCGTGCCGGGCGGCCCCGACGAGCGGCGGATCATCTCGATCGCCACCCGCCGGTGCTCGTGGGACGCCCGGGTGCCGTACACGAACGTGGTTGGCCGCAAGAGCCCCGAGGAGATGGCGGAGATGCTCGCCGAGAAGGCGGGGGAGTAGAGGCCGTCCTCTGACCTGCGGCTTCTTGGGAGTTTCTTTGCCGAAACGGCTTGTTAAAACTGGCTAGGGCAAGCCGTTTCGGAAAGAATGAAAGTAGTTCAAAACACACCAACCTGCACGGTCAGAGGAGAGCGCAATGAACGCCGCGAGCATCACCGAGGAGATCGAGCTGATCATCGAGATCGGCGAGGCCGAAGACGCGCTCGACCTCTCCCGGCGCCTGATCGGCCAGGGCAACGCCACCTGGGCGATCGACGTCCGCCGGGCTGTGACTCGCGGCGTGCTCGACCGGGACGCGCTGCGCGCGGTCGCGGCCCGGATCGCCGAAGCCATGAAGCCGACGGTCGACTGGGGTCTGTTCGCCGACCAGCTCGCCGACGTGGAGGCCGGCCTGCGCGCCGCCCTGGCGGCCGACGCCGCGATGCCGCGCGCCGAGCGTCGTGAGCGCAGCGCCCGGCAGTGGGCCGCGCAGCAGCGGTTCGAGGAGCGCGTGAGCGCCTACAACGGGCGGGTCGAGTTCGTGAACCGCGAGCGCGGCCGTGCCCGCAACCAGGTGGAGGCCGCCGCCGTCCGCGCGAAGACCTGTGGTGGCTGCTTCCAGGAGCGCGCCGCCAACGGTGAATGCGGCTGCTGACCACCCCATCCGCCCCTGTTAGAGGAGAGAGTCATGGCGACCACCCCGAACGCAGCCCAGCCCCAGTCGATCAACCCCGCCACCCTCGCGCGGCTGTGGGTCGAGGACTGGCGGGCTCCGATCTGCTCGCCCCTGCGAGACATGATCCGCAGCGACGAGTGCGACGGTGACGGGAACCCGACGATGGCCGCCTTCGAGCGCATCGCGGCCGAGCTCAACGCACTGGCCGAGGCGCGCTGAAAGCTGCTCTGACCTGCGGTTTTCTTGGAAGTTCTTTTGCTGAATCAGCTTGTCAAAACTGGCTAGGGCAACCTGATTCGGAAAGAATGAAAGTAGTTCAAACCACCCCACCCAGCTAGTGATTGGACGCGCTATGACCGCCACCGCCACCGAGGCCACCATCCCCACCACCGACCAGGACAGCCCCGAGGACTTCGTCGACCCGAGCCACACCCCAGCCGGCTTCGCCCCCGACGGCCTCGGCGCCCCGGACGACGACGACTTCCCGAAGGAAGAGACGCCCGCCCGGCAGCCGCGCCCCCGCCGCGCCCGCACCCGGGCGGCCGCCGAAACCGAGGCCCCCGCGAAGAAGACGCCCGCGAAGAAGGCCCCGGCCGCGAAGAAGCCCGCGAGAAAGGCCACCGCAGCGACCAACGCGGCCCCGGGGAAGAAGGCGACCGCCCAGCAGGCCGGCGACGAGAAGCGGACGCAGCTTCGCACGATCCCGACGAGCAAGATCGACCGTGACCCGGGCCAGCCCCGCGAGCACTTCGACGAGGCCTCCCTCCAGGAGCTGGCCAAGTCCATGAAGAGGCTGGGTCAGCTCCAGCCGATCACCGTCCGATACAACGAGGACACGAAGCGGTTCACGCTCATCATGGGCGAGCGCAGGTGGCGGGCCGCCCAGATCGCCGAGCTGCCCCAGATGAAGGCCGTCGTCATGCACGGCGTCGGCGAGGGCCGCGAGACGTTCGCGATGGCCGTCGCCGAGAACGTCGGCCGCGCCGACATGACCGCAGTCGAAGAGGCGAAAGCCTTCCACAAGCTGGTCGACGCCGCATACGAGGTGGACGAGGTCGCCGAGCTGGTCGGCAAGAGCCCCGCCTACGTCCAGTGGCGGATCGACCTCCTGCGGCTCTGCCCGGAGGCGCAGGAAGCACTCGTGAAGGGCCAGCTCCCCGTCGGCCTCGCCTGGTACGTCGGCAAGCTCGCCAACGACAACCAGGTGCGATTCCTCTCCAAGTGGGTGCGCGGCGACTTCAAAAGCGCCCGCGACGCCGAGGCCTTCGCGCAGGCCCTCCACACCGAGGAGAAGCGCCAGGAAGAGCAGGGATCGTTCTTCGTCCTCTCCGAGGAGGCGGCAGCCGCCCGCAAGGACACCGGACAGGACGCCCTGCCGGGCACCCTCGACCTGCCCGATGAGGAGCGTGAGCGGATCACCGCCGACCGCAGCAAGCTCGTCGGGAAGATCGACAAGCTCGGGCAGGCCGGAGAGATCCTCTCGCTGCTCGCCGCCACCGACGAGGAAGAGCTGGCCCTGCTCCTCGCCGGTACACCCGGCGGCATCGGCGGTCACCGCCTGCGCATCAAGCACCTCCAGGACATCGCGACCAAGGCGATGGCGAACCTCCGCAAGGCGGAGATGGTCGCCGAGGTCCGCGCCAGCGGACTGACCCTCAACCCGGACGCCGAGTCCGCCGCCTGACCCTCAACCCTCTACGGCGCACCGCACCCCCGCGGTGCGCCCCCTTCAAACCCTCCAAGGAGACCGCCATGAAGCGTCCCGTCAGCTTCCACAACCAGCCCGTCCCGACCTTCACCCCGTACGACATCGCGAAGGCCGCCCTGACGTACTGCGGCGACCAGTGGGGTGCCGCGCCCGGCCCCTGGGCCACCACCGGCCACCTGCGGGCCTGGGACGGCACCCCGTTCACGATCGGCGCCCAGCCGACCGGCGAGCTGTTCGTCCGCAACGACCAGCTCGGCGACGCCCTCCCGCTGCCCGTCGAGCCGGGCGACGACCTCGACACCGTCGCGCGCGCGGTCGCCGAGATCGTCGGCGACCTCTACTGATCTAAGCCCCGTTCACGCAGCCAGACCCCTATCCCTCCAGGAGGACCACGATGGAGATCCCAAGCGGCGTCTACGACGTCCTCACCGACGCACGCACGGTCATCGCCGGCGACCGGGTGCAGATCCCGTTCGAACTGGACCACGCCCAGTACGAGCAGGTGAACAAGATCTTGAAGGAGATCGGCGGCCGGTGGGACGGCAGCAACGCGGTGCGCGCCCACGTCTTCCCGTTCCCGGTGGAGGAGTTCATGCGGGCGTGCCTGGCCACCCGCGAGTTCCCGAGCCGGTTCGAGCAGGGCTGGTACCCGACGCCGCCGCGCGTGGTCCACGACATCCTGGAGCACGCGGGGATCAGAGAAGGCATGAGCGTTCTCGAGCCCTCGGCCGGGACCGGCTCGATCACGGGGCCGGCGGCCGGGCGCGGCGCGGTCGTCGACTGCGTTGAGATCGACGAGCGGCGCGTCCGCGTGCTCCGTGAGCAGGGCGCCGCCCGCCGCGTGGTCCACGAGGACTTCCTCGACCTGGACCCGCTCGACTGCCCGCACGGTTACCGCAGGGTGCTGATGAACCCGCCGTTCGCGGCGGCCGTGCAGCACGTGAAACACGCGCTCGGGTTCCTCGCCGACGACGGCGTGCTCATCGCGGTACTGCCCGAGACGGTGATGTGGCACAGCGACCGCGCCACGGTCGAGTTCCGCGAGCTGATCGCCCTCGCCGAAGGCGAGTTCATCCCGCTGCCCGACGAGTCGTTCGCGTCGTCCGGCACGAGCGTGCGCACGGTCCTCCTGATCGTTGCCTCCGAGCCCGGCGGACCGCTCCCGACCCACGGCTGGCACCAGCGACAGCCCCGCCAGCTCGACCTCTTCACCCTCGCCTGACCTGCATTTTTTTGCGGCTTCTTTACTGAAACAGGTTGTTCAAACTGGCTAGGGTAAGCCAATTCGGAAAAGATGAGAGGAGCACCACAAACCACCACCAGGAGGCAAGGGCCATGGAAAACCAGGACATCATCCAGAAGATCAACAACGGGGACCTCTTCGTCCTCACCCGGGAGGAAATGGCCCTCATCCTTCCCTGGCTCCGAGAGACCCTCACCACACAGGAGAGGCAGGAGGACAACGCGGACCTCTGCCAGCTGTTCAGCAAGGTCATGCGGCTCTCGAACGGGCTCTACGGTACGGAGCCTTTCAACCGAGACACCTGCATCTGCCTCGGCTGACCCGAACCCGCAGGGGCCGCCCAGAGCGGCCCCTGCCAACCCACCCAGAAGGACGGAATGGAACTCGCCACCTGCACCTACCAGGAGTTCGCCCCAGGCGTGGGCGCTCCGATCCGCACCACCGTGGGCCACCCGCGCTTCCCGCTCGGCTACGAGCTGGCCGGTCACGCCCGGCTGATCACGCCGACACGGGAGCTGCTCGCCCAGAACCTGCCCAAGGACGCGTACGAGTTCAGCTACCGCCGGATCCTGAACGGCCACGGCATCGACCGCATCCACGCCGAGCTGGCCGGCCTCTCCGCGCGGCACGGCGGTGCCCGCCTGGTCCTGCTCTGCTTCGACCGCTACGACCGGCTGAAGCCCCCGAACGACTGGTGCCACAGGGAGTTCTTCGCGAAGTGGTACCTCGAACAGACCGGAGAGGAGATCCCCGAGCTTGGCTCGCGGAAGGTGTCCCAGCAGGGCGGTCTCTGGTGAAGCGATGCACGAGATGCGGTGAGGTGAAGGCCCTGGATGCCTTTCACCGCAACAAGCTGATGGCGGACGCTCGTCGCAGCGAATGCAAGGCGTGCCGGGTGCGCGAGCCGAAGCAGCGCGCTCCCCGGCCCGATCGCAAGACGTGCAAGGGGTGCCAGGAGACCAAGCCGCTGACCGACTTCTACCCGCAGGGCAAGACGTTCGACAGCAGGTGCAAGCCTTGCCGCCTCGCCGTCGAGCGCGAGAAGCGCAGCGCGGACCCGGAGAAGTACCGGGCCTGGTCGCGTTACTGGTGGCGGCGGAACCTCGACAAGGCGCGGGAGATTCAGCGGGCTAGTTACCGGCAGAACCGGGACTACTACGCGGCGAAGAACGCGGAGTGGATCCGGAACAACCCGGAGGCCAACCGGGCTCGGCGGGCCAGGTACCGCGCACGCAAGGCCGCCGCCCCCGGCGCCGGCGTGACGGTCGCCGAGTGGCGGGCGCTCGTCGAGGCCTACGGCGGCTACTGCCTGTGCTGCTTGCGGAACGACCTGCCGCTTGAAGCCGATCATGTGATCCCGCTGGCCCTGGGCGGCTACCACCAGATCGACAACATCCAGCCCCTGTGCCGGTCCTGCAACGCCTCAAAGGCGGACCGAGTGGGCCAGCTCGACTACCGCGTGTACTTCGACCTGGCCGTCTGACCCACCCGACAAGGAGGACGCCATGGCTGGCGCCTACTGCAAGTTCTGCGACCGCCGCTGCTTCGTCTACCGGGTCATCCCCGACGGCCCGCAGAAGGACTGGGCCGGACACCTCGCCACCTGCGCCGAAGGCATGGCCCACGACCGCAAGCAGACCGGGCACGACCACACGACGGCCATCAACCCGTCGCGGGACAGCGACTGAGGCCGCCCTGCTCAGCACGACCATCCGGCCGGGACCCAGTGGGTCCCGGCCGGACCCATACCCGGAAGGAACGAACACACCATGAGCGAACGCTGCGAGATCGAGACGCGCGTCTGCATCGACGACACCTTCGGCCCGTACGACGCGAAGTTGGACCCGACGAACCTGTGGAACGGGTTCCTTGCGCCGCACTTCACCCTCGACACCGTCAAGAAGATGGCCGCCCGCACGACCGAGATGGCTGAGGAGGAGTGCGGCTACACCTCCGTCCCGACCGTCCACGTCATCGAGGGCCGCACCGACAGCCCGAGCAGCGTCCACGTCATCGACGGCGGCCTGGACCGCGACGGCCACCCCCGGCGGATCGTCGCACACGTCCGCTGGCCACTGGCCGACCAGGACCCCAACCAGGCGGTGAGCATCTTCAAGGTCCAGCCCGGGACCGAGGTGGACACCACCGAGCCCACCGGCGAGGGCGAGCCCCGCGCCGTCGTGTTCGTCATGGACTGGCAGTGCTGGGACGACATCGAGCCCGGCGAGCAGGTCGGCGGCGTCTACGCGCCCGACGCCGAAGGCCGGTACGCGGTCGGCGCCTGGTCGTGGTGCTGGGGCTACGCCAGCTGGTGGTGTGTCTGCGGCTGTGACCAGCGCTGGCACGAGACCGAGTGCCTGTGCGGCCTGACCCGCGACGCCCAGCCGAAGACGCCACTGGCCACCGCCGCCGCGAGGACCGGCCAGACCCTGCGCACCCTCGCCCCCGAGGCGACATCGGCCCTGGTCGACCTGACTGGCTTCGTAGGTGGCGGTTGACGCCACTTGTAGGTCAGTTCTGACTCCACCCGGTGCCTGGGGGGACCTGACTTTGTAGGTGCGAAATGACT